>CAMKTL010000028.1:0-49174 GCA_946415675.1 uncultured Fibrobacter sp.
TCCACCTCGCTGCCGAAAGCCATGTCGATCGCTCCATCAAGGACCCGTTCACCTTCGCGAAGACGAACGTGATGGGCACTTTGAGCCTGTTGCAGGCCGCGAAGCTCTACTGGGAATCCTTGCCCGAAAAGTACGAAGGCAAGCGCTTCTACCACATTTCGACCGACGAAGTTTACGGCGCCCTCAAGATGAACCACCCGGAAGGCATCACGCCTCCGTTCACGACGACGGCTAGCTCCAGCGAGCATCACCTGGCCTATGGCGACGACTTCTTCTACGAGACGACCAAGTACACGCCGCATAGCCCGTATTCCGCTTCCAAGGCGGGTTCAGACCATTTCGTACGCGCTTTCCACGACACCTACGGCATGCCGACGATTGTCACGAACTGTAGCAACAACTACGGCCCGTACCAGTTCCCCGAAAAGCTTATTCCGCTCTTCATCAACAACATCCGCCACAAGAAGCCGCTGCCGGTCTATGGCAAGGGCGAGAATGTGCGCGACTGGCTCTTCGTGGAAGACCATGCCCGCGCCATCGACGTGATTTTCCATAACGGCAAAATTGCCGAGACGTACAACATCGGCGGCTTTAACGAATGGAAGAACATCGACATCATCAAGGTCGTCATCAAGACTGTTGACAGGCTCCTTGGCCGCGCCGAAGGCGAGGACATGGACCTCATCACCTACGTGACGGACCGCCTAGGCCACGACGCGCGTTACGCCATCGACTCCACCAAGCTCCAGAAGGAACTCGGCTGGGAACCGTCCCTGCAGTTTGAGGAAGGCATCGAGAAGACGGTGCGCTGGTACCTCGACAACCAGAAATGGCTCGACAACATCACGAGCGGCGACTACGAGAAGTATTACGAAACGATGTATAAGAATAGGTAATTGAAAAATGGGCAAATTCAATTTTATCAAAACCTCCATCGAGGGTGTGACGATTATCGAACCGACGGTCTTTGGCGACCAGCGCGGCTACTTTATGGAAACTTACAACAAGGCTGAATTCGATGCTGCCGGCCTGAACATGGTCTTTGTGCAGGACAACGAATCCCGCTCCAAGAAGGGCGTGCTCCGCGGGCTGCACTTCCAGAAGAAGAACCCGCAGGGTAAACTTGTCCGTGTCATCGAAGGCGAAGTATTCGACGTGGCCGTCGATTTGCGCAAGGGTAGCCCGACGTTTGGCAAGTGGGAAGGCGTTACCCTTTCTGCCGAAAACAAGAAGCAGTTCTACATTCCCGAAGGATTTGCTCACGGCTTTGTGGTGCTCAGCGAGACGGCGACTTTCGTGTATAAGTGCACCCGCCTTTACGACCCGAAGGACGAAGGCGGTCTGATGTGGAACGACCCCGAAATCGGCGTCAAGTGGCCGGTGGGGAACGGCTTCGAACCGCTCCTTTCTGAAAAGGATACCAAGAATCCGGCTCTCAAGGACTTGGGATTTGCGTTTGAACTATAAAAGGTAGTAGGTTATAGATTGTGGTCTTAGTGATTGTTACACGCGTTTCGAGCGCTCGTATATAAATGACGAAACCGTGATTTTAATCCTAATGCCTAATACCTAAATACCTGCTCCCTAACATTTTTCCTATCTTTTGCGCATCATGAAAAATATTCTTGTTGTTTGTACTGGTAACATCTGCCGTAGTCCGACAGGGGAGTACCTCCTGAAAAAGGAACTCGGGCCGGATTTTAATGTGATGAGTGCTGGTCTTGGTGCATTGGTTGATAATCCTGCACATGAAATTGCTCAGAAAATTGCCATGCAGCATGGTGTGGATATGAGTGCCCATAGGGCTCGCCAAATTAATTTGGACATCCTGAAATGGGCAGACTTGATCTTGGTGATGGAAAACGGACATAAGAGGGAACTTTTGCATAAGTATCCCTGGCTAGAGGGTAAGGTTTTCCGCTATGGTGAATCTCACCAGGTGGATATCCCTGACCCGTATAGACGTCCAGAAAATGCATTTGTGTTGGCCTGGAATTTTATTTCTAAGCTGACGCCTTATTGGGTTGAAAAAATTAGGCAAAGTGAAGCCAAATAAATAAGAAAGGAAAAGTATGAAAAAAATTGGTATAGCTCTTTGTGGTGTAGCCGCTGCAATCTTGAGTGGTTGTGCTGCTGGACCTCAAATGCGTATGGATGTTCCTTCGGATTCCACAACATACAATGGAATCTCGTTCAAGCTTCATTCCATTGAGAAGGGAGATATGGGTGAACCTGTGGCGGCTCCTGTAAATCCTCAAGACGGTAATTTGGCCGATCTCATGGTGGATTCTCTCCCGGACTTGGAATATAGGATTGGACCGTTGGATATGGTTCAGGTAGTTGTTTGGGAACATCCAGAACTCACGTCTCCGATGGGTCAGTACCAGCCGGCCGGCCAGAAGGTGACGACCGATGGCAAGTTGTTCTATCCGTATGCAGGCGTGATTCAGGCCGCTGGTCTTACCGCCCAGGAACTCCGTCTTGAAATCACAAAGCGTCTTTCGGACAAGATTTTGAACGACCCTCAGGTGGATGTCCGTGTGACGGGTTATCACAGCCGCAAGGCTTTGGTGACGGGAGCAGTGAATAAACCCGGTTATGTGAAGTTTGACGAGAATCCGATGACGATTCCCGATGTCATTGCTGAAGTGGGTGGGTTTAACGAAAAGGCTGATCCTGCGTTTGTTCAACTCCGCCGTGGTGACAAGGTCTATAATATTGATTACGTCCGTGCATTCAAGGAGAACGTTCCTATCGAGCGCATCCTCGTGAAACCGGGTGACCAATTGTTTGTCCCGTTGAGGGCCGATACCGAAAGGGATAGGAAGGTCTATGTTCTCGGTGAAGTGCTGAGGAGCGGGGTTGTCCGCATGGACAATTACTTGACATTGGCAGAAGCCCTTGCTGCCGCTGGTGGAGTGAATGCCGTGAACGCCTCGTCGAGAGATATTTATGTTATCAGAAATACGGCTCCTGACAAAATCGATATTTATCAGCTGAATGCGAAGAACGCGATGGCCCTTGCTATGGCAGACCGCTTTGAAATGAATCCGCGCGATATCGTGTATGTCGATGCTTCTGGCCTTGCAACATGGAACCGTCTCCTTGGTTTGATTACGCCGACGCTCAATGCTACAGTTAATACCGGTCATAATGCTGTTAACATGATGTACTACATCCAGCAATTCCATAACACACAATGGAAGTAATCGGAAATAGGGTGACGCTATGATTAACTTGATTCTGTGTGGTGGCAGCGGTACGCGCCTTTGGCCGATTAGCCGCTCCCTCATGCCGAAACAGTTCGCCCGTCTTTTTGACGGAGCGTCCCTGTTCCAGCGTACCGTAAAGACAAATTCACGTATTTGCAGCGCGCAGTACATTGTCAGTAATGCAGAACAGTATTTCTTGGCAAAGGACCAACTTGAAGAAGTCGGTGCGACACATGCACGCTTCCTCTTGGAACCGGTGGGTCGCAATACGGCTCCGGCAATCGCTCTTGCGTGCCTCGGTCTCAACCCGGATGATGTTGTTCTTGTTTCGCCATCCGACCATGTGATTCGCAAAGCTGATGCTTACGAAGAATGCTTGCGCAAGGCCGAAGAATTTGCTACAAAAGGATTCTTGGTCACGTTCGGCATTACTCCGACAGGCCCGGAAACGGGTTACGGCTACATCGAAGCGAACGGCGAAGATGTCAAGCGCTTTGTCGAAAAACCGGACTTGGAAACCGCCAAGAAGTACGTCGCTTCTGGAAGGTTCTTCTGGAACAGCGGAATCTTCTGCTTTAAGGCTTCGACGTTCCTTGATGAGCTAGCGAAGTTTTCTCCGGACATTCTGTCTGCGGCGAAGGTTGCGTTTGCGAATGCCAAGAAAGAAAACAAGGGTGCTCTTGTCCGTGTCGATCATGATGACATGATGAACATTCCTTCGAACTCGATTGACTATGCCGTGATGGAAAAGTCTTCCAAGGTGAAGGTTGTTCCGAGTGATATCGGCTGGTCCGATCTTGGCGCGTTCGACTCTCTCTATGGCGAATACGACCACGATGAAAATGGCAATAACCTAAACGCAAAGCACTTGGCTGTTGGTTCTAAGAACTCTCTTGTTCTCGGTTGCCAGCGTCAGATTTGTACAATCGACCTCGACAACATGCTGATAGTCGATACGCCGGATGCTCTCTTGGTCGCTCCACTTGCGAGTAGCCAGAAGGTGAAGAAGGTTGTTGACGAGCTCAAGGCTCAAGGTTCCGATTTGCCGACTGTCCCGCAGACGGTCAACCGCCCGTGGGGTACGTACTCCGTGCTCGAATCGACGGACCGCTACAAGATGAAGCGCATCGTTGTTCGCCCGGGCGAACGTCTTTCGTTGCAGAAGCATTTGCACCGTTCGGAACACTGGGTTGTTGTTAGCGGTACTGCAACATGCACTGTTGGCGACAAAGTGTTCTACGTGCGTCCGAACGAATCGACGTACATTCCTTCGGGAACGGTTCACCGCTTGCAGAACGAAGGCAAGCTCCCGCTCGTGATAGTTGAAGTCCAGGTCGGCGAATACACCGGCGAAGACGACATTATCCGCATGCAGGACGACTACAAACGCTCGTAATACGTCATCCTGAACCCGTAAGGGTGAAGGATCCAGTGAAGGTCTTTTCGCATTTTCATCCCGGCCATTGTGCCGGGTTTTCTTTTTACAAACAAAAAAAGACGGATTCAATCCGCCTTTTTCTCTTGTCTTTCGTCTATAGCCCGCTTTAGCGGGCGTTCTTTCGTCTAACCTAGAACTGGCTGAGGAATCTCTGGTCGTTGGCCGTCAAAAGTCCGATTTCCGGAATTTCGTGGCGGAGCATGGCGATACGGTCAAGGCCGAAACCGAATGCAAAGCCAGTGAACTTTTCGGAATCAATGCCGCAGTTCTTGAACACGTTCGGATCAACAGAACCGCAGCCGCCGATTTCCATCCAACCCGTGCCCTTGCAACGGCGGCAGCCCTTGCCACCGCAGAACACGCAGCTCACGTCCATTTCTGCAGACGGTTCCGTGAACGGGAAGAAGCTCGGACGGAAGCGGGTCTTGACGCCTGCGCCAAAGAGCTTGTTCATGAATACCTGGAGCACGCCCTTGAGGTCGGCGAAGCTGATGTTTTCGTCAACGACAAGACCTTCGCACTGCTGGAACATCGGAGCGTGGGTCGCATCGTTATCGACGCGGAACACGTGGCCCGGAGCAATCATGCGGAATGGCGGCTTGTGCGTTTCCATGTAGTGAATCTGGGTGCCCGACGTGTGCGTACGGAGCATGACCTTGTTATCGACATAGAACGTGTCCTGCATGTCGCGGCTCGGATGGTCGGGCGGAGTGTTGAGCGCTTCGAAGTTGTACCAATCCGTTTCGATGTCGCGACCGAAATCTACATCAAAACCCATCTGCGCAAAGAAGTCGATGATTTCTTCGCGGACGTCGTACAGCGGGTGCGTCGAACCGGCAGCGATGCCAGCGCCCGGGAGCGTGATATCGACCGCGCCGCTGGCGAGCTTCTTCTGGAGAGCGGCTTCGTTTGCGGTCTCGATAGCCTTGTCGATTGCTTCGGAAACGGCAACCTTCAATTCGTTCACGAGCTTACCGTAAGCAGGACGTTCTTCGGCAGAAAGAGAACCCATCTGCTTCATGAGGTCGGTGACTGCGCCCTTTTTTCCAAGGTACTTGACGCGAAGATTGTTGACTGCTTCTTGATTGGTAAGGTCGGTTTGTGCAAGTTCTGCATCAAACGCCTGTTTGACATTGTTAATAGATTCACTCATAGTACGGCGAAATTTAGAAAAAACGCAGACTCTTTGCACGAGTTTCGCCTAAAAAATGGCTAAAAGGTCAAGAATTGGCTTTGCTTTTCTGCGCCAACCCGCTTGCAAACGCGTAAATAAAGGTATATTCAGAAAGTAAATGTTATAAGGGCTTTTTAGAGCCAAGGAGAAAAATAAAAACAAATGCTTTTGAAAAAAATATTTGCAGCATTAACATTATTTGCAGTTGCAAACGCAATGGCTGCAGACCAACAATTTACGCCGCAATATGTCGATTTAGGATTGCCTTCGGGCACGCTATGGGCGACCAGTAACGTTGGTGCCGACAAGCCCGAAGGACTTGGCGACTACTTTGCCTGGGGCGAAACCAAACCCAAAACCGTCTATGAATGGTCGTCGTACACATACATGAACGATGCTAAAATGGATGGCAGAAATGGTGCGAAAAAAGGACCCGACTGGTACAACATCAATAAATACACTTTTGACGACGAACTGAAGGGTGCTATATGGTATTCGGGCGTAACATTCGTCGGCGACAACAAGAAAAATCTCGAAGCTATTGACGATGTAGCTGCTGCCAACTGGGGCGGGGACTGGGCTATGCCTACAGCCGACGATTGGAACGAGTTGATAAGCAACTGCTACATTGCACATACCGACAACTACAGCGGCAAAAGCGGCTGGATAGTGTATAAGGCTAAAGCCGAAGCCGACAAAGGTAAAACCGATGGCACACCATCAGCCTCATATTCTACTGCCGACATGCATATTTTCCTTCCTGCCACCGGCTACAGGAACGCCTCAGCCAGCATTCAAAGCGCATCGGAATGCCTTTATTGGTCGTCATCGTTATCGGAATACAACACGCAGAATGCACAATCCTTTGAAATTGACAGTAGAAATGGTGCTCGTGTGGAAACAACCTTTAGCCGTGATTATGGAATGACAGTCCGTCCGGTTTGTCCGCGTTCGGGCAATACCAATGGTCACGATGCCGTTGATTTGGGTTTGCCAAGCGGCAAAATGTGGGCAACGAGCAATGTTGGCGCAAAAACGCCGCAAGCCGCGGGTGACTATTACATGTGGGGAATGACCACCAAACCAAAGGCATACGCTTTTACCGCATACAAGCATATGCAACCGGGCTGGGAAAAAATTTTGAAAAAAGAAAATGTAAACAAATTCAAAAATTACATATTCATAAATAAATATCAGATTCCCGATGAAAACAACAGCGGAGGGTCGTGGTTCAAATGGATGGGCCACTCGTGGCAGTTCCTTGGCGATGGCAAGAAAACGCTTGATGCGGCCGACGATGCCGCCGCAGCCAACTGGGGCGGCAAATGGCGTATGCCGACACAAAAAGATTGGGAGGAACTGAATAAAAACTGCTACGGCGTATGGACCGAAAATTATAACGGTACAGGCGTGAACGGCTGGGTGTTTTACAAGGCAAAAACAAAAGCCAACAAAAACAAGCGTGTATATAAAGGCCAAACGCCATTGGCGTCATATTCTCTGTCCGACACGCATATTTTCCTGCCCGCTTCAGGCAAATGGCAGGACAATATCAGCGATAGGGGCAAGAAATGTTACTATTGGTTATCGAATCTTGGCCGCACGGAGTCGCGCGGAGCAAATGGTATCAGCATCGGTCCCAAAACGACTGATTTTGCAGGAGAGGGCGGCGGTACACGCTTTATGGGATACACGGTTCGCCCGGTACTCGACAAGAGCAACGCCAACACGCCCATTCCGCAAGTAAAAGCACCAAAATATTACAAGATAACCATAGTTCAACCTGAAAATGGTACGATAGAATCGAAAAACGAGAATCTGGACCTTTCGAAACCAGTTAAAGAGGGAACGAAGTTGACGTTCTGGGCTCGTCCTGCAGCAGGCTACACGAAAGACTCGCGTCTTTGGGAAGGCTCGCCATGCGATGAAAATGGAACATTCATAGTCACAGGCGACGCCACAGTGACTTGTAAGTTCAAACCGAAAAACGCACCGGCTCAGACTGTGACAACCACCACAACAACGGCTGAAACAGAAAAAGCCACTGCAAGCGAAAAAACGGAAACCACGAAAAAGAAGAAAAACGGCTTTTTCAGGTCGCTTCTCGGGAAATAGAGTAGGAAAAGCCCCAAAAGGGCTTTTTTTTGCGTTTTTCGGGTGATACCTAGCACGCTGAAAAAATTTTTTTTCATTTTACATTCAAAAAACTTATTTTTAATAGTAAAAACGATGTGGTGTAGAGGAAATGAAATGATTTGTTGGGGCTCAAGAAAAAAAGCAGGTTTCACCCTCATGGAGCTTATGGTCTATATAGCTCTGCTTGGGGGTATTGTCCTCATTGCAGGTCAGGCGTTCAGCGATAGCACAAAAATGCGTGTGCGTACGCAGAACATGTTGGAGGCTTCCGAAGTTGCGGAGAGCGTCGCCAATCTAATAAAGACCGATATTGCGCAGACTGGTGCAAAAAGTGCAATAGAAGATGGAGTGTCTGGTCTAGGAGCCCAATACGGAAACAAATTCAGCGGCATCGACATGGATATGTATATGGATCCGAGCAACGGGGATTCATCTTCTTTTATGGTAATCAACAGGAACGGTTTTGACAGCCTTACCATTCGTCGTTTACGTTTCGATGATTGCGGCTTTTTCTTGGCCAAAGAACAAATTGCCTGGTATGTTCGAAATGGAACGTTACGGCGTAAATGCAAATTTTTACCTAATGTAATAGTGCATATTCCTGAAGGTGGCGGAGACCCCGTTGTTGAAAACGTTACTTTACCCGTTCATGGAGCTCAATGCAAATCGACAATTCCCGCAGATGACCCGTGCAACGACTCCACAGAAGTAGAAATTGCAGAAGGCGTGAGTACATTTACGGTTATACCGGGAAAACCCGGTGTCGTGGGAGATGATATCCAGCTTTTCCCGGCAGCAGGTGTAACGGAGTTTAGGCTTGTTGGTCGAAATGACGGGGATCGCGAACTGCCCGTTATTTATAACGAATTCAGCGAGGTCCACAAAGGCGGAAACAAGCAGACCGTGGGCAATTTCTACCAGAATTATGACCATGTTACTGAAACGGTGAAATCCGAAGCTGAACGGAAATTCAATGAAGTTATCGCCATCCGCAATGAAACGACGTCTGAAACTTCTTGGGAAGCATTATGCAGCAGAGAAGGCAACCACTTCACGTTCGAGCCAGGCGAACTCTACGAAATTTCGTTCGAAGTATCTTCCCCGGATGTAAACACGGATAAAAGCAAATTGTTTATACCCGGTCAAGACCATATGTCTGTTGGCTTTAGAGACAGAGAAACTGGCGATTTGCCCAAAGTAAACGATGTCGTGCAGGTGAACGACTTTACGTTCTTCCCGCCGATGGGTTTACAAGGAGAAGGGAGTGGACCGGGCCGTTCCATGC
Organism: uncultured Fibrobacter sp.; assembly: GCA_946415675.1. GTDB lineage: Bacteria > Fibrobacterota > Fibrobacteria > Fibrobacterales > Fibrobacteraceae > Fibrobacter. Next base: position 9,246 of record CAMKTL010000028.1, read on the forward strand.
GGTTCTCTGTAGCAAAAAAAGTTGAAAACGCGTGCCTTGCATTTACCTTTGCCTGTTATTCACCACTTGTTTCTCAAGGAAAGGTTTCTATTACAAACTTAAGACTTACCAAGATTCCTAGTGCAAACTACAATTTTGAAGCTTACGATTTTGAATCAAACAAGCACGACAAGCAAAACGTGAAGGCGTTTCTGTTAAAACTGGACATTAAGCGCAATGGCGAGTCAGGACATGTTGAAGTGGTTATTCCGGCGCCGAGCAACGGTCCCCACGACTAGGAGGAATTTTATGCATTTAAACTGCAAAAAACTTTCGTCTTTCGTCTGTAGCAAGCCACGTAGTGGTCTTGCGTCTTCTCATCTAAAAAACGGTGTGTCACTTGTTACCGTGCTACTGTTTATGCTCGTCGCGACAATTGCCGCAACCGCTACGTACAAGTTGCTCTCAAGCGGAGGCCTTTCTAGTGCAAGCAGAATGAAACAACAAGAGGCCCGCCAGAGCGCCCTTGCCGGTATTGAAAACACCCGTATGTGGATGACGTTCCACGCCAATGATGTCGGTGCGCTGGTGAAGGCATTCATCGAAGGCGGCAACAAGCCCATCAACCTCGATGCCAGAGTACGTCGCTGGCAACGCGCCAAGCAGGATTACCACGTATGGCTTACGGGCGTGAATACCGAAAGAAGTACGTATAAATTGAAAATTTTGTCATCTGGCGTATCACAGGTTCTTGGAAATACAAATAATGGGGACGTTACCGTCGCCACTTGGAACGAAAGCGCCATTTTCAACGTAGATGGCTTGTACCAAGTGAAACTCTTTCATGAAGAAAAAGTCGAAGAAGTTGTCGCGTCCATCCCGTTCAAGTACAATTATTTTGGCGGTTCCACGCAATCTCAAGGACATATAAAGGCCTATTCTCTCCTGATTAATGGTGATTTGTTCGGTTCCAACCCTCCATATACAGAAGAAAACCTCATTGTTACAGGAGACGTTTATATAACAGGTAACTCTGTCGGTGCTGGAGGTACCGCTTGTATTGGAGGCAATATCAGTGCAGATAACGGTGTGTTCGGTAATGACTTCTATGTTGCTGGAAATGCGACAAAAGGATTTACTTTCCCGGCCGCATCTGAAGCGGCAGGTCTCAGCAGAGCGTACCTTACGGGTAATGTATATATCGAAGGTAATCTTGCCCCACCCGATCCCGGAGACCAGAAATTTCAAAAGAATCTAACTCTGAATGGTATATGGACAACAAATCTTGGCGCTCACGAATCCCAAGTGGCCGGAAACCTTTGCCTTGGTCCAAATGCTCAAGTTGTTATAGACAAGAAAAACGCTGTCCGTAAGTTTAAGGTCGGTGGAAATATCTGGGCTGAATCAACCTACCCTGTATGGATACAAAACGGCGAAAAGAACGACGCCAATTACGACCACATCATCCTTGGGGATAAAACTGATTCTAGAATTTACATCAAAAGTGCCCATTCAACAGCTGATTATGTGACACTCGTAAACAACAGGACGTTTGTCGAATCTAGAGACTATTACAGAGGGACCGCCAGCAATGCGGGTATGGGCGCACAAGCTAGATGGGACGACAAAACGACCAAAGTTTATAAAGATTTGCCTCTTCACTTGAGGAATAAAACAGACGCCTACTACCTTTATTATTATGATGGGCCGGGTCAGGATGTCGATTTCATCGTATCCCGCGCGGCTGGTGGCTGGGGTTTCGGCTCGACGTATTATGCGAGCTATTATGTTGAAAATCAGCCGTTTTATACGACCGGTGGTGGTGGGTATGGTTTTGGTTTTGGTTATCAAGCCGCAGGCAACCATCTTCTGAATTACAATGGAAAACCAACAGGTTCACCGTATTGTAAGGCTTCTCCCGATAAATGGCGCCCTGAATGCGATGTCACCCCGTGGTTCCAATCCAAAGGTACCGTAACAAGAAACTTCCCGGCCGAAAGGAATTTTGAATGTGCCGAATCCGTCAAGGCTCATTGCGATTTAGTTTGGAGAAAAACACCGGGTGAAGGGTGCCCCCATGCAGGTCAATCTACAGTGAATAGTCAAGGACTTCGCAGGGGAAACGCCGATTACAAGGTAGATGACATTCTCGTCACCGCCTATGATAAATTCGAAAAATATGCAAACAGAGGTTGTCGCGATGTTACCCAATGGGGCAGTACCATGCCCGATAGGTTGAACAGATGCTATCGAGATAACACAAGCAACCCGCAGCGCGCAAAGGACAGCCTCTATAACGGTTATCAAGTTGTGAAAGTTCGCAAAAATTGGAAGGCCGATCCGAATACTCCTTTGAAAGGTAAATTCATCATCATCGTAACTGAGCCCATGGGACAGCAGAGCCTGCCGCCGACCACATCGGATTCTTACGTATTTCTCTATTTGAAGGAGGGTACAGGGCATGGGGGAGGAAACACCTATACGCTCCAGCCAGCAGTCAATAATGCTACATATAATTACTTTATTTACACTCCCAAAGATATTGATGGGATAATGTTCAACGACGCAGTCTTTAGCGGTTCCATTTATGCCAAAGCGGCGACTTGCGCGAAAGTTGGCGATATCAAGACCCGCCAAATGGATTTCAACGAAGCCTTGATGACCGACTTGACGGCAAATGGTGTTGTTTGCCCTGCTTCTGTAGGGGAAGCCTCTTGCGGAGGCGCCGTTGCAAGTTCAAGCTCTACAGCAGGTTCTTCATCGTCAGGGGTTCCCGGTTCTGGTTCTAGTACAACGAATTCTGAATATGATTCCTTCTATATTTCGATGGCGCCGCAGTTGGGCGTGAGATTGGAATCCCAAGGCAAGAGTAAAGAGCCCCTTCCTGAAGCAGGCGGGAGCAACGTAACAGAACTCAATCCATCATTCATTGTGCTTCCGCGTATCATTTATCTGTCCAGTGACCCCTTTGGCAGTTTGACAGATTACTACAACGTCCAGCCACTCAACGGCTCCACCTTGAAAAAATCGGAGGTGAACGTAACCTGTACAGGACCGGGGTCAGCAACCCTGCCCACATCGGGAAAACTCTATACACCGCCGACTAAACTCGCCAAGGGGCACTATACCTGTACCGCCTCGGCTACAGGCTATTCTAGCGTTCCCTTCTGGGTCAATGTCGGCGACAGCACTCGTGCCATAAAAATGATATCTTTCACGCTAGAATCTCAAGAAATGGGCGCCAGCGAACAGAAAGACGTGTTACTCAGTGTTCCTGCACTTGCTGAACCGCTTGTTGTCAACGCCTATTGCCCCGATGTCGATAATGAAGCCTGGGAGTATGCTTCTTTTGGAGCGGGCGTGACACGCGAAGGCACGAATTGCACAATAAACCTTCCCGCAGGCCCGGCATCTACACCTATACTCGCTACGATAAAAACAAATAACGCCGTTGAAGGGACTATGGTATTCCAGTTGCTCCCTGGCGAAGGTTACATTCCTGGCTCACCGAATGCGACCGAACTTTTTATCAAGTCTATTGCGCAACTGAACCGCAACGATGCAACAACCGACGATATCAGGAAATTCTGCGAAGACAACCGGGGAATGTGCCCTGATGGAAATCTCTCGGACTGGCCGGATTGCGAAGTTTTCATACCTTGGGTCGAACCCACAGGGACAAATTTCATCAATAAAGTCGCCAATACCTCATGGGCCATCATGGTCGGCAATTCGCAGCCGGTTACTCTAACCGAAGTTTCCAATAGCGGTTGCGTAGTGATTATCCCTACAGACAACAATTCCATAGAACACGTTCAAGGAAACTCCACCTACGATTTACGAGCAAGTGCCAAAGCCACAAAGAGAACGTTTACTGTAGGCTTCTCGGGTAACGTCGGTGGCAAGAATCCAACAATAAATGTTTACGCGTCTCGTGGCTCTGGCAATCAAATTATTAAAACATGCAGGTATAATGACGCTTCGACAAGTACCGATACATCTTCGACAAGGACGTGCACGGTTTCTGTTTTCAGGGGCGAAAATGTGACCGTCGTGTTGGAAGACAATAACGATGCTGAAAAATTCAGTTTCTGGAGGTGTTCCGGCCCGAGTTGCCCGACAACAGACGCCACAGTCACAAGCAAAACATACGATTCGTTCTCCATCACCGATGACGCTACCGAATTGACGGCCGTTTTTGGTGAAGCGGATAAACATTGTTTCTTTGACGAATTCAAACGGGAATCAGTGGAATGCGATGCCATAGAAACTGAATATTGTATTGACAAGTGCGATAACGACGCCACATCCGTGTGTACGGCAGCCGATGCGACCGGACTCTTTACAAACTCCAAGTGGCACCTGATATCCGGTATTCTTTCCCAGATTATCACGGGCTCAAGCGGCGAAATCCATATCGACAAGACCGTCATCAAGAAAAAGAAGCAATCGGCACGTGAACCCATTGTCGTCATGAGCACGGTGAATGCGGGCATCGTGGGGACGCTTAAAGCTCTGATTAACGTTCCGAAAGCAACGTCCAGCTACGATAAATCCGCAGTGAACATAAAGAAATCCGGGTTCATGCTTCGTGCAAACAAGTACGGCAACGATTACTTTATGTTGAACCTGTACGAAAATGGCAACGGAGAACTCGAAGCCCAGCTGACAAGGGGCTCGACAAGTCTGTCCAATACTTTGACGAACAATGACCATACGGTACGCGTATCCAATTCCAAAATGGTCATGGTGACCGCAGAAGTAACGACGCAAAACACCATCAAAGTGCGCGCCAACGTCGGAAACTACTATGGTTCCGCGACGGAATACGAATGTGAATTCGCCCTTTCTGATTTCAACAACGCCCTTGCCGATGTGGCTCATGAATATGTCGGGTTTAGCCTTGCCGACCCGAACTTCAAGATTTACGGAATCGGCTGGAAGAGCGGAACCTACAATTCGGAATGCCACGATACTTACCCCACGGTCAAATGCTCGTTTGCCGCTGTCGCAACAGATGGAGTCATCAAGACGGGTGTGGACGTGAAACCTTGGGTTGGACATTCTGGCTGGTTCGATTCTAAAGGTTGCACGCCGCTCTATTATTACTATAACGGCGACGACGCTTGCCTTGGAGGAACCTGTGATAGTTATAATTTCTCGGAAAGTGGAATCGGTGCACACGGCTATACCGACGATAGCGGAGTCGAATACAAGACCGCAAAAGCCTGGCTCGGAAACTGCACTAACACTGCGGATGAAGATGTAGCCTGGGGCATAGACGCTGAATCGCAGAGAGCTCATTGCGGAGCTTTCTGGACTGGCAAATTCAGCGAATGTTCTGCCCATCAAGACCTGTTCAGTGGTTCTAAGCCTATAAACTACGGCTTGGAAGAATCTATCGTTTTCGATAGCAAACAGAATTTCAGGGCCGCAACGCTTCACATTGCGCTCGAAAACACCGACAACAGCGAAGTCGAAATTTGGCTTGTCAGCGAAAGTGACAACTGGGGCGACAGCGACCACGAAAGCCATTCCGTCAAAATGCACGGAAATAGCGGAACCTTCGATGTCATGCAGGAATTTGCTACAGGTTCAAGCGGTTTCGACCCTGAAAACGTAAAGCAGATAGTGCTGAAAAACCACGGCACGTCAAGCGCTACGCTAACCTCGATTACAAGCTCTTGCGAAAATGCCATCGGTATAAACTACTGCACAGCTACCTTTGATGGCGACAAATGGAACGTGATGACTCAAGTAACGAACAAAAACCTGATTGTGAGTCAGCAAGTTACAGCCACTGTCGAAGATGCTGATCATACACTTAATGTAACCAAGCAAGCAACCGGCGATGACGGAATCGCATGGAACGGCAATATTGCCGTAGTAAGCATCCCGGACAATCCTTATGAATGTTGCCAAGACAAATCATATAGGTTCAATGCGAAAATTGTGGGTACGACAAATGGACAAGAAGAAACCAAGGAATGCGAGGTTTCTCCCAGAAAAATTGGTAAAATCGGCGTCAACTGTTCGTCAGTTGGAAGTATTGCGAGCGGAGCCAGATTCCCGACATTCAATATCGATTTCAATGGATGTCCAGGAGCAGGCTGCGGCTATGAAGTTTATATAGATAACGAAAAATTTGCAGAGGGTATCGAAAAAACGGCTGCCCGCCACTCGGCAAATCAAAGCCAAGAATGCAATGTCACCGCGGGTTGTGAACATACATACACTGTAAAAAGTACACTCCCCCCCCCCAATAATCTTTTCAATGACTGCAGCGCAAAATTCAAGGTCTTAAGAAAAGAAGAAGAAGTTCCGCCGACGGTCACATGCGGAATTTCTACACGTTCAGACGCATTCTCTGTGGATCCCGTCTTTACAGGAAACAGATTGTATTTCTTGGCCCGCAATACAGAAAGTGTCGATAAAACATTCAATGTGACACTGAAACAAGGCGACGCGACAGTAGGAACAGCGACTTTGCAAAGATGGTCCAATATTACAAACGTGAAGGACTTGGGCACGGGTCTCGCAAAGGGTACGCATACCTACAGTCTCTATGTCGGTGACGAAAAAGTTTGCGATGCCAGTGTTACGGTGAACGACATCTCGGGCGCCTGCACCATTGGCGGGAAGCCGTATGCAGGGCAACAAATATCGGTCAATGTTTCCGGTGTAAACGCCAACACGCAGTTTACATGGACGTTCAACAACAGTTCTAAAACAATAGATTGCGGTACGGCAAACTGCTGGAACAACACAATAAATGCTCCTACAACTCCAGGCACTTACGCATACTCCGTGACAAAGGGAGCGAACAAGATATGCGAAGGAAGCGTAACAATCGCACCGATACTTACATGCTCGGTGAATCCGACAACAGTGAATAAAGGAGGCGAGTACACGTTTACGGCAAGCAAGGCGGCCGAGGTAAATAATTGTTGGAATTGCATATATAAATTCGATACAGGGGCATCAGAAAATTACTACAATAATTCCAATATTAGTGTCACTAAAACCGCTGCATCTAATGGCACAAAAACGTTGGAATTTAGCTGCGATTGCGATAATAACTCTCATCCAACATGTACGACTCCTTTGACAGTAGCGTTGACTGCACCTTCATTTAGTTGCCCGACGAATTTGAAAGCTAATACAACTGGATCTGATAATGTAAAGATAACGCCGCAAAATGTAGTTGGCTGTGACGAGGGAGGAAGTTACTGTCATTATACAATCACGGGAACAAGTGTAACGGGAAATAGTTATACTGGAGGTGCATTGCCTGCGTTTACTGAATCAGGTAAATCGGACGGAGCTACTGAAACGTATGAAGTTTCTTTGACAAATTCTGTAGGTACAACCAAGCATAATTGTGATGTGGAGTTTACTGCTGGTCCTACTTGTAATTGTACTTGTAGTGACTGTAATAATATCGTTGTTGGGTCAAATGCTGGTGTGTCTCAAAACAGTAATAACTCTAAGGTTTGTGCGTTTGGTACGACAATAACAAATGTCAATGCTAATGGACGGTCAATTAAAATTAATGGCACAGAAGTATCCTCTTATTGCTTAAATTGGAATGGTGGAGATAATCCATGTGCAGTTGTTTACAGTTCTATTGCAAAGATAGATGGTGGATATTATATGGAAATACCTCCTGGTGACTGGATAAACGCTACTGTTTCGGGAGCGACAAGTAATCCGTGTGGAGGAAGTGGTCCGACTCCATCATCAAGCAACAGTGCTGCAGAATCAAGCTCTGCTGGTGGAGGCTCTTATGATGAAGAAATCACAATAGCCCAAGGTACAGAACTTTCGAAAAATAAAACATATAGAATTACAGGATGTACAGGTGGCGTAGGATCTAGAATTCAGTTAAATAATGCCAAATTCCAAAATTGTATGGATATTTTTGGTACAGGCGGAACTTATTGGTATAACAACTCTAATGATTGTGGTGGTGAAATTACCGTAACCTTCCCGATTACCGTAACAACGCCATCTACAGTTGGCGTCACAATAGGAAATTGTAGTAATTAATCCTTTTTTGGAACTTTATCTGCACCCTTTTGCCTTTCCTTTAACCTCATTCATTAGTCCTGCTCCCCCGCCGGGGAGCTTTTTCGTATAAACCGAAAGCCACCAATTATTGAGTTGGTGGCTTTTGCAAAAGTATTTTTGGTTTATTTCGCTGTGAACGCAACTTGCGAATCACGCAGTTCGAGGACCTTTTCCATGGAAAGGTGCGAGTACTTGACGATTTCCTCGATAGGCTTATTGTCCGCGAGCATGTCGAGAGCTGTTTCAATACGTTCCTGTTCACGACCTTCCGCACGAGCTTTTTCACGGGCTCGTATTTTGTACAATGCCAGACGATCCAATTCCTCTTCAGTCCATACCATATCGTTTGCCTGATCCATGATGAGCCTTTCCGAAGCGCGATTCACCAGAAGTCTGCGGTCTTCGGCAGTCTGTAATTTGACACGTAAGTATTCGCCAACTTGATGTGATTGCGCCTTTCGTCTTAAATGCCTATTTGATGGCGAGCATCGCTGAAATGACGTCGTCCGGGATGTTCTGCGAACGGAGATATTCGGCCCTCTGGCTGTCACGAGCGGCGTTCGCGGCCTCGTTTTTGGCATCACTAGCGGCTTTGCCTTTGAGGTAGTATTCGGCTTCAATCGCCTCACGTACATGGATGTCGTCTGACATTTGAGCCTCCATAGCTTTTAAAAAGTCCTGCTTCACGCGACTCACGCGCAAGCGTTCAATCGCATCCGAAAATATCGGGTCGTCTGATTTCGGGACTTTGAGCGGCCCTTGCGAAATGAGTCTGAGCCAAAAGTCCTCGCGGGAAACAACTCCCTCGCGCAACTCGATAAATTTCGGTAGGTCAACTACAATATACCTATTTTTCGAGAAACGTGGTCGAGACCCAGACATCGAGGCGGGATGGGTTCTTTTCAGGCATGAATATGTCGATGGGTTTCTCAAATTCGTATTTGAGGTCGATGATTTCATGGTAATCGTCGAGATCAAGAACGCTGTTGAGTACGTCGCGAATCGTATCCTTGTCGTCCATTAGGATGCGGAATGTGTCGGCGTATTTGGGATGCAGGAATTGTTCCCCGTCGGCGTTTGTGACGATGTAGAAATCTTTTTTGGATTGCGTGTTATTTTCGGTCATTTGTTTTTCCTTTAGGTGTATTTTGATTTGTCCCTATATTCTTAACACGCTTTTTTGACCCGTTTGTCCTGAATTTTTCGTGTAAATTTTTGTTGTCTGGGATGAATTAGACTCTTGTTTTACTGCAAAAAACGTATTGATGTTGCCGATATCGTAAATTGTAAAATTTTATAAACTAAATTGGCCGGGAATGACGTGATGTCGGTCACAAAATCGACTTCATATATTCCAAGTTGGAGTATAAAAAACAGAAGAAAGATGCTTTTCCGTAAAAAAATATCTATACTTAAACCATCGAAATTTGGCTAATAAACGCGTTTTTAGGCCGAAAAAGTAATGTTTGTCACAAAAAACACCTGTCCATGACACAAATATGACAAAAGTTTGACAAAAGTATTGCTTTTCGAAAAAAAAGTGTTTATATTAGCTAATGTAAACGGGCGGTAACGCTCAAAACAAAGAATGTGTAACTAAAAACAAGGAGATACACTATGAAGAAGCAAGGTTTTACCCTTATTGAATTGATGGTCGTGATCGTGATCATGGGCATCCTCGCAGCAGTCGCAGTCCCGAAACTCTTCGGCATGATTGCTAAGTCCAAGGCCTCCGAAGTCGGCCCGGCAGCTGGAACCTACATCAAGTTGCAGGATGCCTATGTGTCTGAAGCCAACAAGTTCGGTTCCTGGTACCTCATTGGCTACATTGCTCCGGGTTCTCAGAGTGCTAGTGTAAGCGGTAAGACCGCAAGCTTTGAATACTATGGCGGCACTTCTCCTGCAATCACAGCGACCGAAGGCACGGCGATTACGCCAACCAGCACCTTTAATGAAGTTTGGGGCGCAGTCAATACGGCTGCACTGAATGAATGCGAAGCTCAGACTGCAACAACCGCTGCCGCCGCGCACTGGACAATTAAAGCTAAGGCTGCATCAAACGGAAACAGCCTCCTTTACAAAGCCACGGTTAACACCAAGTGCAAACAGTTGACTCCGACATTCGAAGATATTACTTCTAAAGGTTGGACTGACTAATTAATTTCGTCAATTTGAAACTTTTAAAGGACTCCTATTTAGGAGTCCTTTTTATTGTATAAAAAATAGTGTTTGATATCAATTATAACACTTAAAAGGCAGGGCTTTTGCCCTGCCTTTTTGCATTATCCGAGTCTGTTTTGTAAAAAAATTTATTTAATGCTCATTACGGGGAAATTTTCTCAATTAATAATGATTATAGCAACCCAATGAGATTAGAACAATCTTCTAGTTTCTGGAGAATCTAATGTGGGACGGTGGGTTCCTTGGACAATAAATCTTGTGTCGCTATGTTTTTAACTCCGTTCTCGATTGCCTGTAACTTAAGCCCAAGCATTTGCAGTACATGAAGGACTTTGGAGATGTGTAACGATTCCTTGCCATTTTCGAGTTCCGAAAAGAAACGGACGCCGACTCCGCAAAAGGCGGCGCATTCCGCCTAGGTCAATCGAAGGCTTTTACGCCTTGTCCGTATCATTTTCGATATGTCTTTGACACCTTGAATTTCCATGTTTCAAATATAATATTCCCGAACGGGAAAAACCAAGGTCTTGTTTGGTGTTATGCGTTAAAATATTCCCGAACGGGAAAATTTCGTAAAAACAATAACGGAAAATCACCGGATTCATTAAACTTAGGGCTCAGACCAGCCCAACCCTTGATGGAGCTAATTGGTCTATTTCCATCAAGAAAAAGATAACGGCAATAGTGTTACTTACAAGGCTCTAACAAATTGCCCGCAACTCACGCCGACATTCGACAAAATCGGCAAGTAAGCAAACAACCTAGAACAAATTCAATAGAATCTTCGTAAAAACGGAGACTCTTTTGGGGTCAAATACATATCAAAAGTCAGCTCTTGTGTGAGCTGGCTTTTGCGTAGATTATGGCACCTCTTACAGCTATTTGACTGTTTTGCAGGTTTTCGTCTTCTGCAATTCGAGCACCTTTTCTTTGGGCAGATGCGAATACTTCATGATTTTGTCAAGAGGCTCGTTGTCGGCAAGCATGTCAAGCGCTATTTCGGCGCTACGATTATAACGCCCGTACTCAGCCCCCTTTTCAAAGCTTTCATCAATAGCGTCACTATACGCATAGAGAAAATCTTTCATATTAGCCTGCTTAATTAATAGTTCGTCACTTGCCGTATCGCATTCAATTCGTCGGAGGGCATCCTCGAAAGTCGGATTGTCGAACTCGGGCAGGGAACTTGAAGAACCCGCATTTTTCAAGATATAGAGCCAGCGATCTTCGTCTGTTTCGAGGTTGTCTTTCGACTTGTTAAACTTGGTAAGGTCCACAATAATATACTTATTTTTCGTAGAAATGGGAATGCAACCTTCCTTGCCCACACTAGACAAATTATAAAGACCAACTTCATCACGATAAACATTTCCCATAAACTGAACGGGATAGTCCATGATCCAAATGGAATAGATTTCCGGCAATGTGTAGCGGAATTTTTCTTTTTTCGAATCGGGAAGGTTCTGAAAGTCGATTTCCTTGTTGTAATCGTTCTTTGCACGTAGCAGCAAGAATGCGTTGTATATCATCATTCTGTCAACATAGTCGTTCAACTTGAGCTTTTGCATTTCTACATCTATTCGCTTACCAGCCTTGGTTCGGGCGCCGATGTCGAACTTGACACGGTAGGGTTCTGGCAAATGAAAAAGTTCATCTTGTTGAACCGTATAAGTCAGGGACTCAATTGCATTTTCGCCTTCAAAATGCAGTATTGCGTTCAAAAAATTCACAAGCGCATCCTCGCTGTCGAGCAGAGCCCTGAATGCTGGGTCGCATCTGGGATCTAGGTATTTTTGCCCCTCAAACTTTTTCCTGGCGCTTTCTGCGTCATTTCTGTGCTCGTATGTTTCGAACAGGCTTTCGTCTTCAATATTCATTTTAAAATCTCCATAGTGTTTATGTTCAACGAATGAAGAATTCTTCCACATTCATATAGTTAACACGCTTTTTTGGAGATTTTGTACTGTAATTTTGTGTAAAATATTTTCATACGACAAAAGACAGGGCTCAACGCCCTGTCTTTTGCTATAGATGGCAAAAATCAATTCAAAACCACAAACGGCACCCAACGTTTATAGAACTTTTTCTGGAATTCCATCGGAGAAAGAATCGGTTCGTGGTCGCCTTGTACCACAAAACGGACTTCTGGGTGCCTTTTAGCCAAACTGGCCACCATTTGCAATGTTCCGAACAGACGTGCATAATAGAGTTTTTCAACTTCAATAGGATCATCGCTAATAGGGAATCGCGTATCGCGGGTTGTCCAGGCTATAAACTTGCGGTTGGGAGCAACCGCTAAAGAATCGTTCCCTTCATTCAGCAGCGAATCTATTTTGGCAACCATTATACTATCTGCAGTAGCGGAATCCGTCCAAAGAGCATTTTGAAATCCGATATTTCGAATGTATTTATATCGCCTCTGAATTGTTGAATCTCCGCCAAATAAGAAAAATGTCTTGTAACCAAGTTCAGCAAATCGCTTAAGCATAAACAGGGAATCCCGACGACCAACAGAATCCTTCCAAATAGAATCAAGTAAGTCTTCACGTTCCGCAGTGCGGGTTCGGCTATACATTCGACTGTGACTTCCATTCGCAAAAGCTGTTCCATCGAATAGATTCATTTGTCGATTGAACTGTTGCAATTCAAGCGGTACACCCCAACTTTCAACAAGAATGATTACATTATCACGTGTCGTATCTACATAATTTCTAGTAATAGAAACGGAATCAACAACAAAATATTTTTCTTTGAAATCGTTTGCGATATTGCTGCGTTGAACTGCTTTTGGAGCATTTTTTTCAAGAAAGTTAACTGTTGGAAAATGCATTAATGGTTGAGCAGCATAATAACTATTGCCGACAAGATGCATAATCAGCGAGACTAACAATACAAAACATATCGTGTTAAATTCAAACGCTTTTATTTTCCAAATCATAACAATTGCGAGTAGGCATGTCGTAATGGGAATAACCCCATACCAACCAACGCTTTGTTTTTTTAAGGAAAGCAAATTTGTTAAATCAATCCATGCAACAGAAAACAAAGCAACGATCAAGGCAAAAAGAACAAAAGAGCCTCTTCCAAATAAATTAGTTCCTTTTATTTTTTCTTTTACAAAAATCAAAAGCAGTAATAATGCAAATTCTTCATATCCAAAAATTCCGCGAACAATATCCTGTCCTTTTTCGAAGGTCAATAAAAACGGCATTACGGTAATGAATGCGCTTGCCATCAGAGGGTATAGGAGCCGTTTCATTATTCAACCCCTCGTTTAGACGCTTTATCGACAAGTTTGTATTTTAAGAAAGTCATTGATCCGATTTTTTTCAGTGTATCGATAGCCACACTATCGTAATAATGCCGTTGCAAGAAATCTTTTAAATTTAATTCGCTCAAAACAATTACATTGTCATGAACAACATCCTTAATAGGATTGTCAATACCAAATTCTGCAAGAGACTGCGTCACTTCCGGTAAATATGGAGTCCAATATCCCAAAGAAACAGTTCGTCTGTATTGTCCTATAGGCGAAGCAAAATATGGTGGATTACGGTGGTGAGAAAATCTCATGAACGGCTGCATAGAAAGTAAAAACATCTTATCAGGTTGGTTGTCAATGTATTCGAAAACCTGATTATAATCCGTTGAATCATCAACAACTATCGTTCTTTTTGCTCCGTTGTCCGGGCTATGAACAACATCTCCAGAAGATGCGTATGAATAAATATTTGCAACAGCAATTAAACCAAGTATGCCATATAAAAACTTACGTGATATCACTAATGCAAATTCTTTAAATAAAGGAATCGCCAAAATAGACGCATACAACCATAGTCCACTCTCAACACGATATATCAACCGTCCCATGGCTAACAGGTAAGCCATCAGAGCTAGTACAAGCAGCAATGAACCATATATATATAGGGATTTCTTTTTATTCGTAACAAAAACAACCAAACTCAAAACAAACCAAATCCAAAACGGAGGAAAATGAAGGCTGTTGCCTAGAGTTGCCAGCATTTGACGAGGAATATATTCTTTTGGCACGTTGTCTTTATAAGCGGTTTCCATATCCGTATAACGTTTTAAAGAATCGGAAGAGAACACCTGCGTGTCATAAAAAGTCCACTCCGTCAGCATTTGGAAATCTTTACCCGAAAGTCCCAATTCTTCGGCATCTTCATAAACAGCGTTTTGGTTGTAGTTTCTGTAATCCCCCAAAGCAACCCGCAGTCCTTGAAACTTGTTAAAATTCTCATATTCAAGAGCTTTATAAAGATTTTGGTCCCAATAGTGGATTGCAAACGCTCCTGTAAAAAGAACAGCAAGTCCTATAGCAACGTTAAATTTTGTCTGCCAACATTGGCGGAATATAAAAGCAAGGCACAAACAAAAGAACGGCAATCCCATAAGGAACGCTTGCCACCGCATCACAGAGCCCCAGAGCATCAAAATAATGCCAAAAATATAGGGTGCGGCATCTAACATGTGTATATAAATACTTCTTTTGGGATATCCATCTCCCCTTTTTCTTGAAGTTATTCCATACGCAAACAGCAACATTCCTGCAGCGCTCAAAATAGATGCACACTGTGTAAATTGAACTGTCAAATACAAGTCACTTGCAACGAGAGCCGTAAACAATGTCGCAAGAATTGCTCCCCAACGTTCACCACACTTCTGCAACAGAATGTAGCCAATAACCGTAAGAGACAAAAAAACAGAGAACATTTCGCCAATGTAATACCAGCCGACTTTCGGGAAAATATGGTATAACGGCAATAGCACATAGCCATAAATAGCATTTACGAAAATCAAATGCGGATTGTAATCCGAGCCCAACGCCCCAGTAAGCCGAGCTGCCATGAAATAATCATCGATGGCTCCAAATTTAGGATCACCAAAAAAAACGCATAAACCTAGAAAGAATAGGTTTATAAACAGTGAATATGCAAGGGCTTTCTTGAAAAACATATATACGCTAGTAAAAAGAGGACTCCAGTGGAGTCCTCTTTTTATAAATAATCTCGATTTAGTGATTACTGACCAATCTTTTCGAATGTCGGAGTCAACTGCAAGCAGGCGTCAGTAACTGCTGCTGTATAGGTAACACTATTGCCGTTAGACGCAGCTTTCGTTGTCAGCGTCCACTTGTTCGCTTCAATAACAGCGCATTCATTAAGAGCAACGCGATTCTTTGCTTGCCACGTAACCTTACCAGCAGTGCCAACTCCAGAAGATCCGTCAATATCAAGGGTAGAACCATTTGAAGCAAGATCAGTACCTGCAGTATAAGCAAAGTTTGTCGTACTGCCTTCTGAAGCTGCAGATGTGGAACCCGGAGCCACATAACCGATTAACTTCCAAGAACCAACCTTGTTGCTTTCAGACACATAAGCATCCTGCAACTTGATGTAGGTTGCGGTCATTTTCATTATATTTATGGTATGATTCAAAACCGATTCGATTTTATGAAAAATCCGGCGATTCTTGCATTTGCTTTAAATGTATTCTTTTTGGCCGGGTATTTTATTTTTGGAATTGTCCGGTACGGGGGGCTTGACGATTACTTTATGTCGGGCGTCTTGACCGGTGCTTATGGCTCTGTGTACGATGTTCACTTGTATTTCATCAATGCCATATTTGCGTATGTTCTAAAACAGTTCTTTTGGCTTTTTCCGAATGTAGGCTGGTTCTATTTTTTTGAAATATTCGAAGTCTTTGCGTCGCTTTTCGTAATCACTTTCATATTTATTCGACGTTCCGGGGTCAAATGGGGCGGTTTGTTGTCTTTTTTCCTGTTGGCTTGTATTGCTCCGGATTTTTATTCGAATGTCAATTTTACGCAATGTGCGACGATTCTGACTGCTGCGGGTGTTTTGCTTCTGGCTGTTGGCGATGTTGAACGCAAAAAGGGGTTCATCTTTGGCTCGCTATTTTTCTTGATTGGTGGCTATGTGATGCGTTCTGATGCTTTTATGATAGCCATGCCTTTTGCTTGTGTCCTGCTGGTTTCAAATTTTCTTGATTCTCGAAAAATTTATTGGAAAACGTTGTTGACTGTTCTTCTTTGTATGTTTGCCATTTGGGGACTAAAATCGTTTAATCGAAATTTATATCAAAATAACGAGTACCGTTACTATGCTGCTTATCAGGGACCCCGTGCGTTTTTTGGTGATGGAAGGTATTATGACGGCGAGTCAACGTACGATGAACTTGAAGAACGTGGAATGCAGGGACGTGACTTTTATCATTTGCAGAATTGGGATTTTTACGATACAGACGTCTTTTGTTTGGATAGCATAAATGCAATTGCCAAAGTAGTTCGGCGTAATATGTATGTTCCGAACAAGTTGCGGATGCCCGCGGCTTTTGTCATTGTGCTGTCGAATGCTTTTTCTCGAATGAATGCGTGGTGCTGGGCGATTCTTTGTATTTTCTTGATTCTGTTTTCGAATAAGAAAAGCCGACTTTATCCGTGGGTGTCATTGGGAATCGTTGGCATGTGTATTGGCTATTTGCTGTTGGTCAATAGAGTTGTTTATCATGTCGAGACGGGGATTTGGTTGTGTGCTACAACGGCTGCGATAGCCTTTATGCCAAGGGGCGAGGATTTTTTTAAGGGGAAAGCTTCCAAATATCAACGAGTTGCTGTTTTGGGATTGGCTTTGGTGTCGGTGGCTTTTATTATCATGGCGACGCCGTCGCATAAAGAGACGGAACGTCGCGGCCTTGTTTCGATTCCTGAGCTATCGTCTGAAAAAGCTGCATTTTTGGATTATGCCCGTAATCATCCAAATGATGTGTTTTTGTTGGCTTTTGAACCTTATAAAAGATTGGCGGAAACGAAAGATGCCGCGTACAAGGTTATTCCTCCGGGGAGTTGGGATAACATAATTCCGATTGGTTATTGGAATATTCATTTGCCGCAAATGAAAAAAGAGTTGACAAAGCGAGGTGTGCAAAATCCGCTGCGAGACATTGTGAAAGAAAATGTGTATGTCATAGAAGATTCTCGTGCAAGTTATTTACATTTTTATGAAACCCATTATCATAAAAAACTTGTGGTTGATACGGTGCGCATTTGGGGTGGAACGTTGATGTTTAAGTATAGGGAAGATGGTGCCGATGATGAAAAAGATTCAGAAAATTAATTTGATGTTTTTTTTGCTGTTTGTGGCGTTCTGCACAATTTTGCTGTACGTTTTAGGGATGGATTTTTTAGGTCGTCAGGAAAAACCGTGGCATTTGCAGCCGTCAGTCCACGAAGATTCTTTGTCGGTTGCATATACAAGTCAATACCAAATTTATGACAAAATCCGCATGATTGACCAGGTGGGGGATTCTTCAAAAAGAAAGGTGCTAATCTTGGTGGATGCATGGGGCGTACCCACGGACGAGAATTTGCTTGCGGAGGATTTTTCGCTTTTTGCGGAGATGCCGCACAAGTATGGCTTGCATCAAAGACTAGCCAATCGGACAAAGCATGCGGAATTGGTTGAGTATCGCAATAACGATACAACGGGATTGTACATGTTTGGAGGCGATTCTTTGGAATATGACCGCAAGGGATATATTCCAACATTGGGATATAGAGAAATGCTTTTTTGTGACTCGTGTAGTGATTCTGTAATGACCTTAAAATTGGATTCGGTTTTGGTGGACGCAGAAAAAAGTGTGATAGCATGGACCACTCAAGACTCTAGGCTGGGAGATCGTGGTAAATTGCATCGCACGTTGACGCGAATTGCTGCACTTGCAAAAAAATACCCCGATGTACAGTTTATTGTTCAAGGGGCGCATCGCCCGATTTTGGGCATGCCTGAAATACGGCGGATGCACAAATCTCATTGGGTCCCGGTTGTGATTTTAAACTAATTCCTTATTTTCTTCTTAACTAGAAGGTAAAATAAAGTTTATATTTCAAACATGCAGAAGATTCCTTTTAACAAGCCTCCCTTCGTGGGGATGGAATTCGATTATGTGAAGCAGGCTGTGGAGAGTGGTCGTATTTGTGGCGACGGCACGTTCAACCTGCGTTGCCATGAATGGCTCGAAAAGCATACGGGAGCGGTCAAGGCGCTCATGACTACCAGCTGCACGCACGCACTCGAAATGTCTGCCCGTCTCTGCAATATCGCTCCCGGCGACGAGGTGATTATGCCGTCGTTCACGTTCGTTAGCACCGCCGATGCGTTCGTGTCGCAAGGGGCAAAATGCGTGTTCGTGGATATCCGTCCCGATACGATGAACCTCGACGAAAATTTGATCGAAGCGGCTATTACTGAAAAGACAAAGGCGATTGTGCCGGTCCACTATGCGGGGGTGGGCTGCGAAATGGACAAGATAAACGAAATCGCGAAACGACATAATTTATTCGTGGTAGAAGATGCCGCACAGGGCATGATGGCGACCTACAAGGGCCGTGCGCTTGGCTCGCTTGGTGACTTTGGTTGCTATAGCTATCACGAAACCAAAAACTACAGCATGGGCGAGGGTGGTGCGCTGCTCATCAACCGCCCGGAATTTTGCGACCGTGCCGAGATTATTCGCGAAAAAGGCACGAACCGCTGCCAGTTCCATCGCGGCGAAGTCGATAAATACACTTGGGTGGAACTTGGCTCTAGCTATTTGCCAAGCGAGCTGAACGCTGCTTATCTTTATGCCGAACTGGAATGCGCCGATATTATTAATGATGCCCGCATGGCAAGCTGGAGCGCCTATCGCGAAAGGCTTGCTCCGCTTGCTGAAAAGGGCTTGGTCGAATTGCCGTACATTCCGGAACATTGCAAACACAACGCACACATGTTCTACCTGAAAGTGGAAGATCTAGCGACGCGAACGGCGCTCTTGAAGCATTTGGTGTATAACGGAATCCTCGCTGTGTTCCACTATGTGCCGTTGCATTCGTCGCCCGCGGGTATGCGGTTCGGCAGGTTCCATGGCGAGGATAAATATACGACCAAAGAAAGCAACCGATTGCTGCGCCTGCCCATGTTCTATGGACTGAAAACGGAAGAAATCGAGTATATCTGTGGAAAGGTGCTTGAATTCTTTGGAATTAGAGCGTGAAATAACGTATATTCCTTTATAAAGGTTTCGTATGGTTTACCCTGAAGTGATACATGGAATGTTTGTCGATTTGCGAAGCATCACGCTTGATGATGCTGAGTTTTCGTACAATATCCGTGCCGACAAAAGAAATCGGGATACCGTGGGGCAATTGGCTCCTTCACTTGAGGCTCAAAAGGACTTTATTCGTTGGCAGATGCAAGAACCCAACGACTACTATTTTGTGATATTGAATAAAAAAGGCGAACGGATTGGGCTTGTTGGAATTTATGATATACATGGTGAAATTGGAGAATATGGCCGAGAAGTAAATGTTGGCGAGCCGGAAGAGATGATGGAAATTGGCTTTCTGATGGCGAATTTTTGCATAAGTACTTTGCATCTAAAAAAAATTTGCTTTGTTATTTATGAAAATAACATTGGACACATAAGTAGCGTAAGAAAACGAGGTGCCACATTTGTTAAAAATGTAAAAAGAAGTGGATGTGAAGCCCTTTATTTTGAACAGAATTTAGAGAAAGAAACATTAGGCGCAAAAAAAGTGCGACTTGCATTACAAAGATTGTATGCGACAAGACAAAGAAGTGCGTGATAACTATAAAATAGGAGATAAACATGGATATCAATGAATTCATTAAACATTTTGTTGAACAGTTCGAAGAAACTGATCCGACCGAAATCAAGGCAGAAACCGTTTTCAAAGATTTAGATGAATGGTCTTCTTTGATGGCTCTCAACATTATTGCTATGGTTGATGAAGAGTATGATGTTACGCTTAAGGGTGCTGACATTGAAAATTCTGCAACTATTGAAGATTTGTATAACACAGTAAAGAGTAAGAAGTAATGGCCTATTTGTCTTTCCCGAACGTTCGAGTTGCCGGTATATCTGCTGGCGTTCCACAAAATATTGCTGACAACTTACATCCGACAGAAGATGACGCGGTCTCTACAGAGTATTCTCCAGAAGATTTTGTCAAAATGACGGGTGTAAAAGAGCGTCGGGTAAGCTATACGCTGACTACATCTGATTTGTGTTATGCGGCTGCAGAAAAGCTCCTCGCTGATTTGAAATGGAATAAGGATGATGTTGGTGCTATTTTCTTTGTTTCGCAGACGCCTGATTATATATTGCCGGCAACAGCTTGTATTTTACAGGACCGTTTAGGGTTGTCTAAAGAATGTTATGCTGAAGACTTATCGTTAGGCTGCTCTGGGTGGGTTTATGGGTTGAGTTCTGCGGCTTCTGTTCTTGGAAGAGGGACAATAAAGAAAGCGTTGGTTATGTGTGGAGAAGCAAAAGGCCGTTTTAAAGGAAAAAAACGTCGTTTGAATCCACTATTTGGTAGTGCCGGAACTGTAACTGCATTGGAATATGAAGAAGGTAATGCTGGTATAAAGTTCCATTTTGGAACTGATGGTAGTGGTTTTGATGCTATCATTACCCCAGAAGGAGGTTCTCGTAGCCCGGTTACGATTGCTAGTTTTGATACGGAAATTGTTGACGGAAAAGAAACCTATAGATTTCAATCGCGCATGAAAGGTATGGACGTGTTCTCTTTCGGTATTACGACGGCGCCTAAATCTGTTCGGTCTTTGGCTACACATTTTGGCTTTGATTATTTACAAACAGATTGGTTTGTTTTTCATCAGGCAAATACCAAGATGAATGACATGATTGCAAAAAAATTGAAATTGCCAATGGAAAAAGTCCCCTCTAGCATGTATAGGTTTGGCAATACAAATGGTGCTAGTATTCCTATGACTATAGTTGCTGAACTTAAGGGAAAAGCTGATGGCAAACTCGCAAAATTTATTTGCTGCGGCTTTGGTGTTGGTCTTTCCTGGGGGACAGCATATTTTGAAACAAATAATTTGGTAATATCCGACCTTGTGGAAGTGTCGGATGAGGAGGTGGACAAAGTCCATGTCGTATAACCCGTTTTCACTAGAAGGCAAGAAAGTTCTTGTTACAGGTGCTTCGTCTGGAATCGGACGAACTACGGCCATAGAATGTTCTAAGATGGGGGCTTGCGTTTACATTACTGCACGGAATGAGGGCCGCCTAAAAGAAACCTATGATTCTTTAGATCGATCTTATGGTCAGGAACATCAGCTGGTTATTGCGGATCTGTCAAATGAAGATGGAATTTCTGCTTTGGTTGAATCTTTGCCGACTCTTGAAGGGGTTTCCTTAAATGCGGGCATCGTAAAGACGCTTCCGGTCAAATTTATTAACAATGCAGACCTGTCAGAAATCTTAAATGTGAATATGATTGGACCTGTTCTTTTGACTCAGCGCCTTTTGAAAAAGAAAAAACTGACAAAGGGAAGCTCTGTTGTATTTACATCATCAATTGGTGGAGTAATGATTTCTACTGTCGGTAACACGATGTATGGAATTTCCAAAGGTGGCTTGAATGCCTTTATGAAGGGCTTTGCTCTAGAGATGGCGAAAAGCGGGATAAGGGGAAATAGTGTCAATCCTGGTTTTGTAATGACGAACATTTTATCCGCAGGAACAATATCAGAAGAACAATTGAAAAATAATGTTGCTGCATATCCGTTGGGACGGCTTGGACGACCAGAAGATATCGCTCACGCAATAATATACTTATTGTCTGACGCCTCCTCTTGGGTTACAGGTCATACATTGGTTGTTGATGGTGGCGTGATTCTTAGGTAACAAAATTTAAATTGATGGGATATATTATTCGTCAAACTGTTATATATGCCTATAGTTTCTTTTAAGAATGTCGGAATAACGGCGATGGCCGGGTGCGTGCCGAAAAAGGTCATAAACAACTACGAGTATGATCTTGATATTTGGCCCAAGGAAGAAGTAAAGAAAATTATCGATAAGATTGGCGTTTTCGAACGTCGCTTTACCGATGAAAAAACTTGCTCTTCTGATTTGTGCTTTGCCGCTGCCGAAAAACTTATTGCAGACAATAGTATCGACCGCAATGAAATTGACTTAGTTGTGTTCCTTTCCCAGACTCCTGACTACAGAATGCCTGCAACATCCATTTTGCTGCAAGATAGGCTCAAATTGCCGACAACTACGATGGCGTTCGACATTTCTCTTGGTTGTTCCGGCTTTATCAATGCATTAAGCATTATATATGCTATGATGGAAAATAAGGGGTTTAGAAAGGCTCTACTACTTGACGGAGAAACTAGATCTAAAGCTTATAGTCGCAAGGATAGGCGGGAAGCCTTTATCTTTGGCGATGCCGGTATCGCCGCTCTGATAGAGCGTGATGAAAAATTCGGTGAAAGCTATTTCTCGTTGAATTCCGATGGTTCCAGGGGGAAACTCATTATGATTCCTGGTGGTGGCTACCGTAATATGAGTTCCGCTGAAACCCTACGTGACAAGGTTGTTGACGAATATGGCAACATTCGCAATGATGAGCAGGGCCATATGGAAGGTGCCGATGTGTTCAATTTCGTGATAGTCGAGATTCCGAGAGATATTAAGGGGTTATTTGCTCACGTAGGTATGGATGTTGAGGATGTTGATTATTACGTATTCCATCAGGCGAATGCCTTTATTAACAACTTTATTGCCAAGAAAATGAAGCTGAACTACGATAAAATTCCTTGGACAATTCAGAAATACGGGAATACTTCATCCGTTTCTGTTCCCTTGACAATTATAAGCGAGTTGAAAAGCAAAATGCAGGGCCGTAAACAACTAATGCTGAATGCCTTTGGTGTCGGCATGGCTTGGGCAACAGCGATTGTGCCTTTTGTTGATTGCAAGATAAGCGAAATTGTTGAAATTTAAAAAGGATTTATCTATGCCTAAGTTTTCCTTTGTAATTCCGTGCTACCGATCAGAAAGAACTATCGCCACGGTGGTCGAAGAGATCAAGAGCGAAATGTCCGCAAAACGTCCGGGCGATGACTACGAAATCGTATTGGTGAACGACTGTAGCCCCGATGGCGTGTGGAATGTTATCGAGAAACTTGCTGAAACGGAAAAAAACGTTATCGGCATCAATCTTGCCAAGAATTTTGGGCAGCATTCCGCCCTGATGGCGGGCTACGGCAAGTGTTCCGGCGAGTATGTTGTCTCACTGGATGACGATGGTCAAGCTCCGCTGGATTCTTTGAATGAACTAATCACTAAATTAGAAGATGGCTACGATGTGGTGTATGCTTACTATCGTGGCGTCAAGCAGAATCTATTCCGCCGTTTTGGTTCGAAGATGGCGGGACTTATGGGTAAGTTCATGCTGGATCCGCCCAAAGACTTTGTTGGTAGCAGTTTTTATATAGCTCGTAATTTTGTAATCCGCGAGATGTGTAATTACAAAAATTCATATCCATACCTTGTTGGTCTTGTTCTTCGCACTACGCGTAAGATTGGGTATGTTGCGACGAATCACCGTTCCCGCCTTGAGGGAACATCAGGGTATTCGTTTGTTCGTTTGCTAGGGCTTTGGCTCAACGGTTTTACTGCATTTTCTGTTAAGCCACTGCGTGTGAGTACATTTTTGGGATTTTTCTTTGCTATTGTCGGCTTTATATACGCTATCGTGATTGTGGTGCAGAAATGCCTTGGTGTGATTGGCGTGGCTGGTTGGAGTTCGATTATCGCTCTGATGCTTATAATCGGTGGCTGCATCTTGATGATGCTCGGTCTTATCGGCGAATATGTTGGTCGCATTTATATATGCATCAACAATTCACCGCAGTATGTGATTAAAGAAATAAAGGACTCACTCCCAAAAGAAAATGACAACGCCTGTTAGCACGAGTGTGATTGCGATAACCTTCTGAAGATTGATTTTTTCTTTGAAAAAGAAGTAGCTGAGTACTGGGACGAACAAATACCCGCAGGCTTCAAGAGTGCCAAGTTCCTTCAAAAGAACACCGTGGTTCATTGCAAATATATTGGAAACCAACGAGAACATCATTAGTGAATAGCCGCCGATGACCCATGGATTCAGGTATTCCCGAATGAACGATGCGTGTTTGGTTGCTGCTGATTTCTTCAGTAGCATTTGAGCCACGCCGGCAACAAAAATATTGAATAACACGAGTACGTAGAACATTTTACGCCCTCGCAAATAATGTTATGCCGCTGATGATGAAAACAGTGCCAATGGCGTTTTTTAGCGTGATTATTTCGCCAAAGATGAGATTTGCAAAGAGCAGTCCGAAGATCGCGGTTAGACCTTTGAACATGTAGGCCTTGCTTATGTGCATCCGCTTGATGATCTGCTGCCACAATATTGCGTAAATTCCTAGCACACCGATAGTGCAACTAAGATACGCTAGATATTCTATAGACAGAAAATTTTGCTGCGACGCCAGTTTCGAGAACACCCCCGACGAGGTGTAAATGAAGAATGTGCCAATCAGGGCGATATATTTAAGGACTGTGTGTATAAAGATGTTTTTCATTGCTTTTTCGTGTAAAAGAATAAGGGTGATTATTAAAACTACTCAATTAGGGAATACATGTTCTCTACCATTTTTCTCGTGAATTTCATATGAAGTCTACCTTCATCTGATTCAAAGAGCCGTTTCCCGTTTAAATATGCTGTTTGCAAGTAATCAAGATTTTGTTTTTCTAAGCAAACTGGAATAATATAGTTGTTATTTTTAGATGACGCTTTATTCTTGTTAATGCATTTTTCAACTAATTTGTTGATGTTTTCAATTGTTTCGTTAAAATAGTCTTCATCTTTATCTAATATAAATATGTGAAATAATTCTTTTAAATCTTCATCGTAATTTGATTCATATGAATAGTTTGTGAAAAAACAATAATTGTAATTAAAATCAGAAAAGATATGTTCTCCTTTTAAAGACGAATAGTCCTTGGTTGATTCGAATACTAATCCGCTGAAGCCTTTCTGTTGCAAAATTTTAGTAATCATTTGTGGAATCACGTATTCTTCAACAAAATCATTCTTACATGAAGTATCCTTAGTTTGAAAAGTGGCTATTTCCATTAAAGCCGTCTTTTTTATTATTTTGTTAATAGTTTCATCCTTGGGAAAGTGGCCTAAGGAAACGTTTGCATGAAGACTTCTAACTAATATACTAAAAATGTTGTTTTTTAAATCAAAAAAGCGCTTATTGTAAAATCCACTGTAATTTGGCAAATATGCAGCAATATTCAGGTCTTTTATCTCTTTGGAAAGTTCTTTTGTTACCGCCAAAATAGACCCCCCAAGATATAGCATGGGCTGTCCCGATGAACTGAATCGCTGATTACCGACTTTGTATCTTTTATTAAAAGGTATGTGAAAATATTCGTTTGAATCAAATTTATTCCAAAATCCTTTAGGACGAGCTCTAAACAGAAGATGCTGAAACAACAGTGGCTCTTCTATTCCATAATGTATATTGTTGTCTTGTAAAAAATCCCACAATATACCTTGAGCTTTTGTACTACCTTCTTTTATGAAGGTATAGTATGTCAGGATTAGTGCGTCAAATGTATTCTCAAATATATCTTTTTTTGCTTTTAATGCGTCAAGGAATTTGCTGGTCCAGTTTGTGTATTCTGGTCCGTTGAATTTATAATTACATGTGCATTCATTGACGCAAGACAATGAGGAAAGTTCGGTTAAGAATAATTTTTTGTATTCTGACAATCTTTGTTCAAAGCGGTCTAAATGAAAAGTTTTTTGTTTTAAGTCGCGTTGATACTTGTTAGAAAAGAAACAATTTATACAAGGCATACAATCTCCTTGCTATGTTTTAAAATTAAATTCATAGACTGCAAAGGTCGCACCAAAACGATGGTTGTTACGAACTTCACGCCGCTCGTGCCGCAGCGCTCCATGAACTTCCAGAACAGTGACGTGACTATGGTCTTAGTGGTGAACATGGGCGGGAAAATATAAAAAACTTTATTATTTGATTGTACCAACTATTTTAATGCTCTTGCAGGGAGCTGCAATATACCTTGTATAATTTCATGAAAATTTCGTCTAATAAAACTAAAAGAGCAAAACGAAAAAAATAGTTTTTATAATTATGATGTTGCTCTTTTAAGTCTGATAAATCAGGAAGATGAGCCCGATTTGAATCAAGATTGTGTGCACAATTATTTCGATGTTCGTAGACAATCTGTTCGTAATTTAATTTTCCGTTAATGAGCGTCAATGTGTTGCCATTAGAATAATGGCAAAAGAGATTGTCCGAAAAATATCTATTGGCATTATTTTTAAAAAATAGAAAATCTTTTTCGCACCATTTGGAAATTATAGAAGTGCTAAATAATTTCTCAATTTCATCAGTCGCTTTCTTTTTTATATAAGTCTTCGTTGTGCTGTCGTAGATGTGTGCCACTATGTTGGGACTCTGTGGTTCAAACTTTAAAATGGCGTTGCTAAGATTTCTAAATACTTCTTTTTTTGCTTCTATGTTAGAGCATTCTCCGTATCGATTGTTTAAAAACTTTGCGTCAAGGAAATCAAAGTCGTTGGCTGCTATAACCTTGAGAATGCATTTTAGCTTTTGCTCGCTAGATCCCGTCATCTTCAAAAAAGTTGTTTGCATAATGTATTCACAAAGTGGAAAGGTATCTATTTTGTCCTCTATTCCCCTTGTCGCATTTGCACAATTCTCCAATATTTTAAAAATAGGAGTTGTTATGAATTTTGTATATTTGTCGTTTTCCATTAGATTAACCTACATATTGACAATATACATCTATAGATTCTTTTAATCGCGAACGCAAATTTCCTAAACGATTGGGACTTTTGGAATAGGCGGCATCTTTATGTTTATCTTTTATTTTCTCATTAATTTGCTTAAATAGATTTTCTGTAAAAACGATGCGATTGCCTAAAAAAAGAACATGATAAATCAGTCCGAAAAGATAATAATCGGCATCAATCCATGATTCAAATTGCCCGTTGAAATTTTTACTTTTACCAATTTGTTTGTTTTCTAATTCCTTTAAGGTTCTTTGTAAGAATTTAAACCTTTGTCGCCAACTGTTTGACGGAAAACACTCCTCTATTTCAAAATCATCGAATTTATCTTCATGGTTTTCTTGATCCAATCCGACAATTTTTGATACATAATCAGCGTAGAAGCTCTCACGAGAAGCGTATGATGAATAATACTTTAAAATGTTTTTTTCGTTTTTTTGGGAATGGTATTGTGAAAGAATGGCGAGATATCGAACAAAGTCAATCTTGGCCGGCTGCATATTTTCTAAAATTGTAAGATTATTTAATACATTTGTGTTGCCGATTCTGCCGTCAAAGAAATCTTTATAGTCGTCATTCATAAAATACAGAGAACGACGGCTCTCTTGTGCAGAAAGTGTGACTCCAAGGTAATTTATATCTCTAAATGTTCTTGAAAAAGATTTTTGAATGGAGTCTTTGTTATCGGAATCGGGTACGATATAAGAAAAGCCTAAAAAAGAGCTTTCCCAAAAATCATCTGTTTGAGAGATGGGTTCAGGGAATAGTTTTTTATATTTTTTGTCTTTAGCAATGGCGTCCTTTATGGCGTCTATTGTATTTGTATTTCCTGTTGAATCAAAAAGATAATTAAATGTCCATTCTTTTGATTTTGCGCTACTTGAGTCCTCTATGTCATCGTCTTTGCAATCGTCATCATTTGAAAATTTTTCGATTTTTGAAAATCCATCGGGATATATATTTAAATATGCTAGTATAATGGAGCTGAGTCGCTGTTGTCCATCTAAAATTAGATTTGTTTCACAGGGATTGTCGTGTGTCTTGTAATGTGCTATTGCTACAGGTGGAATGAATTGTTTTTCCTTGAGATCTTTTATGAATTTTATAACCCGTTCTTTTTTCCAAACAAAGCTGCGCTGATACTCTGGAAGTGTTATGTTTTTTTGGATAATTAAATCAATCCAGTGCTTTAAAGAGTATTCTCCATAATATATTCGATTGTCCATGGTAATTCCTTTGAGTTTCAGATAAATATCACCCATTGTCCCTACATGCATTGATAAAGATCATCGCGACAAACGTATTGCCGAATGAACCTGTCCCGCCTGTTATTAAAATTGTCTTGTTAGTTAACATGCTGTCTTCCAAAGAGATTCCTTAAAGGAATTTTACATTTAGTAATATATATATAAAACGCCCTGACGGAACGGGCGAAAATGGGAAAATGGGCGGGAATGTACGGAATTTTCAAAAACTCCGATTTGGGGTGTTGACAAATAGTTTTGGTGGATTTATATTTATTGGTGAACAAATGTTCTAGTGTTCAAATTTTCAAAACACTGCGGTTTTACGCTTGTCCGCAGGGAGGTGATGATGAAGAAAAATGTGGCCGTTGTGCCGATCAAATCCGGGATTTCCCTTATAGACGCAAACCTGCTCAAGTCGCGGATGTACACCATCTGCGAGGTGAAAAATATTTAAAATGTACTTGACGGGTATTTGTAAACTATGTATATTATAAATATAGAGATGAAGGTGCATTTTGACCTAGGAAAGGCTTTCGTGGTCAAGCAGAAGCATAACATCGATATGGAATCAGTAAGGCAAGAAATCCTTGCGGGCCGATTTGTCACTAGGATGGTTAATAACCAAACAGAACATAAGGGTCAAAGGATGTTTCTTGTTCTTGTGGATGGGTATGTTCATTGCGTTCCGTTTATTGAGGAAAACGATGGAACATATTTTCTCAAGACGGCTTTCAAAAGCCGTTTGTATCAGAGGAGGTTAGAAAATGACGAACTCGAAATTTATAGATGAGCCGATTGATGATGAAGAACGCGCTTTGATGGAAGCGGTGGAAAATGACGAAACAGTTCCGCTTTCGCACGAAGAGGAAGAACGGATTCGGGCTGACATTATGTCTGCTTCGGCGAAGAACATCACTATTCGTATGCAGCTTGATGATCTGAATGGCATCAAGAAAATGGCGAAGGCCGCGGGCATGCCTTACCAGACGCTCATCAATTCCATCATCCACCGTTACGTGACGGGTGGTATCGTATTCAAGGTCGCGGTGTAGGCGAATCACCACATGCGGCCAATATGGCCGAATTTGGCCATTTTTAGTCTTTAAGTATTGACAATGACGTGTTCCGGAAGTATATTTAGCAGTGAACAAATGTGTAGAAATGCAGGCGCTTTTGTTGAAAAGTGTTAAAAAATATTGCTAAAAATGATTGAAAAGTGTATATTTTTATAGCAAAAAGTGATTGAAAAATGCTATACCGGAAGATTCAAAGTCGATTGGAAGAGTATTTCACGGCAGGGTCAAACAAGATTCTGCTGATTGATGGCGCACGACAAATAGGCAAGTCTTTCATCATCCGCCACATGGGGCAAAAACATTTCAAGAACTATATTGAGGTGAACCTTTGGGAAGATTCGCTGAATAGCCGCTTATTTGCCGATGTCAAGAATGTTGACGATTTCTACTTGCGCCTGAGCATGTTTGCCGGAAACAAGATGGGGGATGCCAAGGACACGCTGGTCTTTCTTGATGAAATTCAGGAATATCCCCAGTTGCTGACTTTGCTAAAGTTCTTGAAACAGGGCGATCGCTTTACGTATATTGCTAGTGGCTCGCTTTTGGGTATTGCCCTGGCAAAAACATCTTCCATTCCAATTGGCAGCATCGAGACGGAACACATGTATCCGCTGGATTTCGAGGAATTTCTTTGGGCGAACGGTTTCAACGAATTCTCCATCCAGGGAATCAGGAACAGGTACCTTAGCAGGGCCGGACTTGACGAGCCGATGCATGCCAAGATGATGGACTTGTTCAAGAAGTACTTGCTGATTGGCGGCATGCCCGATGCCGTGAATATGTTCATCCAAGAATCAAACATTGTCAAGGTTCGCAAGATACAGAGTGACATAAAGGAATTCTACGCCATCGACGCCAGCAAGCACGATGCCCGAAACAAGCTGAAAATCCGGAAGATTTACGACATGATTCCATCGATGATGGAAAACAAGAAAAAGAGAATTGTTGCGAATAAAATAGAATCCAAGAAAGCGGCCAGGTTATCTAACTATCAGGATGAATTTGAGTACCTGACGAATGCGGGAGTCGCGCTTGAAGTTTCTGCAATAACAGATGTCAAGTTCCCTTTGATTGAGTCTTCAACCAAGAATCTCCTGAAATTGTATCTCAACGACGTCGGCATCCTTACCGGAGTGCTGTATGGCTCGAATATTTCTGCGGTGCTGAACGATGTCCCCAGCATTAATCTTGGGGCGGTTTACGAAACAGTCGTTGCGCAAGAACTGAAGGCTCACGGAAAGAAACTCTTTTATTACGATAATCGGCACAAGGGCGAAGTTGACTTCTTGATCGACGATTTTGATTCGCTGTCCGTTGTCCCGATAGAGGTGAAGTCTGGCAGGGACTACAGGATTCATAGCGCAATCGACAACTTGCTCAAAGTGAACGAGAATGCAAAAGGGATCGTGCTGTCCAATAGCCCTAAGGTGGTGCAAAAGGGAGCGGTTTTGTATTTGCCGATATACTTTGCGATGTTCCTTTAAAGGGGTCGAATTCAACCCCTTTTCACCGAATGATTGAAAAACGCACAAAAACGCGTCGAAATGAATAGAAAAACAGGCGAGGAACGCAATGTACTCTAGCGAGAGGAACTTCCGCTGCGACGCGAGCTTCGAGAACATCCCCGACGTGGTGCCCCCCAAAATAGTTGCGAAATGGGCTTGACAGCTCTCTACAATCCCGTTTTTAATTATACCGAATTCGTTAATATTAGATTTAATGCCGGCAACAATGGCTATGTTCTTTCAGCCAAGCGATGTCCAATATGGAATTACCTTACTAACTGCAAATGATTTTAATGTGGTCAAATTCGACCACTTTGGGACGAACAGTTGTTTCCAAAATGAAAACAACTGGTTCTAATTAGAGTTTTTGGTTCAGCGTTCGGAATAATTCCGGCTCGTAATTCTGAACATGTGCTTTGTAGAAGTCAGGTTCGTTTTTCTTGAGCCATTGGCATTTCTCCTTGATTCCTTCACGAATGTGTGAAATGTTTAAACCGGAGTATTTCTCGGCATAAAGCGCCGTATCAACGATATCGTTTCCGCAGACGCAAACATCGTAGTTGGTGTATCTCACGAATCCATAATCGCTTATTTCTTTTTTTAATTTTTCTTTGTATGAAATATAGATGTAGTCATCCTTGAATAGGTGGTTTTCGCCTACCCAGCGGTATTGTATATCGACAATTCCCGAAGTTTTGAGATATCCAGTCATATACCAAATGACTCGACTATGAATTTTTATGTAGTCTTTGGGTAAATCTTCTGCCGTAATCTTAGTGGGGTATCGTCCGTGTGAGTAAAGAAATATGTTTTCGGTATCCAATGTTTCGCGGAATCCTTTCCCGAATTTGCCTTGTGTGTAGATGTATGATTTAATGCGCTTGGTCATTTCGTCTCCCAGTTGTTCACTCCACCAATGCGTGTAGTTGTTCCCATTCTTCATGGAGTAAGATGAACTTATTTATGGAACAGTACTTTGTTGAACGGGGCTCTGCACCAAAATACACGATGTCATAAATGACTTCACAGGGGCCGTTAGGCCTGTAGTATGCTCCGGCTCGTAAAAAGATGTGGCCGTACAATTTCTTTTGGGGTTGTTGTTTGTGTTTGTCTTTTCTTTCGACGGGGCCTTCCATTAAATTGACAACGGCGTGTTTTTTAGAAACTTTTATATGCAAATATTTGTAGTCAACTTCTAAAACTGAATCATTTTCTTGTAGGGCTGCAATTTTTTCTTTGTTTTGTTCAAAGAACTTTTTTATAAGGAATTGTGTGCGAGTTTCGTAATCATTCATATTTGGGTAAATAGCGTGTCTTTCTTCAAGGAATTCGCAACCGTATTCTGGATCGGATGAAATGAATACGTTTGCATCAAAAGGGACCGCTTGAATTCGTAGCTCACAACCGTCATTCAAATCATCGAGTTTGGCGTAGTTGTATTCCAGTTTTTCTACCAAGGGAATAAGCACTTCGCGATTATTGAAATTCCGGCTTGCTTCAGAATGTAAATAAGTGTATGCTACGCATAGGCGTCCATCTTGGGTGAAATATTTGCCGTCCTTAAATGTAAAACAGGCTGGCTCAAGTATTCCTTCTATTCCATATACATTGACGGAATCCAAGTAGAGAGCTGCGAAGTCGGTTAGTTTGAATCCGCCAATTGATATTCCGAGTAAAAATTTTTTCTGCATTTCGTTCATATAGACTTTCCTTGTTGCAATTTAATATATAAAATAGTTATAAAAATTACTACACCTATTGCATCTATTAAAATTTTAATATATATTATAGGTGCAGTAAAATTTTGAGATTGGTATGAACATACTTTTTGAAGACAAAAAATTGAAAAAATGCGCTACGGATAAGGCGTACGCGCTGAAAATGCTTGGCCAGCGGCGAGCCCAACGTTACGTTGATCGGCTGGCCCAAATTGGTGATGCCGCAAATTTTGAATCCTTGCGGGGGTTGCCGGGGCATTATCACGACTTGGTGGGGAATCGTGCTGGCCAATGGGCTTGTGACTTGGATCAGCCGTACAGGCTGATTTTCAAGAGCACAAATGAGGGTCCTGTCGCTCAAATCGTATGGGCAAATGAACGCATTGCAAAAATGCTTGAAATCGTAGATTATCACGGATAGGTAGCGGTATGAACGGAAATAAGATTGAATTGTGGCATGTGCCTTCCCCGGGAAGCGAATTGGCAGAAAAGCTCGAAGAAATGGGTCTTGACGCCAATGATTTGGCGGCCCGCATGGGCTATACGCCCAAAGCGGTAAATGACATTTTGCAGGGCAATAGTCGCATAACACCAGATGTGGCGATAATGTTGGAGATGATTACGGAAATTCCGGCGGATTATTGGCTGCGCCGTCAGATGTCCTACGACGAATTTCTCTCCCGCGAACGTGTCAAGGCTTCGCTTTCGGACCAGCCCCTTTGGAGAAAGTCTTTTCCCGAAGAACTTGACGTGCGCGACTGGGTGCGGCGCAATAAAAACGACGGTGACGACAAATCGGGTCTTTCACTCCTCAAATTCTTCGCGGTGGCGTCCCCCAAGGCGTGGGACGGTTACTACAAGGATGCCCGGCTGAAGGTGGCGTTCCGCATTTCTCTTGCCGAGGTCAAGGATCCGTATGCCATGTCGGCATGGATTCGTCGGGGCGAGATTCTTTCGGATCAGGACCCGATGGAAAAATTGGGACAGCCGACAGTCCGCAAGAACCTGAAGGCGGCACTTCCCGAAATCATCGCGTTTGCGGCGGCCAACAAGGTGCGCCCGAGGGGCGAGAAGCGCATTACCTACTGGACGCCTGAAGCGGAAGTGGTTGACGACTGCATGACGGGTTTACAGGAGCTATGTCGCAAGATTGGGATTCGTGTGCTGTTCGTGCAGAACTTCAAGAGCGCTCCTGTTCACGGGATGTATCGCTGGTACAAGGACGTTCCCTTAATTCAGCTGCACGACCGCTTCGAGAAGCGCGCGGCGATGTGGTTCACGTTCTTCCACGAGCTGGCGCATGTGCTTTACCACGGTAAGAAGGGAATTTGTCTGCAAAACATCGAAATCACGCACAACTATCCCGAAAAAGAGGATGAGGCCAACTGCTTTGCGCAGAAGTGCATGGCGGATGCGGGTTTTAAGGTGTAGTTGCTTGTCGTAAGTCGTTGCAATATCGCAGGCGTTTTTTCCTAGTACGTCAATCCGAATCCGTACGGGTAGAGTCCTTTTTTTCCGTCACCTACGTTGATGGGTATTTGTTTTGCGTCTTTGGGCCAGGTGTGGGGGAGTTTGCCGGTGGGCTTGACTTTGCCAAAGAGTACATCGGCGACGCCAGCGCCTTCGCTGCCGGGGAGCCATGCGACAACAAAGGCGTCGGCGGCGTTGATGAGCGAGGTGATGGGGAGCGGGCGACCGGTGATGAGCACGACGGCGACTTTGTGGCCTGCTTTTTGCCATTGCTTAATTTGTGCGATGTTTTCGTCGGTGCTGTTGAACGACATGTCAGTTCGCGCTTTCTTGGTAATGATTTTGTTGTTGAAATCGTTGCCGCGGTAGTCGCCGAACCATTCTGCGTATGGAACTTCACCGATGACATAGACGATTGTTCCTGCTTCTTCGGCGGTGGCGACCTGCGCTCCTTTGGCGACTTCGTCGAAACCGGCTTGGATTGAGGTTGCGCCTGGAACTTCTTCCATGGTGCCTTGCCAGCCGAGTGTCCATGCGCCACACTGTAACCCGGTGTTGTTGGCGTGGCTGCCTGTGACGAAAATTTTGTCTGTAGTGGCGAGCGGGAGTACTTTTTTGTTCTTCAAAACAACGAGGCTTTTTTGGACTGCTTCACGGGCGAGTTGGCGGTGTTCTGCACTGCCGATGTTCTTGGTGATGCCGACGTATGCGGCGGGGCCGTTCGGGTTGTCGATTCGACCGGCGCGGATTTTGGCGCGCAGGATTCTGCGGCAGGCATCCTTGACGCGTTCTTCGCTGATTGCACCCGATGCGACGAGTTCTTTCATGTTGCTGACGAAGGCTTCTGCAGATTGCGGGACCATGGCCATGTCGAGGCCAGCGTTAATTGAATTTTTGATGGCGTCTTTTGACGAAATTCCGGTGACGAGTCCCGGCGAATAATCGCCAGCGGCGCCTGGCGTTGTAGAACTTTCGATGCCTTCCCAGTCGGCAATCACGTAGCCGTCAAATGCGAGTTCGGTTTTGAGCACTCCAGTGAGCAATGCGGAATCGACGTGCTGGTGGATGCCGTTTACTTGGTTGAAACTGGCCATGACGCTCAATGCGCCTTGTTCGATGGCGGCTTCGTAAGGAGGCAAATATTTCTGGTGGAGTACCTTGTTTGTCATCGTGGCGTTGCCGCGGTCGTATCCTTTGTTTGTAGCACCGTCGCCAATGAAATGCTTGAGTGTCGTGATGACGCGCCATTCGGCGTCGTTATGGTCGCCTTGTTGTCCGCGCACGAATGCGGCACCGAGGTTTGCGACAAGTTCGGTGTTCTCGGAGAATCCTTCATAGACGCGTCCCCAGCGCTCATCCTGCGGAACAGTGACGGCGGGGGCGAAATTCAAGTCGATGTGGGCTGCCCACATTTCTTCTGCGACGGCTTGTCCAATTTTACGGACGAGTGCAGAATCGCGAGTGGCGCCGAGTCCGATGTTATGTGGAAATATGGTAGCTCCGTTGACGTCGGCGACGCCGTGTACGTTGTCCTTGCCGTAGATGACCGGAATTTTCTGTTTCCACGCGTTGGCGTAAAAGTCTGCTGTATAAGCTCCGCCGCCTTCAAGCGCGGAACCGCAGATGCTGTTGCCGCATTTTACTGCTGGAGCCTTTGCCTGGGTCATTTGTGCAATCATGTCGTCGATGGTCATTTTTGCCATGATGCTGTCGATTCTGTTTTCAATCGGGTCGCGTTTTAACGTGATGTTGCCATAGTCTTTTTTGCCGGGAACGACGCTGAGCGTTTCAGGGAGGAATCCTGCTTTGCGCACGACGATGCTTTGGCCTTTCTTGGCGTTGTTCAGGTTGAATGCACCTTTGTCGTTTGTAAGCGTTCTTGCGTTGGCGACGAGGTTCGGTAGAGTTCTGATGGTGACGGCGGCATTATGGACGGGGTTGCTCGATTCGTCAACGATGGCGCCTTTGATGCCTGCCTGGGCGGTAGTCGCGACTGCGAATGTAACGATCGCAGAAATGCCAATTTTAGGGAAAAACATAATAACACCTTCTTCTATAAGGTAAATCTATATTAAAAATTTGCTTTGAAAAATAACGAGGCGTTATTTGATGTGCACGCACGAAACCGGCGCTTACTCCACGCTGCTGGGCGAGTTGATGGGCGTGGCGGTGTTGCCTATGTTGGTGAAGTTCGGAGTTAGCGAACTGATGCAATTTGCGACATCATCGGAAGATGCCCAATATTGTGCGTGGTCGGGACTTTGTTCAAAGAGAAAATTGACAAACCATTTTTTGCCTTGAGCGCAGCTGTTTAGTCCAACGATGCTTGATGCTGTCCAGTTGTAGGTGCCTTGGTCGGCGTCGTATTCAAAGGTCGATGTGCTTGCCTTGCCGGAAAAATTGCCTGCAGGTGACTTGTACCCGATAGATTGCCAGGTGCCGCCTTTGTGCTGTTCGTGGATGTAGGTGTCCTGCATTTTGATGTAAGTTCCGGCTGCCAGTCCAAGTTCGGCAGCTTTGGCTTTGTCCATCTGGCCAAACAGTTTTGGAACGGCGACTGCGGCCAAAATTCCCATAATCACGATGACAACCATCAATTCAATAAGGGAAAAACCTTGCTTTTTCATAGAGTACCAAACCCTTGATGCACTATGCTCCGTAATAGAAAAATACGTTTTTTGCATGCACCCACATAAAAATAAGATAATTAAGGGCATAAATCAGAAAAGCGGTTGTTTTTTTCGTTTTTTTTACGGTTTTGAAAAAATTGTGTAGCGTATATCACGATTTAAAGATGAACTTGCTAAAAAGAAAAACCCCCGCAACCTTTGTGGTTACGGGGATTAGTGGGGCCTCCCGGACTTGAACCGGGAACCAACGGGTTATGAGTCCGTGGCTCTAACCGATTGAGCTAAAGCCCCAGCTCACCCAAAATTAGTAAATATTTTGAAATTGTTTTAGCCCACTCGTAGTGGAATCCGCTGTAGGCGTTTACGACGCATTTGTCCCAATCGGCGACTTCCGTGTTATACACATTGATGGCGTCCTTGATGCGGCGCAACATCTGGTGCGGGGCGTTCGCGTCATCGACGAGGAACGCGTTTGCTTCGCCTGCGGTTTCGAGCGTGTAGTCGGTGAGCATGCTTGCGATGCCGACGTTACGGCCTGTGAGCGGGAGTGTACCTGCGGCCATGGCCTTGAGGATAATCGAGGCGGACGGCTCCTGCAGGTTGGCTGCGAACAAAATGTCAGATGCGGCGAGCGTGTCGCGCAGTTTCTCTCTGTTGTTCGCTTCTTCGGAGTCGAACTGGAGGACGCGGACGAAGTTGCCGTACTGGTGCGAAACTTCCTGGTAGTAGTTCCATTCGGGGTGCTCCGGCGAAATGCCCACGATGATGAGGGCGTTCTGCTTGGCGATGTCCGAAAGAATTGTCGCAAGTGTCTCGGAGGCGTTGCCCGATTCCATGTCCGCGTGGCTGTAGATAATCAGCTTTTGCGAAAGATCCATGTCGAACTGGCGACCGAGGCTCGCCTTGGCGGCGCGTTTCGCTTCTTTGATGGGGAGTTTCGCTTCGCCGTTGAAGTCCCAGAAATTGTAGTTCACGCCGAACTGGATGCCGAGGAGCTTGTCGCTGTTCCTGTTGAGGAACCCGCTGAGGCCTCCGGGGAGGTTCGTGTTGAGCATGGCGTCGCGGTAGCCCGATGACGGGAAAAGCACTTTGCTTGCGTACAGGACGCCTGCTTTGAGTAGGCTCACCTTGCCCCAGAATTCGTAGCCGTCCATGTTGAAGTCCTTGGGCGGGAGACCGATTTTTTCGATTTCGCTGGGCTGGACATGGAAGTCGTAGGTGATGTTATGGATGTTGAAGAAAAACGGGATGTTGTGGAATGCTTCTTGATAGACTGTGTGGCAGAGTGCACCGGCGAGGGCGCCGCCCCATTCGTGGCCGAGGATGGCCTGGAACTTGATATCGCCCTGAGCGCTGTAGGCGAGTGCTGCCGAGGCGAGCATGGCGAACCTGAGATGGTTGTCGCTATAGGGGAGCGAGTGCGGAGGCCCGTAAATGTAGGGGCGCCCGAAATATTCCTCGTTATATATATAGGTGTGGAGCGGGTCGTCGTCGCAGCGCCAGACCTCGAAAGGCTTGTTTTGTAATGCCTCTACGCCTTTGTAAACACAATGATACTTGTCGGAATCGATAATATGGTCTTTATAGAAGGGCGAGCAAGTCACAACCTTGGAACCGGCTTCGGCGAAAGCCTGAGTCATACAGTTTACCGCAGTCGCCAGTGGACTTGGTACCTTCCAGTTCCCCGCTTCTGGAGTTACGACGAGTATATTCATTGATTTTTTAGCACTCCAAATAAAAATTTACCTACAAAAATAGGTATGTATAAATTTATTTATTTAAATTTCCACTGAAAGGGTGTATTTTATTTTTTAACGTGATAAAGAGTCCTTTTCAACGTTTTTAACATAACTTCATCTGAAGGATACAAAATGAAGAAGATTTTCATTGCTGCTTTGGCAACCGCTGTGGCGATTTCGCTTACCGGCTGTAAGGGTACGAACGAAAAACGCGGTGACGAACACCTCAAGGAAGGCCGTTTCCGTAATGCTATCAATTCTTATCTTGAAGCAAAGAAGAAGGGCAAGATGTCCGACGAATTCTTTGACAACTTCACTTTGGCGCTTGTGCGTGCGGGTGAAGCTGAATCCAAGAAGGACTTGAACAGCGACCTCATCAACAACTATTTCGAGAAGGCTGCTATCAATATTCCGCAGGTGAAGGAAAACTCCACTATCGAAGAATACGTCAAGACTCTCGCTGACATCGGTAAGCGCCAGGCCGCACAAGAGGGCGTTGACTACGCAACGATCATCAATGCTTTCGCAAAGATTGACTCTGCTGAATCGGTCGCCAAGATCCGTCATGTTGCCGAATCCGACATCAAGAACATCCGTTCCGAAACGGAAAAAATCTATGTGGCCCGCAACTTGAGCGAAGCGACTTCCGAAGAAGATCCGGTCGTGAGCGAATACTTGCTCCTCCGCATGGCCGAGATGGCTCCGAACAATGCTGATATCCAGGCAGCCTTGAACAAGAGCCGCAAGACGACTCGCGGTTACTTCCTCATCTTCGGTGAAAACATTCCGGATTTGAGCGGCAAGCAGCGTGTTGACAAGTGGGGCTACGTGATGGCCATGCCGACCATCAAGCTTACCAAGAACTCCCTCTCCGGCGAACTCCAGTTCTGGGCTTCGACGGGTAATAACACGGAACTCGATCCGTCTAAGATCAAGCTCGTTTCTACCGATGGCAAGGAAGTCTTTGCCAAGGGCGATACGGGTTGGTGCGAAGCCGAAGTTCTCGTGGGCAAGAAGGGCGACGAAAAGATTGAAAAGAAGCAGAAGAAGTTCAAGGGCAAGGGCAAGTTGATGAACGAATTCCAGTGCTCTGTGAATATCAGCTTCTCCTTCCCGGGTGGCTTTGTTCCGGACTACATCGAATACAAGGACAACTTCGGTATCGGCCGCAAGTTCCTCGGTCACTAATTCGAGTCGGACTTAAAGAACGAATGTCGAGAGCTCGCTGCATAACGCAGCGGGTTCTTTTTTGTGTCGTCATGCTAAGGCGAAGCCGAAGTATCCAGTGCGGTTAAACGTCGTCATGCTGAGGCGAAGCCGAAGCATCCAGTGCAGTTAAACTGTCGTCATGCTGAGGCGAAGCCGAAGTATCCAGTGCGGTTAAACAGCAATTGATTGGATGGAGCTGCACTCCCTTGCGGGTGCTTTGGGGTGTGTGGTGTGGGGTAAGTTGCTTTGCTCAAGATGATTAACTTGGCTACAAAAAAAAGCCCCGGAACGTGATGTGAACCCCGAAAGTTGGACACAACTTTCGGGGTTTTCATGTATAAGA
>CAMKTL010000029.1:0-48809 GCA_946415675.1 uncultured Fibrobacter sp.
ACTATGTCAACACTCTATGAACAGAAATTTTCCTCGCCGGGGACGGAAAACGGCTCGACCCTCCTCTCCGCTCAGGGTGACGGACGGGAAAAGCCCGATAAAGTCGCGCTTGACACGCGCCCCGGGGCAAGAGCGGGAAGACGAAAAACAAAAACTCCCCGCACAAGCGAGGAGCCACAAATTCTTTCCATTTCTTTATTTAACATCGCAACCGGCACTCGGATTTACCCAGCCCTCTTCCGGGGGAGCCTCGCCCGCCTTCCAGCAATGGAGCGTGTCGAGCACGTCGCCTTCCTTGAAGGTGGACCAGTCATCAACCTTCTTGTAGTTGTTTTCCAAGGAGGTGTTGAATCGTGTCATGTAATGGTCAATCAAGTACTGCGGGCATTCCACTTCTTCGATGTAGTAGGTCGGATTGTCCGCAGCCATGTACCAGTCGGCAAACCAGTGGCAACCGCGCAAAAGATTCGGGAGCCCGGCGTCACCGAAAGCCGCGTCGCACATGTCCTTCACGCACATCTGGTAACATTCCAAGGAACCTTCGGTACCGCAGTTCGTGTTTTTCTGGCATTCCGTAAGGAACCCGCCAAAGCCAGCGCCCCAGTTAAAACCGGCACCCTTGTTCACCTGGGTAGAGAGCGCATCGAAGGCACCCACGCCACCGCCCGGGACCATCAAGTCGAACTGGCCTGCAGGCAACTTGGCGTCTCCGCCCGCCACATCGTTACCGATGTTGGAGGCCATTACCACCAGGTGTTTACCCTTGAGCGCCTTATGGGTCGCCTTGGGAGGATTATTCTCGAACTCATCCTTAAAGTGACCGTCGTACTGCAAGTGATAGCACTTGCCGCACTTGCTATCGGCAGTGCCCGCAACGTATGCATAAGAAAGAGTATCGTTCACAGCTATTGGAGCCATGTCCGTACAAGTGAACACGCCCTTTTCCTTTTCTTTGCCGCAAGCGCTTCTGGTCCCGTTGTAACCGAACCAGGACTTCGTCACGTCACCCAGGGTAAAGGTGGGGACTTCAACATCGTGGACGTTGCAGTTACGCGCAGTGGCAAGTTCGGCAAGATACGCCTCGTTGGAAGACGTGTCCGCACGGGTTATATCGTTAGCGCTTTCCCTAAGCCAGGAGCAGTGCGGCTTGCAGGCGTCCCAGTAACGGGTATTCCAGCCACGTTTCGCCGTAGCGCTGATGTCCTTGGTGTACGCAGCCGGAGGCGGGCCGTAGGATTCAAGCGTCGGGAACCCGCTCGCGTCGAGTTCGGGCCCTTTGCTGCTGGAGCTTTCGGGAACCACGTCGGCACTGGAACCCGGAACCGAGCCGCTCGATGTCGGGTTGACTGCGGTGCTAGAATTCGAGCCGACTGCCGCGCTGGAACTCGTTGCAGAACTCAACGGACCATCCGCAGAACTAAGCGGAATATCAGCGGAACTCGAAACCAGATTGGAACTACTCGAATTCAGCCCAACAGAAGAACTGCTTTGCACCTCCCCAACAACACTCGATGAAGAAGCCGCAACAGGCGGATTAAGCGGAGGCGGAGTAAGCGGAGACGGAGAATCATCAGAGCAGGCATTAAACATTGCAAAAGCGCCCGCAGCCAATACAGAACTCAATAAAACCTTTTTCATAATCAACCTTTTAATACCTCGTCTAAAATTAGATTTAATCATCTAAAAAAGACGCAAAAAAATTTTTTAAAAGAATTTTTGTGAGTTATCCCAAAAAAAACGCCCGGATGCAGGGCTTCCGGGGCATTCTCAAGTGCTGTCAGGCGTTTGCGCACTTTTTTTAAAAAAGGATGCCCGCATCCTTCGACTTCGCTCAGGACAGGCTCCGGCGGGAATGACAAGTAAAGGAGCGAGGAGGACGAGTAAAAGAGGTCAGAAAAAACATTCCTAACCACTGTTTACTAACCACCAATCACTATATCTTTTTGAGGATGAACATGTGGCCAGGAGCCTTTGCGGGGTCAAGTTTCACGTAGTTTTTGTTGCCACGCCAAACGTAACTTTCGTCAGTCACGACATCCTTCAAGAAGTAGAACGCATCGTTCTGGAGCCCAAGCTTAGCCATGTCGAGTTCTACGATGCCTTCTTGCACGTTGTCCATATCCATATTGCACACGCAAAGAATCACGTCATCGCCAGACTTCTTGGAATAAACCATGAGCTGGTCATTTTGTGCGTAATGGAATTCGAGGTTATCGTATTCCTGCAATGCAACATGTTCCTGACGTGCTGTATTCAGACGACGAACAAAGTCTTGAATGCCTGGGCCACTCCAGTTGTGTACTTTGTACTGATACTTTTCACTATCGGCGAGTTCTTCCTTGATTGGAGACGGAATATTTTCGCAGAGTTCATATCCATTGTACATGCCCGTGAGGCTCGAAAGCGTGGCCGCCAAGAAATAACGTTGTTTGAAGGCGTTCGCACCTTTGTACGCAAGATACTTCGGGAAAATATCCGGCGTCGTCGGGAAGAAGATTCCGCGCATGTATTCCTTGGCATCGGACTGCGTGAGTTCCTTCAAGTACTGTTCGAATTCCCACTTGGCGCTGCGCCATGCGAAATACGTGTAGCTCATGTCAAAACCCGACTTTGCAAGGCGATGCATCATCTTCGGGCGAGTGAACGCTTCGGCAAGGAACACAAGTTCCGGGTGCTTTTCCTTCACGTCGGCAATGAGCCACTCCCAGAACGGGAACGGCTTGGTATGCGGATTGTCAATGCGGAAGATTTCAACGCCTTTGCCAGCCCAGAACAAAATAATGTTCTCGATTTCCTTCCAGAGTTCCTTGTAGTTCTCGTTGTAGTAGTCGAACGGGTAGATGTCCTCGTACTTCTTTGGCGGATTTTCGGCGAACTTGATGCTGCCATCCGGCTCGTGGTAGAACCATTCCGGGTGCGACTTTACGTAAGGATGATCCGGGCTGCAGTTGAGCGCAATATCGAGCGCAAGGCGGAGTCCCTTGGCACGAGCAGCCTTCGCAAAATGCTCGAAATCCTTCATGGTCCCGAGTTCCGGGTCCACATCGTAGTGGCCGCCATGCTTATTGCCAACAGCATACGGGCATCCCGGTTCCAGCGGATTGCCTTTCTTATCGACCTTCGCATGGAGTGCGTTGTTTGCGCCCTTGCGGTTCGTGACACCAATCGGGTGAATCGGAACAAGATAAACAGTATCAAAGCCCAGTCCAGCAATATAGTCGAGCTGTTTTTCGCAATCTTTCCAAGTAGCGCTCTTCTTCGGGTCTGTCCCCTGGCTCTTCGGCCACATTTCGTACCATGTTCCTACGCGACTGTAGGTCGGATCCACGCGGAGCTTCATCACCGGGCTTTCTGTCGGAACATCCTTCGGTTCCTTGGTCCATGCACAAATCTTGTATTCGTAGTAACCAATATTGCCGACTGTAAACGTACCTTCCCAAAGGTCGTTATCGACAAAGTGCATCGGGGCCTGTTCCCACTTTTTCTTGGAAACATGGCGGTAAAAAATCGCAGCATCGTACTTTTCGTGACTGTGGCGGAAGATATCGGCCTGCAGTGTCACGGTATCGCCGGGTTCACGCTTGAGCATGAAACGGCCGCCCTCGATGCTCGGGCGAATATTTTCAATAACGAGATTTTCTTTTAGAGTTGGAATAGTTGCCATAATGGCTAGAATTTAGCAAACTACTTAATCCGAATCAACTGCACGTCCTTGATCCATATCGTTCTTTCGCTCTTGCCCAAATTCAAATCCAGGCGAGCAAACGGGTCCGTTCGCACTGCCTTAAACTCTTTTTCATACGACTGGCCAGTCGTCGTGACATTGACATGTTCCTGGAAGCCATTGGTGCTGTCATTGTAAATATAGCCCCCCAATCGCGCAGTAATTATCCCTTCGACATCAGACCAGACTGTAAAAATAAACTTGTACGTTCCCCCTGCCACTACAGGAATATTTTCATGCAACAGCTGCACGCTGTACGAATACTCGCCACCTTTCGTCACATGGACACGCATTGCATTGGACTTGCCATCTTTTACAATCGCCGTATCGGCAGCACCGTTCAATTGCCTGTGCAGGATCCAGTCCTCGCCACTTTCCTTGAAACTTCCGTTGGAAACCAAGTTCTTGTTCTTTTTTCCGCTAAGTTCAACCCAAACGTCATCAACGTAACCGTTTACGGTCTTGCCTTCAGCATTGGTATATTCGTAGCGCAACGCTTGGAAACTCGGTACAAAGCGTTCGTTCATCGATTTCCACAAATCCGAATTCTCTTTTTCGCTTATATGTATTATTCCGTCCTCGCCCACAGTCGCAGCGGTCAAATCCAATCCACCGACGAAACGCCGCACACGGAACGCTACAGACAAATTCACTACAGAATCTTGAACATCAATCTGCGAATAATGGTAACGCAGGGAGAACAGCTGTATGCCCGACAGTTCATAGACGAACGGAACTTTCTTATTGTTCTTGCGGATATGCCCGTAAA
Source organism: uncultured Fibrobacter sp. (assembly GCA_946415675.1). GTDB lineage: Bacteria > Fibrobacterota > Fibrobacteria > Fibrobacterales > Fibrobacteraceae > Fibrobacter. The sequence continues at coordinate 4,494 of CAMKTL010000029.1, forward strand.
TCGAATTATAGCCCTTCTTTTTCCCTATTTCAAAGGCTACGCCGATTTCCTTCAAGCGTCCTTCTGTCTGCAGGTTGATATTCTTGAAAGCGTCTTTAACAAATTCACCATCCGTGAACGAAATGGGGAGCACCGCCGCAGGATTTTCCTCGTAAGGCCAAAGAACAAGTCCCGATTCCAAATCGACCGACATTCCCGCATAGAAACTGCAATAGGAGCGGACTTCAGTCAGCGTAAGGCGGAACGTGTCGATAACGACATTTTCGTCGGCAGCCGCTTCCTTGGCAAGCGACACCTGCTTCGCGTCTGAGTAGTCAATCGAGAAATCTGCTGTAAGCCCGATGTTACGGGCGATTTCCGGATTTCCAATTTCAATACCGGCCGTAGTGTCGGATTCAGAACACCCGGCAAACCACAATGCCACAAGCACGCAACCGATGATTGAATTTAAAGAACGCATCATACTCCTCGTGTTAGAGGGTACAGCTGGATATTGATTTGCACAACGTCTTCAGCTTCTCCCGCTTTTGCGGAGAAATCTAGTAGTTCTTTGCGCATCAGTTGTAAATGTTTTTTCAAATTGGGGAAATCTTCGTGCCTAATGCTGAAAGTCAGGGCCGAAATATCCCTTTGTTTGGCAGGAAGGTCCGAAAGCATGGTCGCCGAAAGCTTCAGCATCTGGAGATGGTACATTTTCACCATCATGTTCTGAACTTCGTCGTCTGTCGTAATCAGGGGGTCGCGCTGGCGGAACCCGTTCGCGGTCTTTACCAGGAGTCCCAGTTCCAAGAGAAGTTTTAGCGAATCCGCCACCTGCGCAGGCGTCACAAGCCCGCCAAGGCGCTTTGAAATCCAGTCGGGAATCGGGCGGAAATCCTTGAGCGCCACCATTTCAAGAATCGCGGAGTGGTGCCATTCGCGGAAAATACGGAACTGAGCATCATCCATCTTGTGCAATTTGGAACGCGGACTCGCCTTCAAAAGCTGGGCATAATAGACTTGCTTGTCGGCATCGGTCTGCGCCTGGTTGAAGAAAACAAGACTTTCAAAATACGCGGCACGCTGATTTTGGAGGCCGAGACCATGAATGAGTTTGACAACCGTATTCTTGGTAATGTTCCGCTTGCCATCAATCGTCAGCTTCAAATGGGCGTGGCTCGAAAGCCCCGCCTTCTCGGCGAAGAAACGGAGGCTGAACGCCGGCACCGTCTTCTTCTTGAACTCATAGTAATCCCGCAGATACACGCGGTAGTTGGTGTACTGCAAGACATCAGGTTCAACTAAATGATTTTCTCCTGTTTCCATATTCTATAAGATAGAAGTATCTGGTCGAGAAAAGCTAAAATAAATGTACTTTCGCGTTTACTCAAGTAACCATGTTAGACGAGAGACGACAAATGCATAGGGCGAGTGTCGCGGCCAAGCTCGCTTGGACATGACCGAGACCAGCATTTGGGACTTGAACGAAGTGAAAGTCCAAAGACTAGAGACGAGAGGGGAAGGCCTTCCCCTGATTGCAGCCTTGCCCTATAGTCGAGCCAACTTCCGAACGGGCACCTCCCCCTCTAGGGCAAGTCTTCCATCACCCCTTCTAGCGGGGGCCCCCGCAACGCCCCGAACGCAGAAAGCGCAGCAAACGCAGCGAGTGCTCAGCAAAAATCCTTCGTGAGAAGCGAAAAGCGCAAATGGTCCTCGAAATGCCCGTGAATACGTTCGTACTCGCGGCAAATTCCCTCTTCGCTAAATCCGGCACGGCGGGCGACTGCGGCACTTTTCGGGTTATTGACCGACGCCGATAGTTCCAAGCGGTTCAGTCCCATTGCGAAAGCCTCGCCAGCGACCAACAGCAACGCTTCCGTCGCAAGGCCGCGACCGCAATAACTTTTGCCAAGCCAATAACTTACCATCGCCGACCGGTGTTTCCACTGCACCCAGCCCAGCATAATGCAGCCAGCGATTTTTTCGTGCAGCCTACCCGATTTTTCAGCAGGAATCTTTTCGAAAATGCCCCAACAGGCGCCGTTCGCCATCTGCGCCTGCATGTCCCAAGATTCAATCCTAGAGGCGACGTCCTCTGCGGAGCGGCATTCGTCCGGCCACGGCAAGTGTTCCGACAAGAAATCGCGCGATTCGTCAATGAGTTCAAACAACAACGGAGCATCCGCCTCGCCAAGCGGACGCAATACGACTCGTTCACCATCAACTTCTTGCACTAGGAATTCGCAAGGTTCATCGTCTAAAAGATCGTTCATTATAACCTTTTACAAAACAATCACCCCAAAGAGTACATAATTACAACGTCATTCTGAGCCATCCATGGCGAAGAATCCAGTTATATCGAGAAATTATATACAAGCGTATTCAAAACTGTATGGATGGAGCAAAGTCCGAAAGATGACAAAAAACGAAAAACCCGATAGCGAACTACCGGGTTTTTCAGTGCGGATGAAAGGACTTGAACCTTCATGCCCTCGCGAGCACTAGAACCTGAATCTAGCGTGTCTACCAGTTCCACCACATCCGCGTGGTGCACCAAATTTTGAAAAAAATCCCCCTTTTGTCAAGGGGAGACGTTTATAAATAAGGCTATTTATGAAGACCGTCAAAGGAAATGCAAAATGAACGTCATGCGGGCGGGGCCCCAGCTCGGAGTTGACGCTTACGCGTCCGTGGCTGCATTCGGTCATGAGAGTCTGCAAGCAGCCCGTCGCGACACTCACCTTGCAGACTTTTGCGAAGGTATTCCTTGGCCGACGCTCTATTCTCACACCGATAAATATCATTCCCTTTACTAAACAATAAAACTCGCTTTTCACAAAAAAAGCAATTGCATTTTCACAATTTTAAAGTTGCTTTAATTTTGGCACTTATTTACGGATGGCGTCGCGGATCCATTCCATCCGCTTACCCTTCCAGTAACTCCAATCGTGCTCGCCTTCGGGGTCGAACCGCAGTTCGCAGTCCACCTGAACCGCCTTGCAGAATTCCGTTATCCAGGGAACCGTCTGGTCCGACGGATAAAGCCTATCCTTGCCGCCCTGCAAAAAACGCCACCGTCCCGAATGCATTTTCATTTGCGACGCCAAGGCCTGCGGTTCCCCCAGAAAGCCTCCGAACGAACTCATGAGCAAGCGGTCCTCCACCGCCCGACGGCCTTCCAGCGAATACGTGAGCACGCCAAGGGAACCATCCGAAATACCCACCAGCGAAACCTTTTCTACAGGCGATTTCCGACGGGCGGCAACGGAATCCAGCGCCACGTCAACAGCGTCGATTATCCCCTTCGTGACCCAATGATTTTCGCGGCAAGCGGAAACGCTCACGACAATTTTTCCTGGATAAAAATCCGCAAATGATTCGCCGGCAACAAAACCCTTTGCGCAATTTGAGCTCCCCATGCCGCCATGGAACCAAACGACTACAGACGATTGACGAGCACTTTCGCGAGCAGCCCGCGCTGCATGCTTTACCGCCCGCGGCTTCTTCCCTTTAGCCGTTGCGTTTTCCATCGATTTCGGCCACCAGATTCCCGTCGGACTTTGGAAAGACGGAGTCCCCGTCGCACCCCGAACCTCAACCATCAGCGAATCAGGCGAGGCAAACGCATTTGCGACAAAAGCACACGCCAACAAAAACGCCACAGCAAAATAACGCTTCATCATTCCGCATTCTCAACCGAAACCGGCGATATCACGTGTCTCGGCTTATGAACAATCCCGACGACAACAAGCACAAGCCCCACAATCATCATAAGGGCGATGAGGCTAAGCCCTACAAAGCACCAATAAAAGTGGTAATCGACCGTGAGTTCTTCCCAACTAAGTTCACCATCTGTCGAAGCCATCGACTTCACGATAAACTTGTCCCCCACCTTGACCGCATAAATTTCAAGCGGCACTTCGCTTGCGTTCGCCGCAGAAAAATCGTACCATTCCGCCATGCGGTCGAGAATTTCGTCGTTTGCGTAGAGGACAAACGTGGCTCCCGAATCCCCGTTAATTTGGAAGAAAATCTTGTCGAAAAACGGGATATTCGAGCCGCCAAACAAGCTCGGTATTGCAGCATAGCTCACCTTGCCATAAAAAACGTGGTCTTCAAATTCGGCAGCGGCAAAGCCATACTCCGAAGAAAACTCCTTCGTAATGCTCCTAGCCACCGGATAAATGTACCACGAAATCCAACTCGCAAGAAAAATAAGCAACAGACCAAAATTGATAAAGGCGACTTTACGGACACGGAAAACAGACATTTAAAAACCTACTCTCTAGACCTGAACAAGAAGAAAAACGTTGCAAGCAAAAGCACCAACGACAAGAAATAGAACGCCAGCGGAACCTTTGCCGATAAAGAAATTTCTTTCAAGTTTTCCATCTGGAAAAAATGGAGCAGTTCGTCACTCGAACTTAGCGCCTTGTCATTGTCAAACTGGTTCCAGGCATTGTGAAGTTCCAAATTTTTCTGGAGCAACAATTCTACGCTCCGTTCAATAGGCATCGGCATTTCCACCGGACCGGGCAAAACGGCATATCCCACCCTGGCAGAATCGAGCTTGCGCACAAGCGGCATGTCGGCATCCACAGAAACAAGTTCCATCGCGCGATAAAGATTGTCAAGTTCGACAAACCAGGCATGGCGCTCCGAAAGATAGCGCCGCTGACAAGACACCTTCGCCAAGACATTTGCCTTGAACTGCGAGACTAAGGTCGAAGGCGGAGACGAAAAACCCGCATGTTCCAGTTTTTTTATTCCTTCGTCAAATGACAGAGCCACCTCGCGGAGAGTCATCATTTGCGAAATGACAACCGACGTATCGACATCGGAACCGTTCCGGACCCGCTCCATGGAACGCATGAGAGAAGCCTCGGCAAACTGGTAATCGCTAAGCGACTTGACATATTGGGAATAAACGGCCACCTGAGGTTTCTGCGAAACGTAAAACAGCGCCGTCAGGCAAATCGTAAGGACAAAGACAAGCCAAACCCACGGGGTCTGGATTTTCAGATGCAACGTTTCCGCAATCGTCTTTTTCTTTGGCTCGTTCACAACTAGAAATTACCTTTTTTTCTACTTTACGGACAATGAAGCTCCGCTATTTACTCGTTTTTTTACCCCTTTTATGCTATTCCGTCAGCTGTACAGTCGAGCGGGCCGAAGAACAAATCCTCGCAAGGCATGCAAACGGCGTCAAAAAGACCTCCATCTGGGTCTATCCGGACGGGACAATCCTCAAGCGAAACGAGTGGTACAACGATGGCATCAAGGAACTCGAAATACCCTACGACGACAGCGTTCCGCACGGCGAATTCAAGCGCTGGACCGGCTTTGGTGATGTCGCGATGGTCGGACACTACAAGAAAGGACTCCGCGACGGCAAATGGACAAGCTACTTCGTGGATAGAATAAACAGCCGCAAAAAGGAAGCCGAACGTTACTACAAGGACGACCACCCCATAGGCGACTGGATAGGCTGGCACTACAACGGCGAAAAAGCATTCGAGGAACATTATGACGACAATGGAAACCCCACAGGCGTGTGGAAAAAGTGGCACGACAATGGAGTGCTTGCCGAAGAAAAATACAACTGTCATGACTTGACGAGAAGCATTTCTGGCGAATCGCCAATACTAGGGTACATCAAGCGTTACGGACGAAACTGCAAAATTATAGAGCACTTTAAATGTTCCGATGACCATTTAGACGGAGAATACAAGAAATACTACGAATCATACGGACCAGTCGATTCAATCGCAGGAAATTGCGAACAAGCGCAACTCAAGGAAGAAGGGCTCATCGATTCCGAAGTCGACTTCGGTGCACACACCACCTACAGGGCAGACGGTTCCCTCATCAAAAAAATCAAGTCGAATTATTTCAAGGGACGTGAAAAAATACAATGGTTCGACGAGAACAACAACGTTGTCCGCGAAAGCAATTTTATTACGGAAGAAACAGACGGACCTACAGAAAGCTCAGGCATTTCTTACGGAACTTGTGCCAATTCTTCTACGCTGTTCTGCGCCGAGACTTCGTTTGTCCGTTCTTCTTGGCCAAGCGGGACACTCGACACTTGCACCTTAAGCTACAAGGACGCGTTCAAACAAAGTATCGGCAAGTTTCCAGCAACGCTCCGCTACATCAAGGCAGGGCACGTTCTTTTGTACGAAGAATTCTGGGCATACGACGACCCTCCGACAAGCTACGGTGATCCGTCTCTTCGCACAAGCCGCAGTTTCTACCCCGACAGCATGGGCGGCAAAATGGCAAGCGAAGGTTTTTGGCAAAGAAATATTGACGGTAAAGCCAAGCCACACGGCATCTGGCGCAACTGGTACCCGAGCGGCATATTGCGCGACAGTCTCACCTACGTGAACGGAGAACGCGTAGGCGAGCAGTTCAGCTACGACAGTACGGGTAAATTAACCATCCACAAAACCGAGAACGGAAAGAACCGGCCGGTAATTATGCACCTTTTAGGGGATAGGGGTTGGGAATTTCAATCAAATCCTATAACGCGATGATTTTTAGCAAGCACTAGTAAGCAGCGGAAACATCTTCAAGGGTAATATTGGAGGGCATACTTGTGAATGTGGTATTCTTCACTCCTTGATTTCTGTAAATTTTCCCTTAGAGAATTATCCAGAATTTCTCCCAAGAACGGATGTTCGCCTCTTTCGTCATATTCATACAATGAAATAACAGGAACAGGTCCAATGTAATGCAGTTCAGCAATTGTCATTTTCACAAAAAAGAGGCTCCATAACGGACTTGGTAGTGATCCGTCTCAATCAATAGTCTCCTGTCCATATAACAAGTCTCGGATTTTTAAATTGGCTTAAAGACGCACGATCATCCTTATTCACATGATATTCAATTACAGGTGTTTCGCCAGAAGGTGTTTTCTTATGTGATTTTGCTGTTAACGTCCAATTATTCAACCCCGTTATCTGAAATTCTATCGTCAACGTTTTATCAAAATCAGTTTCTGCCGGAAAAGAAATTGAAGTTAGATGCCAACCATCACTATCATCAATCTTCCAGCAATAAGATGGAGAACGGCCTCCTCCAGGTGAAAAATCTTTTTCCTTTAAATAATCATCTATTGAAAATTTTGTGTAAACATTCCATCCAGATGTATAAAACAAACTAACATCAGGAATAGAATCCACACATAAATCCATAAAAAGAATCGTAAACCCATCAGATCTTCGCCCTAACCACGACGGTTTTTCCAATCCTCTTATATGGAAAATCTGCTTTTCTCTGCTAGATAAATCTATCGGAAAGACTCTTGCAACCTTAAACACACCCATGGTTCTATCAAACGCACGAATTGTATCAGAAGTACATCCAGCCAAAAGCGAGGTAAAAACAAGAATTCGCACAATCTTTACCATAAGATGCTCCTCAAAGAAACGCTATTATAGTAGATTGACTGATTAAGCATCATTCGTGCAAAAGCTCCTGGGTTATTGCGGTAAGGCATGTTTGTCCAATTAGTTCCCTGAATCGCACAATTAGCATGAACAAGCCCATATTTTCCGTTATCGGCTTTTACAAGTTTGCCATATTCATCATAGTCATACAACGAGATTACAGAATTTTTTCCCATTGTAATACAACTCAACAATATTCATTTTCCCAATCATATCCCAGTTATAATAACGAGCCTTGGATTGACAAGATCCTTCAATGCAAGGGAGTCTCCATCTATAATTTGAAATTCTATAGTTAATGGTTGTTCTAAATCTACGTCAGCAGGCAAAAGTTGTTCATAAGGTTTCCAACCATCACTATCATCAACTTTCCAACATCCAGCAGAACCATCTAATGATTCCCTAAACGTACTATCAGCATATTCTCCTATTTTAATCTTTGTTTTCGCAACTATTTTCAAAGGCAAACTTGCAGGCCAATGATTTTCATCTTTACGATCGACACATAGGGCTATGGTAAACGCAGTGCCCCCCTCTCTCCCCTGTCCCCAAATGGAAGGTTTCTCAATACTATGAACAGCATATACATGTTTTTCCCTACTGTTCAAATCTATAGGGAACGATTTTGTTACTTTAAAGCCTCCTAAGAAATGATCTGTTGCTCGAAGTTGCGATGAAGTACAACTTGAAAAAAATAGTAAAAAAACAAGAAATACTGCATTCACCATAAAATACTCCTCAAAGAAGCACTATTATAGTAGATTGACTGATTAAGCATCATTCGTGCAAAAGCTCCAGGATTATTACGGTATGGTAATCCAGTCCACATACTAGCTTGAGTGGTACAATTCTTTACCCAAATATTGTAATCTTTATTTTTTAAACCATTAAAAGGCTGAACAATAAATTTATTTCCCAATTTTTTGAAGGCTCTATTTCTATATTCCCCAATTTCGCTAGGAGTATCAAAATGAATCAAGCGATCGCTACCATCCCCATTCGCTTCCCGCACCACAAGTCTGTTATCAACTTTATCAATAATAGCAACATGTGAATAAGCTTCTCCTGATCCAGTCATTATTGCACGTGATTTAAACCACCCTGCTAAAGGATTATGAGGATCGTCATCATTCACCCCCCACACATATAAATCACCCTCTTGCGGATTCGATTTGAGGATATCTCTATCATCATATCGTTCCTTTTTATTGAAATAGGAATCCAAATAACCCGTAAGAATCGATGAAGTCAAGCCCATCGCCATGGATTGTCCCATATTAGACAAATAGTCCCAGAAATTACCACCACCACTGATCGCCGTATTGAATACAGAACTGGCAGCACTACCCAAAAGCTCTCCGCCAGTCCTTCCACCCCAGCCCAAAGCGGTTTCACTAAGTTCTAGAGAAGATCCAACGCCCCCGCTTATGGCTCCACTAAAGCCGCCAACCATCGTTTGCCTAAAGCCTTCGCCAAAGGACATATCCCCGGTAAATAAGCCATTGCCAATATAGCTTGTTGCACTTCCCGCAGCACCACCAGCAAAACCGCCACCAATGGCACCCTCTCCGGCCCCAGCCGCCATGCCACCCACAGCCCCTCCAGCAGCAGCACCCGCCGCCCCTGCGGCTGCACCGACAACAATCGCCTGAGGCACGGCAACGGCACAACTTCCGGCCCCATATTTGGAGCACTGGTAAATGGCAGTAGAACCTCCAATTATCGCACCAACAACAGCTGCCGTTACTAAAACCCCTGCAGTAACAGCCTCTTCCCCGTTCGGGTCAACGAAGTTTACCGGGTCCCCGCCGTACGTGTAGGGGTTCGCGAATTGTCCCGCAGGGTCCGGAGACATCCACATTCCAAAGAACGGGTCAAAGTAACGGCTGCCAAAATAATACTTGTGGTGTTCGTTGTCAAATTCTTTATCTTGCCAACGCCTGTTATCGTCGCCTGCATTCGGAGAAACATTTACCACGGTTCCATACGGGTAATAATCATAGGCACTCTCCAGCCCAGCCGCAGTCACGTAGCCACGAACGCTCCCCTGAGCGTCAAGAACCGGGAAATGCGCGTTCCCGCTTGCATCGCGATAAGCTCCGGCCACCAAATCCTGACGGACAAGTTCATACGCAGGGTTCGCCGCATCCACATCTTGCGACTTGAACACGCCGATTCCCGGGAGAGTGACCTCTATCCACTTTTCATCGCGAACCCTATTATCAACGGAATACCACAGACGGTTGCCGGCCTCGTCATACGTGACATCGACAACGGATTCCACATTGGCGAAATCCCTTTCTTCGTTCACGTCTTCAAGGGTAATGTTGGAGGGCATATTTGTGAATGTAGTAATCTTTACAGGCAAGCCCAGTTCCGAGTTCTTATAAACAACCTTGTTATGCTTGTCGTACCAGATGTTCCCAGAAGCGTCATATTTGAAATATTCAACGTCCTTTGTCTCAGACTCGCCATTGACACTGTAACCCGATGGCCTGTAACTAGGATTAGCATACGAAAATTCAATTCCATCATCGCCTTCAACTTTTTTGCTCATTCTTCCAATTTCATCGAATTCATAGGACGCGGCAAAGCTACCCACAACATTCGAAAGCCTATCGTTATAATCGTAACTATACAAACCTTTACGTTTTACATCTCCGCGATTCAGCACTCCACTCCACGAATGGTCTAGCGAAGTCACCCTGCTGGAAAGATCGTTTGAAAAGCCCAATTTTGTCGAATAAATTTCGTTACCGGCATCATTCTTATAATTTACATCAGTGACACGCCCATAAACATCCGCGGATATGGATTTTTCCATAATCAGGGCCCCATTATCGAAATATTCTTTCGTCTTTGTATTTCCAAGTTCCGTATAGGTATATTTCGCAAGGAACTTTCCATTTTCCTTTATCCACAACAGTCTGCCCTTTTCATCATAGTCACGGGTTCTTACAGTCTTCTCGCTCCAAGAAGTCCCTTTCCATTGACTAAAGCTAGTCCAAATAGGCTCCTTGGAATCGTTGTACTCATACTGCAGACGGACTGCGGGAAAATTTTTCAGACCGATGTAAATCCACTTGTCCGTATTCATCCCAATGACGTTATACGAAGACATGACAATCTTCGATACATTCCCTTTTCCATCAAACGAAACTACCGCACCTATATCATTCGGGCGAACATTCTTCATATTACTTAAAATTTCATTTGCCAAATCTTGAGGCATTCCATATTGCTGGAGAACTGTTGCATCGGGCATTCCATAAATCGTCTTGGAAACATAGCGCACATTCGAAGATATAACGCCATCAGGATCGTTAAAAACATTATCTCCGCCAGTCACAATCCCTAAAGCAACACTTCTACCATATTCGTCATAGAATGTCGCAGAAAATTCACCTTTTGCTTTTTGCATAGCAGAACGCGTATATTTTAATCTTCCATATGAATCATATTTGAACTCACTTAAACCGCGGTCATTACTTTTCGATTTAGCCATTCTCCCCTGAGCATCGTAAGTATTCTCCTCTACAAGACGTTCATCATTTTTTAACCTCGTCTCTATAAGATTGCCATATTCATCATAATCATATAATGAGATTACTGGATTCGTTCCATTGTAATACCAGGACGATTTTAACAACCCCCTGCTATCGTTTATCTTCTGTGTAAACTTGCCTTCTGAGTTTCTAGACACGGTCAACGTATAATTCAAATTATAGGCGTTATCCATATTTTTGTGGAATAAATCCTCAATACGCCATTCAATAAGTTTATCAAACGGGATAAAATCCTCCGCCGAAGAAACAGGAATGGACCAGCTTTTCGCTGTATTTCCATCATTATAGGCAAACGAACGTTTGGCAACACCAGCTGCAGAACCGACAACACCATTTTTATTGTTATAGTTTTCCTGTTCCGTATAAGCATACCCCAAAGCATTCGGTCGGTCAATAGGGTCCTGCCCTCCATAAAAACCATTTGCCAAAGTAATGCAATTATAGCATGCCAAATCCACATATTCAAAATCTCCAGATGAACTTTCATGAACAAAGTTCATGGGAACATAAGTAGTCTGATTCAAGTCATTACTGTAACTTGTCGAAACCATATACTTACTTGACGATATTTTCTCCTGTTTTTGAATTTCGGCTCCGAACCCGTTTAATACAGAGGCCGTTTCAAATGCTTTTGTATCAGTTCCTGATGAAGGAAATGATTGTACTTGATGAATTTCGGGAACAACGGTCAGTGTACGTTTTGAACATTTTTTATAAGTAATCGATAAAATTACAAGATCTTGAACAGACTTACTAAATTCTACAACATCTTCTGAAATCTTTTTGAAACCGACACCACAGGCAACTTCATCAACATTATTCATCTGCACGTTATCACTACATATTCCGCCATCTCTGCTAGAAACGTATATTCGATCAATTTCGTTTCCAGGAAAAACTTTTATAGTTCCCTCTATTTTTTGACCTTTAAACATCTCGTAAACCATCGTTTTGTTCCAATCTTCGAATACCCCCTTTAATCCCGGAGTTTCAAAGCGGCCACCATCCCCATTTTTTATCTTAAAGAAAACCTTCGTTCGATTTGGCAAAAATTGAACAGACGGCAGTTGTGCTAAATGATACTTTATAGAGGTTATATTGAAATCGAATCTTTTTTGAATCGAACCTGAGGGCGAACCAACACGCTGGAATTTAATCGCCGGAGCCTTGATAAAGGAAATTTCATTTTCTGTCAAAATAGGTAAAATTTCACCGTCCTTACCAATCCTAGATTTAGTCATATACGCATCCCATGTATATTGAAAATCGGATTGTTTCAAGGTAAAAGAAGGAACTCCTTTCGAAAAAGATTTTTCTTGAGGATACTTCGCATCAAAGGTTCCATAGAATTCGTTAAAATACCAACAGTAGAAAGGCAAAAAATCATCTTCAGGAAGACCTTCAGTCTGTACATCAATAGAACTAAAACTTCCGACAACAGGGTGCTCTCGAGAATTATCATAGGCAATAACTCCACCCAAATCCTTACTATATCCATCAACAGAAATATGCAGGCCCTTCCCATTTTCATCCATTTCAAATTGAATATCAGCGGCATCTTCATCTCGCATGGATTTCGCAATCCAGCCTGGACGCAAGCCATTAGGTCCTAACAATTCCATTGTTGCGGCATACGGGATTTTAGGCATTTTATGTTGTTTTAACCCGTCAAAATACTTAGCTTCAAACCAAGAAGGGCTCTCCCATAAAAACGAGTTTTTCTTCCATAACTGGACATGCATTTCCCCATCAGGAAAAATAACGAACTGAAGCATATATTGCTCATTAGAACTATGTTCAAAACTTTGATTTATCACAATCATGAACCGGTCTTGACTTATATTATTCTCGTCAACTTCATTACCATCATACGCCTTCCAAATAAACGATTCATTTTTCAAGAAATGATAAATACCAAACCAAAGGGTGTCTCTCAATTCATGATCTGGGATAAAATAAACCCTTCCATAATCATCGACTCTCAAAGTTTTATATGTTTCACCCATGAGATTTACATAATGTGTTGCAGGAAGACTTATATCCGCACTTTTGGAAGATGAAGACGATATCGTTTCTTCTGGATAATAAACGGTTTCTCCACCACTAAACGTTACCCAACTAGGCAATCCCAAATGGGCAGACGCATCATCATATCTAGGAGATACAACCTCTGCATAAAGAGAACAAGCAAAAAAAACTATTAGAAATGCAATGTTTTTTTTCATTTTATATCCCCTATCGAATAATCGCATTTGCACCAACGGTTATAGACTTAGTCCAGATTGCACCTGACAACACAGAATTTGGAGCAAGATTCACATAGCCATTCGGATAAGCAATATAAGCCCCTATATTGACATTAGTTCCGACATACATATATCCAGCACTATTCCCATAGATGAAACATTTCGACGCTCCGCCTCTGCTGTAGAATGTGGATCTATCACCAATGCTAAAATCATCATTAATCCAAATTTGAATTAAATCGCTATCAGTTTTCAAATCAATGGATGCATCGGGTGCAATATACAGCGATTTGACATAATAAACACCGGGTTCAAACACCACAGAGGCATTCGCATATACATTTATATTTTCATACAAACCAGGATGCAATACAGCAGAATTATTCGGCCAAACGTTTATATTTTCATGTCCATATGAAGAAGGAACGGAAGGAACTACAGGAACATCTACAGATTTTTCAATATAATTTGTAATTACAGCCCCTTGTTGTATATCCTTGTTTCCACCAACAATGAATGTATGTACATAAGCACGGCTTCCAACAAAAACATTCCCATAGGACATCAAGGTTCCATTAGCTCTAGCGCCAGCAGCAATATCAATTGCTCCAGCAATATATTTGCCACTACCCATAGTCACAGAATTTGCAACAGAAATCCTATCTCTGCCTACAAGTTTGTAATCTATAAGAGTAGCGTATGTTTCCGGAATAGCAGTTTCATGAACAACTTTTCCATAGCCATCCTTATCATCAATCAAAATCGAACTTGATGAACCTCCACCTATTATCGAAGAACTACTATTTTCATAAACAGAGCTTGACGAACCGCTGGGCAATACAGACGAACTACTGCTTTGCGCAATAGAACTACTCGAAAGAATCGGCGAAACAGAAGAACTAGACAACCCCAAGCCGTTTCTAGACGAAGAATATCCAAGCATTGTCGTCTTTTGATCATCAAGGACAACGATGTCCACAATTTTTTCATGACCTTCTTGATCGACAAAGACAATTTGCGATGTAGCAGAAGATGATTCCAATAAAGAGCTACTAGAACTACCCGCAACAATTACATCGGGTTTATCACATTTATCATCAGGAACAAGAATAACCCTATCAACAAAATCGTAGTCAAAGCATACATTTTTAGAAAAAATACATCCATTAACAATCATTCGCCAATCAGAATTATAATCGACACATATTGATTTCGTACGGGAACCATCTTCTGGCGGAATAATACCATAAGTTGGATGATCCGGTATAACAACCGTTGATGAACTTGAATTTTCAAAGTGTGCCGTTGGACTCGTTATAGGAATCCCATCAACGCTCTTATAAACCTGGAAACTGGAATTTCCATTCCGCTCTTGAATTTGTATAGAAAGTCCAGAAACGTAATCCCTGCAAATAACAAAATTATACGTTAACAAAGCTCCATTTTCACCCAACACAAGCATCTTAACTTTATTCTTGCCATAACGTAACGGGACAGTAACAGAGGATAAACTTCCCGCTTTTTGGCTATCAAACCAAGCCAATTCTGAGAAATTGGAAGATTTCGTCCAAGTAAATTCTACGGCTCCATTATTCATCACACCGAAAGCTTTAACATCATTGGTATTACTGAATTTTATGTCAAAAGTAATTTGCTCAGTATCTTTAGGTACGTTATATTGATAACTCAATATATATTGCCTAAATTTTCCAAACAACGACTGTTCATTTTTATTTCCTATTGAGGAAATTGTTAAGTCCATGTCATTATTCAAGGAATACTTCATAGGAACAATTTTTCCTTGACGATTTTCATTCAGGGATTGTTCACTTTCCCTAAACACAACGTACGGAATATTGTTATTTATAGCCAAATCTAAGCTATTCTTTAATGTACTTACCTTCGCAAAGGCTGGATTTCCGACCGATTTCCATCTGTTAGACTCAAATTTCAATACAGAAACATACTTGTCATTATCGTCGTTTTCAAAAGCCAAATACGGAATACCTCCGTTTACTTCAATATCGAAATTGTCACCTTCGTCCAGATAAGCAATAGTACTGGATCCAACAAACGTATCTACAATCTCTACGAAATTAAGTTGACTGGATGTTTTTTCCAATTTAAATACTTTTAAAGAGTTTCTTGCATTCTTATTAGACTCATCATACAACACAGCCATATAAACATTAATCCCATCAGAAGCCATCTTTAATTTTTTTGCACCAATTAAATCATGACCCTTTAATTTAAGAATATCTCCATCAATAGAACCATAACCGATCCATCTATTTAGGCCACCATTCTTTTCTAAATGTTTAACAACAACATAATATTCTTCCTCTTCATATTCTTTCTTTAACGCATCAGGAATATCATTTATATCAGCATCTTCATATGTGCCATCAGGATCTTCAATAAGATATTTTTTTACTTTTTTTGATGCAGATTTTCCAATGTAAGCCACGTAAGGCGTATTTTGAGGCCCAATGGTCAACGAAACATCATCAACGTTTGCTTCTAAAATTGTGCCACAATCTATCCACTTATTATTTTCCAATTTTTTTGACACCAGCGACTTATCATTTCTAACCACTTTTTTTATTTTTTTTACAGGTTTAAGCGTATCTCCTGCCGGATATCTTATATCGACAAAATTCTCATCTGTTTCCGTAACAATCGTTTTTTCATATACAACATAGGATTCCGTATTATCCTTACTAGAGGCAACTCTATAATGCCGACTG
Source organism: uncultured Fibrobacter sp. (assembly GCA_946415675.1). Taxonomy (GTDB): domain Bacteria; phylum Fibrobacterota; class Fibrobacteria; order Fibrobacterales; family Fibrobacteraceae; genus Fibrobacter. The sequence continues at coordinate 20,486 of CAMKTL010000029.1, forward strand.
AAAGTCGATACACCTTCAATATTCCCCTGTGAAACTAATCGTTTATCGTAATTACTTCGCAATGAAGAAGTCGAAGCAAAAACACCCTTGGCATTCACACCAACATTTTTAACGTATGCACTGTCATAATTGCCACCGACAATATCCGGAAGTACAAATAAGTAAGCCGAATTATTATTCATAGTACTGGCAATATATTCAATATCCAAATCCTGTTCTTCGGAAAACTTATTCCAATCCAAGCCATCATAATACGCCCTATTCAAATCACCATCTCTCAAGTAAAAAATCCCCGAAACATTATCCCCAGACCAAAAAATAGGACTAGTTCCACTTCCCAAATCCTTACCATAATCAACCCAGCCCGTTGTCGATTTATTAAAAACTATATGATACGGAGAATCCATGGTAGATACAGCAATATCTAAGACCATCGACATTCCTGAAAATTGTTGTACAAGCTGTCTCGCTCCTGCACAGCATGTATCTTTATTATATTGAGGTGGTGGATTAGAATCATTCTTATATATTCTGTAATAAGTATTTTCTTCCGCATCACTTTCCCACATAGCATTCAATTCATCCACATTATTCCCAACAGTCATTTCAATTGTACCTGAAGTTCCCGTTATTGGAACATCTATACCATTTACCTCCAATTTCTTTAGAGAAGTATTTGCTTCAGATATGCTACATGTTCCCGTATGGTAGGTATTCTGCGTCATCAAGTACACCTCACGTTTGGCATTTTCTCCATACGTTTTTGCAACACGGCCTTGATAATCATACGTGAAATAATTTCCAACGCCACGGTCATTTACAGAAGCTATGGGCTTATTCCATTTTTTATCATAAAATTCAACATTGACAATAGCATCTGCCGGAACAAATCTTACATCTTGCAAATGAATTTCAGAACCATCCGACGATTCTAAAGAAATGAATATTTCAGCATTCGCATCAAACACTTTATCATCAGTCCATTCGATATACTCCCATTGTCCCTTGCCTTTTAAAGGGAACCTTTTACTTTTCCCATTCACTTTTAAAATCAACTCTTTACCATCATCACTATTCAACCCTTGTACCCATGTAGAGAAACGATACTGTTTTTCTTTCGCTTTTAAAACTTTTCCTGACAATTTATCACTACCAGAAACATAAACCGCATAATCCGTAAAGCGTCCGTAATCCTTATCTTTTTCATTCGGATTATTTTTTTCAACGATTCGCCCCACTAGAGGAACCACCTTACAATTGTCTTCATCCCAATTTTTGATGCCACACGTATCGCCCGGCATCAATAAAAATTCATCAATTCCAGCATTCTTAACCGATGCAAGAATTCTTTTAGAGCGCCCCTCATCAAATAAAACAGATGATTTAAGGTCGAATTGATTGACATATTGATTCGCTATGCCATGAAAATAATGAGAAAAAGATTTCGTCAATTTCCAAGATTCAAAGTTGTCCTTACTCCAGTCAAATTTAAATTTCTCGTCTCTTGAATTCTTGGCAGGCAAATAGGCCCACTCCTCAGAAATGCGCAACTTATTTTCTGTATCCGCGTCTTTTTTATATTTATTCGCTATACCAGAAACAACTTTTCCATTTTTACAATCGGGAACACACTGATAAACAGCAGCCTTTTCAACAAGGCGACGTTCTTTTCTTAAATCCTTATATTCATCAATTTCAGCAGCATAAACATTTACAGATTCCGAAATAATTTTCCCCGTATTCATATCTTTCACTGTAACAGATTTCACTAAATCGTTAATATCGTCTGCATTATACTTGTAATACTCAGTTGTTCTCTGATTTCTATTGGTTGTAGATACTTCAACCAAACGATCTATATAAATAAAACTAGGCCACGAATCGTTCTTGCCACGGTAAGGTTTATACGTCTTTTCAACTTTACTCAATGGAAAAAGACCCTTATTTACATCATTTCGATAATAGCTTTCTTTACAAATTTGCCCCTTGGCAACACCAGCAAGTTCACCTGTTTCATCGCATAGTTCCTTTTCTATACGACCAGCATTATTTGGCAAATTTATTGCGAACCCTTTTATAAGTGGAGCCTTTGTAACATAGTCATAAGCAGGATAAATATCCTGTATTCCCACTTGATAGTCATAGGAATACGTCGTTTTTTTAGCTGTTACCGGGTCATTCACTATTTTTTCCTTCACGACAAAACCACTGACACCCGAAGTGAAAGAATCCCTTTTCTTATAGACAATCCAGCTATCTGTCCCCCGCTCCAAAACAAGAAAATCGCCATTCAAAGATCTTACATTATCAAAAATGTCAAAATAATCACCCTCAATATCCTTCCAAATAAACGGGAAATTATTCCAATCCGCATCATCTCTCCATTCCTTTCCGTTATATATCTTGACATCCCGAACCAAAGGTTCATCTTTTGCTCTTGCAGTAAACCAATTAGATCCTGCAATTATTGACGTTCTATTCACTTTGAGATTTTCTGCTTGATAAATATATTCCCAATTCCATTTATTTTTTTCTTTGTAGAAAATGCCATAATTACGCTGGGGCCTTATATAGTTATACGTATTAGTCCTCTTTATGTGAGGCATACGAACGACAAAGAAATTATAACCATTGAAAGCATCCCATTCCGCCTCTGTTTTCGGATCAAAGTTTTGATTGACCATATTCCGCTCATCAGCATCAGGGACAACAGACCACTTTTCTCCGTTGTACTCAAAAAGGGACAAATCGTCATGGTCATCATGTCGGAGGGCAAAATATCCATCCCCCATAGCCATAATATCTACAGATCCCTTTGATCCACTAAATTCCTTAATTTGTTGTCTAAGCCAAGCAGGTTTTCCGTTCTTTTCATAGAAATGATATGCCATCGCATATTGTCCCGTAAGGCCTCTTCCTTCCGTCCCGCCAATCAATATATTGTCATCAACAAAACCGTAATGGTTGTCATCATCCAAATTGTCTTCATCATAAATTTCTTGACCTACAGATTTATCAGGGCCAAAGGACCAAATTTTTAAATGGCCACTATTTCCTGGACTTTTATCCTTAAAAAATATGCCGAAATGGTTTCTTGATGTGAACATAGCCGTATATTTTCGATCGTCAGTATCGCTATCAGCATCTGTATCGAGGAGTAACTTATCAGATTCTCCATTCCAAGTATTCCAAGGCATAGTCAATTTAATCCAATCACCAGAATTCCTTGCTTTAAGAATATACCCAGGACCAATTTCAATAAATTCAGCACTACCTGCTTTTTTTATTTCCTTTTTATTTTCCCAAAAACGGCCGTTCCACTCATAAGGCATATAAATACTTTTTTCATTATTGGTATATACAAACCAATTTCTGTCACCTGCAACGAATTCGCCTTTTCTATCAAATTCCGCTAGGTTTGTTTTTCCTTTAAAATCCTCATCAAGATTCTGTATCAATTTCCATCTTCCATTTATACGATGATAAACTTGGACATTTTCTTTAATAAGATTTAGACCTACAACATACGCAGTTCCGTCTTCCAAATTACCCATAGCAATTTTTGTAATCGGCAAAATATCATAATGAATACCGCTCGTACCATTTTGCTTTATCAAATTTTGTTCCTTATAGATATATTCAACGGTACCGCAATTGTTACTTTTTACGGATCGAAGTGCACCAAAATTCAGAGGGAGTCTTTTTTCCGAATCAAAATCACTTTCATAATACGAATAGAGTTCTTTTTGTATATCACCTTTATCCGTTGACTCCACAACAGCCATCAACAAACGTTTGACAAATTCTGAATTGTCATCAACAGCTTTAGATTCATTTGTTTTCTTTTTCTTATAAAAAACAACATTCAAAGGCTTATAATAGAAATCAATATTTTTTATTGTAACCTGTTTTTTTTCGCCAGCCTTATCGGCTATTTCCTTTTGAACAACAATGCTAGACAAATAGCGTCTTTCCATTGGATCAATATACGCATCAAAGTTTTCTTCATCTTTTTCAACAATTCCCTTGAGATCTAGGAATTCATTAACATAATTTTTTTGTTCCGTCGTAAAAACAACAGACTCGCCTTGAGAAGATTTTATCAACTTTAAATAACATTCTTTCGTATAAGAGTTATTTGTATGGACATTCTCTCCATACTTCATATATTTACGAAACGGCGCTTCTATATATCTTCGCGTACGTACTTTTTCTACAAATTGATCATATTCGTATTCCAAATAATTCCCATCATAATCTTCGCTTCTTTTTAAATTCCACGCACTTGGAAATAATTCATCTATGCCATTATCAACAATTCCTATAATGCCCATCGTATGGGGATAAGCCAAAGTATATTCAGTAGCATTTCTTATTGTGGGAGAGTTATCTCCATATTTATAAGTACCATCACCATAGTAATATTTATTACCAGCATCATCCTGAATACTCCAACCAACGATAACCTGATACTTTTTATCTTCGAATGATATCTCGTTAACATCAGGGTTTACTATCCAATAAGGCAGAGATTCAATCCACCACCTGTCAGAATTATCACTATTCTTTCCGCTTTTCAAAATTCTATACTTCACACCACTAGCCGAAATAAGATAATAGGAATCATCACCTAGCCACATTGTTCCAGAATTTTCGCTTATAATCTTTGCATGACCAAGTGACCATCCAAGTCCAACCCAACTTGTTGGGGCAATATCATTCTTATTTAGAACAACTTCGCCAACATTTCCAAGATAATTCAGCTCAACTGCTGCCGATACATTCCCCGATGTTATAGTCACCAGTTTTCTATTTAAAGCAGACGTTCCTGAAAAAAGATTAACGCCTTCTTCAGCTTCTGCAGAATACTTATTAAAAATTTGCCCTTGTTCTGCACTTTGAGCAAAAAGCATGACATTAAATAAGCATACAAAATATATAGAATTAAGTATTCTAAACAAAATTACCCCTTTTTTTTTAAATGAAAATAATCTAATAATAAAACAAACTAATTGCAAACTGTTTTTTTTCTTACACTGTTTACAAATTCACAAGATTTGCATTTATTCCTAAAAAATACAACAATGTTCATATTTTTTTTACTTTCACTTTTTTAGCGATATATTTTCTTTTTCGTTCAAACATTTTTTATTTATTGTTATTTTTCATAAAAAGGAGAGACTCTCTATGAAAACCTTTCATTTTTCACTGTTCTGCATTTTAATCGTGGTTCTTTCTGCCTGCGATGATAGTTCTTCAAACGCCACAGAAAGCATAACCCCATCCAGTTCATCCAAAATTCCGTCCCCAGAGTCAAGTTCAATCGTAGAAGCTTCCTCATCTAGTACCGCGACATCGATTTTTTCAAGTGAGACACAAGCTTCAAAAAATTCTTCTAGCAGTTCAAAAGGACAAATCCAGTCTAGCAGCTCAATCGTAAAAGGGGAAGCAGCAAACTACAATCCAGAAACAGGACTTCTGACTGATGAACGAAACGGAAAAACGTATAAAACCGCTAAAATAGGTAATCAAATCTGGATGGCTGAGAACCTGAACTTTGACATTAGCGATTACCCAAATATCATTGAAGACCCGGACTTCTACGGAAGAAATCCTGGATATGAGAAAGAATCCATATGTCCCCAAAAAAGCACAGAAGCTGATTGCGAAAAATACGGCAGACTTTACACGCAAAAAGGATTCCTTCTGTCTCTCAACGATATACGTGTATTTAAGAAATTTCCAACAGTACCTGATTCCATTCAGCCTTATCAGGGAGTTTGCCCAAAAGGATGGCACATTCCTGATTTTAAGGAATGGCAGACATTATTCGACAATGCTTATTTAAATGAACTGATTTCTATAGAAGACGGAGGAGACAATAAATCTGGATTCAATTCAAAAAATATCGGTTTTGCTTTTAACGAGTCCCAAGAAATTTACGAAGAAACTTTTGGTTACGACAGTACTTTAACAGTATATGCTTCGGTTAGCGAAGTTACGGCAAACGATATTGTGGCTATCTGGATTAGCGAAAGAAACGCCCAAGTATTGCAAGCTAGCAAAGAACTATTTTTTGCAGTCCGTTGTTTGAAAGACTAGCATCTCTTTATTATACGCTGGCATACGCGACACTTGGCATAGCATTCGACATACAAAGTAGAACTACACACCTTAAATTATGTGGTTTAATATTTAATCGTTAATGGAAATCATTTAACCGCCAGAGCAATAATACGTGCGAATCACGCGATATGGTTCATACAACCTATCACCTAATGACGCTGGAGACTTCAATGGACTGCGTGGAGCCTTTGAAGTTCCAGGAGACTTTGACCTTCACCTGTTTCGCATAAATGTGGTGAATTGTCTCGAACTGCGACGAGTCCCGCGACGTGTAATTCTGCGTTGCCGAAACCGTCACTTCTGGATGATACGTCACCGTGGCAGAATCACCAAGGCCTCTCGCCCACTTGCGGTTAATATCCTGAACGCTATAAGTTGTATCGTTATCAGGATTAGAACTTGACGGAATAGAGGCGATACCGATAGCCTTGAGGGAGTCGAGCACCTGCTGAGCCACATCGACGGCGCCGTCACGACCGCGAATGCGCAACAATGCATCGTGATTTCCGCCCTGCATATTCAAAATCGCCATATACATAAAACCGAGGACAGCTGCTGCGACCAAGATTTCTACAATACCAAAACCCTTTTTGTTCTTCAAAAGATTCGTCATAGTTCACCTACAATTCCTGCCAACCGTTGCCCACATGCCATATAGGAACAAGTCCGTTCTTAGAAGCTGTCTTTTTCACACCCGCAAAATTGCGCGAAGATCCATACTGGATACAAATAAAACCCTTGCTCGGCAACGCCGAAAGCCCTATACGTGGCTTAAATTCTACGCCACTTGAGCGAGTCCAGTCATTATCATCAGCTGAGCCTTCTCCCACGTTGATATCACCTCGATAATCGCTTAAACAGTTAAATGTTGCAGGGGATTCGAGTTCATAACGGTCATATAGTGCGGGGTCCGCAGAAGACGAACTGCTACCGCAATCCCCTTCATAAACCTTGAGCGTATCATTGTCGGCCTTCATGCAAAGCGTTTTGGACATTCTGTTAGCGTCAGCGGCTATACGTTCCAGGAAAGCGGCAGTGTTCTGCGCATAGCCCCGAACTCGATTATTGATAACAGCATTGCGCAAGCTTGCTGCGCCCATCGCAGACAAGATACCCATAATCGACATGACAACGAGGACTTCTACCAGCGTATAGCCTTTCTTTTTGGTATCGACATTCAACATACCGAAATCTCCACGCAACAAGTCTCCACTAAAAAATCTCTCTTAAAGGTAACAATAAAAACGACCTTTTTCACCAAGGCCCTATTCGTAATATATAATAATGCTTCCGGAAAGTAAACATTTATAAACAGAAAATACGATAATAATAAAAAATGTGATAAAATCCATATACGTTTTTTCGATTTAATCGATTAAGGGGCTGTAAATTTGCTATATTACGCACGCACAACCTGCCCAGGTGGTGGAATGGTAGACACTGGGGACTTAAAATCCCTTGGGGGCAACCTCGTGCGGGTTCAAGTCCCGCCCCGGGCATTGTTTTTTAACATGGCTTCAACTTCGCACAAGGCGGGAAATCATGATTGAATTCTATCCAAACAGCATCTATTACCCGCGTGAAGCGGTTGATGAAAAACTGGCCAAAGGCGAACTCGAAAAGACGAAAAAATACCTGATTGGCTGGACAGAGCGCCATCGCGACGAAATTTGGGAATGTGCCCGCGAAGATGCGGAAAACCCGTCCGACGAGATTTTGCTCGACAACCTGCGCGCGCTTCTCCTCTGCAAGGGTTCCGTACAGCCGGCTGCCGAAATGGGCGCCATGATTCGCGAAATCACAAAGGAAGTCTGGTACCAGAACGAAAATGGTCCCAAGGATCCGGCTTCCATCGCTGTCGATTGGCAGGCGAAATACTTGACCAAGTGGCGCGAAGCCCGCATGTTCGAAGCTTTCGTGCTTATCGAAAAGAACGCTCAACAGCTCGTCGAGCTCCTTAGAGCGTAGTAATAGCCTCGGTAACGCGAGACCTTCGCGAATATGAAAGACTCGGCTTTTTACGCCGAGTTTTTGTTTTAACCAAGCTGTATGCCAGAGCCGTCTTTGCCCCCCAGGCTTTCCTGCATAAGGTTTGCCTGACGCTTAAGTTCGACGGAACGCATTTGTGGCGCCTTGTAATCTTTTTTCTGTTCAGTCTTCATTTTCCCTTTCCTTTATTTTTTTGCACTAATCTTTTTTTCGCCAGCTGTTTGCCGTTGACTTGCAGATGCATGGAACCGTATGGGAATCCACATTTCAAGTTTACCTTGCCTGCTCGGAGGCAAACGCCAGAAATATTCGACATGCTTCAACAGCTTGACCTTGAAAACATCGTCATCCGTATCCGAAAACAGAATTTGCGGATTCATGAACCGTCCCAAGCTATCAAGCGTCAAACGCAGCCCAAGAAACACACCGTCATCCGATTTGGAGAACGAATGTCCCTTGCGGTTCGAGTTAAACTTTTTGAAATACTCCGACGATAGGTAATGCAAGCCAGCAGCACGTCCTTTAAAGAATAGAGCTAGTTTATTCAAATCACGCCCGGCGGTATTTTCAAGCACGTAGATTTCGTCAATCGAGGGCATATCGACACGCCCCCTGAACGTATCATTGACCGGCTCTTCTTTCTCGTTCTCTTCGGCTTCTACTATGGGTTCATACCGGGGAACGCTGTAAATAAAATACAGCATGGCAATAAAAACAAATAAAAAGGCTATCATTGGAGCGTTACGTCTAATCATGGCCTCACTCGATAGACTTTATGCAAAGTTGCACAGTCTTTGTATTGTTAAAATAATTCCAAACAGGTTCAAAAACTATCGTCACCGGGCGTGAACGGCCCAGCAGAGCCTTGCTTTTGCGGAGCCCAAAGGCAATCGCCGGGAACACGTTGCTCCCCGCCTGCGAAATTTCCATCTGCAAGTGTCCGCCGCGAAGTTCACGCACGCGATGCACAGTCACACCTTCAGCACGGAACGTCGGATACGGGAAGTTCCCGCCGAACGGTTCCAATAAATCGATATAGTCGAGAATCGAACGTTCTCGCACCGGGAACCTACCGCTCGGAGCGCGGTTTTCTACAACAAGTTCACTGAGGGCAATCTTGATGTCGTACGGGTAAGATGCGTCGTCATTGATGACCTCGCCCGTATAGCCTTGCTCTGCCGCAGACTGCAACAGACGACCGCGGAGTTCATCGATTCTCGACGATTCCAGCGAAAAACCAGCAGCATTGGCGTGGCCACCCCAGCGGTCAAAAAGTTCACGACATTCAAACAGGGCCTTGTGCCAGTTGAACCCGGGGACTGCACGGGCACTCGCATGCGCCATGCCGTCGATAATCGAAAGCACCGCTGACGGTCTGTGGAATTCCTGCGCTAGCTTTGCTGCAACAATGCCAATCACGCCGACATGCCAGTTATCACCCGCAACAACGATGACGGTCGGAATGGTATCGCCATAAAGCGTCTTGACCTGTTCCATCGCCATCTCGGTAATTTCGGCCTCTTTTTCCTTGCGGCGAGCATTCCATTCTTTCAGTTCTGCGAGCAGTTGCGGCGCCTCGCTTTTATTTTCGCATAAAAGGAGTTTAAGAGCCGGGTCAGGGCGTTCCATGCGACCGGGCGCATTTAGGAGCGGCGCTAGTTTATACATAACATCGATGCCACCCACACAGCTGTGGGGCTTCATAAGAGAGGCATACATTTCTTGCACGCCTGGCCAGCGGCTGTCCTTCAAGCATTCTAGCCCGGAACGCGTAAAGAACCTGTTCTCTGGTGTCATCTGCACAAGGTCTGCAAGCGTTCCAAGCGCAACCAAATCCAGATATTCCACCGGATTCGGGAGTCCAAGACGGCTAAACAGTGCGCAGATAAACTTGTAAGAAACGCCGACACCGCAAAGTTCCGGATTCGGGTAGCTATCCCCGTCCTGATGCGGGTCCAAAAGCACGTCGCTGACCGGGAGCCCGTCACCAGACGGTTGATGATGGTCCATGACCATGACCGCCATGCCGAGTTCCTTCGCATGGGCAATTTCTGCATTCGCGGTAATGCCCGTATCCACCGTAATCAAATTACGTCCGCCAGCTTCGTACATTTCGTCAACGGCGGAAACAGAAAGCCCGTAGCCGTCTCCAAAGCGGTTCGGGAGCCTCCATTCGGACTCGACGCCAACCGTCTTTAAGCAGCGCGTCAAAAGCGTCACCGAGGTCATGCCGTCCAAGTCGTAGTCACCAAAGATGAACACGCGTTCGCCACGTTCGCGAACGGCCATAATCCATTCCACAGCCTTGTCCATTCCCATCATCAAGAAGGGGTCATGCACGTCGCTTTCGCTGGAGCGAAGCATGTGGTAAGCATCAGAAACCGTCTTTATCCCACGCGAAACGAGGAATCTCGCCACCGCATGCGGAATCTTTAACGAAGAGGACAATGTCGAAGCTACAAGATCTTCCATTTTACTTGTAGCCTTCAAAAAGTTTCATCGAGAGATTCTGGAGGCAGATTGCCGCCGCCATTCGCCTTGAAGCGATTCTCGACATGGTTTCCTGGACGCTTACGAGCGCAAGTTCCAGGGCCGAGGCCCCCACCTGCGGGTAGCGTTCCAAATTCACACGGCCCGTTGATTCAGGGATGCGGAGCGGAGCTCCCGATTGCATGCGCAGCAAGTCCGAAATCAAGAACGACAGGACTTCCAGGAACCGGTTCACGACAGCCGGGTCTTCAAGTCCGGAATCTTCCAGTTCAAAGAACAAGTCCGTATAGTCCTGCGAAAGCGATTTTTCGATAAAATCGACTGCGAGCGGGCACCAGTCCTTCGCATGTTCCGCATAATAAAGCGCCATGCCAGGCGACCCCACGGCAAGCCCGATGACATCATCGGTCAATGTCGATTCGTCAAAATCCTCGCCACCCACGCGAGCAGCTTCCTTGCGCACTTCGTCGTCCGTGAGGGGCGGCAAGTGGAGCGCCAAGCAGCGCGAACGGATTGTCTGCAAAAGCTTTTCGCAGGAGGATGTCGTCAAAATAAAATACGTATTCGGAGGGACTTCTTCGAGAGTCTTGAGGAAAGCGTTTGCCGCGGAATCGTTCATGCGGTCGGCTTCCGCGATAATCACTACGCGGACGCGGTCGCCCTTCATCGCGAAGGATGCAGTCATCGTGCGGATGAGTTCCACCGAAATAAGGGCCCCGGCACTGAAAATATCGACGCGGTACGGGTTCTTTGTAATTTCTTCGATGTACGACTGCTTAAAGTCCTGAATTGTCTTCGCGGTGCTCCCGGCAGAGACGTCAGCTGCGTTGCGGGCACTTGCCTCTTTTGCTTCCATCGGCACGACCCAGTTGTCCGTGACGCCAGAATCCGCGGCCATCTTGCAGCCGAAACATTTGCCGCACGGGCGGACGCTCGCGTTTGTACACTGCAGCGCCTGAGCAATTTCCATCGCCAACGCCTTCTTGCCAATGCCTACAGGGCCGTCGATGAGAATCGACTGCGGGAACCGGTTCTCGCGCAACGCCGCCATGAGGCGGATGCGGATTCGTTCCTGGGAGGCTGGGCCATTTAAGCGATATTCTATCATTTCTGTTTTAACCATTGCAAAGGATCCACGGTTTGGGTCCCTTCGCTCACTTGGAAATACAATTTAATTCCATTTAACGACGCAATATCGCCTACTTCCCCAATTTCCTCGCATTTTTTGACACTTTTGCCCTCTTGAACATTAATCGTTTTCATATGGCCATAGACTGTGTAAATTCCACCCTCATGTTCAATAATCACGGAGGGGCCGCGGCCATCAATTTCGGACACCATCGCAATAGTTCCTGCAGCGGCGGCACGGATTCTCCCGCCACGCTTTCCGCGGATTTCGACGCCCAGATTACGCGTCATGATGTGGAGCACCGGATGTTCCTGCAAACCGTATTCACTGATGACGGGACCATCAAGAGGCATGCACTTCGGCCCCTTGAACGGCACCACCTGAATCGTCTTTTTTGCAATCTCGCTCTGGCGGTTTTTCTCGGCCTCGCGCTTCTTGTCGGCTTCGCGCTTTTTCTCGGCGGCCTTTTCCTTTTTCTTGAGGGCGGCAAGGCGGGCGGCTTCGGCCTTTTTGGCTTCCTCGATTTCACGTTTGCGGCGTTCTTCGAGTTTTTTGATGAGCGCAAGCATCGTCTTCTGGTTCCGTTCAAATTCCTTGAGCGCCATGCGCTGTACAGCCTTGTCATGCTTGAGAGAATTGAGCATACGCGATTGGCCGTTCATCTGCGCCACAAGGCTGCGTTCTTCGACAGCCTTTCGGGTCCTGAGTTTCGTAAGCTCGGCGAGGTGATTCTCCTGAGTACGATGTTTCTGCATGCGCCCTTCGACAAGACTGCGGAGAGCCTCCACATCTTCGCGGTCACGGGTCAGCAAGTGGTGGACCCAATAGACTTTTCGTTCAGGGTTTCCATTTTTCGTCAAAAGTTCGTATAGGATTTCGGCATCGTTGCTACGGCCATGTACATACAAATTGCGAATTCGCTTTCTCATGGCGTGCTTGCGGTTCTTGATTTTTGCATCCAACGAATCAATATCCAACGCAAGTTGCTTCACCGCATCCTGCAATAATACCTCGTTGCGCGAGAGTTCCGTTAAGTAAGATCTGGTGCGGTTGAGGTTCTGGTCCAAAAGAGAAATCGTATTCAAAACGCCCTTTTCTTCGGTCTCAAGAACGGCCAGTTCTTCGCGCTTTTTGGCCAAGTCCACTTCCAGTTTTTTGAGAGCCGTTTTCTGTTCATCAATCTGCGCATCCGTTTTTTGGGGAGCCCCCCAAGCTATAACGGCGAAGGAGAAAAACAAGAACGGAACCAATAATGAAACCAGGCGCATCGGTTATTCCTGCTCACCTTTCTTTTCGAACAAGAAACCGCGAACCGTACGGAAACTAAAGTAACCGGAGAGAACCGTTTCTAGAAGCACCGTAAAGAGAACAATGACGCCAAAATAAGATAGGCTTGGCGCTACGATAGGGAACATCCGCACCACGGACTGGACGACCATCCAGAGGAGTACCACGGCAAGTCCACTGCCGACAAAACCCTGGGTAGCCCCTTCCAACACAAACGGGAATTCGATAAACAGGTAGCTGCCACCGGCGTATTTCATGTTATCGACCAAAAGTTTCCTCGACATGAGCGAAAGCCGCACGGAATTGCAGATAATGAGCGAGAGAGTAATGAGCAGGAGGATGCTCACGCAAACCGGCCAGAAAATCATCTTGAACTTCCAGGACGCTATTCGCGACGCCCATTTTAACGGAGCCTGGACTTCCTCAAAGCATGGTTCTTCGGCAATCGCATTGCGCACCTCGGAAAGGTCTGCCGGGTTATACGCATCGCTGCGAAGCGACACGCGGAAAAACGCCGGTATCGGGTTCCCTTCGACAAACTCCAGCATATCCGGCGAAAAATGCCTGTTGAAGTCGGCAAGTGCAGAATCCGCACTCACGAACTTCACCGATTCCACATGGCGGGAATGCTCAAGCCGCGTCTGGATAGCCGGGATAGAATCCTCGGGAACGTTTTCGTTCAAGAACGCCTCGACGACATACAGCGATTTTTCGGCAGAGAGGAGTTTAAACGAAACACCCAAGGCCGTGAAAGACAGAGCGAGTAAAAGCGAACAGAGGAAAATCGTCACTAGAGACGGGAGAATTACCGTCCTGTGCTGTTTCCATCCGCGAAAAGATTCCGATATTAAGTAACCTAATTGTCCGAACACGCCTCGAATATAATTAAATTTATAGAGGTTCTTTACGGGGCTTTTATGGGAAACATCATATTAAAGATTACCGCATTGATTTGCGCGATGGCCCTCTGGTTCTATGTCATCTCGCTGAAGGACTTCCAACTGACGATGGAAGTACCGCTTACGTTCGTAAAGTTGCCCGAAGCACTCGCGATTGCATCCAAGCCGCCCAGCACGGTTTCCGTAACCGTCGAAGGCAAGCCCCTCGACCTCATCCGCCTCCAGTCGCAAAAACAGTCGGCGATGGTCGTCGATATGCACAACGCTGAACTCGGTTCCAAGCGCATCCATCTAGACGCTAAAAACTTTACCGCCCCGAACTTTTCGTCGGTCCACTACATCGAACCCGACAACCAGTACCTCTTCATTGACGTGGCTGTCGATACGCGAATTGAACGAAGCATTCCCATCAAAAACAACGTGACATTCAGCGCTGCTCCGGGTTACGCCCTAGTCCAACCGCCCAAACTGCTTCGTGAGGATCTGTTGGTTTCTGGCGCAAGGAACGCGCTCACCCGCATTATCGACATCCCGACGGATTCCCTGTTCTTTGACAGTATCAAGGTGAGCAAGACGTATTCGATTCCTCTTGGAACCGAGCAGTTGCCGCCCTTCGTGACTCCTAGCGATACCGTAGCCAAGATTTTTGTCGATGTCCAAAAGATCAAGTCCAAGGCGTTTGTCAACATTCCTATCCAACTCATCGGATTCTACGACCGCGCTCTAAATTCTCTTTCTCCGCAACAGGCAACCGTCGAAATCACAGGTGGCGAAAAAGTGATCGAGGCTATCAACAGCAACGACATTGAACTGTTCATCGAATACAACCGGTTCGCCATCGAAGATGCCGACAGCCTTGCCCCCACCATTAAGTTGACTTTGCCTCCCGATGTTGACCGCAGTATGTCCATCAAGGCAGTACTTGTCAAGCCCGACAAGATCAAGCTTATTAAGCAGCACAACGCGGACGAGGATAAAGACGAGGAATACGGAATATGATTTGGCTTGGAATTGAATCCAGCTGCGATGAAACAGCATGCGCCGTTCTACAAGACAATCCCCTCAAGGTACTTTCGAACCCGCTCTATAGCCAAATCGACGAACACGCCCTCTACGGAGGAGTCGTTCCCGAAATTGCGGCACGCGCACACCTGCAAAAGATAGCGCCCATCGCCGAAGCAGCCGTCAAGGAAGCAGGCATCGAACTCAAGGATATCGACGCCATCGCCTACACCACGGGGCCAGGCCTTATGGGCCCACTCCTCGTTGGCGCAAGCTTTGCAAAAGGTCTCGCCCGCGACTTGAACATTCCCGCTTACGGCATGAACCATCTTGAAGGCCACCTCGCCGCCGCCTGGCTTTCTAACCCGGACATCGAGCCGCCGTTTTTGACGCTCACCGTCTCGGGTGGGCACACGGAACTCGTGATGGAAGAACCCGGATTCAAGTACACGAGCATCGGACGCACACGCGACGATGCCGCAGGCGAAGCATTCGACAAATGCGGGAAGCTCCTCGGACTTAAATACCCCGCAGGGGCTACCATCAGCCGTCTCGGCAAAGACAGGAACCGCAAATTCGTGGAATTTCCGCGAGCGCTCCATACGCACGACAACTGCGAATTTTCGTTCAGCGGCTTAAAAACCGCCGTACTCCGTTACACCGAAACGCACGACCCGCAGTTCATCCAGGATAACCTCGGCGACATCTGCGCCTCCCTCGAAGACGCCATCGTCGATAGCCTTGTTTCAAAGACCATCAACGCGCTCAAGAAAACACGCATGAAGACACTCGTAATGGGCGGAGGCGTAAGCGCGAACAGCTGGTTGCGCACTCGCCTGCAGGACTACTGCGACAAAAAAGGCATACGCTTCTGCGTTCCCGACCGTAGCCTCAGCACAGACAACGGAGCGATGATTGCCGCCGCCGCTATCCGCCGCAAATTGCAGGGCAAGCTCGAATCCATCGACGTCGTGAAGCCGTGGATGCCGCTGGCTCTTTAGACGAGAGAACGCCACTACGTGGCTACAGACGAACGACGAGAGGCCCGCGCATATAATACACTTCGAATACATTTCGCAGAAGAACAGTGTATCATAATAGTAGCATACCTATTTGCCGTATTTTCTGCCTTGCTTTTTTAACCTTATCTGTGTTTTTTCGCAATTTTCATTGTATATTGTAAATATGATTTTATTGTGCAAACATATGGTGGTACTCATTCTCGCAGCCGCGGCTCTCTGCGGAGCGCAGGATTTGAACAAGCCCGTTAGCGACGTTGACGTTTTCCGCCCTGAAAAACGCGAAACGAAAGTGGAATTGGTGGATTCTACGGTAAGTAATTCCTTGAAGTTGAACGTCGATATTTTTGCCGACGGCTTTATCGGTTCGTACTACATCCTCTGGGACAATGTCGATCTTTCTGAAGATATTAAGAAGCTCATGACAACCCGCGATTTCGCCCGCGATGAATTCTTTATGCAGAACATCGACCGCGAACAATTCGAGCAAGAGCGTATGTTGCAGCTTTTCGAAGACAAGAAGCGCGAGTTCTTCAACATCTTCCCCGAAGAAGCCCTCAAGGAACTTCAGGAAAAACAAGCGGACGAGTAAATTTAGACGAGAGAACGCCGCGTAGCGGCTACAGGCGAAAGAATAGTTGAACTTAGAGATGTCGTCCTGAGTGGAATGCCGCAAAATCGAGATTCGTCGTTCTTGTAATGCCCGACCTGAGCGGGTATTTTCTTTTACTAGATTTTCTAACAACTAACGACCATAGACAAATGACTAGTAACTACTAACTATTGACTAACAACCAAAAAATGTTTTCTCCTGAACGTCATTTCACAGACTGGCATCTCGCGGGCTTTGGCGGAGCGCCAGCATTCCTTTTCAAGACCATCGAAAGCACGCACACTTTGATGAAGCAACGCGCTGCCGCAGGTGAAATCGAGCCGGGCACGCTCCTTGTCGCCGACACGCAAACAAAAGGCCGAGGTCGCCACGAACGCACCTGGGACTCCCCCGCCGGCAAGAACATCTACTTCAATATTCTGATTCCGTTGGACGGGATTCCACTCGCAGCGGCCCCGCAAATCACGCAAGTCGCAGCGCTCACTTTCGCCGAAGTTTTTCGCGACTTGCAAGAAAACGCCAACGCGCAGGGATTCGGCAACCGGGATATCGGCAAAGTCACCGTCAAATGGCCCAACGACATCCTTTGCGGCAAAAGCAAATTCTGCGGGATTCTTGCAGAACTAGTTTATATAAAACCCTTGGCAAACGCAACGACGTCTTTAACCACGCCGATGCCCGCCATCAGCATGGGAGTCGGCATCAACGTCAACAGTGAGCCCAAGGACTACGCCCATCTAAACCGTGCAGTCACCTCGATAAAAGACATTTGTGGACAAAATATCAACCGCGAAAAACTTTTGCAAATGCTCGTCGGCAATTTCGAACGCGCCATCGGGCAATTCAAGGCCTTCGGCATCCGCCCATGGGTCGAAGCCTGGAAACGCATGGACCAGTTCATCGGGGCCCGCGGAACCATCGTTGTAAATAACCGCTGCACCGACGAAAACCGCAACAGCGGTGAAGGAGCTTTCAAAAAGACAGGCCGCATCATCGACATGAACGGTGACGGGAGCCTTCTCTTTGAATGCGATGACGGAAGCATCGAGACCGTCATCTCTGCCGATTTGGAAATTTAAGACAAGCGCTACTTTTTAAAATACATGCTGCCAATGAGCGAAACGGCAAGCATCACAATCATTGCCGTAAGACCCATATCAACGAGTTCTCGGCGTTCACCCGCAAGGCCTGTTTCCAAGAGAATCACGAGCACAAGAGCGATAACAGCAGCCGTGGCCCCCATGGTATGGAACATTTTCACTTTTTCTTCGTTCGTCATCTTTCCGTTCGGTCGATTAATAAAGGGCATTGACGTCACCTCCCATGCAAATCCAGACGATAAGTCCAGCCATCACAAGGACGCTTATCGCCACATTGGCGAGGAAAAAGTCGCGATTCATGGCATCCAAATCATTGGATTTCCTGAACAAATGAATATAGACAATAGCCACAGTCATAAGCCCCGTAACAGTCCACCAAACCCAGCCCATATTCCAGAAGAACCCAAACACGACACAGAGCACAAGCATTGCCAAATGGCTCGCAAGTGCAATGCGCAAGGATTTCTCGAGACCGAATCGGGCAGGAACGGAATGCAAACCTTGCTTACGATCGATGTCGATATCCTGCGTCGCATAGATAATATCAAAGCCCCCCATCCAGAGCATCAGAATGAGCAAGAGGAAAATCGGGAACACGGCAAATTCGCCACGCACCGCAATCCAGGCGCCAAGCGGGCTCATGCCTATTGCAAAGCCGAGGAACCAGTGGCAAAGCCACGAGAAGCGTTTCCAATAAGAATATGAGAGCAACAAGAACCACACCGGTAACGCAAACACGCCCGCCAGCGGTTGGAGCATCCACGCAAACGTAACGAACAAAATCCCATTCAACACCAAGAAAGCGATTACTGATTTGCGACTCAAACGCCCCGCCGGCAAATGGCGTTTCGCCGTGCGCGGGTTTTCGGCATCAAACTTGGCGTCGGCAATGCGGTTAAAGCTCATGGCACTATTGCGGGCTGTCACCATGCAAAGGACAATCAAAATGATAATGCGCGCGGTTTCGTAGGCACTCATATCGCGAAAACCGTTCGCCGCCACCCACATGGAGCCAATCGCAAAAGGCATCGCAAAAAGAGAATGGCTAAGCCGGACAAGATGTGTAAATTCGAGAAGTTTGTTCATTTTTAGGTGGTAGGTAATAGGTTGTATGAAGTTAGAAGTAGGAAGTAGTTAGGAAACAGCGGTTAGTTTGTCATCCTGAGCGTAACGTAGTGGAGTCGAAGAATCCAGTAATGTTTACTGATAAAGCCCTAGATTCTTCAACCTAACGGTTTCAGAATGACGTTATTGAGTCACTCAGGAGCAGCATGACAGCTATCTGAATTCCACGCTTTCACGACGGTCATCACTTGCGTTGAGTCCACCCCCAAGTGCTTCAAGACCTTCGCAACCACGGTATCCACGAGTTCTTCCATCGTCGCGGGTTTGCTGTAGAACTGGGGCGATGCCGGAATCACGACCGCACCCGCAAGCACCACCCGTTTCATGTTCTCGATGTGAATCAAGTTGTACGGCATCTCTCGCGGCACAATCACAAGCGGCCTTCGTTCCTTGAGGCAAACATCTGCCGCCCGCACAAGCAAATTGTCCGACGTTCCCCCGGCAATGCGGCCAAGCGTTCCCATGGAACACGGCACCACCGCCATGCCCGCATAATCGGCGCTACCGCTTGCACACTCCGCAAAAAAATCATCGACGTTGCAGACGCAATTACAATAATCAAATACTGCGTTTTGACCTTCGTATTCCAGCACCTGCTTTCCTGGGTGCGTCAAAATAAGCGTTACCTCATGTCCGAATTTCTGCAGATACATCGCCGTACGGGTCGCATAAATAACACCGCTTGCACCCGTCACTCCAAGCACGAACCGACTCATGGCGCACCTACCGGCTTACGCAAAAAAACGCCAAACGAAATTCCGCCATCGAACATCTTGACTTTCTTGACTTCAAAGCCGCATTCTTTGGCCATCTTGCAGAACTCATCGACCGGCAAGAACCGGATAATCGAATTCACCAAGTATTCGTAAGCGTCCCGCTTGCCGCTAAAAAATGCGCCCATCACCGGAATGAACAACGGCGCCAGCACTTTATAGAAAAACTTGTTGAACAAATTCCTCGGCGAGAAAAACTCCAAAACGCAAAGGTATCCGCCAGCATCGAGCACGCGATACGATTCAATCAAGGCACCACGTGCATCAGGCACGTTACGCATCCCGAAGCCGTTCAGAACAACATCAAACTGGCGTTCTGCAAAGGGCATTTTCATCGCGTCAAGTTGCACAGCAAACGCATCGATTTTCTTCGGTTTAACTTCGGCAAGCATTCCGTACGAAAAGTCGCCAATTACGGCAGGTTCAACGCTAAAGTCGTGCGCATTCCCTTTATTCGTCGTACATTGCGTAACCCCTTTTTGCAAAGATTCCTTTTGCGAAGAACTTTTGCACGCACTACGGCTTTCAAAAATCTTGCGGAACGTATTCGCAAAATCGCCCGTGCCACCGCACAAATCTAGCAAGCGAACATTCCGCGCAAAACCCGGCACATTTTGCAACACAGAATCCGCATAATCCGCCGCAACCATCTTCTTCAAATGCTTGCAACAATACCTGCGCCACAGAACATCCTGATAGCAGCTCAGAAAATGATTCAAAAAATCATAGCGGCTAGCAATGCCATCGAACATCTTACGCACGGGACTTTTCATATAGGACAAATTTAGAAAAAACCCGGCTCATCCATGATGAACCGGGGAAATAAATTGCGTTTGCCGTGCTAGGTCAAATTAATTGAACTTCGCCGTAAAGGTATCGCCATCCTTCGGGCTTACGATGCGCGGATTGTCATTTACGCCATCGCTCCAACCCGTAAACGTAGCACCATCATCCGGGACAGCCTTAAGTTCCATTTTCACGCCACCGAAGAACTTGCCCTTGTAGCTAGCACTCGGAAGTTTCATGCCTTCCATAAGCACGGAGCCCTTTCCAGACGCAGCAATGGTAACAGAAATCGTGCCGCTCAGGCCGAACTCTTCCTGATATTCCTGTAGAACCTTAGAATCACGTTCTTTGGCCCAGGACTTCAGGCAAGACCCCGTTCTGCTGAAACCGTCTCCGCAAGAGTTCTTGTACCACTTCTGATCCTGCTTGAACTTTTCAAGGTCGCGGCTCATTTCCGCATCATCGATTTTAGACACCATGGAGTTGACAATCTTTTCGACATTGTTTCCGTTCGTGTAGCTATTAAGCATCACTGCAGAACGGTTGATGAACAAACGCTTGAAATCCGGATTCTTGATAAGGGTATTGTAAAGGCCCGCAAAGCAGAGACTATCCACCGACTTACAAGGCTTGTTGCCGCCACCCTTCTTAATCCATGCAAACATGTTGCTGGATTGGTCAAATTCGCCACCATTCACGCCCCACATCCAGTCAAAGCCGTGGTCAAGGTCATAGACCATGAATTTCCACGGATGTCCCGGAGCGGACCAAGCGCGTACGTTGTTGTTCGGCCAGTCGCCGTTGTGCATATAGATTTCAGCAGCTATATAGTCGGCCAAGTTGCCCACATCGAGCATTGTCTTCACTTTTTCATAATTGGCATTGTTTTCACCAGCAAAATCGTTCTTTGCCACAAAATTGAACATTTCGATATAGCCATCAGCCGTTCCGTTGCTTACTTCGATTTCATGTCCCAAATGCTTGACAAAGTTCACCGTATTCGCATCAATCTTGTAATTCGTTTCAACAAAGTGCTTGTTGAAGCGTTCGCGCATATCGTGAATGCCTTGGTACTTGCCGTTGTAGAACACCACCACCTGGCGGCTTCTCTGGTAATCGACACTCGTTCCTTCAAGGAGGGCGCCACCCATGGCGTCTTCAATGTAGTCGCTCACGAAACGATTACCGTTATTGCGCAAGTTGAAAGATTTGTATTTGTCGTTCACGCCCTTACGAGTTTCGAACAACGGATAATTGATGCTACCGTCTTCGTATTCTTCACGGAGGCGGATAGAAACGGATTTTTTGTCGTTCAGGCGGCTGTAGCCACCCATCAAGGAAATACCGGCATCCTTTTCCCAAGTGGAGCCGTCTTTCGTAGAGGAACCGTTTTCAAAGTATTCCACATGAACCGGGTATTCGACATCAGCATAGAGACCGGCACTGTCGCCGCAACCCTTCGGAGCGTCACAGCTAGTCTTAATGTAATGCTTATGGAAGAAGCTGGAATCAACGCTAATGGCCACAATTGGCATTTTCACAGGTTCCTGATCGACAAAGAACGTACGCGTCGTAACCTTGTTCGAAAGGGCACCCTTCTTGAATGTAGCGCAACGGAAGGCTATACTATGGTCAATACGCATCGGAGAATTGAATTCTGGAGAATTTTCCGTTGGAACAGAACCATTCGTCGTGCAACGGAGCTTCACGCCATCTTCAAGAGACGGCGGATTCAACGTAAAAGCGTCATTGTAAAAACCGGACTTGATGCCGCCCATATCCGCAGGCGGAACAATCTCCTCGTATGCGGTCGCTGCAGTATTCGGTTTTTCCGGCGTCGGTTTGTCAAAATACTGCCAGTAGCCGCCATCGACAATGCCCCAGCTAAGGCCAGCCGTCAATTCCGGATATTCAACCTGGTCACGGATTCCGTTAAATTTATCCAACAAGTAAACCGTACCGCCCTTTTTGTCCAGTTTCCAGTCTGCATGCGGACGTGTATGGCGGCCATCCTTGTCTTCGCTCTTTACAGCGGAAATGTTCTTGCCGTCGCAAAAGACCACCTTAAAGGACTTAGCCTTGATGATGTCGCTTCCGAAAACGAACTTGCGGATATTCTTTTCCTTATCAAGAAGCTTCTGCAAGTTTTCAATAAGGACATACCCCTGCAAGTCAACATCTTTATCACTTGCATTGTAAAGTTCCACCCAAGCCGGGTCGTTTCCTTCTTCGTCCAAAAAATCCACATTCAACGGAGAGATTTCTGTTATACGCAACGCAGACTTGCCCACCCATTGAATCAAGGTATCAGGCGGCAAATAAACTATAGTCGTATCATAAATAGTGTCCGTACCTTCGACTCTGCGAGTAATTTCCGAACTTGCAGATAACGGAATATCCACCACAGAGGAATTACCTTTATTACCATTTTGACAAGATGGTGAATTGCATTGAGTCCCTGCCGATGACGAAACAGGGCCCAGCGGGTCGGGCGCATTAAATGCGTTATCGTTAGTATCATCGGCACAACCTATTACAAACGCCGTACTAAAGGCTGCTGCCAGAGAAAGAATCTCTCGAATCCAATTTTTTGAGCGAATCACAACGACCACCTAAATAAAAAATACACATTCCCTCATAGCTATAAAACTATGAGACACCTCTTTGTTCCATCCAACAACACTAAATTTAGTAGTTTTTTTCAAAAATAACAGTAATATTCTATTTACCCTTGACAATGATCAAAAATTAATCTATAATTGGGCTACCAAAATGGTTCTGTAGCTCAGTTGGTAGAGCAGTGGACTGAAAATCCGCGTGTCGTTGGTTCAATTCCAATCGGAACCACGAAAAACCTCGATGAAAATCGAGGTTTTTTCTTTATTTTCGGCATTTTTTACCATTCCGCCCCCAAAAGGCCAACATAAATGGAAAAAAATTCTGACGTGATATAACTCACACCAGAATTCCTAAGTTCTACCGACTACGCTTTCACGGGAGGCAAAAGCCCTTTCTTGACGAATTCTCCATCGGGCTTGTAGCAGGAATAGAACTCGTCCCAGTGGTCCATCAAGATATCTATCAGCTCCGGCTGGAAATATGTTCCCCTGGACCTCAGCATTTCTTCTTTCACGCGTTCTTCAGGCCAGGCAGACTTGTAGCAGCGAGGGCTCGAAAGAGCATCCAGGACATCCGCCACAGAGCAAATGCGCGCCGCCCGCGGAATCTGTTCGCCCTTGACCCCATCCGGATAGCCCGTCCCGTCCCAGCGTTCATGGTGGGCGCCAGCAATATCGGCAGCCATGCAAAGCAAATCTGTCTTAGAATCGCGGAGCAAGGTCCGGCCAATAGCGGAATGGCTCTTCATTTGGCTGAACTCTTCCGGAGTGAGGCGCCCCGCCTTTTTCAGCACCATGTCCGAAATACCGACCTTCCCAAGATCGTGCAACAGGGAGGCGTAATAAATCAGTTCCTGCTGACTCTCGGAAAGACCGAAATAGCGGGCCAATTTCAATGAAATTTCTGCAACGCGATGAATATGGTCCCCGACCTCCTGGCTGCGGAATTCAGAAACCTCACCCAAAATGCGGATGAGTTCCATGTGCGCGGACTTCAATTCTTCGGCCTTGTGCTCCAGCTCCTTCGCATAGCGTTCCAAAGTTTCCGCACGTACAGCCGATTCTATAGTCTTTGCAGAATAAACCGAAATCAGTTTAAGGCGTTCCAAATCTTTCTTGGAAAAGAAAACGTTTTCGCCAACTTTGTTGATGGCCTGGAACACGCCCATGACGCGCCCGTCACTTTCCAAGGGCATCGTCATCACCGATGTCGTATGGTAGTGGTTCTTGAGATCGCTACGGCGGTCGAACCTGGAATCGCGGTAAGCGTCGTCAATCAAGAGAGGTTCGCCCGTTTTCAAGGAATACCCGACAAAGCCAGCCGAAAGCGGAATGCGTAATTCATCTACGCCATGCGCGACCTTGGTCCACAGTTCGTTCCGCTCCTCATCAATCAGCCAAAGAGAGCAGCGGTCCGCCTGGACAATTTGGCGTCCCAAATCTGCCATGAGCACCAAGAGACTGTCCGTCCTATGCTCTGCGGCAATCTTGGGCATATACTCGAACAGGAGGGCAGCGACCTTGCTGTCCCCGAGATCGGTATATTCGTCTTGAATCCTCATCGTGTGTAAAAAATAGTTAATCTTGCTTAAAATGCAACGTATTATTGACGATAACTCACAAATTTTTCTATTCTTTGGCGCACCCATTGGAGGAATAGGCTAATTGGTAAGTCAGCGGTCTTGAAAACCGCCGCCGTAAGGCTTGGGGGTTCGAGTCCCTCTTCCTCCGTAAAAGGCTCCCTTCGGGGAGCTTTTTTCAATTCTCGCAAAGTATCCAACCCACTGTTTACCGCCTACTGCCTACTACAGTTCCGCAGGAACCTCTCGTCTCTAGTCTCTCGTCTTTCGTCTAAACACATCCCAGTTCGCACGGATGTCCGCAGCAAAGTCCGCAACCGCCGTCGAAGGTTCGTCGTAAAGCAACGTACAGACCTTGAGCGGGAGCGCAAAATCGTCTCCAAACGCAGCCAGACACGCCGAAGTCGTCGCCCCCGTCGTAAACACGTCATCGACCACGACTACACTCCCCCGTCCCGGGCACTTCCGCAACCGCGCAGCCTCAAACGCCCCCGCCACATTCAGTTCGCGCTCTTCCTTCGAAAGTTTCGTCTGCGAAACAATGAACGACTTGCGCTTGAGCCACCGGCAAACCTTACCGCCAGTTGCAGTCGCAAGCGCCGCCGCCAAAAGCTCCGCCTGATTGTACCCCCGTTCGCGATACCTCGCATGATGGAGCGGGACCGGCACAAAATAAAGCGGTTGCGCAAGCATCGTGAGTTCCTGCCCCACAAGCCCATTTTTAGCAACCGAAGAACGGCGCACCATGTACGACGCAAGCCCCGGAATGTTGCGGTACTTGAGCGCATGCACAAGGCGCCTAGTCAAGGGCCGCATCGGGAATAGGCAAAACGCATCTTCATTCGGGAATTTTGGTGAACACGACTCCCGCGCAAGTTCCGCCGCACAGGCAGGACAAAGCCACGGGTCCAACCGCTCCGACGAAGTCCCGCACCCCAAGCACTCCATCCCAAAAACAAAATTTGCAACGGTCCGCAAAACGTCCATTCAAGCCTCCTGTTATAACGGAGACGCAAAACACGCCCCTTCTTTATAACACGCTTTTTTCAGGCATTTGGACTGTAAATTTTTTGAGAATTATTACTGAGCCGAAGCGTTTTGAACTTGCTCAAAACCGGGGTGACTGAGCCAAGGCCGGGGTGACAATGCGATTGCTGTCATGCCGGTCGGAGCCTGTCCTGAGCGTAGTCGAAGGATGCCGGCATCGGTTGTTCTGTTTAAACAACTGACCCCGTGACGGAGCACGGGGTGACAATGCCGAGGCAGGGGGGGCTGTCAAGAATCGTCTTTTTTACTTCAGCAATTGGGTTCCGAAACCGTGGATTTTGATGACGGTGGGGTATGCGGGGAGTTGCATGTTGTTTTGCAGTGTTCCGCGGCGGAGTTCGTGACCGTTGACGTCAAACAGGGTGAACTCGCTGCCAAGCAATTTCGGGGAAGCCGTCAAGCGATGGTTCTGCACGTGAATTGTTTCGAGCTTGTATTTGACCGGAGCGATGCTCGAAATGGCGGCATTGCGGGCTTTGACGGTGTCCCCAGCAAAATGGCCATACTCATAATTAGGGCCCGGAGTAATCAATTCACGCATACGTCCCCTGCCGTAATCAAAAATAAGCGTTTTATGAATACAATTTCCTTTTTGCAAACATTCATTAATTGTAGGAACAAGTACAGAATCTATCTTTACAAACATAGAATTGAAGATTGAGTCATTATCCGTAATATAATAACACTTTCTATAATTGGAAAACTCATCTTCAATAACTTCTCTTAATGTATGTGTTGCTCCAGTTAGAACATAAAATTCAATAGCACTCCCCCACCCATCAAAGAAAGCAAAACTACCACCAGTCCATCCTAATAAAATATTAGAATCTAGCATCGTTCTACACAATCCTGCATCCCCACAAGCTATGCCCCCATAGACATTACGAACCTTTCCCTTATAAAATACAGAACATGCATCATAATCTTTTTCATCCATATCTTCACTATCAAAAAAAAGACTTTCAGGAAAATTCTCTATACGGACAGCCATTTCAATTTTGGTTTCCGCCCATAAAATAGAGGCCAGAGTAAGAAATACGACAAGCAAATTTTTCATTTTCGACCTCCTAACCAAGCTACGCTACCGTAATAATATAACTTAAATCCTTTTGCTGAAAAATCCAAATTTTGAATTTCAATAATATAACTGACCCCGTCCCGGCACAAGGCCGGGATGACAAAGGTGCTGGGGAGACTGTGCCGAGTGCGGGGTGACAGTCAAGAATCGTCTTTTTTACTTCAGCAATTGGGTTCCGAAACCGTGGATTTTGATGACGGTGGGGTATGCGGGGAGTTGCATGTTGTTTTGCAGTGTTCCGCGGCGGAGTTCGTGACCGTTGACGTCAAACAGGGTGAACTCGCTGCCAAGCAATTTCGGGGAAGCCGTCAAGCGATGGTTCTGCACGTGAATTGTTTCGAGTTTGTATTTGACCGAAGCGATGCTCGAAATGGCGGCATTGCGTGCTTTAACAGTGTCTATAGCAAACTCATGAAATTCAAAGATTGGACTACCATCAATCAAGCCTAACATTCGAGCACGAAAATGGTCATAAACAAGAGCACAGTCTGATTTACCTTCTTTACATTTATTAATTGCTGGGACTAGCACGGAATCAATCCTTGTAAATATCGAATTGTATGTAGAGTCATCGGCTATAATCCCCCTACATAGCCTATAATGATTAAATTCATCCTCAATGACATCTCTCCATGAATGAGTAGCCCCTGTTAAAACATAGAATTCTATTCCATCATTATACAACCAAGTCCAACCAAACAAAATATTAGAATCAATTATTGATGTACATAATCCATCGTCCCCACAAGCCCCATAACCTGATTTTATCCGTTTCCCATTATAAACAGCACAATCTCCATTTTTATCATCCATGTTATAGATTTCAAATACTTTTTCAGGAAAATTTTCAATACGGACAATCATTTCAATTTTGATTTCCGCCCATAATGTTGCAACAGCAACAAACGTTAGAACAAGAATCTTTTTCATTTTCGACCTCCTAGCCAAGCAACGTCGAGTGGCATGCTGGACGTGGTTGATTTTTGCGGATTGAATGGGACTCTAAAAATTTTAGAAAATTGATGGACGGTAACACTATTCCCTAAAAACTGACCATAAATTTTTTTATTTTGAGTCTGACCCAATACTAGTTTTGCATTGGGAGCAATCAACGTCCCTGCCCATACTCCATGGACAAAGAATCGTTCGTTACCGTAATAATATAATTTAAAACCTTTTGCGATAGCGCCAAAATTTTGGTTTTCTATGGTCGTATTCCAATGGATATTCTCATCGACATGTAAAAATCAATATATATACATATAAAAGCTCATCAATAACATTTACAACAATTTACATTCAATTGTTCAAAAATTCAGAAAAATTAAACGTTTAGCATTATTCTAAAATCAACAAGCTCAGAGACCGTGTAAGGTGTCCCCGGCACTCTGTGTGGCTCGGAACTTTAGTTCCGTTTACAGTTCTTCTATGATGAATCAGCCACCGATGTAACTTGCACATCCATAGAAATTTTAATTTCGTTATGGATGTAGCTGGGTGCTGAGGCCGGGGTGATAATGCGATTGCTGTCATGCCGGTCGGAGCCTGTTCTGAGCGTAGTCGAAGGATGCCGGCATCGGTTGTTCTGTTTAAACAACTGACCCCGTGACGTGATGTGAACCCCGAAAGTTGGACACAACTTTCGGGGTTTTCATGTATAAGA
>CAMKTL010000030.1:0-48042 GCA_946415675.1 uncultured Fibrobacter sp.
CGCCGGTGGCTACACCTTTGGTATTGTTATTGCGGTAACCGGTGGCAGACCAGGCGTCGCGATAGAATCCGTATGCCCTGCGCCCGCTGATGTAAATCGGGGCCCTGTTGGCATCCGCTTCCTTGGCTCCATCCTTTAGCCAATAGACTGGTGGGGATTTTTTTAAGTCGTTTTTGTAGCTGCTCTGGTCGTAAATAATCGAAATGGTGCATTTGGAACCGGCGCAAAAATCATCTTGTACGGAGGACTTGACAAAGCCTCCCGCCTCTTCGACAGGAATGTCCTTGGTTTGCCCATCGGCACGCCGGACTTGGTAGAGGTTTCCACTGTAGCTGGAGAAGAGTGCTCGTGTCAAGCTGTGTGCGGCAACGCATGGTGTTTTTGCTCTGGCGTAAATATCGCAAGGGCCTTCTCCTGCGAGAGAAGTTACGGTTGCGGGCATGAGCATTGCCGCAATTATGAAAGACAGTTTGTATTTCATCCAAATATCCCCGTTTTGTGTATTGCTAAATGAAAAATATTTCCAGAAAAAACGGTAATTTTCCCTTTTTATAAGTTTCTATTGTATTTTTTTCAAAAGCGGCATAATCTTTAATCGTTTTTTGGGTACAGAATAGATTATTTTATTGATTGGATAATTGTCTTTTTCGAGAACTGGCCTATGCTGAATATTAACGAAATCAGTGATTACAGGGATATGCTCAAGAATTACTATACCCAGCGAAAGCTGGATATGCCGCTGTATTCCTATAAAATGATGGGCCAAAAGCTTGGACTCGATACAAGCCAGGTATTTCGTATTTTGAACAAGGAACTGCATTTGCCGAATCGCAGCATTCCTCTAGCTAAGGATTTGCTGGATTTGAAGGGACGTAGTGGTGAAATTTTTGAAATTCTGGTCGCGGCGTCCAAGACGAAATCATCGGCGAAAAAAGACAAACTTTACAAGATGGCTTTGTCTCTTCAGGATGTGGATCTCCGAAAACTTAGCGCCAGCGAGTACCTTTTTTTGAGCAAGTGGTGGATTCCCGTGGTTCGCGCTCTTATCGAGATGAACGGTGGCCATGCCGAAATTCCGCTTCTGGTTAAACAGATATCGCCGACGGTCTCGGAAGACCAGGTTCGCGAAGCTATCACCGTCCTTAAGGATTTGAAACTCATTACGCCGCTTGCATCGGAACGCTATGCGGCGACAACGGCCAATTTTACTTCGGCGGGTTCAACGACGAAAACGGCTGCTATCCGCAGTTATCAGAACCAACTTTTGTCTTTGGCTCAGGATTCCCTGATTGCGGTGGAACCCGCAAAGCGGAATATTTCATCTTTGTTGGTGGGAGTCGATGACGATTGCTTTGCCGACATGAACGAAATGACGCTCGAATTCCGGCGTCAGGTGCAGAGACGGGCTGCTGAGGTAAAAAAAGCGACACGCGCCATGCAATTTGTTTTTGCCCTTTATCCTGTAGCCGACTTGTCTAATGACTTGTGGGCCAAAAAAGAGGGGGTGAAAAGATGAAAAATTGGATTTTATTCTTTGTCGTCTTGATTCTTTGCGCCTGCTCCAAGGAAGAAATTTCGGGAATTAGTTCGGTTGAAACAGAAAATGCCTTTTTGATTCGCGTTGTTCATAACGATTCGTTGCCTGCGGTAAATGCGGTCGCCCGTGTGCGCCCTGCTGATTTCGTTCGCAATATCGCGGAAGATTCCGTTGAAACTTCGTTTTTCATGGAGTACAAGACGGATTCCTTGGGCTGTATCCGCATCGATAGCCTCGCTGTAGATTCTGCGATGATTGAAATTATAGATAAAGGCGATGGCGTCATTAGAAAGATTCACGCCGCTGAAGTGCAGGACGGAGACTCCGTGCAGTTTGTTCTCGAAAAGACGGGAAGCCTGCGTGGAAAGGTTTATTTACCGGAAGGCGTGGATTACGCATGGGTTCAGGTTTACGGAATAGATCGCCTTGTCAAAACCGATAGCAGAGGATTCTACGAACTGGATTCGCTCGCTCCGTATGATGAATATGGCTTGCAGGTCGTTATCGGCGATACTGTAGTCCAGCAGTCCGCTGAGGTCAAGGTTGGTGGTGAGACTTCGTCCAATGTCTATGCTTTTGAACCGGACTCTGTCAAGGTTTTGGATTTTGAAATGGGAAAAGCGGATTTTGTTTTGGAAGAATTTAATTTACATGCAACGGGATACCTTATGGTTACGGACACGAGTGTGGTGACTGTTCCCTCTGTAGATGAGGATGTGTCCAAAGCAGTCGAAAATGCAGGTGCGGGCCGCGATGGCAAGGCTCTCCATTGGAAATCTTCTGCAGGATTTGGTGTCTGGTCTATCTTTGGGATTTGGATTTGCACTGAAAAATCGCCATGCGATTTGACTAAATTGGACTCCGTGGTTTATTATGTTCGCGGAACAGGGCATTATTCCTTTGCGTTCGAGGCTTTGGGAAAGACTAATGTTGAAGGCAAGACTTTGAACCAAGATACTCTTTTGACAAAGGACGAATGGAAACGCGTTTGCGTAAAGCCTTCGGACTTTATCGGACCGGATAGCAGCTGGGGCAACTTCGGATGGGATGCCGTGAAAAAGACGGTGACGACTATTTCGATATTGGCTTACGACGAAGCGGAAATCTGGATAGACGATATCACGCTTTATGGCATCAAACCGAGCGACTTTGCGGCTAAATAACTTTATCAGTAACAGTTCGCCACTGGCCAGGTTTTAAATCGCCGAGCGGAATGTTCCCGATTTGCACGCGGATTAGCCGGAGCGTGGGGAAGCCTACGGCGGCGGTCATGTGGCGCACTTGACGGTTCTTGCCTTCGATGAGCGTGAGTCGCACCCAGCTTGTGGGAATGTTCGCGCGGAAACGTACAGGAGGGTTGCGCGGCCAAAGCCATTCGGGCTCTTCGGCGATTTCTGCCTTGCAGGGCTTGGTGCGGTAGCCTTTGATGTCAACGCCTTTAGAAAGCTTGCGGACAGCATCTTCGGTAATCTGTCCTTCGACTTGTGCCAAGTAGGTGCGCGGGTGCTCGAATTTCGGGTCGAGCAACTTTTTGATGAGCTTCCCGTTGTCTGTCAGGAGTAGTGCGCCTTCGCTATCGTGGTCGAGACGGCCTGCGGCATACACGCTAGGCGGAAAGCCGAAACTGTCGAGAGCTGGGTGACCTGCTTCTGGGGTGAACTGGCTTAAAACGCCAAAGGGCTTGTTGAAAATAATGACGGTTGACATGCGCTAAAATGATAAAAAAATTTATATTAAAGTCATGATTGATATTTATGCTTTGGCGAAAAATCCGCTAGTGTTCCAAAAGCCGAGAACGATTACTTCGGCTTATATTGACGTGTCTGGAAAGATGGGCATAGCGCAGACGGTGCTCATGGTGCAGGACAACTTTACTGAGAATTTCGGGGCCATCAAGCAGGACAACTTCTGTGTCCACGAGAAGGGTGCCTACTGGGTTATTTACAAGGCGAAATTCAAGTTCTTCCAGCGTCCGTTCTGGCGCGACAAGGTGGTTACCACCTCTTTCCCTGCCGACAACGCGCCTATCCGTACATACGAGAATACGGCCATTACCACGCTGGAGGGCGAACCGATTATCCTCGCCGTGCAAGAGGCGTGTTGCCTGGATTTGGAACGTCACCGCCCCGTAAAGCTTTCGGCGGTGGATTTTCCGATGGAAGGCGCTCCGGAACCCTTCATGGACAACAAGTTCACTAAGTTCCCGGTAGAACCCGCGGAATACGTGGAGGTCTATCGCCAGAAGGTGTTGCCTCAGCACATCGACATGTCGCACCACATGAACAACATCGAGTATGTGAAACTTTCCTTGAACGTGTTCAGTTCCGAAGACTTGGAACTGTGCATCCCGTCGATGCTCGAAGTCCACTTTATGGGCGAGACGCACGAAGGCCAGGAAGTGCGCATTTTCCGTGCTGACAAGATGGGTGCAACCTACATGAAAATCGAGGACGACGAAGGCCGCCAGGTTTTCGAGATGAAAATCAAGATGAAGTAGCCTAAACTAGGATATCGAAGAATTCAGGCCGGTGAAAATCCGGCTTTTCTGTTTCTATTGGGAATGCGCTGAGGTAATGGGGCGTGTTTGCCTTGTCGGCACACTTGTAGAGGTTTCCGCGTAGGGGCTCTTTGAATTCCTTTATCCCAAATATCTCGGCGGGAATTTCGATAGACATGCTCCAGCCGATGGAATCGTCTTGGATGCTTGGTGCCGTCATTGTGCGCTTGATTTTTTCAATGACTTCTAGCGGGAGCGTTTGCCTATTCTCGCGACCGGTTCCACGGGCGGCAAGTACAAAGCCTCGGCTTGTCGTTTCGAAGTTGAAGTATTCGTTTGGGTTAGCTGGGTTCTGCAAGAAAACTTCGACGCAGGAGTCTTC
Source organism: uncultured Fibrobacter sp. (assembly GCA_946415675.1). Lineage (GTDB taxonomy): Bacteria > Fibrobacterota > Fibrobacteria > Fibrobacterales > Fibrobacteraceae > Fibrobacter. The sequence goes on from CAMKTL010000030.1 coordinate 4,417, forward strand.
CCAGCTTCGTCCGTTATCCTCTTGAACCGCGGCTCTATAACAATCAGCGGGCTCTTCGACACTGAACTTGACGATAAAAGCTTGCGAAGTGAGTACAAATTCGGCATTGACCATCGGATGGATGATTCCCTGGTTTGCCGTCCATTTCATGTTCGGTTTTAAAAGCATGAGTAGAAGTTAGAAAAAGTTATTGGTAGTTAGTTTTTGGTTATTAGTCAATAGTTGATTGTTGAGACTAAAGACTTTCTAATGACCATTGACTAACGACTATTGACCCTGTTTTATTGCTTTAATTTAATGCATGTAACGCATTAAGATTGATTAACTTGTGTGAACTGAAACAACTGATTAATCAGTGATTAAATCGATTAATCACTTTTTTATTTGGATAAAACTGCCGAAATTTGTTCAAATTCGCCAATTTTGCGCTTGGCATGCATTTTGCATTGTAGTGCCGTGAATTCGCGAGGACGCAATAGTGTTCATCGCGAGGTTCATTTCAATTGTCAAAAAATAGGAGGCCAATATGGCAGAAGAAAAAAAAGAAAAGAAAACGTCAAATATTCCTACAGCGTCGCCCGCATTCGATTGTCTTGCCGTGACGAACGTGCAGGTTTTCCCGTTCAAGGAAGGAGCCAATCTCGGGCACATGAAGGGGCTTGCGACCATTGTGCTGAACGACCAAATCCAAATTCGCGGGCTTCGCGTGATGGATGGTGAAAACGGAATGTTCGTGGGATATCCGAACGATCCGTTCTATAAGGGCGAAGATTACCGCAGCATTTGTTTGCCGATTACGCGCCAGTTGCGTGAACATATCGAAAACTGCGTGCTTGAAAAATATCAGGCCGCTGTGGCTTAAGGCAGGTTTACTTTGTTCCGTAGAATCCGTTCTTATTGTTTGTTTGGTATAAAGGCCGTTCCTGTCAGTGTCGAGGTGGATTCTTCTCAGGGGTTGCCTGGGTTTACGCTGGTGGGGCTTCCAGACAATGCGGTGAGGGAATCTCGGGAGCGTGTCGTTTCGGCGGTGCGTTCTATCGGGAAAGTGGTGACGGGGTTCCGTACGACGGTGAACTTGTCACCAGCGGATTTACGGAAGGAGGGGAGCGCATTAGACCTTCCGCTGGCGATTGGCATGCTTGTTTCGACTGGCGAAATTACGGTTGAACAATTGGATCGTTATGTTTTTGTCGGGGAACTTTCGTTGGATGGTTTGTTGAAGCCTGTCCGTGGTGTGTTATCCATTGCAATGAATTTATCTGAAAATCATGATGATATTCTTGTGATTCCGCGTGGAAATGTGCAAGAAGCTTCGCTGGTGGAAGGTCTTCGTTTTGTCTGTGCTGATTCCTTGAAGGAATGCGTCGAAATTTTGGAACGGAATTCTAGTCTAGATGTAAATGTCGCAAAAGGGATTTCGTCGTATGGCGTGAAGGTGGAATATGGCGTTCCCGATTTTAAGAATGTGGTGGGGATGGAAGGTGTAAAACGTGCGCTTGAAATTGCTGCAGCTGGGGCTCATAACTTTTTGCTGGTGGGGTCGCCGGGGGCGGGTAAAACGCTTTGCGCGAAATGCTTGCCGGGAATTTTACCCGAGATGACGGAACAGGAAATCTTGGAGACGACACGCATTCATTCCTGTGCGAGGCGTTCCGGCGATTCCGAAGACTTTCGGCCCGTGATGTTGCGGCCGTTCCGTTCTCCGCACCATTCCGCGTCAATGGTCTCGCTTGTGGGCGGGGGTTCGCGGCTATTGCCGGGTGAAGCGAGTCTCGCCCATAATGGTGTGTTGTTCTTGGATGAACTGCCGGAGTTCAATCGCTGTGTCTTGGAAGCGTTGCGCGAACCGATGGAAGAAGGAGAAATATCAGTGAGCCGTGCGAGCGGTACTGTGGTTTGGCCTGCGCGTTTTATGATGGGAGCCGCAATGAATCCGTGCCCGTGCGGTTATTCGATGGACCCGAAGCGCGAGTGCACTTGTTTGCCCGAGGCGAAAAAACGTTATCGTGAAAAGATATCGGGGCCACTGTTGGACCGTATCGATATTCAGGTGAGCGTCCCTCCCGTGGATGCTTCGCTGTTTGACGCTCGTGATGGTGGGGAATCTTCGGCGGATATTCGCAAACGTGTGTGTGCGGCACGAACAATCCAGCGGGAACGCTTCCGCAATTTGCCGTTCAAGTCTAATGCCGAGATGACGTCGGAATATGCTCATAAGTTCGCAAGGATGAGTGCGGACGTAGAACGGTTTGCTGTGGCCGCGGCTGCCAAAATGGATTTGAGTGCGCGCGGTTATTTCAGGTTGTTGAAGGTGTCGCGGACAATTGCGGACTTGCGTGGTGCTGCTGCTGTTAGTGTGATGGATTTGTCCGAAGCGTTGCGCTATCGAGCGTTTAGAGGATGATTTTTTAGACGAAAGACGAAAGACGAAAGACGAGAGATGAGAGACGACAACCATGCAAGGCGAGTGACGCAACCAACGCAGTTGGACATGGCCGAGCCGAATGGTTGGGACAAGAGCGAGCGATTGTCCAAAGACGAGGGATGTGAGGATGTGAAATTCTTATGCTTTTATCATCCTGACACCGTAGGTGGAAGGATCCAGTAAAGGTCATTGGATTCTTCGCCATCAAATGGCTCAGAATGACGTTTTAAAAACCTAATTCCTAACCCTAACCCTAACCCTAACCACTAACCACTGCCTACTGCCGACTAATCCTCACACTTGCTTCGGCGCCGAGGCATCCTGGAATAGCATTGGGTTTTGCAACGGAGACTTCGACTGCGCTTGCCTTGGGGTAATGTCCCAGAACGTATTCTGCCGTCTTTACGACTAGCGTCTCGACGAGTTTGAAACAAGAAAGGCGGATGAACCCTTTCAGTTCTTCCGCCAGTTTTGCATAGTCGATAGATTCGTTTAAATCTTCAGTTTCTGCGGCCTTGGAAAAGTCCAACCAAAGAGTCAGGTTCAAGACAATGGGTTGTTCGTTTTGGCGTTCATAGGGGAGTACGCCGACGATGCAATCGAATTGAACGTCTTTGAGTCGGATTCGACCTTGTTCCATTACCATGCGAACAACACGATAGCTGTTGTCAAGGAAATCGCAGTGACACCGAACCAGAGGTTACGGCCCATGGCGTAAGAATCCTGCGTATCCTTGTCCGTCTTCATCCTGCTCTGGAGCTTGGCATAAGTCCAGCCGTTTTTAGGGAAGATGAACGCGTTCGGGTCTGTTGTTGTCTTGAAATAGTTGATGCAAGCATTTTGATTTGTGACTCCATTAATACTAGAGCATGCGTTATTAATCTTGCGTTCAACAACGTTTGCGACACTTTCAAGATCCTTGTAAGCCCTGTTCGCTTCGCTGGACTTCATGTGCTGGAGGATGCCCATGACGGCACTGCCTGCTGCCACTGCGGAGAGGGCTACTGCGCTCCAGAAACGGACTTCGTCCGCGATACCGAAACGATTCTTGACGTCTTGTGCTGCTGCAGATGCGGAATAGTCACGAGAATCTGCGTAGGAATTGCTACGGTTCAAGTCTCCGGAAACATCCACGTTGTTGCTGCTCTTGTAGGTGTCGATATCATCATCGCAAGACATGTCGAATTCATCTTCGCAGACTTTTTTCGGAGCATCGTCGCTCTTTGCTGCTGCGGGGGCTTCTCCCTTCAGTTCGACAGGAGCGCCTTTGACCGTCGCAAAAGCGGTTGATGCGCCCGGAACATAAACGAACTTGCCATCAAAGTAAACCTTCTCGAAGTCGTCACCCGGCTTCATGCCGCGACGTTCGTAGAGCTTAGCCTTGATAACATCTTTGTAGGTGATTTTAGAAGGAACGCTCAATGCGGTCATGGAAGAAAGGTCTTGTGCGCGACCCATGTAAAGCTGATAGGCGTTGATTCCTGATTCACGGGCGAATTTTTGACGAAGAACAATGTTGCCGGAAGAAACAGACATAGCATCGTCGATTGTTGCTGTGTTCAGCGCATTGCCGTTGTTTGTGGCATAGTTGTCTGCCGAGATCTCATCTTTGGCAGAAAAATCACTAATATCATATGCTCCAGCGAATGCTGCAGCTGCGGAAAGGCATAGGGCCAATAAAAAAGAACGCTTCATCGTATTCAACTCCGAGTGTACCAATTTTTTTGGAAATATATAAAAAAAATCAGACATAATGAATAATATAATTTTTTTACACTATAGAATTGATGTTTTGAGCAGTAGAATTTATATGTGTGATGAAAATATCACGAAAAAACATGATTTTATGGCATTTATTGTAAAATTGAGTTTACATTAAAGAAGCTGGATAAGTTGGGACCGTAATTAGGGAGATGGAAAGCATTATTCGTTGAAAAATAATACTAGGCTCGGATATACGAAAACAAGTTTTCGTGCATCGCTCGCCTTACGTATTTGTCGTCTAATTGCTATATTTCCCTGCGTAAAATTTTAACCCTAAAAAAGAAGGTGCTATAATGGCAAAGCTTTCTATCGAAGATCTCGAACTCGCCGGCAAGCGCGTGTTCATCCGTGTTGACTTCAACGTTCCGCAGGACAAGGTGACTGGCGAAATCACCAACACCAAGCGTATCGAAGCCGCTCTCCCGACCATCCAGTACGCTCTCGACAAGGGTGCAGCCGTCGTGCTCGCTTCCCACCTCGGCCGTCCGAATGGCGAAAAGAACATGAAGTACACGCTCGCCCCGGTTGCCAAGAAGCTCGAAGAACTCATCAAGAAGCCGGTGAAGTTCCTCTCCGACTGCGTGGGTCCGGAAGTCGAAGCTGCCTGCGCCGCTATCAAGCCGGGTGAAATCATCCTCCTCGAAAACCTCCGCTTCCACATCGAAGAAGAAGGCAAGCGTAAGATCAAGAACGCCGATGGCACCGAAACCAAGGAAAAGGCCGACAAGGAAGCCGTGAAGGCATTCCGCGCAAGCCTCACCAAGCTCGCTGACGTTTACGTGAACGACGCTTTCGGTACCGCTCACCGCGACCACTCTTCCATGACAGGTGTTGAACTGCCGCAGCGCGCTGCCGGTTTCCTCATGAACAAGGAACTCAAGGCATTCGACCAGGTGCTCAACAATCCTCCGCGTCCGTTCCTCGCCATCCTCGGCGGTGCAAAGGTCGCTGACAAGATCCAGCTCATCAACAACCTCCTCGACAAGGCCGACAAGATCATCATCGGCGGTGGCATGGCTTTCACCTTCAAGAAGGTTCTCAACAACATCGAAATCGGTTCTTCTCTGTTTGACGAAGAAGGCGCCAAGCTCGTTCCGGATCTGATGGCCAAGGCCAAGGCTGCCGGCAAGGAAATCATCCTCCCGGTTGACTACATCGCTGCTGACAAGTTCGCTGCCGACGCTGCCACGAAGGCTGTCACTGACGCCGAAGGCATTCCGGCTGGCTGGATGGGCCTCGATGTGGGCGCTGAATCCACCAAGCTCTTCGTGAACGCTATCAAGTCCGCCAAGACCATCGTCTGGAACGGCCCTGCAGGCGTGTTCGAATTCGAAGCCTTCGAAAAGGCCACCAAGGCTATGGCCGACGCTATCGTCGAAGCTACCGCTGCTGGCGCAATCACCGTGATCGGTGGTGGCGATACCGCTACGGCAGCCAAGAAGTACGGTGCCGACAAGAAGGTGACCCACACCTCTACGGGTGGTGGCGCTTCTCTGGAACTCTTGGAAGGGAAGGTTCTTCCGGGCGTCGCATTCCTCACGGATAAGTAATTTTTCCATTTGCTTCGCATAGCGGCGTTCTCGACCTCTCGCCGTACGTTTTGTACGGCTTCGGGTCTGCGGCCTTGCTCTGCTCGCAACTGAAAAAATTCCTGGGTTTGTAAAGACTCTGCATTTTTTGCAGGGTCTTTTTCTGCTCGCGCTACTGAGACTCCGCACTTCAGTGCGGGAAATGGGCGTAGCCCATTGTTCGTCGAAGGATGTCGTAATCCAATCTTGTCGGAAACTTGTTTCCGTTACAAGATTGAGATTAGGACCTTGTCTCACTCGCCTCTAAGAAAAAATTGGATTTTGGGAATCTCGATGAAATTCGAGATTCTTTTTTTGCGCTTGCGCAAATTCCTGGACTTATAAACTTTGCAACATAGTTTGCGGAGTTTTTTGTTTCTGAGCGAATTACGGTTTATTAATTAAAGGATGATTTTGCGCTTGCGCAAATTCCTGGGTTTGTAAAGGCTCTGCATTTTTTGCAGGGTCTTTTTTTACATGTCGTTTATTATATTTCTTAATATGAATAGATTTTCTTTTTGTGCATTTTTATGTGCGGCATGTTTTCTTATCGCCTGCGGTGACGGATCATCGAATGATAAATCCTCTTCCCATGTAAAGTCTAACTCTCGCTCGCCGAACGAAACTGTTGCATCTCAACCATCCTCTGTCAAACCTAGATCTTCTAGTGTTGCTCAAATTACCGTTGACCCGTCAACGGTGACTAGAGGCTCCATGACAGACTCCCGCGATGGTCAGTCCTACAAAACAGTCACCATCGGTTCCCAAACGTGGATGGCTAAAAATCTGAACTACAAAACAGCGAACAGCAGTTGCTTCAGGGATAAAGTGTCTAACTGCAACAAATTCGGTCGTCTTTACACGTGGGATGCTGCAACAGCGGCTTGCCCTAGCGGATGGCACTTGCCGACAAAGGCTGAGTATGAGACGTTGTTCGCCGCTGTCGGAGGCGAATCTACAGCGGGAATAAAACTCAAGTCAACAAGCGGATGGCGTAATGGCGACAACGGTACTGGTGAATACTCGTTTTCTGCGTTGCCTGCTGTTTACAAGAGCTTCAACGAAGGCTTCTTTGCGTTCTTCTGGAGTTCTACAGAGTACAGTGACGATGAAGCGTACTACATGAAGTTGTTCTACGACTACGACGGTGTGTTCCTGTATAACGACGACAAGAGCGTCTTGAAGTCGGTTCGTTGCGTTAAAGACTAGCGATTCCTTGGCAAACCTAAGCTATGCTTATTTGCCTTGTTCGTCTTGCTTGGGTTCGGCGGTTTCGTCGTGTTCCTCGATGTTAGAGACTTTGGTGAACCAGTAGTCTTCGCTGTTGATGGAACTCATGTTGCCGATGAGGGCGTCTAAGTCGAGGTTCTTTATGTCGGTGTTTTCGTTAGGCATGGTAAGAATATATATTTTTATACAAGATGGCGATGCCGTCCCCATACGCGGATCATGACCACATAAGAGCCAAAGCTCTAAGTGGTCAAAGAGAACAAGTCCGGCATGACAGTGTAAAAAGGCGATGCTGACTTGGTCGGCATGACTGTATAAAAAGGAGATGCCCGATCAGGTCGGGTATGACAGTGGGAAAGGTGGTTTTTATGTCGATTGCTGAAATTTCAAAGAAGTTCCATGCGGATAAGCGCGGCAACTGTGCAATGTCTGTGGCTTACGGCTATGCTCGTGCGACGGGCAAGTCCGAGGACGAGGCGGTGAAGGCGGCCGAAATGTTCCGTACTTTTGGTGGTGGCAAGGCTCCGGACGGTTTGTGCGGGGCGCTCTATGCTGCTAAGATGATGCAGCCGGACCATGCTGAATCAATCGAGGAATTCTTTAAGCGCGGGGCGCAGGGCTGCACCAAATGTCAGGAAATCCGCCCGAACAAGGTTATCCCGTGCAACCGCTGCGTGGAACTCGCCGGCGAAGCGCTGGATTTTTTAGAAAAATAAGCCATGCAGCGTCATCCTGACGCTGAAAGCGGAAGGATCCAGTGACTTTAGTTTCTAAAAATGACTGGATGCTTCGGGCATTTGCCCTCAGCATGACGAGATTGAAAGCTTAGTCTATGCTCTCACGTTCAAAAGGTCGTTTTCCCAGGCTTCCTTTTGCTTGCGGAGCTTTTCGAGGGATTTGTCATCGGCTGCGCTCTCGTCGCGGGTTTGCATGAGCTGCTTGTAGCTTTCGGCGAGTTCGCTTGCGTGTGGGTAGTCTGGAGCGAGCTTTTCGAGCGCCTCTAAGATGGCTTCGTCGGAATATAGGCGGGCAATCCCTTCCAGCGAACGCTCGACATACTTCTGGATCTCATTTTCGCGTTTAAATTCATCGGCTTCAGCAAATTCGAGGGGTAAAATCTTGTCTATCCAGTCCGCTTCGGCGGTGTAAAGCTCGTTGTCTTCGGCGATGGCGTCTTTGTGCTTGTGCAGCTCCATTTGCGTTTTTAGGAATGGACGGTAGCTTTCCGGGTCGATTTTTATCGAATTGCGTTCGGCAAAATCAGCCAAATTCCGTAAATTTCCCTCGGAAGGGCTGTTCAGCAGGCATTCCTTAAGTACAGCCAGCTGGTCTTTGGGCGGTAGGCGCTTGAACGATTCCGATCGGGTGGTGTTGGCGCGGATTCTCAGGCGCAAAATGCGCAAGAGCAATAACATCATGGCTGCAAAAAAAACAATGGACCAATTCATGGGCGAAAAAAATAGAAATTCCGCCGAGAAATGATTAGAATCACAGATAGATTATGGATAAAAGAGGGGCAAAATCAGCGGATTTCTCAAAAAAAACTGTTTTTACATATATTTTGCAATACTAAAAGACACTATTTGAAACTAATTGGTTTATATTTAGGTGGAATTGTTGTTACCTATTTTTAGGTGGAGATTGGAATATATGAAAATGAATAAGTGGGTCCTGTTGGGCTTGATGGCGGGTAGCGCTACTTTGGCTCAGGCTCAAAACAAGGATGTCCGTACACTTGATATTATTATACGAGACTTTCAGCCGAATCATTCGGATTTCGAGAACTTTTCCGAAGAAGCGGTGGTATATAAGGATGCCATTTATAACTATATCTTCCCGGCGAATCCTGCTTCTCCTGCCAATGGGCTTGGATCGAAGAACTTTGGCTACGATGACATTTGGTATAGCTTGGAAAACCCGTCTTTGGGTAATTTTGTGCATAGTTCCTGCGGTAACCGTGCTTCTGATTTTGTGAACAAGGCTAGGGGTATTCCTGACTATTTATCTACTGTGCTGGGTGCTCCGCGAATGGGTTCGGGTGTCCCTATCGGTAAGGATGGCTACCCGATGTATCCGAACCCCTATTTGCCGGTCTATCTGCAGACGACTTCGGCTTATGCTGCGCAATACGAGGCCGCCAATGCGACCATGTGGAGTAACGGCAATTTACGGAATCTTTATAACATGGGTGATGCCCAGAAAATCAACAAGTTGGTGAGTGATTATCCTGACTTGGTCGATGAATATACCAGGGTCTATTATGCCAACGACGGCCAAAAGGATGCCGGCGTCTTGATGTATGGCGAATGCGAACAATCTACGGAAGCTGGCATTACCCAGCGCGGTTACGCCAACGCTTCCGATGAAGTTAAGGGCTTCAAATGCAGGGGCGGCAAGATGCTTTGGGTAAACCCGGTCTTCTATACGCCGGGCATGGTCCAGCCGTACCTCTTGTTCCCGGCTCCAGTTGAAGGCAAGATTGACATGTATAAGGCCGTCATCAATAGGCAATTGGATGCTAATGGCGCTCCCATGAACTTGTGCGACAATACGCATTTTGAAGAGTGGTTCAACGATGTTCCGGGTGTAAATTTGCGCATCAATACGACGATGGACATTCCGCCTGATGGTGCCGGCTCGAAATACTACGTTTATGACCACAACTTCAATAACGGTGGTTATTCTCCGCTGGATTCCATCGACCCTGTTTCAAGAGCCTGGATGGGCGAGGCCGCATGTAATCCGCAAATGCAGGAACCTTTCAACAAGGAATGCAAACAGTTCGGTCCACAGTCGCTCTCGATTTTCTGTCCGCCGTATAACTATAAGTGGGCCGCTTCACAGGCAGATTACAAGAAGTTGAGCACGGACTCCCTTTGCTATGACTGGCTCTCTTATGGCGGCCCGCGTGCGGTCAATGTCGGTGGTTCCAACAATAGTGCCGCTCTCCTTGCCGCTACGAACTATGGCGCAGCCCATAGGGCTAATGGTTCGGTCAATGGTAAGAATTATGACTTGACAATCGGTATGAAGCATCTCCGTAACTACGCCTTTACGATGATGGGTTATGCGAGCTTCAAGTACAAGCAGTCCAACCAGACTCCGCAACACGAAGTGTTCGAATTCTCCGGTGACGATGACATGTGGATTTTCGTGGATGGCGTGCTTGTCGTGGATTTGGGCGGTGTGCATAACGCTGCTCCGGGCAAGGTCGATGTCGAAATTTTGGCCAAGAACAACCATGGTTGCCATCCGGGCGAACCGCTTTCGCTTTATTCTAACTGCAATGGCAACGACCCGAATACCGGTTGGGCCGATGGCTCCTGGCATCATTTGCACTTCTTCTACGCGGACCGCCAGTCTGATGGTTCCAACATTTACATCCGCACCTCTCTTGCCGAACTTGCTCCGTCTCGCTATGGTCAGCCGCAGGTGAACGATGTCGTGGTGAAGGTCGATGGTGATGGTGTCGCTCATAACAGCATGTACTTGACGGTCCCGCTGGCGGATTCCAGCCTTGCTGCTATCAACAATCCGAACGTCCCGTCGATTCTTGTGCAGCGCGATGTGCCTGTGAAGACTCCGGATGGTCGCGATTCCCTTGTCACTATGGTTTATGGATATTATGTGACTTCGATGACAGGGCCTATCGACAAGGGCGCCTTGGGACAGATGTATCAGTTTGAAGGTGTCGTGAAGGATGGTGCTGGCAATGTTATCGATGGTGGACTTTTGGGTGGTGACCGCGTTGCTTTTAACGTGCCGTGGAGCCAGCCTTTGCAGGACGGCGGTAACGAAGGAAACTACCCCGATTATGTCTGGAACCAGATGATGGCCTGGTCAACATTGGTCAATTTCCATGTTGCGTCTTCTACGGGCAAGCGTGTGGAAGGCTTTGACGAAAAGGAAAAGTGGGGTAAGATTTCTTATACTGCTGTTGCTGTCGTTAAGGTTATTCCTGATGATGCGGCTATTGACCGTCCTGACTTTACGGAAGAATCCAAAAAGTTGACTGACATGGCCGGTAGCGGAACGCTCCCGCCGGACATGACGGCTGACCTCGTGTTGACTCCGATTCCTGCTGTAAGTGGCACCGACCCGATAAAGTGGGCTACGGATAACGCTGAACAGAATATGGCGTCCGGCGGTCATGGGGCTTCTGTCGTTTCGAACGGCGTTGTTTATGGTGCCGCTCAAGAAACCAATTCGACACTATGCTATAGCGATGGTTCTACCAACGTTTCTAGCCAGTCGAGCAATGAATCTTGCACAAGATGGGCGTTCCCGACAACGCAGCCGTTCCATGTAAAGATTCGCGTGTTCGACCATCTTGGCCATTATGTGAACGAGTACAGCAAGAAGGTGACGGGTGATGATTTCACCAAGGCTTTGGCTGGTATGCGTGCTGGTACGGCGGGCAATGCTGCATCTTCTGTCTCTTGCCAGAGTAGCACTGGTGAAAGTTTGCCGATGTATGGAACGACTGGCGCTATGCTTGCAACAATCAAGATGTATCCGGTAACGGATAAGGGACGCTTGCTTGCGACGGGGCCGTATGTGTATCAGATGACGGTCGTGAAGGAAGCGTATGAATACTGCTACATGAGTAACGGTAATGCCCCGACGACGATGACGATGCCGTTCCAGCGTACGACGGAAACGATTAGACGCGGTTACCGTAGAACGCAGAGAAAGTAATATTTCTCAGGAGAGATTGATTCACTCCGCGGCGGATGCGCTGCGGAGTTTTTGTATAAAAGAAAACCACCAGCTAGGCTGGTGGTTCAAAAGAGCCTTCTGGCGTTGCGTCCTCGGATAAAAAGAAATCCCTTGATTACTGTTGATATGCGGTCTGCCGACTGCGCTTTGCCGACTGCACACTGCTGACTGCGTTTTGCCAACAGCGCTTTGCCGACTGCGTTTTGCCAATCGCCCCGGCTAGTAACTTAACAATGCGAAGGGTTCCGCATCGGTGATGCGGACGCGTAGCGTTTTCCCGGCAGGGAATGAACCCTGGAGTGCGACGGGGCGGTAGGCTTCGTTGCGGGCAATCGTTGTGCCGCTGCGGTGGCCGGGCTTTTCGGTAATGACCGTGCATTCATCGCCAATCCATTCGCGGTTGTTTTCGAGTGCGATTTGCTGGAACGTCTCGGCGAGAATCGCGGAGCGTTCGTGCTTGACCGTGTCGGGGACTGCTATGCTTGCTGTTGCGTGCGGCGTGTTGCTTGTTGTTGATTCAAAATGCGCGCTGTTTATTGAGGCTTCAAGATGCGCGGCGACGGTGCCGGGCCGTGCGACGAACCGGGTGATGTTACACACGGTCGGGCGAGTTTCTTTCAAAAGCTCAAGCGTGTCGTTGAAGTCTTCTGCCGTCTCGCCGGGGTAGCCGACAATGAGGTCTGTGCTGAGAGTGAACTTGCTGAAGCGCTCCGTGAAAGCATGGGCGAGGGCTGCATAGTCGCGTGCTGTGTGGCGACGGTTCATCGCTTTGAGAATTCGCTCGCTCCCGCTCTGGACGGGAATGTGGATAAACTTGTAAACTCGTTCGTCTGTGAAACAGTCGAGCAATGCTTCTTGATAACCGAGAACGTGGCGCGGGTTGCCCATGCCGAGGCGGATGCGGTAATTTCCGTTCACATGTGTTAAAATGCGCTGCGTGAGTTCGGCGAGGTTTGTGCCGATGTCAAAGCCGTAACAGGCGCAGTCTTGGCCGGTGAGCTGGATTTCAAGGCAACCGTCATCGACGAGCGCTTGGACTTGATCGACGATGGCGTTTGGCGCAAAGCTATGGAGGCGTCCTTTGACGAGGTGCGTGCTGCAGAAGGCACAGGCGTCGAGGCAACCTTCTTCGATATTCACGATGCCGACGAATGGCGATTCGCGAAGGACGTTCTTGTGGCGAGTGATTGCTTCGTCGCGTTCGCTAGTACGGTCTTGTGTTACGTTACCCGAAATAGAAATAAATAGCGGGTCGTTTTCGAGATCCGAAAGCGTTGTGAATTGCACTTGGGGGACGGCTCGAATTGCTTCTTCGCGAAAGTCCTTGGGGGCGCAACCCGTGATGTAGATGGGAACGTCAGGGTAAGAGCTTGCCGCTCTACGCAGGAGTTTTAAAGCACCCGTATTCCCCTTCACCGTGCAGACGTTTAAATAAAAAGCTTCAAGTTGTGCGGGCGTCGCGACACTTCTATCTGGAAATTCAAATGAGACTTCGTGTTTTTTCGAGAGAATGCGTGCGATTTTTTCGCCATCGCCGAAGTTGGCGGCACAGCCTTGGCTTATGACCACTATCATCTTGTGAATTTTTCCAGCGTGATGCCTGGATAATAGTGCGTTAGAATTTGTATGTAACTTTGGCCGGCCTGTGCACGTGCGCGTGCTCCCATTTGGCAGAGCCCAACACCGTGCCCGAATCCTTTACCTTTGAGAATCCACTTGTCGCCGCTATTTGTAATGTGGAAAAAGCAGGAGGGGAGAATAGTTGAGCCGCGTTTGAACAACCAACGAATCTTGTCGGCTTTGCACGTGAAGGAGCCGTTGTTGGTGACGATTTCGAGCGTGTGGATGCGCCCGCTTGCGAGTGTGTCTAGAATGTGCATCGACTTGATGCTCGAAAAACTGGGAACGTTCGCTTTGGCTTCCTTTGCGTTTATCTGGAATAAATCGCGGAGTTCGTCTTCGTCGAATTCGCGGACCCATTCGGTGTAGCTCGATTCCTTGCACCATGGAGTTCCGTCGGGGCGTAAATCAGGTTTGCTCTTGAGATAAGGGTGGTCCGGGCGTCCCCATGTGGCAACGCCTTCGGTTTGCCCTCCGCAGGTCGAGTGGTAATATGCCGTGATGAATTGACCGTCGTATGTCATCACGACACCTTCCGTTTCGCGGACGGCTTTGTCTGTAATATCGGTCGCACTTTGCAAACCTTTGTAAACCTGATCGCGGGTGTCTGCGTAAATGTCAAAGCCGTGCGAATGGCGGCTTCCGAAGTGCTTGTAAGCGTAAGTACGAGCCGCGACAGCCTGAGCCTTGAGCGCTTCGAACTTAGATTCGTCGAGCTTGCCGATTTCGTAAGGGAGTACTCCTCGCAGATAACCTTCCATGTCGATGGAGTTGATCGCAGTGAGTTTGTTTCCGTTGGCTGTGATGGTGAATTCGCCTTCGTAGCAAGCTCTGTTGAGGGACGCTTTGTCTGTAGCGATGGCGATGCATCCGTCAACGGCCTTGAATACGCGGTGGTCTGCGGTTTGCTGGCGCTTGCCTTTTGCCTTGATTCTGATTTTTCCTCGCGATGCGGTGATGTGCATTTCTTCGCCTTTTTGGCGAACGTAAATATTCGGAACACCGACAAACACGCCCACTTGAATTGGACGGTCGAGATCGCGGGAAATCTTTTGAGGAAGGATGTCCTGCTCGGATACGTTGTTTGCTTCTATGGGGTCGTTGTCGGCTGCATGCGTCGAATCAGCTAAAGACAAAGTCGCCAAGATAAGTGGCGACATTGCTAGCGCTAATGCAGAAAATAGCCGACGAAGATCCATGAATCTTATTTCTTTTTGAGCTTGGCTTGGGTTTCTTTTGCCATCTTGCGGAGCTTGGACTGGTTCATCGTTCGGTCTGATGTCGAAATCTTATCGACAAAGAGATCGCCGTTCAGGTGGTCGCATTCGTGTTGGATGCAACGGGCGAACAGACCTTCGCAGTTATGAATTTCCTGGGCTTCGCCGTTGATGTCGAAGTAACGCACCGCGACCTTATCCGGACGGACGACATTGCAGAAAATATCTGGAAGCGAAAGACAGCCTTCTTCGTAATCGGTGGGCTTTGCATCCGGTTCTGCTTCCCATTCCGGGTTGAACATGATGTGCGGGCGCGGTTCCTCTTCGTCTGGAATGGCGGTATCGATGACCACGAGCCGGATGTTCTTGCCAATCTGCGGTGCCGCAAGTCCACAACCGGGAGCGTCGTACATGGTTTCGAGCATGTCCTTTGCGAGCTGGCGGAGTTCCGGTGTGATTTCGGTGATGGGTTCGCATTTTTTGCGAAGCACCGGGTCACCGTAAATTTTGATGGGGAGAATAGCCATGATTACTTCTTTTCTTCGACCTTGGCGGAGGTGTCGTTGTTGATGACGCGGAGAATGGCTGCCTTTTCAAATTCGATGGTGGAAGTACCTGTGCGGAGCGTGATGATGTTTTCTTCCATGGAAGCGATAGTGCCGATGATACCCGCGGCGGTCATGACTTTGTCACCCTTCTTGAGCTGCTTGCGCATTTCGTCCATCTGCTTCATTTCTTTCTGCTTCGGGCGGATGAAGAAAAGCCACATCACCACAAAGAGGAGAATGAGGGGGAGGAAACTTGCGAGTGCACCCGGCTGTTCGGGCTGTGCAGCGTCCTGGGCAAATGCGGCGATGGAAGAAAGGGTCACGAGAAGTGCAGAGAGTTTCATAATAAACCTTTTTGGGGGTGAATGTGTTACAGTATAAAGATAGAATTTTAGACGAGAGACGAGAGACGAGAGGCAAGAGAAAGATGTGGATTAGCAGATAGAACTGCTGGGTATGGGGCCGCCCGTTTCACACTCCACACTTCATACTTTTTTCAGCACTGGATTCTTCGGCTACGCCTCAGAATGACGGCTAAAGTGGAAAAACAACTGTGCCTGCCGCTTACTGCTTACTGTCAACTGTTTACTTTCTACTTGTACTTTCACTAAGTTCAAGTACCAAAAGTGCGCAAGGTTATGACGCAACTGAATACTTGTATTCAGATATGGCATAACCGTAGCCACGAACGCCAACGGCGTTAAATGCTAGACTCGGTCATGCCAAAGCAAGTTTTGGCGCGACGCTCATCTTACGCATTTGTCCTACCGCCTACTAACTTCTTGTCCAGCAGTGGGTAGATGCGGTTGAGTTCGAGGAGGCTTAGCAATCTATCGAAATCGGCTGAAAATTTTTCGATGAATTCTAGCCCGGGCAAATCGTTGTTTTTTGTGGATGTTTGCGGTGTGGCTTGCAGCAACCGCTTTTGCAGAAGCGATTCGAGGCTTCGCATCGTAAGCGTCATTCCGTGCATGGAATGCTTTGTTTGCGCGGCGAGATCAGTTGTCTTGACGGCTACGAGCCCGTTCGGTTGTAGCTCGCCTTTTTCGCCTGCGGCTTTGACAAATGCGGAGAGAACAGCTTGCTCCGTGAGCGATAGAATGTAGTGCGAAGTATTCTTGTAGATTGCTCTCAGCCGGAGCGTGTCGTAAAGGAGCTCGATGAGCTTTTCGTTTTCGATGGTAAGCGATTCTGCTTGCAAGCGGATTAGCTTAAAATCTTGTAGAATGAGTAATAGTTTGTATGTTTCGATTGAAGACAAATTTGAAAAATTCTTAAGCTGATCCTTGATTGTTTTTAAGCTGATTAATTTATCTTCAGATTTTGCAAGAATGAATAAAAGTGACGGGAACGATGTGATAAATTCTTTCTTGCGCTTGTTTTCTTTTGCAATGCGGTTGCGCTGCGTCAAAAAGGAAATGATGGATTTCATCCAAATAGGCTGTTTTGCCATTGTTTCCTGGAATAAGCTTTGCGTGATGACTTCGATTTCGCAGTTTTCTTCGGCGCGAACCGTATATTCCAGGGGTTCGCCTTCGACAAGACTCATTTCGCCGAAAGTGGAACCCGGTCCCAATGTCTTTACTTGGATATAGTTTTGTTCGTCCTTGTATGTGGCGACAAGGGTTCCTTTTTTGACGATGTAGAAGGAGTGGGGTGTGTCTCCTTGCATACAAAGGATTGTTCCGGCTTCGATTTCCATTAGACTGTCCCCTTGATGTTCTGTTCGTATTTTAAAGCCGTTTCGTAGTAGTTTATTTTTTTCAAATCAAGAGAAAGAAGGTGATTCCCTTTTTCGATAAACCACTCGAATTGCTGTATTTGGAGCCAGTCGGCGACGTTTATTGGAATATTGCGCTCGTTGAAAAATGCAATCCAGTCCGTTGCGTCCTTAGAGGTGCCGTTTTCTAAGGTCGAAAGCAATACAAGAATTCTTTTTTGCTGGAGCGTGAGGCAAAACGGCCCCCAAGGCTTGTTCAAATCCTTTGCTTTCTGATAATCAGAGAAGATTCCGAGAAGGTATGGATTTGGAATGGTAAGGCAGGTCTTGCCTCCGTGGAAAACAACCAGCTTGCGACGGATAAGAGCCTTTAGGGCTTCGGATGCAGCTGGTATGGGGGTCTTGGTTAGCCATGAAAATTCTTGCAGCAGTGCGTTTGTCTGCAAAAAGTCGTCGCTTTTGTAGAACTTGCAGAAAGAGGCTAGGCTTGCAAGTATGTTGTCTGTCTTTGCCGAGCGGATGGATTCGTTGATTTTTCGCGTTCTTGCGGAAATCGCCTTGATAACGGCCAAAAGCCATACGGGGAGGCTCTTTAGCTCGGATTCCAGGCACTCATTGTCGATAATCGTGATGGATGAATCAACTGTAGCTTGGAAAATATAGCGGACGCTCTCGCGTTCGAGAAGGGCGCCTACGCCCACGAGATTTCCGGGAAGAATCCGAAAAACGATCTTGTTGTTTGCCTTGGGGTCAAGTGCAACAAGTTCACCCTCGTTTAAAAGGATGATTTTCTTTTCTTCGTCCTGCGGGGAAGATACAACAAAACCCGCCTTCACGCGGAGTTGCGTGGGCGGGATAATTGTTTTTCGGGAATCCCGCGTAATCATCGGGAATTACCGCCTTGAAGTCCGGCTAATTAAGCCTGACGTTCTTCGATACGTGCAGCCTTACCGCGGAGGTCGCGCATGTAGTAAATGCGAGCCTGGTGGACCTTGCCGCTACGTTCGACAACGATGGAGTCGATACGCGGGGAGTTGACCGGGAAGATACGTTCGACAGCCACGGAACCAGACATCTTGCGGACCGTGATGGACTTGCCGATGCCGGAGTTCTTCTGCTGAATAACGACGCCCTTGAACGGCTGGATACGTTCCTTGGTACCTTCGATAACCTTGACGTTAACGGTAACGGTATCGCCAGCGCGGAATGCCGGAAGGTCGGTCTTCAAATTTTCATTCTGGATTGCTTCAATGTTCAGGGACATAATGTGTACCTCGTTATTATTTGTCGCCAAATGTAGTATTTTTTTCAAAGTTTTTAAAGATGTCGGGGCGTCTTTCTTTCGTTCTTTTTAACGATTCTTGGCGTCTCCACTCTGAAATGTTCTTGTGATGGCCCGAAAGCAGCACTTCGGGCACCTTTTTTCCTTCGAATTCCTCGGGTCGAGTATATACCGGCCAGCCCAAAACGCCTTGTGCGAAGGAGTCGGTTTCGCCGGATTCCTTGTGGCCGAGAGCCCCGTCCAAGAGACGCACTACTGCGTCCGTGACGAGCATCGCCGGAAGTTCGCCACCGCTCACGACAAAATCTCCGATGGAAATTTCCATATCGACTTCGCTTTGGCGGATACGGTCATCGATTCCCTTGTAATGTCCGCAGACTAAAACAAGGTGGTTTTCTTGCGAGAGTTCCTTTGCAATCTTGTGGGTGAAGGGGACGCCATCTGCCGTGAGGTAGATGACTTTTCCGCCGTCTTCCTTGACGCCCGTGCTGCGAATCGCCTTCGCAAGCGGTTCGGGCCGGAGAACCATGCCCGGTTCGCCACCGTACGGAACATCATCGACCTGCCCGTAATCGTTGATGGCGAAGTCGCGCAGATAAACTGTATTGAACTCGAACAAGCCTTTTGCCTGGGCGCGGCCCATGATAGAACTCTTCATGGGGGCGAACATTTCGGGGAAGATGGTGATGCAGTCGATAATCATCGTTCCTCCGGGCAAAGGGATTTTAAATATTCGCTGTCACAAACAATGAACTTTCCTTCGTCGTTGATTTCCTTGACGCAATCGTCAATCCAAGGGGCGAGGATGGACTTGCTGCTGAATTCGGATTGCGCTGCAAGGTCGAACTTGATGAGGAATGCATCGACCGTCATCAGTTCTTGCACTTCGAGGACTTCGCCGATATCGCGGCCGTCTTCGGTGTGGACGCGAAAACCTTCCAAATCGTCAAGGTAGTATTCGCCTTCGGGAAGCGGGAGTCGTTCGGATTCGGGAATCATGACGTCGCCGTTGACGAGCGGAGTTAGCGCTTCCGGAGTGTCGAACCCCTTGAATTTCAGAAGCCAGAGGTTGTTCGCCTGCTTGGCATCTTCGAGGGTGAGTTCCAAAATCTCGCCGTTCTTCTTTTGAACACGCACGTCCTTGAGGCTGTTGCAGCGCGTCAAGTCGTGGGTCAGGGGCATCGCTTTGATGTACCCTTTGACGCCATGCGCACGCATGAGCTGGCAGACGGTGATGTATTCTTGAGAATCAGGCATATTTAGACGATAAATGCGTAAGGCGAATATCGCGGCAAAAACTTGTTTTTGACATGATTGAGCCTAGCATTTAGCACGAAGTGCAAAGACGAGAGAAAGTTATTGTTAAAGAAAAAAGTCCCGTGCATGCGGCACGAGACTCTTTGTTAAAGGCGTGATTAAGCCTGAGCTTCTTCAGCGGCCGGAGCTTCAGCAGCAGCCTTGGCAGCCTTTTCGGCTTCGAGGCGAGCCTGAGCCTTCGGGCTCAACTTGCGCTGCTTGGACTTGATGTCGCGAGCCTTCGGAGCCTTGCCTTCGATAGAGCGGTTGGCCTTGAGTTCGTGGAACAAGTCAGAAATGCCAGTCTTCTTGAGGAGAGACTTGACGGTGTCGGACGGCTGGGCGCCGACGGAGAGCCACTTGAGAACCTTTTCCTGTTCGAAGCGGATTTCCGGCTGCTTGAGGTTCGGGTTGAAGAAACCGACCTGTTCGATAAAGCTATCATCGCGTGCCTTGCGGTTGTCGATAACGACGACGCGGTAGATCGGGTTGTGACGCTTGCCGAAGCGGGCGAGACGGATAACAGTTGCCATTTTATACCTCTTTATGGGGTTTTCCCGAATTTTCGGGGTTTTTGTTCTTTTGATGCCAAATATAGCAAACTTACTTTTGTGTGTAAAGGACGGCAATGTAAAAAAATCCGTCATTTACTTATAAAGTAATTTGTTGATTCTTGTGCGAATTTCAAAAAATGGCGAAATTAGACTAAAAACGAAGATTTTTTTATGATTTTCAACTTTCATCCAAATTGAAAAAGACCCCGACAGAACCGGGGCCTCTTTCAATTTTTTTACCTTACGTAACGGGAATTCTCGCTTCGCAGGGCATTAGCCGCAGTAGAAGTACGTCTTCACGAGCTTCTGCATGGCTGTCTTGGACTTCGTGACCTGGGCGCGGAGCGTCTTGTCCTTGAAGGCCTTGAGCTGGTCGATGATGCCGTCGATCATGGCGGGGCTGAACACGCCGAATTCCTCATAGACCTTGCGTTGCTTGGCAAGGCAGTCGGCGCTGGCCCAACAGCTGTCCGGCAGCGTGTCGAGCTTGCTCAACAGCTTCGCGTTTTCCTTCTTGTGGATGTTCACGTTCACGTAGGTCTGTTCGGCCACCTTCAGGCCGTCCTTGAGGGAGAGACCGTAGCGGCAGGCCACACAGAGGCCGGCCATGAGCAGATAGACGTTGGCACTGGCATCCGGGGAACGCATTTCCACGGTCTGCTTCTGGTGCGTGTCGTAGCTTGAGCCTTTTTCGTTCGGGTTCGCAATCTTGCAGAGGTCGGTCTTTGAAGCCCAACCGAGCGGTACGCGCACGAGCACGGAGCGGTTGCGGTCGCCCCAGCAAACGTTGGTCGGGGCTTCCTGGTGGGGCACGAGGCGCAGGTAAGATGTCGGGTTCTGGTTGCCGAACGCGGTGATGGACGGGGCGAGCTTCATCATGCCGGCGATGGCGCGGCGGGCGGTTTCGCTGATGACTCCGTTCTTGAGCATCTGGTTGTTGCCGTCCTTCATGATGCGCATGTGGATGTGCAGGCCCGAGCCCGCCTTGCCCACGGTAATCTTCGGGGCGAACGTCACGTCGAGGCCGAGCTGTGCGCCGAGGTTACGGATCATCCATTTTGCGATAGTGAGCTGGTTGGCGGCATCTTCAGCCGGGCAGGGGAGGAACTCGATTTCGTTCTGCTCGTAAAGCTTGCCGTCTTGTGTGAAGTTTCCGACTTCGCTGTGGCCGTACTTGATTTGACCGCCCGCCTGTGCGATGTAGAGCATGCATTTTTGGCGGAATTCGTTGAACTTCGCGAACGGGGCGGATTCGTGGTACCCCCTCTGGTCAACTGCCGGGAATGCGCCCGGGTCGTCGGCAATCACGTAGTATTCGAGTTCGCCCATGGCCTGGAATTCCATGCCGGTCTCTTTCTTGAAGGCTTCGCATGCCTTGTGGAGCGTGTATTCTGGGGAAGATTCCAGCGGCTGTCCGTCCTTGTTGAAGAAACTGCAGAGCAGGCAGAGGGTGGGGAGGCTTGCGAACGGATCCATGAAGGCCGTCGAGAAGCGCGGCACAACGTAAAGATCGGAGGAGGAAGCTTCGATATAGCTGAACAACGAGGAACCATCGACGCGTTCGCCACAGCTGAGAATTTCGTCCAAATAGTCGGCGTCGTTCACGACGAAGTTGAGAGTTTTGAGGCGACCGTCGCCACCCGCATACATAAAGTTCACATGGCGGATGCTGTTGTCGCGGATGAACTTTTTAATGTCTTCCTTGGTGAATTTATCGCGGGGTTTCTTGAGTGCGGTGACGAGTGCGTTTGCAGACAGGTCGATTGTAGCCATTTTATTCCTTTTTTTGATTTGTTTTACAATTATTGAAAAATGTTGCTACTGCAATCTATCTTTTTTATTACAGAAAAGACAATGTTTTTATTAAAATACATTGACAAAATGTAAATTTTCACTTTTTGTCAATGTATTTTGCGCCTGATGGGCCGATTTCCTGTAATTATTCGGCTAAGTCGTTTGATTTGGGCTCGATTTGAGGGCGAATTCTGCATGCTTCGATGGTTTTCGTGGCAAATTGATTCCAGTAAGAGTCGATGTAATTGTAAGTGTAATGGATAGTAAAGTATTGTCTCGAATTGGCGGAGCCGTTGTCCTGAGACGGGCTTGGCTGTACCACTATATTGCAAGCGATTGTGTTTTCTGTATCTTCCGTGATGTCTCCGAATTCGGCTTTGCAAGATTCCTTGAATTGTGTTTTGGATTGCGCGAACATTTCGGTGTTGAACCACGGGTTGGTCCATTTTTTCCTGATGGTGTTGTTGTGCAAGTAAACGGA
Source organism: uncultured Fibrobacter sp. (assembly GCA_946415675.1). Classification (GTDB taxonomy): domain Bacteria; phylum Fibrobacterota; class Fibrobacteria; order Fibrobacterales; family Fibrobacteraceae; genus Fibrobacter. Next base: position 26,635 of record CAMKTL010000030.1, read on the forward strand.
ATAAAAAATGGTGTCCTGGTATGTTTCGCATGCAATCACATCGGAATTGCCATTATAAAACTCGAATGCGGTTCCGTTTTCCAACTGGATTCGATTGGGCAGGCACCACAAGGGATTTTCGGGGTAGTCCGGATTTTCTGCACACCAATAATCTACGGTGATATCGTTGCTTATCGGGTTGCCGTTCAACCAGCTTTCGAGTGTTTCTTCGGTTTCGGCAGGAATCGAAAATATTGGTGGAGTGTATGCGGATGGATCTGATGTGGAGTCCAGTTGTGGCTCGAGGCTAATCTGCTTGCCCAGTTCGCTGGAAACCTGGGCGGCCGATGCTTCCGGTGCTGTCGATGGACTTGACGAGCACGCGGCGAACGCGAATGCTACTGCGGCTCCGATGATTGTTCCTGTGATTGATTTGGTGATGGTTTTCATGGTTTCCTCCATTTTTAAGAATAAGTCTTACAACGAGTCAGAATAGATTTCTGACACTTTTCATTTTTAATTTTTCATTTTTAATTTTTTTTATTCTCTACAAATTTTTATAATCTGCGTTCCGTATTTTTTCCAGTTCGGGTCGGTGTATTGTATGGCGTTATTCTCGACTAGGTTTTCTTTAGTCGGTGCTATTTTGCAGCTGTAGCTTTGTTGCCCGTCAGTGATGCCTTCTGTTTCTGTAATGAAATTTCCGTGTTCATGAATGCAGTCGGCCTCGAAATCCATTGCAATTGATGTTGCCGAGGTATCGGGAATTGTGAAATTTTTTTGTATAAGCGAACTCGAAACTTGGACCATGTATGCGAACCATGTTTTATCAGTTTCGCAACTGAGCGAAGTGAAATGATCAATTTCTAATTGTCGTAATATTCCGTGTTCGGTTTTTACTCCTGCGAGCAAACTTGTATGTTGTGCTGATGTGTCAGGATTGATGATTATATCGTAAAGGGGGCTGGAGGATGGGGGGCGAATGCTCGCTTTGGAATCGGCGGTCAATGTTTTTTCGTCTTGGAACCAGATGGCTGATGCGCTGTCGATTGCGGCGTCGATTTGCGCCGTGATAGCGTTCGGTTGTTCGTCCGTGCCGGCAGTGTTGTCGTTTCCGCAGGCGGCGAGGGTGGTGACCGTGACTAGCGTGAATGCTACTGAAAAAAGACTTGCAAATGCGGCAACCACGAGGGACTTTATTTTGTTCATAGACTTCATGGTCGTATCTCCTATACTTTGTCTGTCAGTGGAAAAAGTTGCAAGTTGAGACGATAAACTTGGTCGATTTTCTTGCATTCGTTGGCGAGCGCGATGACGCGTTTGCGGCAGTTGTTCACTTCTTCGGAAATGCGGACGAAAGTCGGTGCGTCGATACCCATTGTGACTCCTGAAATGTTGCGGTCTTTCACGTCGATTTTATCGATGGCTTCTTTTGCTAGGTCACTCATTTCGCGGTGCATGGCGCGGAGCGCGAGCGGAATCGCCTCGGACGAACCGGTGATGGCCTTGTCCGTTTGCTGGTATGTGTTTTCGGCGGTTTCCTTGAGGAATTTCGCTTTGGTGAGCATGGCGAGCGAATCGCGGACTTGCTGCGCCGTGAAAGCGTGCTTGATTTTTTTTGCAATTTCAAGCGGGAGGGCGCCTGGCATGAGCGGTGCGAGTTCTCGGACAATGGAATTCACGGCGGATTCGTAGTAGGCGAATGTATCGGCGTCAATCACACGTGCATGTTGTTCTTTCGCGATGCGGGTGAGGTCCGCAAAGGCGGCCTTTTTCTTGTCGTCGTTTGTGGCGTTCCCGAATTCCACCATCTTTTCGAAGTACGTGAGTTCGAAGCCGGTGAGCTTCATGGCGGCGGCAACGCGCGGGAGCCCAACGCGGCTCAGCGAACTTTTCCCTTCGCATACAAGTTTGAGGTAAGATGGCGAAGTGAACCCGGCATCCTTCGAAAATTCGCGCCAGGTAAAGCCGAACTTCTTGCGTTCTTCGTAGAAGTCCTGCATGTAGCGGCGGTAATCTTGGTATTCGGTTATCGGTTTCATGAGGTTAGGTGACAGGTATTAGGTGTTAGGTTTTAGGTATAAAGTTTGGCGGCGTTACCGCGATTATTGTTTTCTCGTTATCGGCTTCGACCGGGAATCTCCAACCTTTGTATGAATAAATATAAAGTTTTTTTTGTGAAAGTCAATAGTTTGTGATACAAAAAATGTGATTTTTAACTAAAAATTAAAGAAAATTGATTGCTTTTAAAATTTATTTTTGTAAATGAAACAAAATCTTTTGCGAATGATACACGGGTGCGGCCTGCAGCTCGCCCCCTTGTTTTTGAAAGTGGAACATTTTATATTATAAAACCATGGCAAGACCTATTCGTGAAACTCCGATTCTCTTTGGTGAAGATGCCCGTCGCTTTCTTGCTGCGATGGAGGAACGTCGCCCGGAACCTCCAGAAGTTCGTGCCCGCCGTTTGCGGAACTACGAACTGATGAAAAAGGCTTATGAACGTGGTATGGCTAAGAAGCGTGCCCGAGAAGAAGCCAATGGAGGTGATGATCCATGTTTCAAAACAGTATAAAAAAATCCCGTCTGGATTTTATTCGTTTACAGTCAGATAATACCATTAAACAATTTGATTGTGGTGATCAAGATTTAAACGATTTCATTCTCAGGCGTGCTCCGGAATTTCAAAAATATTTGCTGTCGGTTAGTTACGCTTGCGTTGATGTTGACGATGCAAGTAAGGTTTATGCTTACTGCAGTCTTGCCAATGACAAGGTTGCCGTGGGCGATTTCAAGGACAAAACCGAATTCAACCGTTTCCGAAAAAAGCAGGGCTTCCCGAACGAAAAACGTTTGAAAAGTTACCCTGCGGTCAAGTTGTGCCGGCTAGGCGTTGACGAGTCTGCAAAAGGCCATCAAATCGGTACGACCGTTTTGGATTACATCAAGTCGATGTTTGTTTTTGAAAACAAGACGGGCTGCCGATTCTTGACGGTTGATGCGTATTTAAAGGCGGTTCCCTTTTACGAAAAGAATGGGTTCCGTTTTATGAACGCCGAAGACGACGATCCGCATACGCGCCTGATGTACTTTGATTTGATTGACTTGGTGGCGTAAGAAAAAGCGTGGCGCCTAGCGCTTCTTTTTCTTCTTGTTTTTGTCTTTGGGCGGGGTGTAGTTGGAACCTACGGTGCCGCTGTTGTTCTGCTTCTTTGCGAAATCGCCGACCTTTTTGAACATTTCCTTCATGCCTTCGTACTGCTTGAGCACTGCGTTCACGCGGGCAGCATCCGTGCCGGAACCTTTTGCGATACGGGCCTTGCGGCTGCCGTCGATAATTTGCGGCTTACGGCGTTCCTTCGGCGTCATGGAGCTGAGCACCGCTTCCACATAGACGAGCTGCTTTTCGTCAATCTGGTCGAGCGGGAGCTTGTTGAGGCCCGGAATGAGGCTCAAAATGTCCTTGATGCGACCGAGCTTCTTGATTGTGCGGAGTTGCTTCAAGAAGTCGTTCAGGTCGAACGTGTTGTTGAGAATCTTTTTTTTGAGGTCCTTCGCGTCCTTTTCGTCGATGACCTGCTGCGCTTTTTCCACAAGGCTGACCACGTCGCCCATGCCGAGAATGCGGCTTGCCATGCGGTCCGGGTGGAACAGTTCAATTTCGGGGAGCTTTTCGCCGACACCGATAAAGCATATAGGCACGCCCGTCATCTTCTTGATGCTGAGGGCTGCACCGCCGCGGGTATCGCCATCCATCTTCGAGAGGCAGACGCCCGTGAAGTTCAGGCGGTTCCAGAACGTCTCGGCGACATTCACCGCTTCCTGACCGATCATTGCGTCGGCGACGAACAGAATTTCGTCCGGATGAACGGCGTCGCGGGCCTTTTCGAGTTCCTGCATCAACTCTTCGTCAATCTGCAGACGGCCTGCCGTATCGTAAATCACGAGGTCAAAACCGTTGTCCTTGGCGTACTGGTAGCCGTGCTTGATGATTTCGACCGGATTGCCCTGGCCTTCGTCGTAAACCGGAACGCCGATGGACTTGCCGAGCACCTGCAACTGCTTGATAGCGGCCGGGCGGTAAACGTCAGCGGCGACGAGAAGCGGTTTACGCTTCTTCTTGCTGCGCATCCAGAGAGCAATCTTGCCTGCGAAAGTCGTCTTGCCCGAACCCTGCAGACCGACCATCATGATGCCCACCGGGGAGGGGCCGGAGAGGTTGATTTCCTTAGTTTCGCCACCCATGACGGCCACAAGCTCGTCGTGGATAATCTTCACAATCTGCTGACCCGGCGTCACGGAATTGAGCACTTCGGCGCCCATGGACTTTTCCTTGACGGACTTGACGAAGTCGCGGGTCACGTTGAAGTTCACGTCGGCAGCGAGGAACGCGCGACGCACCTCACGCAGCGATTCCGCCACGTTTTCTTCGGTAAGTTTGCCCTGCCCACGCAGGTTCTTGAGGGTATTTTCTAGAGAATCAGTCAGCTGTGAAAACATAGTGGGTCAAATTTAGTAAAGTCGGAAGTAGGAAGTAGGCGGTAGGAAGAAAATGTGAGTGAAAATGCGTGTAGCTGAGTCATTCTGGAGCTGTCATCCTCGAAGACGTCATCCTGAACGCGAAGCGTGAAGGATTCAGTAAATTATATATGGGGGAGGGAGAGGTCTCTCCCTCGCTTCAGCCTTGGCTTCCGCTACCTACTCGAACGGGGCTCAAACGCCGCCCCGCAACGCCAGGCTTACTCGCTATCGATAATTCATTTGAAATTAGCTCAATGGTTGAAATTTTTTTTTAAATTTCCCCGCCATGCAACCGTTAAGTCAACGTACCGAAACTTTTACTGATTCCGTTATCCGTCGAATGACCCGCATTGCGAATGCTTGCGGGGCGATTAACTTGTCGCAGGGGTTCCCTGATTTTGACCCGCCGGAATCGCTGACGAAGCGTCTTTCGGAGGTGGCGCTTTCGGGGCCGCACCAGTATGCGATTACGTTTGGCGCGCAGAATTTCCGCGAAGCGCTGAGCGACAAGCAGTTCCATTTTAGCGGACTGCGTTACGACCCGCAAAAAGAGATTGTGATTACGTGTGGCAGTACCGAAGCGATGATGGCGTCGATGATGTCGGTGTGCAATCCGGGCGATAAGGTGGTGCTGTTTTCGCCGTTCTACGAGAACTATTCCGCAGATACGATTTTGTGCGGGGCGACTCCGGTTTATGTGCCGCTTTCGCCTGACGACTTGAGCTTTGATGCAAACGTTTTGGAAAGCGCAATGGCGCAATCGGGCGTGAAGGCGCTTGTGCTTTGTAATCCGGCAAATCCGAGCGGTAAAGTCTTTACGCACGAAGAACTTTCGATTATTGCATCGCTTGCGGTAAAGTACGATTTATATGTGATTACGGACGAAGTCTATGAGCATATCATTTACGCTCCGCATCGCCATACGTACATTGCGACGCTCCCGGGAATGCTCGAGCGCACGATAGAATGTAGCAGCTTGAGCAAGACATATTCGATTACAGGCTGGCGCTTGGGTTACGTGCTTGCGTCGGAACCTGTCATGGAGCGCATCAAGAAAGTGCACGACTTTTTGACGGTGGGTGCTGCAGCTCCGCTGATGGAGGCTGCGGTGACGGCACTTCGCTTTGACGACTCGTATTATATGGGTTTGCAGGCGCATTACACGCACATGAAAAATTTGTTCACGAATGGATTGCGTGACCTTGGCTTGAACTTTACCGAACCTCAAGGTGCTTACTTTGTACTCGTTAATATTAGTGAGTTCGGGTATGGTTCGCGCAGTTCCATGAGCGACTCTCGTAATGGACTGCGCAATGTTAGCGGAGTGCACGACTCTTGTAGTGATGCGAAATGCGTGGGGGCCATGTTGCCCGATGAACAGTTCTGCATTGATATGGCGCAGAAGGTGGGCGTCGCAGCCGTGCCTGGTTCCAGCTTTTTCCGCGAACCGGTGGATCATCTTGTGCGCCTGCATTTCGCGAAGAAAGACGAAACGCTTTACGAAGCGCTCAACCGCCTTGAAGGATTGCGAAAGTTGAAACGCTAGTTTTTTTTCCCTGTCGCGCAGTCTTTGATTTTTCTATCTTTGCACGTCAATGGTCGATGCTTTATTAAATAGATTCTATAAGCCGTCGAAATTCAAGAAGAACGGGGACGTGAAGGATGTGCTCGTGGTGGCGCTTCCGATGCTTTTGTCGATGTCGTTTGACACGTTCATGACGTTTATCGATCGCCTGTTCCTCTCGAAGCTTGGTCCTGCCGAAATGAATGCCGCGCTTGGTGCAGGGGCGGTACAGCTTGCGCTCACCACATTTTTTACGGGTGCGATTAGCTACACGACGGCGATGGTGGCGCAGCGTTTGGGAGGCAAAAAACGCTGGGATTGTGCACGCGTGTTCATGCAGGCGGTGTATCTGTCGCTGATTTCGGTGCCGCTTTTGTACTTGACTATACCTCTTGGGCATTTGTTGTTTGGACTGGAGCATTTGCTGGCCGACCAACTTGAATACCAGAAGACTTATTTTAACATATTGATGTTTGGTGGTATCATCAACTTGGTGCGCAATGCGGCGCCGTGTTTCTTTAGCGGTATCGGCGAGACGAAAATTGTGATGAAGGCAGCCTTTGTCGGGATGCTCGTGAATGTGGCCTGTAACTTTGTATTGATTTACGGGTGTGGGCCGATTCCTGCGATGGGTGTTGCTGGTGCTGCTTACGGAACACTTGTCGGGAACTTTGTCTCTACGGTTATATTGTTTGTGAAATTCTTCAGCAAGAGCTGTCACGCTCGGTTCCGCACGCGGTATGCGTTTGCTTTTAGCTGGCCTTTGACGCGAGAACTTCTGCAAAAGGGCATTCCGTCTGGTGTCGAAATGTTTTTGAACATGGCGGCGTTTCAGCTATTGATTTTGATGTTCCATGCGCTTGGGCCCGAGGCGGCAACGGCTTCGTCCATTATGTTCAACTGGGATATGGTGGCGTATGTGCCGCTGATGGGGCTAGAAGTTGCCTCGACAAGCCTTGTCGGGCGGTACGTGGGCGCAAAAGATGGTGCCGCGGCGACGCGTTCGACTTATTCGGGGCTCAAACTCGGCTGGGGTTATTCCTTGCTGATGGGCGTTTTTTTCATTTTCTTGCCGGGCGTGTTGACGGATATCTTTAAGCCGGATGTTGCCGAGGCGACTGAGGGGGCGCTTGCGATTTTTGCGGCGGCGCGTCCGATGAGCATATTTATGTTGCGGATAGCTACATTCTATATATTTGTTGAAGTCCTGCTCGTGGTTTATGCGGGGGCGCTCCGCGGCGCGGGCGATACAGTGTGGGTGATGTTCGCTTGTGCCATCATGAACTGGTGCGTGGCGGGGGCTTTGTATGTTGCCGCCTATGTGTTCCATTTACCGGCGCATATCGCCTGGATAACGGTGGTTGCTGTCTATAGTACGGCCCCGATTATCTTTTGGCGCCGCTGGAAAAGCGGAAAATGGCGAAAACACGTCATGAACGCCCAATAATTCCCTGGTTTGGGACGTTTCGTTCCGTTATTTCTCTCCAAATGTAAAGTAAATGCTGTTGTTTTTTGCAACAACAAAGTTTTGCTTTGCAAAGTCTCATTTTTGGGGATTGCTCATATATTAGAGGTAGTAAATCTAAATGTGAGGAGTACATTATGAAAAAACTATCCAAAATGTCAAAAGCTGGCGTGATGCTTGCGATGGCGTTTGGCATGGCTACTGCAGCTTACGCGGCTGATGCTTGTAATGACAATATGGGTCATTCAGGAAACGGCTCGCAGGTGAGCGGAAACAGAGTTGGTTCCATCGGTGGAACCCCGTGGGGCTTTGAACAGTGGTATCAGGGCGGTAACGCCTCCATGACCTACTACAACAACGGTACGTTCAAGGCCAACTGGAGTGGTTCCAGTGACTACTTGACCCGTGTGGGTTATCAGTACAATGGTAACGGCATTAGCCACAAGACGAAAAAATTTGCAGTCGATTACAAGTACACCAAGACCGGTAACGCTCAGTACGGCTACATCGGTGTCTATGGTTGGACCAAGAACCCGGAAACGGAATACTACATCGTGGATGACTGGTTCAGCAAGCCGAGTGAACAGTACATCGGTGAAAAGTTCGGCGAAATCACCGTTGATGGCGCCAAGTACACCATCCACGCCTTCCTTCGCCAGCAGGAACCTTCCAAGTCGGGCACTTCCACGTTCGTGCAGTTCTTCAGCGTTCGTGAAACTCCGCGTCAGTGCGGCCACATCGACATTTCTGCACACTTCAACAAGTGGGACGAACTCTTTACGGGTCAGAACAAGCAGCTCCGCGGTTCCAAGGGCGGTGGCTCTGCTCAGCTCAAGTTCGGTAACGTGACCGAAGTGATGCTTATGACCGAAGCCGGTGGTAACGCTACTGGTTCTGTGGATTACACCTACTTCGACATGACTGACAATGCCAAGGATTCTCCGACTTCTTCTGCTTCTACGCCGAAGTCCAGTGCTGCTGAGGCCAAGTCCAGCTCTTCTAAGGGTGGCAATTCTACTGGCACGATCGACGCCTGTAAGGATCAGATGGGCCATGAAGGCAAAGAAACGAGAACCCAGGGCCAGAACAATTCCAGCGTGACGGGTAACGTCGGTAGCTCTCCTTACCACTACGAAATCTGGTATCAGGGTGGCAATAACTCCATGTCGTTCTACGACAACGGTACTTACAAGGCCAGCTGGAACGGCACCAACGACTTCCTTGCCCGTGTTGGCTTCAAGTACGACGAAAAATCGACATACGATGATGTTGGCCCTATCGATGCATACTTCAAGTGGAGCAAGCAGGGCAGCGCCGGCGGCTATAACTACATCGGTATCTATGGTTGGACGGTTGATCCGCTCGTAGAATACTACATCGTGGATGACTGGTTCAGCAAGCCGGGTGCAAACCTCCTCGGTCAGAGAAAGGGTGAATTCACGGTTGACGGTGATACCTACGAAATCTGGCAGAACACTCGTGTTCAGCAGCCCTCCATTAAGGGGACATCGACCTTCCCGCAGTTCTTCAGCGTGCGTAAGAGTGCTCGTTCCTGTGGCCATATTGACATCACGGCTCACTTCAAGAAATGGGAATCTCTCGGCATGAAGATGGGTAAGATGTACGAAGCCAAGGTGCTTGTCGAAGCCGGTGGTGGTTCTGGTTCGTTCGATGTCACCTACTTCAAGATGACCGACAAGAAGCATCCGCTTCCGCAGGCTCCTGCTCCGGAATCTAGCGCCAGCGAACCCAAGTCAAGCGCTTCCGCTCCGGGATCTAGCTCTTCTAATGGTTACGTTCACCATCGCAGCAGCAGCTCCACGGACGCCATCCACTTCAACACCAGAATGCAGCTCAAGAGTGGCGACATCCAGGTGTTCGACATGCAGGGCCGCTATCTCGGCAACGTGAAGGTTGATGCAGGCGCCTCTGTGAACGAAGTCCTGAAGGTCAACTTCAAGAGCTCCGGCATCTACATGGTGAAGCAGGGCGACTATATGCAACGCTTTACGGTGAAATAATTGGTGATATAATCTCTCTTGTTCCAATTGTTTGAAAAACGTTCCCCTAGCGGGGAGCGTTTTTTCGTAGTAGCGGATTTTAGGTGTTGCTTTCCACAACAACGGCTTATGTTGTATGAGTCTTCCCTTATTGGGGGTCTAAAGTTAATTTTCTATTAAACGGGTGTAAACCCATATTTTATGAGGAGCTAAAAATGAAAAGTGGTGTTTTGAGGACTACCTTTGCACTTGCCTTCGGGCTTTGTGTTTCCAGCGCTTTCGCAGTCGATGCCTGCAAGGACGAAATGACCAAGGCTCGCGGTAGCGAACATCGTGTAAATGGCAACCAGACCGGTTCTATCAACGGTACGCCGTGGGGCTTTGAACAGTGGTCCCAGGGTGGCAGCAACAGCATGAGCTACTTCGACAACGGTACGTTCAAGGCCAACTGGAGCAATAACCAGGACTTCTTGGCTCGCGTGGGTTACCGCTATGGTGACAATGGTTCTGGCGTCGATCACAAGACAAAGTATTATACGGTCGATTACAAATATACGAAGACCGGTAACGCTCAGTACGGTTACATTGGTATTTACGGTTGGACGGTTAATCCGCAGATTGAATACTACATCGTGGATGACTGGTACAGCAAGCCGAGCGAAGCCTATATCGGCCCGAAGTTTGGCGAAATTACTGTTGATGGCGCGAAATATACCATCCACGCCTTCTTGCGCGACCAGGAACCTTCCAAGACGGGTACATCGACGTTCGTGCAGTTCTTCAGTGTCCGTGCGACGCCGCGTCAGTGTGGTCACATCGATATTTCCGCCCACTTCAAAAAATGGGATGAATTGTTCCATGGTCAGACTGCGAACCTTCCGACATCGAAGCAAGGAAAGAAGGATGCTACGCTTAAGTTCGGCCGCGTGACTGAAGTGATGCTCATGACCGAAGCGGGGGGCAATGCTACGGGTTCTGTCGATTATTCTTACTTTGATATGACCGATGCGGGAACACCTTCCGAAGTGATTCCGCCGAAGGATATCGAACGTAAGCCTTATAAGGGTTCGGCGGCTGCGATTCCAGGAACGGTCGAGGCCGAAAACTTTGACGAAGGTAATGAAGGTGTTACATACAACGGTGCTCAGGGCGCTTCGGGCGACGATGGCGACCACAACTACCGTGGCGAAGACTACTCTTCTGTCGATATCGTGAATGCTGGTGACGGCAAGGCTATCGGCTATACCGCTGCCGATGAATGGCTCGAATACACTGTGGATGTTGCTAAGGACGGCGAATATGAAATCGAAGCCAATGTTGCCAACGGCTCGGGTTCCGGTACTGTGGAACTCTCCTTAGATGGCAAGGCTCTTGTTTCTCTCCCGTTCGAAGGTAATACCACGGAAGACTGGAATTCTTATGAACTTGCCAAGGGCAAGGCTACGCTTACCGCTGGCAAGCACACGCTTCGCATTACAATTGCTACAGCCAACACGAACGTTGACTACGTGAAGTTCACTTTGCCGGGCGGCGGCGATATTACTCCGCCGGATAATGATAGCACGATCGCATTGGTATCGACTCTTCGCCTGAATGATTTGGGTGGAACATACCAGGTGTTCGATATGCAGGGTAAGTTCCTTGGCAAGGTCAAGGTTGCTGCCGGTGCTTCTCTCAAGGCTGCTGTCAAGGCCCGCTTCCAGGGGGCTGGCGTTTATCTGGTGAAGCGTGGCAGCTTTATGCAGCGCATCGCCGTGAAGTAAAAACAAATTAATTCTCTCTTCAAGAGAGTTTGGAAGCGCTCCCTCCTTTGCGGGGGAACGTTTTTTTGTAGTGGTCGATAAAAACTAGACCCCGCAAAAAAAGACCCCGCAACTAACAACAAGTGCGGGGTGACATGTACTGCACGCTTTTGCGAGAGCGAGCGCTCAGAAGGCTTTTTTATTTTGCTTTAGCGCGAGCGGCCTTTTTCGGCGGGTGGACAGCGATTTTCTTGACGCTCTTGTCTTCCGCTTCGGCAGCGGCTTCTGCAGCCTTGAACTTCGCTTCGACTTCTTCGAGGGCGCCGTTCGGGTCTTCTTCGATGATTTCGGAAGCTTCGTCAACGAGTTCGGCGAATTCGTCGTACCAGTCTGCGAAAATTTCGACTTCGAGGTGATCAACGCCTGGAACAGTCAAGCGCACGCCGCAGCATTCGCCAACGCGGTCGAGGAACTTTGCAATTCCCGGACGGAGGAGAGAGAGGTCAAGACCGTCGAGGTCTTCCGGTTCCAGGAGAACGGCATCGACCTTGTCGTCGTCCTTGGCCTTCTTGGACTTTTTGTCCTTCTTCTTGCATTCGCAATTTTCGCCGCAACCACAGGCGCAGCTTGCGTCAGCGCCGTTCATGGCGAGATATTCCTCGTCATCAATGCCGCTATCGTAGTAGAATTCGTCGTCTTCGAGGTACAGCGTTTCAACGAAGATGCCCTTGGCGCCGAGCGTCTTGGCTGCTGCCAAGAATTCCTTGAGGTCGCCACCGAAGTAACGAGAGGCTTCGGCTTCTTCGTTCAGTGTCTGCACCGGGATGGGGAGGAGTTTCTGCTTCTTGATGAGGTCGCAGACCAAATCAGTCACGGATTTTTGATTTTTAGCCATTGTGAATCTCCTTGGGGTAAAAATAGACGATAGACGAAAGGCGATAGACGAAAGAAATTCATTTTTTTTGAGAAATCTTTCGTCTGTAGCCGCGTGGTTCGGCGAGCTCACCAACCTAAGCGGCGTTTTTTCGTCTAAATATGGTATTTCTTCAAACTAGTAGCCTTCTCATTGATGAGCTTCATGATGCGGGCTTCGGCTTCGTCACCGCGGGCGGTATCCTTCACGCTCGTCATCGGCTGGAACAGTGGGCTGTTGAACATCGTTCCCAGAGGAATCGGGTTCTTGCGGCAGAAGGTCGCTTCCACATAGTCGCGGGCGGCGTCCTGCAAATCGTCGCACTTCTGGAATTCGCCGGCTTGGAAAGCTTTGTGGAGGTCCACGAAAATCTTTGCTGCTTCGGGGATGTTCGCGGTTGCGCTCACGAGGCCCGTGCCGCCCATTTCGAGCATGTCGATGAAGAATCCGTCTTCACCGCTGAGCACTGCGAAGTCGTTGTTCTTCGTCTCGTTAATCACGCGCTTCGTGTCTTCATGGAACTTTTCGCCAATGCGGAAATCGACCGCCTGCTTGAGTCCGATGATGTTCTTGTCTTCGGAAAGGGCGATGAGCGTGTCGGGGTGAACGTAGCTAGCGGTACGGCCAGGAACGTTGTATATAATAATCTTGGCGCCCGTTTCGGAGCTCAAGGTCTTGAAATGCTTTTCGATACCTTCCTGCGAGGGATTGTTGTAGTAGCCCGTGACGCAGAGAACCGGAACTTCGGCAATCTTCAGGACTTCTTCAATCATTTCGACCGATTCGCGCGTGCAGTTGCTGCCTGCGCCCGCAATCACCGGAACGCGACCATCTACGTAGTCGAGCGTGAACTTGATGATGTCGAGGTGCTGCTTGTGCGTGACCGTTGCGCTTTGGCCCGTGGTGCCAACGGGGAGAATGCCCGAAACACCGGCGGCGATAAGGTCGTCAATCATCTTCTCCATCTTCTTGTAGTCGATGGAGTTGCGGAGGTTCTTGGGGTCGTCGTTCATCAACGGGGTGAACAGCGCGGGGAAAACACCAGTAAGTTGAGAAGCTTTTGTAATCTGCATAGTAATTATAATGTAGTAAAAGACAGTGGAAAGTTATTAGTTACTGTTACGAGTTACTAGAATTTTTGCTGTTTGTTTATGTTTGCGGCTTGGATAATAGGGGCTTTTTATCCCTTATATCCTTTCGGGTTGTTTTTCTGCCAGTTCCATGCATCGCGGCACATTTCCTCGATGCCGTACTGGGCCTTCCAACCGAGTTCGTCGAATGCCTTTTGCGGATTGCAGTAGCATGTGGCGATGTCGCCTGCACGGCGCGGCTTGATGCTGTATGGAATCTTGACTCCATTTACTTTTTCGAATGCGTTCACGACATCGAGGACCGAGTAACCATGACCTGTACCGAGGTTGTAAATGGCGAGCTCGCATTTGCGTTCGATGGCCTTGAGCGCGGCAACGTGGCCTGCGGCGAGGTCGCAAACGTGGATGTAGTCGCGGACGCCGGTGCCGTCGGGTGTGTCGTAGTCGTTGCCGAACACGCCGAGTTCCTTGCGAAGTCCGACTGCCGTTTGCGTGATGTATGGCATTAGGTTGTTCGGAATGCCGTTCGGGTCTTCGCCGATGCGTCCGCTCGGGTGAGCGCCAATCGGGTTGAAGTAGCGGAGCAAAACGACGTTCCATTCTGGGTCGGCTTTCTGCACGTCCTTGAGCACTTCTTCGAGCATGGATTTTGTTTTACCGTATGGATTGGTGCATTCTCCCTTAGGGCATTCTTCTGTGATGGGGATGATTGCCGGGTTGCCATAGACGGTGGCAGAAGAACTGAAGATGATGTTCTTTACGCCGTGGTTACGCATGACGTTGATGAGCACGAACGTGGCGTTCATGTTGTTCTCGTAGTATTCGAGCGGCTTGGCGACGGATTCGCCTACAGCCTTGAGTCCCGCAAAATGGATGCATGCGTCAAACTTGTTTTCGCTGAAAATTTTGTCCATGGCTGCTGCGTCACGGACATCTGCGTTCACGAATGGAATGGGCGCACCGACAAGTTCTGCTACGCGACGGAGGGATTCATCGCAGGAATTGACCAAGTTATCGACAACAACGACGGAGTGTCCTGCTTTGTAAAGTTCAATAATCGTGTGGCTTCCGATATACCCAGCACCACCCATTACGGCTATTTTCATTTTTGCTCCAAAGATAAAAGTTCGGTGCGAAATATAGTTTTTTAGTTACTCGTTTCGGCGAGGATGCGTTGTTTTTTCTACATTCATCAACATGGATATAAATGAATGGCGCATTCGCATTGACGAACTTAACGATGAACTGATTGCTCTCCTCAACAAGAGGGCGTCTTACGCTGTCGAAATCGGGAAAATCAAAAAAGAAAAGGGTTTACCTGTGGCTGACAAAACTCGCGAAGATGCTGTCTTGGAGGCTGTTGCAGGGAAAGCCGCAAAGGCTGGTGGCCCGCTTTCACCGGAATCGTTCAAGAACATTTTCCGTGTCATCATGGAAGAAACTTGCAAGGTGGAGGAATAATGGTCGCCCGCATTACGATGGTGGGTTTTGGGCTCTTGGCTAGTTCGATTGCCGCAGCTATCAAACAAGCTAAACTCCCGACAATCATCCGTGCAGTGAGTTCGCCCGCGACGCTCAAGCGTGCAAAAGAACTTGAACTGGCTGATGAATTTTTTGAATACGACGAGACCGAACAGTGGGCGAAAGATTCTGATTTGATTTTGCTCTGTGCGCCGATTATCCACATTTTGAAGATGATTGATGCGCTGGGGAAGGTTTCGTGGGCTGGCACAAAAGGTTCTGCCAACCGCGAAATTTTGGTGAGCGATATCGGTTCGACGAAGGTGGAAATTTGCAAAGCCGGCATGCGCTTGCCCTCTCCGTTCCGCTTTGTCGGTAGCCATCCGATGGCCGGTTCCGAAAAACGCACTTGCGAATACAACGATCCTGCGATTTTTGAAAATGCCTACTGGTTTGTTTGTCCGCCCGAAGGGACGGATGAATCGGTCTATGCTCCGCTCCTGGAGATAATTCGCTTTGTGGGTGCAAATCCAGTGGTGTTCCCGCCGGAACATCATGACCGCACGATGGCGTGGGTGAGTCACATGCCGCAGATGCTCAGTTCTACGCTAGCCGGGAATTTGCCGGAGCGATTGCTCAAGCACAACTACCAGCATTTTGCGGGTCGCGCTTTTCGCGATATGACGCGCATTGCGGCCTCGGGATGGGGAATGTGGCACGATATTGCGGTGACGAACCGCGACGAGACGGCGCGTGCGCTTTGCGAAGTGCGTGACGGGCTCGACAAGACGATTGCTGCGATGAACGGACTCAATGTCGTGAAGGACGGTAAGCCTGCTTCTGGCAATTTTGAAAATGACGAACAGAGTGTTGCTGCCGATAATTCGCAGGCGTTAGCAGATATTTTCAAGGCGGGTAACGATGGCCGTGCGAGCTTGTTTGCTCCGGGTCGAAATACCGCCGGTTCGTTCTTTGAAATTACAGTACAGCTCAAGGACAAGCCGGGTGCGCTTTTGAGCGTGATGCAGCCGCTTGCCGAGGAAGGTATCAACATTCGCGATATCGAACTCATGAAGGTGCGCGAAAATGTGGCGGGTACGCTTTTGCTTGCCTTCAAGACCGAAGAGGAAGCCGCACGAGCCGTAAAGACATTGCGCTATTTAGATTACGAAGTTAAAGAACGACGCTAATTACTTAAGGAATTGATGATGGAATTCTTGATGAACCCCGACCGTGAACGGATGAATTTGACATTGATTATGGCACTCCTTGTGAATGGCCGCACGGTGTTAGAAGATTTCGCATGGGCGAGTGGCAGTGAACGCTATGCTGAGGCTCTTAAGGAATTTGGATTGTCTTACGAATTGCAAGGACACCAGCTGGTGCTTGATGGAAAGGGTTTCCAGTACCCGGTTCCGACGATGCTCCCAATCGAGTTTAACGAAGCGGACAATGTTTTGTTGTGGACTCTTGCCAGCAAGGACGAAGAACAACTTTACACCTTTGCAAATGAAGTCGATGATGCTGGAATTGCCCGCGTGAATGCGGCGAAGGAATTGCTCCAGAAGTATTTTAAAATTAAAGTTCAGCAAGATGAACCTGCAAAGTTTGTCTTTAATTTTTTGCGCGATGAGCTGAACGTCAAGAAGGATTCGCTTGGAAACGTGTCGTATGCGATGCGCAATAGACTTTTGCTCCGTGCGCTTATCCGCAATGAATATTTGAATTTCGAAGAAAAATCGATGGTGCATGACCAGTGGACGAAAATGCTCATTTATTTTGGCGCAGCCGTAAAGTACGAAGGCCGCGGCATGGAACAGTTGAGTGAATTTGAACGTCGCTTGATGATTGCGCAGGGCAAGAAAATCGAACGCACGCAGTTCACGGAACTTTCGGAAACGAAGGTGATTACGGCGCGTGAATACTATGTGCCGGGCGATACGACCGAAGCGACTGCTTTTGCGGTTCTGGCGACTGTCGGCAACATGCCGAAGGACAACGTCATCAAGCTTTTGAATGTCGATTTGAACAATAGCCGTGCGGGTGCCTTGACGTGCCTCAAGCGCATGGGCGCTAATGTCGAAACTGTTAGTCGTCGCGAAAAATATGGCGATGTATTTGGCGACGTCGAAATTAAGCCGCTGGTATCCGGGAAGCGTTTGCAAGGGCGCCGCTTTAGTGAAGATGTGATTGCGACTGCGCTCGAAGAATATCCGCTATTGGCTGTGGCTTCTTGCTACGCCGAAGGCGAAACGATTTTGCGATTGCCCAAGGAAGTGCGCTTGGAAATGCGCCCGAAGAATGAGGTTTTGGCGGTGAACTTGCGAAAGACGGGTGCCGAAGTCGGTGTTTATGACGACGGCCTTGTAATTCGCGGCTTGGAAACGATTGTGAACGGCAGCGATTTTGACGGTGGCGATTCTGCCCAGATGGGGCTTGCTTTGAGCGTCCTTTCGCTTGCACTCCAGAACGACGAACCTGTCGAAAACATGGACAAGGTCGAAGCCGTGTTCCCAGGCGTTGTAGAAAAATTGAAGAATGTGCTTGTCGCTGAAAATGCCGAGAAAAAGGAATAAAATGTTTACCCAGAATGATTTTGCCCAATCTGTCATTCCGGTCGGAGCCTGTGCTGAGCGAAGTCGAAGTAAGCCGGAATCGCCTTCTTGGCTAGCAAAGAAAGCAACAGTGATAGGATTCATAATTTAGGTGATGCATTGAACAAACGCGAAACTTGAGGATGAAAATGAATAGGTCTTTCAGTAGCATTGGAATTGTCGGATTCAAGGATAAAAGTGCCGATTTGGCTTGCGCCTTGAAGCAGATTGCTTCTTGGGCGCTTGAACATCCACAAGTGAAGTTTTGTGCGCTCAATTCCCTGAAGGAACTCGTAAAAAAGCCTATTCGCGTTGTGAAAGAGTCCGCTTTGCAGAAGGTGGATTTGCTGATTGCGATTGGTGGTGACGGTACTGTGCTGACGGCAGCGCATATTGCGCTTGGTCATGATATCCCGATTTTAGGCGTGAATGCGGGCCGTGTTGGATTCTTGGCGGAATCGCGTGTGGAAGGCTTGACGAAAACGCTTGACAGCTTGATGACAGGTGACTTCTCGACTCGCGAACGCATGATGATTGAGGCAGCCGTCTATCACGGGAAAAAATGTATTGCGAAGCAGACTGTGCTGAACGAAGTGCATGTTCATGCTCACGCTCCTGAACGCATGGTGAACATTAACGTTGCTTATAACGATACGTGCCTCACGGAATACTGGGCAGATTCAATTCTCGTTTCGACTCCGACAGGTTCGACTGCGTACAACCTTGCGGCCGGAGGCCCGATTATTCACCCTTCGACGCCTGCCGTGGTGCTTACGCCTGTTGCTCCGAGCAGTCTTTCGGTGCGTCCGCTTGTACTTTCGCTTACGGATAAAAAGCTGCGAGTAGCATCTGCGGTGAATAGTTCACTAGACCTTGTTTTTGATGGTCGCATTACACTTGAAATGAAACCGGATGAATACGTGATGTTGTCTGAAAGTAAACTTGTGACGACGTTTATCCGTATGCATCATACAGGTTTTGTAGGTGCCCTCCGCGAAAAACTCGGTTGGACCGGAAAACCCAGGCTGGCGTAGTAAATGTATTCTAGAGGCTTACGCTGACAATGTTGCCCGCCACGGTATCTGCAGCGCTTGAATAAAACCTACAGCTCAATATAGTGCGGAATGATGTCTTCGTAGCTCCCGTCCTTGAGCAGGAATCCCTTGGGTATCACGCCGAGTTGCGTAAAGCCTAGCTTTTTGTACAACTTCAATGCAGACGTATTTGTCGCGACAACCGCGTTGAACTGCAAGATCCTGAAGCCGACTTCCTTTGCCTTCGCGAGGCAATCCTTCACGAGAAATTCACCGATATGCTGGCCGCGCTTGTTCTTCTTCACCGCATAGCTCGCATTCGAAATATGCCCGCAGCGCCCGACATTGTTCGGGTGGAGAATGTATAGCCCCACAACCTCGCCGGAATCAGCATCGATAGCGATGCCCGTGAACGACTGCGACTTGAAAAACTCATCTCCAGTTTGCGGGTTCAACAATTCCATTTGCGGAAACGCGATGCCATCCTCGACTATGTCGTTCCAGATTTCAACCGCGTCGTTGATATACTTTGTATTATATTCTTCAATTTTAAGCATGAGAATAATCCTCTAATTTCTTTTTATTCCCCCAGCACGTGCCGGAGCGTGTCGAGGAAAAGTTCCCCCGCCCGCGTGAACTGCTGGCCCCGCCGCCAAATGATGTACATGTTGGTGGTGAGCTCGGGCATGAGCGGCCTGAAACACAGGCGCGAAGTGCGGCTCGTATCCACCAGGCCGTCGAAAGTGAGCAGGTAGCCCGTGCCCTCTTTGGCAAGCACCGAACCGTTGTACGAAAGATCCAGCCCCACAATCACGTTCAGCTTCGAAATATCGTCGCCGAACCATTTCGGCAAATCCGCCACCATCGCCTGGCGCGACGCCAACAGCGGCTTGTCGAGCAAGTCCTTCGGCTCGATGAAATCCCGCTTGGCCAAAGGGTCGTCGCGACGCATCACCACGCCCCAGCGGTCCACCGAACGCACCGCAAGGCAGTTGTACTTTTCCAAATCGACGTTATCTACAACCACCGCGAAATCGAAAATGCCCTTGTCCAGCTTTTCCAGGGCGCGCTCGCTGTCGCCCGAATATAAGTTGTACTTAATCTTCGGATAATCGTCCCGGAGAATCGCGATGCACTTCGAAAGAAAATTCACGTTCCGCGATTCCGCGCAGGCAATGGCAATTTCACCCACCACCTCGTCTTCCTTCAGCGACTTGAAATCCTGCACCGTCCTGTCCGCCATCGAAAGGATATCCTCCGCACGCTCCCGCAAGAGTTCCCCCGCAGGTGTGAGCCGAATCGCGTAATTCGTGCGCTCGAAAAGCTTCTCGCCCAGCTCCTCCTCCAGCTCCTTGAGCTGGCGACTCACCGTCGGCTGCGTCACGCAAAGATTATCCGCCGCGCGCGAGACATTCCCCAACCGCGCCGCTTCCAGAAAATACCGCAAAACTCGAAGTTCCATACCCGAAAACTAATAAAATTCAAGCCCCGCAGGTATGAAATTGCAAAATAATGCCCGAAAGGAATAACTAAGGCTTGTGAAAGCTTATTTCCTATGCCTTGCAAGCATATCTAGTTATGAAAACAAAGTATTTGCAATATCTGAAAAATGAAGGTATATTTGGACATGTAAAGACTTCAACCGAGAGGAACCTATGAAAAAAGTATTGGTCTTGTCCAGCAGCTTGCGCAAGGGAAGCAACTCCGAAACCTTGGCGCAGGAGTTCGCGAAGGGTGCCGCCGAGGCGGGCAACAAGGTGGAATTCGAGTCGCTGCGCGGCAAGAAGATCGGTTTTTGCATGGGCTGCCTCGCTTGCCAGAAGAAGGGCAAGTGCGTCATCAAGGACGACGCTCCCGCCATCACCAAGAAGATGGAATCGGCTGATGTCATCGTGTTCGCCACACCCATTTACTATTACGAGATGAGCGGCCAGCTCAAGACGATGCTCGATCGTGCGAATTCCCTCTATTCCAGCGATTACAAGTTCCGCGAAATTTACCTGCTCACGTCTGCTGCCGACACCGACGCGAAGGCCATGAACATCGCGAAGCGCGGCATTGGCGGGTGGATTGCCTGTTTCGACGGCGTGAAACTCAAGGGCGCCCTCTGCGCCACGGGTGCCGAAAGCGCGGGCGATGTCAAGAAGAATTCCGCGCTCCTGAAAAAAGCGTTCGCCATGGGAAAGAAAGTTTAACTACAAGGAGATAAATCATGAAATCCAAATTCTTGAAAGCGGCGCTCGCCGTGGTTTCCGCATGCACCCTGATGGCATGCTCCCCCGAAAAAGAAAATAACGCCGCACAGGATGCGGCCAAAACCGCCGCACCGGCAACAGAAGCGGCACAACAGACAAAGGAAGAAAATATGAACAAGCTCACGCTCACCGCCGAATGGGACAAGGTATTCCCCAAGAGCGACAAGGTCGAACATTCCAAGGTCACTTTCAAGAACCACTTTGGCATTGAACTCGCCGCCGACATGTTCGTGCCCAAGGACACGAGCCTCAAGGTGAACGGCAAGTTTCCCGCGATCGCAGTCTCGGGCCCGTTCGGTGCCGTTAAGGAACAATCTAGCGGTCTTTACGCCCAACAGATGGCGGAACGCGGATTCCTGACCATCGCATTCGACCCGAGTTTCACCGGCGAATCGGGCGGCGAGCCGCGCTACATGAACAGCCCGGACATCAACACCGAAGACTTCATGGCGTCCGTGGATTTCCTCTCGACTCGCGACAACGTTGACCCGGAACGCATCGGCATCATCGGTATTTGTGGCTGGGGCGGCATGGCGATTAACGCCGCAGGCATCGACACCCGCGTAAAGGCGACCGTTGCCTCGACCATGTACGACATGAGCCGCGTAACCGCGAACGGCTACTTCGATTCCGCAAACAACGCCGACGCCCGCAACGAGGCCCGCAAGGCTCTGATGGCCCAGCGCACCAAGGACTTCAAGAACGGCACGTACGACCTGGCCGGCGGTGTTATTGACCCGCTCCCGGACGACGCTCCTTACTTTGTCAAGGATTACTACGCCTACTACA
>CAMKTL010000031.1:0-43274 GCA_946415675.1 uncultured Fibrobacter sp.
AATGTTCCATGAAACGGCAGTGGCCAATTTCTTCGAGTTGGCGACGCATAGGGATTGAGTTGAAATAATTCATTTTTTTGAACCTCTGTTAAATAAAATTGTTCCGAGGGAAAAGATAGTAAAGTAGGGAGTGGAAAGTTACTAGTTACTAGTTATTAGTTACTAGAAATTCAAGCAGAAAAACGCTTCAAAACGTCATTTTGTAGGATAAAAACATCTGTGAGCCAAAAACGACTCGTATTGACGAGTCGTGTTGGCGAGAGCGAGGCGATATCGTAGGTTCTAATATACAATAAAGCCGAGCGGTCTGTAAAGGGGGACGCCTCCCCCTGATTGCAGCCGCGGCTTCGTCATCCTGAGCCATGAAGTGGCGAAGGATCCAGTCCTGCGTTACTCAGCCGCGTCTTCCATACACCCCCTCTGCGGGCGCTCAGTCGCCGCACCACCTAAAGGTGGCCATGTACACTAAGGCCTAAAGGCCAAGTGTCCAAAGACCGCAACGCCCCGGCTTATTTATCCTTTAAGCAACGAACAGAAGTTCCCACATCCTTGCGAGTTGGCAAATCTATGTACGCCCCATCTGCGTAGTTCTTCACACACGCATTATACGCCCAGTCACGATCAGTATCCTCCGTAGAACTCCAGAATTCCGCAAAGTGGCTATCACCCTGGAAACCATCACTCTCCAGCACACCGACAGGCAAAGCACAGAACCCGAACTCATCCGTGCCATTCCCGTTGAAAAAATAGTTACTCAAATTGATAATAAACCAGCCTCTCTGCGACTTGAGAGCCTTGCCCGCAGTAGATTGATATTGACCGCCCACCGACAAAAACAGGGTATTCCACTCCGCTTGAGTTGGCAGGTGCCAATCCGGCGGGCAAACACCCTGTACCTTTGCAGGCAGGTTACAGTTCTTGCCATAGCCGCACTCCTGCGGGTTTTCCGCATCATTCGCCAACTTCACCGAATCAATTGCTGCCGCCCAAGTGTAAAGGCGACCCGCCACGTCGCATTTCTTAGGATCATTATCGAAGCACCACGACCAATCATATTTATCCTCACCCGAACCACCCTGACCAGGATCAAAATCAAGGTTCTCCGCCATCCAGATCTGGTCGCCAATTTTTACTGTCCTATAAACCTTGCCATCACGTTCATCGGTTATAGTGCCGTAATTAATATTCGGATTCAAGTAAGCCTCTTTCGGTAAACTCCAATCAAAGCCATTCAAAGAGCTTGAAGACAACTCACTTACACTGCTAGAACTTGATTCAGGTTCGCTAGAGCTAGACCGCACATCAGTAGAGCAGCTGCTGGACGACTGCGAATTCTCATCAGAAGACGAAGATTCCGACTTTACCGAACTCGACGAAGCATCATCCGTACTACTGCTAGACTTTCCTGTCTTTTCGCTGCTACTAGATTGTTTCACTTCGCTCTGGGTGTCGCTTGACGAAGACTTCGCCTTTTCACTGCTGCTGGACACGCTTGTCGAGCTGGAACTCGACTGCGGTGTGACGCAGGAAGAAGACGATTCAGCACCCGGTTCATCATTCGGCTCTGCAGATGCCGACGAACTGTCATCGCACCCGACAACAGCAAACGCCATAATAAGCATGGATCCTATCGCCGCCTTGCGGCTCCAGGATGACAGATCAAGAAACTTCTTCATAAACGCCTCCAAACAATGTTTTTCTAAAGAAAATGTAATTTATTTTCACCCCAAAAAGTGACAAAAAACCGCCTTTTTAACGAAATTTCACCCTTTCCTATTGACTTCGCCCACTCCTTTGTTTATATTTACTAACAAGTAAATAACTTTAGAGTAAACACAATGTTTATCGGACGAAAGAAAGAATTAAAATTTCTAGAAGATCTCTATACTTCAAAAAAATTTGAGATGCTCATTATGCATGGTCGCAGGCGAGTCGGAAAGAGTTTTCTTTTGGCACATTTCGCCTCACACCACAATCAAAATACTGTCTTTTTCACAGCAGACAAGGGGAACGAAAAAGACAACGTCAAACGGTTCTGCATTGAACTGAAGCGCGTCTTGAAAGCCGGTGATTTTTTGGATTCGCTAGAAACATGGAAAAGCGTCTATTCATTTATCGAAAGTACAGAAATATCAAGGCGCATAAACATCATTATTGACGAATTTACCTATTTGTACAATTCAAATTCCGCGTACGATTCCGAGCTACAAAACGCCATTGACCGCATTTTAAAGAATAAAAATATATTCTTGATTTTGTGCGGTTCAGAAGTCTCCGTTATCGAGGAGTTATTTGACAATTCCACCAAGCCGCTATACGGTCGCAAGACAGCGGACCTTAAACTGCAGCCATTCACCTACAAAGAAGCCAAAGCATTTTTCCCGAAATACAGCAACGAAGAAGTGCTTACCGTCTATTCCATCCTTGGCGGCATGCCCCTGTATCTTTCCCTTTTTGACGATTCACTTTCCATCCGCGAAAACATTATCAAAAACTGCTTGTCAACCACTGGGTACCTGTTCAACGAAATCGATACTCTGCTCCGCATGGAACTCAAGGAGACATTCTTTTACAAGAGCATTCTGCTCGCTATCAATTCAGGAGCTTCGACACTCAACGAAATAAAGACAAAAATTGGAGAGGACGGTGCCAAGATAGCCAAATATATAAACGTACTTGAAAACCTGGGCTTTATCAAGGCCGAAACTCCCGCAGGCGAAAAAAACAAGGCGAGGAACACGCTTTACTCCATCGAAGACAACTACTTCGCTTTTTATTTCAGGTTTATCTACAAGCACCTGAATATGCTGAACGGGCTAATCTCCCCCGCAATCTATTACAGCAAGGAATTCTCGACCGACAACCTGAACACTTACATAGGCCATCGCTTTGAACAAATTTGTTCACAATTCTTAAAGGAAAAAGCCTTTAATGGAGAACTTCCATTTTTCGCAGAAGAAATCGGTCGTTGGTGGGGCAACAACCCCATCGAAAAACGACAAGAGGAAATCGACATTGTCGCCATGAATCAAGAAAGCGCCATCATCTGCGAATGCAAATACACGGAAAAACCTTTTGACGAGAAAGAGCTTTCGAATTTGCAGGCATCAGCACCCTGTATCAAACGCAAAAACAATTTTTTCTGGATTTTCTCAAGAAAAGGAGTTTCTTCCGGTGTCAAGAAAAAAATTCATAACCAAAGCAACTATAAGGTTTTCACGATAAAGGACTTGTTCGCATAAGTCAAATTACGGTCAAGGGAGCACCGATTTTCTGGGCGAATTCGCGCATTGTTTCTAGCGAGGTGAGATTGTCGTTCGAGCCGTACAGAATCTTTGTCGGGACGCGCCATTCAATCGGATTTTCACGCACGTAGTCAGCGTTCCCGCCCTTCCCGTGCACGTAAATGACAAGGGGTTTCATTCGCTACCCTTCAAATTTCCAGCCACAATCGTTGTGGTAAATCATCTGGCGGGTCATGCCGCCGTCGATGCAGATGTTTTCGCCGGTGATGAAGCCGGCCTTGTCGCTCGCGAGGTAAAGCACCATGTTCGCGATGTCCAAGGGGTTCCCGACGCGGCCCGCGGGCTGCTGCGTAGCATCGGGGCCTTCGTAGGTCTTGAAATCCGTATCGATCCAGCCCGGCGAAATCGAATTCACGCGCACGCGGCCCGCAAAACTCACGGCCAGCGCATGCGTGAGCGCCGCAATCCCGCCCTTCGCCGCCGTATAGCTTTCCGTTTGCGGTTGGCTCATGCGGTCGCGGCTTGAAGAAATGTTTATAATACTTGCACCCGGTGCAAAATGCGGAGCGAAAAGTTTCGCGAGATAGAACGGGGCCGTCACGCCGACAGCCAGCGCGTAGCTGAATTCCTCGTAGCTGCACTCGTCAATACCCTTCATCAGCGGAAGCGCGTTGTTCACCAGCACATCCACGTGCCCGTACTTTTCAATGACGAACTGCGCAAATTTTTCGAGCACATCCTTCTTGGAGAGATCCCCCACAAAGCTAGGATTCTCGCGGATGTCGATATACGCGACCTTCGCGCCCTCTTTCTCGAATTCACTCACGATGGTAGCGCCAATCCCGTGCGCCCCGCCCGTCACCACGACCACTTTATTTTCAAACGCTTTCATGTTGGTAAATATACATCCGTCAACGCACAAATAACGATTTTCAGCATTTCAAAGGACCAAAATCGTCCAAAACGCACCTCCAACTTCAAAAAAAGCACTAATTTCCCACAAAAAAAGTATATTCCTAAAATCCACCCTACAGGAGAAAAGATGAGCAACCCATATTCACGACAAAACACGTTGTCCATAACAATTCAACCATTACACACATTTATCATGATTCCGATGATGGCGCTAGGCAATTCTGCACATAGAACTTCAAAATCAGACCGTTGAAAAATAACAAAGTAGATTTTCAAAAAATAAAAAAATTACGACATGAAATATTATAGATTAGATAATTCCGTTAACACGAAAGAAATAGGGAGACATTTTCTACAGGCAACTTTCGCCGATAAAAAAACTTTGGATTCAGGATGTAGTCTAGTTAGAGACGAATTCCCAAATTTTAAGCCAGACTTGAGATTTGATTTGGAAAAAGGTTCCAAATTGACGGATGTCATCAATTCGTGTGTTGAAGTGCCAGGGTTCACAATAAATGAACGGGTAAAAAACATTTTTGAACAATGCAAGTTGCCAGAACATCGGTATTATGAAGCAAAAGTTAAAGATCTTAAAGGAGTTATTCACCCCTACTATTGTCTCCATATTTTGCCTAATGATTATTCCATGATCGATTTCGACAAAACCATATTTAAAAAAACAGAAGAACCTATGAAAACATGGCCGGAACTAGCTTTCCCGAATGTGGAAAAAATAAAGAATGCACCGGTAATACAAATAAAAGATTTAGAACAATTAGAGAAATATAAAGATGAGTTTTTCCCTAATGATTTGTATGTTGTTTTGGATGTATTAAGAATACATGACAGCGAAAAATACGACATGCTTTATTTCCCGGATGTGGATGTGACCACAAAATACATCTCAGAAAAATTAGCGAATATGTTGAAATCCGAAAAGATTACAGGAATCGGATTATACCCATGTGACGACATAGAGAACCTTGAGTAAAAGGGACGTAAAGGGAATTTCTAAAAAAAGGATGATAGAATTATGGAAAACGAATTCTTTAAGGCGATAGGCTTATATATTGATTCTCAATATATTAAGGTCTATACAGAGTATTGGGTGTATGAATGTGGACGGTGTTCAACAGTCCCTGCATTCGTATTACGTAGAGATTGTAGCGATGAGGATTTATTGAAACATATCAAAATTTGTTTTGAAAACAGTAAATATATATCCGAAAAAGAATACGACAATCTCGGTGGATGGGATGTTCTATGGGATATTCTAAAGAAAGCATTGAAAAAGAAATCGCTAAAAAATTTCTATCAAACTTCTGTTGGCTTTTGCTTGGAATGGACAGGAGAAATGGCGGTTCACATATCTGTATGGAAATATTACGTGGGGAAAGCTGCGTCGCAGACTACGGCGGATGAAACTTTTGATTTGGAATACGATGAAGCTTCTCCTGCGAAATTTGTGGTAAGGCTTCGACAAATCATGGAAGAGATGTACGAAAAATACCACGTAAAATCGAATGATGAAATTCGCCAAGCGAAAAAAAAGCTTGGAAAAAGAGAAATCAACAAAGCCTTGGATGAATTAAACAAAAAAGATACTTTATGCAGAAAAAGTGTTTCCAAAAAGCACGGGTGGAAACAAAGTAGTTACATCAATTGGAAAGTTGAAGGCGGATATTATTTTTATTTGGTACATCTCAATTGCTATGGTGAAGCTACTTTATACGTCAAGCCCCTTTATATAGACGACTTATGGTGGGATGTTTTTGAAATGTCCAGCAATAAAAAAGCACCCATGAGCTTGAGAGGAAATGGAACGTTTTCGTTAGATGGCGTAAAAATACTGAAGACCCCCGATCTTTTCGACATTAGAACGAATGAGCGCGGGGCTGAGTATGAATTAGAAAAAATACAGAAATATTCCAACGAAGATATCGAAAAGATTTGGGACGATGTTTTTCAGCAAATTGAAGATGAGGTAAAACGTTTTCTCAAAGAGAATCCTGATCCTGATTCCTATTTTCCTGGAGAGGAACATTGCCATGGATATTACGCGCTTATCACGTATTTGCATGCAGGAGACAAGCAAAAAGTTTTGGACAAAATCGCGGAGTTCAGAGCGACTCCAGGTCGAATACGTTCACCGATGAAAAGGTCGTTCGATGACGGCAAATCAAGAGACGGACTTGACTTTATCGAAGCATGGTGTTTGCGAGAACTCGCAGAGCAAGGCGATGTAACGGCACAATACAAACTCGGGACGGCGTATGAAGAAGGTTCTTGTGTTCACATAGATAATGAAAAAGCCGTCTTTTGGTATCGCAAAGCGGCGGAACAAGGAAATTCATCAGCTCAATACAGTCTTGGAGCGATGTTCGATTATGGGCGCGGAGTCCCCGAAAACAAACAAGAAGCCATCATTTGGTATCGTAAAGCAGCAGAACAAGGCGACGGGGATGCTCAAAACGATCTTGGCGTTATGTATCTTACCGGAGAAGGCGTTCCCGAAGACAAATCTGAAGCCATATTCTGGCTCCAAAAAGCCGCTGAGCAGGGAGTCGCTTTAGCACAAAATAATCTCGGCATAAGGTATCTTAACGGAGATGGCATTCCCGAGGACAAGGCGCAAGCCGCCTTTTGGTTCCGCAAAGCTGCCGAGCAAGGACTTGCCGCAGCTCAATTCAATCTCGGCGTAAGGTGTTTTAAAGGAGATGGCGTTCCCGAAGACAAATCGGAAGCAGTGTCATGGTTTCAAAAAGCAGCCGAGCAAGGGCTTGAAGAAGCTCAAATCAATCTCGACTTAATATTACAAGACAAACAAGAAACTCAGGCGTGAGCGAGGTGCGAACGGCAGCAATCGACTATATAGTCATATATGCTTTTAGTGGAGTCGCCATACACCCATGTACGGCCTCCATTTTCGCCCTTTTCAATCAGCGAAACCGCAAAAGCAAGTGCGTCCTCATACCTTTTCCGGTATAGCATTTCAAGCATACGGGCCAAGTCAACATTTTCGCTTAAACCAGCGGAATCATGGTCTTCAAGAGTGAACGACTCGACATCGGGATTCTTCAACAAGAAGGTTTCCATCTGTTCTTGCAAACACTTGAAAACTTTATCCCAAACCATTTCACAATTTTCCATCGTAAAATCGTTGTTTTTTATCAAAGGAATGTCTCGCTTAAACAAAAGAAAAGCAGGTGCATAAGATGCGATCGCTCGATAGCTGTCAGGATTATTCCAATCATTTACCTTTACATCGTTCCAGATTAAATCATCATAATAGCAGGGCTTCACGTAAAAAGAGACCTTTCCAAAATCAACATGCGATACGTAGAAGAAATAGCCGTCCTTAATCACCCAATTGCTCCAGGACGATTGCTTGAATCCATATTGTTTCCCGATTTTTCTACGAGCGGCATCCTCTATTTTCTGTTTTTCTTCTAATGAAATAGATTTTTTTACAACAACATTATCCGCAAAGGCTTTGGAGGCTGACGGAGATTTTTTTTGTTTCAATTCTACACAACCATCCAAAACAGAACGGCGATACGCATCAGAAGCCAAAACAATCACACCCGCTTCATGTAAAGTAGAACCATTTTGTCTCAATACAGTTTCCGCCGCTTTAAACCACTCAAAAGGAATGAAATCTATTTCCTTATTGGGTTGACATTCTAAATCTTGAGCAAAATTACCTTTGTTTACACAATCTATCGTTTCTTGCGACAGCTTTGCCAGCATCTTCGCATCATTGCTTTGATGAATCCGTTTTACAAGATCAGAATCAGAAGAAAATCTTTTGTACGTTAATTCAACAACTTCCAAAAAGCTATTGACATCCGTATCATCCATTCCATCCCACCACAATTCTTTTACGTTAGGATTTTCTTCCTTCGAATAACGAGTTCGTTCTTCATCGGACAGAACATAAGAGATTCTTTTGTATGAATCACGAGGGATATCGCCTATAGTATAGCCCCACCTCGTTGTGAGCGAAAGAGAATATTCCCCTGTAAACATGGAGTCGTACCACCGATCTATCGTCAAGGACAAAGTAAGATACAGGCCGCCGTCCACCTTCATTTTGAAAGTCCCCGTCACACCAGTCTCTTTGAAGTACGTAAATCCCAGCGACTGTAGCCGCCGCTTCAATTTGGATATCAATTTTGCACTTGTCAATTTCATCATGGTAAAAATACACTTTTTTCGTCCACCTAAATTCACACAAAGCCTTGACGATTGAACGCAGCCATACTATTCTTTCATAAAAAGAATCACCCATGCTCCAGTTTTTCGATGTTACAAAAGATGCCCCCTGATTTCCGCAGGTCAAGGCGCTGTACGAATCGGCGTTCCCGGCGAACGAACGAATCCCGATAAAGCATTTGCTTGACGATAAAATCAAGCGAGAATTTTGGGCTTTTTTCGACGTTACACCCAGCGAGAACAACGTTGGAAATGGCGACAATGAAATCGCCGCAGTCAAGAATACCGCGACCGAGATTGCCGCGCCCCCCAGATTCTGCGGGTTTTCAAATTCCATTTCACACGGCGACATCACAAACATCGTCTATTTCGCCGTCGTGTCCGAACTGCGCAGCCGCGGGTACGGCTCGAAAATTCTACAGGCCATCCGCAGGCAACACCCCGACACGCGCATTGTCGTCGATATCGAAGTCGAAGAAGATTCCAAGGACGCAGAAGAACTCAAACGCAAGAACCGTCGCCGCGAATTTTACCAGCGCAACGGCTTTGACGCCTCCCCCGTCGATTACGTCTGGCAAGGCGAACACTACCGCTTACTTTCCGCAGGCGGCACCGTCACCGAAAAAGAATTCCGCGACTTCTGGAAAGAAATCCTGAAAGATATTCCCGAAGCGAAGTACCCGTAAGATTTTACAGCGACTCTTCACACAATCTTTTCTCAATTTCCTCAATAGAGGGCATTGTGCCTTCAACCTTTTCAGGGTAGAATTTTTCCAATTCATATTCCGAAATGCTGATAGGTTGCGTACTTGATTCCAGAGCGTACTGTGCCTGCACCTTGTCCTTTTCCTTGCAAATCAGCAGACCGATTGTCGGGTTGTCGCGCCCTTCCTTTTTAAGGATGTGGTTGCATGCCACCATGTATCCGCCCAGTTGCCCGATATCGGCAAATTCAAAGCGCCCGATTTTCACCTCGACAACGACATAGCAAGAGAGATTCAGGTTGTAAAAAAGCAAATCCATGAACTTCTCCCTTTCGCCTACCATAATGCCATATTCCCTGCCGACATAGGCAAATCCCGTGCCCAATTCCACAAGAAAACGGGTAATGTTGTTCAGCAGGCTATCTTTCAGCAGTTTTTCGTTGTAGCGACCCGTAATACCCGTAAACGCGAAATTGTAAGGATCCTTCGTCAGTTCCTGGGCCAAATCGCTTGTTTCGGCGGGGAGAGTCCGTTCAAAATTCGTCAACGCCTTTCCCTGGCGCTCGTAAAGGTCACTTGAAAGCGCATTCAAAAGGGACGAACGGCTCCAGCCATTTTCTACCGTCTGGCGGGCAAAGAACAGGGCCTTTTGAGGATAATTTTGAAATCGATCGATTAAAAAACGGTGATGTCCCCATGGAATAGAAAAGATGTCATGGGCAATTTGCTCCACAACTTGTGGAGTAATTGGAAAATCTTCCTTTTGTTCCCCGATCTCGGGAGCATTTTCCAAATAGGGGCGATACATAAGATAAAAGTTCTTCATGTACAGAATGTTCGTGGGCGAAAAACAAGTGGCACTGGGAATCTGAGCCTTTAAGTCTCGGCTCAGATTCTTCATGAAGCCGCTGCCCCATTTGCTTTCAGCCTGCTTGGTTACAATATCACGCCCCAATTCCCAGTAGTAGCGCAACATTTCGCTATTTACCTTCACCGCAGCCTTGATCTGGCTCTTGCGATAACGGGAAGAAAGTTCCTTGACCCAGTGAATGTAATCCTTGTCCAAGATGTTGATAGATTTTTTCGACATAGATATCCTCTTTAAAATGGTTGCACAACGGTGCGAATACACCGTAAAAACGACGCACTATACGCCCGTTCTTTTTTGTTTTGTAATGGAGTTTCCACGATTTGCGTGGAATGGGATGATCTTGCAATTCTGTTGGCGGGGGCTTTCCCCGGCGTTACTTGCCACTCTTTCGAGTGAACTCGAGTAGGTCGTGTTCCTACCAGCTATCCAACAGGACCGTCAAGAAGGTTGATGGGCCCCGCCGCGAATGCACGTACGGACCGAATGGTCTATGTCGACTGTCGCGAGGATTATCGAATTACGATTGTAATATAAATAAATGCGTACTCTCAGTCAAGGGGCACGCCGGTCAAAGGTAATATCTTCACAAAAGGTTTCTTGTAACTACGGCTCATAATAAGAAGCTTCTTTGTATTGCCTGCGTACAAAATAAATATTAAAACAAGCGTCAAAAGATGTCAATAAAAGCAAAAGGATAAACATGCCCAAACAGACTCTCGTATTCGAAAGCCCCTTCGGCAGCACCAAGGCTCACCAAAAATGGCCTAAATCCCAGGATTGACGCAAAATGCGTCCGCAGGCTGCGTTCAGTCATAACAAAATGCAAGCATTTTGTTGCGACACTCACTTGCTCGCTTTCCATCCAATTTTTCTGATTTTTTAGCGTCCAACCGCTTGCGAACCCGCATAAAATAAGGTATATTCAGAAAGTAGGCCTTATAGGGGCTCTTTATGAGCAGAGGGAAATTTTTAACGATATGACTTTGATTAGATTCAATATTTTACTTCTTTTTTCCTGTTTTTCGCTATTGGGATGTTTCCCTTTTAATTCCGATGAATGGGGTATATGCGGCGTCTCTATTTCTGCTAGATCTCCCGAAACGCTTGATTCGTTGAGACTTGTTGTGTCTAATGAAAATACTGTGTTGTATGATTCCGTCGTTTCATTTTTCTCGCTGCCACAAGACTCTATGGAACAATTGAAAAACGATTCGCTGAAAATTCAGCTGATTGGTTATTGTGGGGAAAATCAATTGGTTTTTCCCTTATATAACATTGAAATATCAAAGAATGAATATGTAGAATATTTATTTATTCCGAATTTTCCAAGGGATGATGGAAAAGAAATTTTTGATAATCCAAATACCATCTGCGGATCTATGAAGGGATATCGCTTTGTGACATATCATCATGGATGCCCGGATTAAAAGTTTTGCATTTTATGTTTTAAACGAACATATTCCCAAAAATATTTGTCATCCCAATAAAAACAGACTATGTTTAGTTCCAAATTCAGTCCAACATTCTTAACATTCCAGGCCATGCAAGACGGACTCAAACTCATCAATCAGGTTTTCGTTGTCGCCATCGTAGATTCCAGACGCAATCTAGAAGATGCGCTTTGGAACAGGCTGATGCGCTAGGAGCTCTTTACGAGCAGAGGTTATGGACTTGATAAAAAAAATAAGGACATTTGTAATAGTCTTTCTTTCTTGGGCTTGTTGCTGCTGTTTTATGTGTACGCCTGAGAGACTCCGGTAATGGATAAAGTGAAGGAATACCTGAACGAAATCAAGGTACCGTTCGAGGAAGAACAAACCAAAGAAATGACAGTACTCAGACTCAAGTACTGCGAGGACCTAGTCGCAATTTTCCCACCTGAAGACGACACCAGCGAATACGAAGCAGCCATCGTTTACGATGGCAAGCTGCAACAATACACAAAGATGGGGCTTGAAGAGCTCAAAGAATGGCTACACGCCGTATTCATCAATCATTCCACGAACTACATCTACAAAGACAAACCGAAACAGATGTCTCAGCAGAATGATTGACGCAAAGTCTTATTGCGGTTCATTATGAGCGGAGGTAGAACCTCGTTCAAAGCTCAAATTTCAGCCCCTCCATTCTACAAATTCAGTCAGCTTGTCAATATTTATCGACAATTCAAGCAAAACAATATATATTTATTGACATTATGGGTAAGAAAAGCGTAATTCTACTGCCGAAAACCGGTAAAATCCTTGAACAGATGGGAGAACAAATCCGTCTGGCACGCATGCGTCGGAAAATTTCTGTCGTGCTTGCTGCCGAAAGGGCGGGCGTCAGCCGAGCATCGGTATGGGCGGTGGAAAAAGGTTCCGCGGCAGTGGCCATCGGCATTTACGCAGCAGTACTCCACGCCATAAGCGGCATGGACACCGACCTTCTCAAGGTCGCCGCAGACGACGAACTCGGACAAAAGCTCCACGACATCGAGCTCCTGAAAAAATATCACCCGGAGGGCAAGTGAAGCAGATTTTGGTTTACAAGAACTGGCTGCGCCCCCCCGCGCATCGCCACGCTCTTTGTGGAAAACGCCTTTACATTCAGATAAAAGAACTACTCATATTCCGGGGCTTCGAAAGAGGTTGGAATCTTGGGCGTATCCGGGTCATGGTGGATAAACGAAAATCCACTAATCTTGCCAGTTTCGCGATCGATTGTTCCGGCCTGCAACTGTCCATGAATACTTGTCGTGCATTCGTTCGGATGCAAACAACCTATATTACGCATCATAAGATGATAGCCGTAGATTTCCCAGACGCCATTCTTCGCTTCAACATTTTTTGAGCCTTCGAAACCAAAAATTTCGTAAGTACCATCGGCCTTGATCGAGAATTCCCAGTCAATACCATCTTTTTTAGCATGCCATTCACCAACAAAATCGCGAGCATTTTCGTATTCATATTCAACACTTTCAACATTGCAATTCATCGTCACTGTAGATTCACCATTAGACGCAGAAATAGTGTTGTCCGTTCCGACAGAATAGGTGAACATCGAATAAACGGATCGGTTGTAATACGCCGGACGCATCAAGAGCGTACTGCGCTGGACATCGTAGTGTCCGCCGTGCCAGGAGACCAGATTTCCGCCAACATAATTGTCAACGATATACGAATTGTCAAAGAACGTGAATGTTCTCGCCGTATCGCCATCGGCGCATTCGTAAATTTTGTTCTTAATGGCTTCGGCCTTGGAAACTTTGTTCTTCTGAACAGCAACGCTAGCCTTTATCGCTTCGCTGTAATCCATTGTATTATTGAGCGAATACCAGACCCTGCCGCTTTTATCAACAACAAACGAAATTTTAAAGCCGTTCTTGAGTTCGCCCACAATCTTTTTGGCGGCATCCGTTTCGGAATATTGCTTACCCGAATTACCGTCATTAAAAGACACAACGCCGTCAGCAAAATCCGTATAGGTAACCACCCACAGTTCATCCGGAATGCGGAGAGCGATTAGCCCCTGCTTGCTTCCTGTTGACAGGTAAACAGTCTGGTCGAATAACTTGAGTTCATAGTTCTTTTCAAGATCTGTAAGCTTTGCCGCGCGAGAGCTGTTCAGGAGGGACTCCTCAGAAGATGACGACACGGGCGTTTCTGCGCTCGAAGAGGACTTTTCTTCGACTTTCACCGAACTAGAGGACGATTCAATCTTGGCGACAGAAGACGAAGATTTTTTATCACCCTTCACCGAGCTAGATGAGGATTCGCTCTTAGCGACAGAAGACGATGATTTTTCATCCTTCACCACAGAAGAGGACGATTTAGAATCATCTTTGGAAGAAGAACTCGACTTGACCTTGGAATCGGAAGACTTGGAGTCCGAAGACTTCTTGTCGCCGTTCTCCGAGCTGGAAGACGAGTCGGTCTTAGCGACAGAAGACGAAGATTTTTCTTCCTTCACCACAGAAGAGGACGATTTAGAATCATCTTTGGAAGAAGAACTCGACTTGACCTTAGAATCAGATGACTTGGAGTCTGAAGATTTTTTATCGGCTTTCTTGGACGATGAAGACTTTTTATCGTCCTTCTTGGATGAAGATGATTTTTCGGAGCATTCGTCAAAATCACATTCGTCAGTCTCAGATGAAGATGAAATTTCTTCCTGACTGTTCTTAGGAGACGAAGGACTGTCGTCGTCGCCACAAGCGGCAAAAAGGAAAGAGGCGGAAACCAAAAGAGCTAAAATTTTTTTCTTATTCATAAAACAAATATAGTTTTTACCCCCACTTAGAATGGAGTGGACGTTATTTCCAAGTGGATGAAAAAAAGCTCGTTTTGCAAAAGAAATACTACCACTTGTTTTTATAACCTTTACAACCACGTGACTGTTGTCAAACACGTCCACAGGCTGGCTTTTTTTTTCACATTTTCTTGGATTTTAGAGTATATATTTACGAAAAAAGCCGCTATTTTGGCGGCTAAAGGCGTTGTTTATGGGATATTCAAAATTTTTAGCTGCAACCGCGTTTGGCACACTATTCACAATCTCCCCCACACTCGCTATCGACATCACGGTCGATGCAGACGCGGGCATCAAGAAAATTTCTCCTTACCTGTATGGGCGAAACATCGACAAGGTGAGTGACACCAAGGTCGAAAGCGATTCCACCGAAGATGCGTTTATCGCGCAGATGCTCGACGCGGGCATCCACATGATGCGAGCGAACAACGGCAACAATTCCACGCGCTACAACTGGCGACACAAAATGACCGTTCATCCCGACTGGTTCAACAACGTTTATGACCACGACTGGGATATCACCGCAAAAAAGGTTCTCGACAAGATGCCGGGAGTCGATGCAATGTACGCTTTCCAGCTCACGGGCTACGCGGCTAGCAGCACCGAATACAACTTCCCGGACTGGAACTGGAAACAGGAACACGGTTCGTATCCGTCACGGGCATTCGACCTTGCGGGCGGCGGCGAAGTCTCAGAAGACGGCCAGACGCTCATCAAGGCGGGTGACGCATCGCTTTACAACATGGAATGGCCCGCCGATTCCACAGTCGGAATCATCCCGCACTGGAAGGATGAACTCAAGTTCGACATGAGCCGTTTTAAATACTGGAGCATGGACAACGAGATAGAAATCTGGCGCGGCACCCACAACGACCTGGACTTGCCCGTCACCGGAGATTTCCTCGTTGAACGCTACATCGACGTGGCCAAGAAGGCCCGCGCCGCCTGGGGCGACATCAAGCTCACCGGCCCGGTAGTCGCCAACGAATGGCAATGGTGCCACATCAGCGCCTACAACGACGAAAGCAGGCCCAAGATTGACGGCCAGGAATACTGCTGGCTGGAATTTTTCACCAAGAAAATCGCCGAAGCGCAAAAGGCAAGCGGCATGCGGCTCCTCGACGTGTTCGACATCCACTGGTATCCCGGTGAAACTGACTACGAAAGCCGCATCAACTGGCACCGCGTACTGTTCGACACGACCTACTACTACAAGGGCGGTAACGGCATACGCTGCGCAACGGGCAAATGCGACTGGAGTAACAAGGAGAAAGGCTACAAGTCCTACATCTTTGTTCGCATCAACCAGTGGCTCGAAAAGTACTTCGGCAAGGATCACGGCATTACGCTCGGCATTACCGAAACAAGCATCATTGACAACGACCCCATGGTAACGGCCCTCATTTACGCATCGTTCCTCGGCACCATGCAAGATAACGGTGTGGAGATTTTCACCCCGTGGACGTGGGGCGACGGAATGTACGAAACGGTGCACCTATTCAGCCGCTACGGCCACCCGAACCGAGTGCAATCAACTTCCAGCAACGACTCGCTGGTATCCGCCTACAGTTCCATAAGCAACAAGGGCGATTCGCTCACAGTCATCTTCGTGAACCGCGCCGAAAAGGACGCCCAGGATGTGAACCTCAATTTGGCAAACTTCGCCTCCGACGGAAAGGTCAAAACGCTCACCTTGCAGAACCTCAAAGGTGAAACGTTCGTTTCGCACACAAGCAACGCGTTGAAAGAAAATGCAGTTGGGGCAAATGCGCAGGGCGGAACCACCACTGCGACGAGCTACAACATAAACAGTTTCAAGATGACGCTCCCCGCCAAATCCATCACCGCCGTTTTGCTCACCACCACTACACCAAAGGTAATCGACGTCATTACCCCCGCGAAAAGCGCACTCGCAGGCAAACTGCTGCACCATGAAAACGGTAACTGGTTTATCGACAACGGCTCAGGCAACGTGCGCAGCGTAAGCGTGTTCAACAGCCTCGGTCAAAACGTACTGCGAATGCACGCCATCGCCCGCGGAAACATCCGCATCGCAAGCGAAGTTCTCGGCAAGGGCCATTTCTTCGTGAACATCAGAACTGCAAGCGGAACACAAATGCAAAAAATAACGGTGAAGTAGAATTTATCTATAGCAACAACTAATGAAAGCCTATCATACCAGAACGCTAATCAATCAAGTCGTTCTGGAATCTTGACAGGTGTTCGAACGGCAAGATTTGACGGCCTCTGAACAGTCCGCAGCCATCGTTAATCAGTTGATTGTTGATGGCTTTGAACATGTTTACGTCGATTTTTGCAAGTTCAAGTTCTTGCAGTTTAGTCAAGCGTTCGTAGGCTTCGTCAAAATAAACGCATTCACCGCCAGGAATCTGGTCGTGCTTGGTACGCCTTGTCTCTTGCGTTTTTTCATAGCCAAAATGATTCGCTTCTCCAATTTCGGCGAAATCATCCATATCTTTTGTACGCAACTGAACTTCCGTATAGCAGCGTGCAAGGTTATCGTAAAATGTTATATGCAACGACTGGTAACCAGAACTTCTTGGAGTCGCGACCGAATCATGATAATACGGTTGCACAGCCTCTTTAAGCAGGTCGCAATGTCCGCCATCCGCATGCTTGGAAATTTCAGGCGTAAAGCCGCGTTCTTCCAAAAATTCAGGCATCGCATTCGCAATTTCATACAGATATTTTCGTTCTACTTCACTCCGCTCTTCGCCTTTTTTGATATGGCAAACCGGCATCGAAATCACGATACGGTAAGCAATCAAGTCGCGGAAATTTAGTCTGCTTTTAATTTCGGCTTCGGACGGAAATTTCCCATTTTTTTGGTAATAGTTGTAAATAAATTCAAGAATGTATCCATTGAATTTTTCTTCGGCACGAATTAATGACTTTATTCGTCCTTTAAAGGTAAACGCAAGGAACGGGTACTCCCTTGTCATAAACTTGTAGAACTCTTTGATTCTTTGGGACTGCGAGGTGAGGAAGTCATTGTGTTCCAGCAATTCAATAATCTGTATCAGAAAATTTGAATGAGCTAGGTCAATGCTGTTTCGCGTTCCTTTCGCACTGTTTCTGAGATCATTCGAATACTGATGCAAAATTTTCAGCACCGTATTTCCAGAAAACAAGTAATCATTCAAAGAGATCATTTTGCTACTCCCGAAGCCCCTTATTAAAGGCTTACACAAAGCAATATAAAAAAAGCATTTGCGGTTTCACGAGAAATAAGGTAAATTATAAAAAAATAAATTTTTTGCAATTTAAAATATTACGCACAGTGTAAAAGAGGTTTTCACGAATTGTAATGAATTACAAAAGATGGACATTCAAGAACATTTAGGATAAAGTTTTATGGAAAATAGAGAACTCAAAATTCACGGCATTTACAGACACTTCAAAAACCGCTACTACATCGTCGAGGGCGTCGCCAAGCATTCCGAGACAGAAGAGGAATACGTCATTTACCGAGCACTCTACGGCGACAACACGGTTTGGCTCCGCGAAAAATCCATGTTTTTAAGCGAAGTGGATCGAGAAAAGTATCCATATATCAAGCAAAAATACCGTTTTGAGCTTGTAGAACCCAGTCAAACGTAATTTTCGCATAAAGCGCAATACTTTTTCAAAAAGAACGAAAGATTTTATAAAAAAATGTTTATATTAAAATCATGAACAAGAAAACTCTCATTACTTTACTCATAGCTATCGTCAGCGTTCTCATGATTACGTTCTTCGTGAGGGACTGGCTTGTGTTTTACAACTGCGGTGCCGTCGAGCAATGTCTCGTCGAAAGCAGTAACTACCAAAACATCGCCAAGTTTGCGGTAACCGCCATCATGACGATTGTCGTGTTTTTCATCGGCAAGCACTGTATTTGCAAGCGCGACCGCAACTTTTTGCAGGCGGGTTTCGCCATGGCGCTGTGTGCTGACTTCTGCCTGAAGATTCTACACAACTATTCGCATTTTCTAGATCACCGTAGCGATTACACGTTGCTCGGTATCTGCTTTTTCATGGTGGTGCAGGCGCTGTTCATCTACCGCCACACGCGTACAAGCGACACGGACAACAGTTCCCCGTGGATCTTGTGCATTCCTTTTGCAGTCATGTTCATCACGAACGCGCTCCATCTGTTCCGCATTTTCGAGGGCCCGACCATCCCTATAATCGCGACTTACGCGGCATTCCTGTTCTGCTCGCTAGCTGTCGCCTGCAAGGTTCCAAAGAAGGGCTATTACCCGACAAAGAATGCCAAGAACATCAAACGCGGCATGATTCTCTTTGTCTGCTGCGACGTGTGCGTAGGGATTTCACTTGCTACAGGCGATGATCATAGCATTCAAGAAATTGTCGCCACGGTAGCGAACAACTTTGTATGGTATTTCTACACGCCGGCCTTGGTTCTACTTGGGTTGAGCGGGTACAAGAGAAAAGAATAAGACTCCTTATGAAAGGGAGATGCCCGCTCGGAGGCGGGATGACATAAAGCTACTTAAATTTACGACCTTTGAAATCGTATTTACGGACTTCACGCGGTTCATTTAAAGAACCTTCGTGACGAGCACCTTCGCCGAATTCGACAACGAGTTTTCCATTTTCACGATAAACTCTACTGCCATAGACGTGAGCCGTAGAACGCATTGCCGAGCGAATAGAAGTTCTCGTCGTGTCCTTTGCCGGAATTTCATCGCTGAGCTTGAGCAAGCGCCACACTTGATACCACGGCCAATCGTCGTTCCAGCTCTGCACCACGCGTTCGCCATCAGTCGTGGCGCGCAAATAATGTCCGCTGTTCTGCATTTTCATGCGAACAACATTCCCTTCGTAGCCAGACTGCTTTTCCATCGCAATTTTCTGATGAGCACCGCCGTTCCACTTGTACAGCCCAGCCGTCACACCCGCATCGGTCTTCTCGTTCGGGATTTCGACGACCACGTCGCCAAAGTTGATGCGGTAAGAACCAGAGATTGGCGTAATCGTCGCTATCGCATTATCGCCCTTGCAGTCGCCAAGCGAGAGGCCTCCCTCTGCATTCTTGACCATGCATGTGCCAAAGTTCATCGACATAATGCGCACGGTATCGGGCTTCGCAGGTTTCGCCTGCCACACGCGAACCCAGTCCGCTTCGAAATACGCAGGCTTGTCCGCCGTGATTTCGATGTCATCGCCCGCCCAGCCGCCAATAGCCAAGTTCACGATGATGTACTGTGCAGAAAGTTGCCTGATTTCAGTCGGACGGTTATAGCTAGCAAACTTTTTGTCATCAAAGTAAAAACTGAGAGTCGATTCGTCCCATTCCACCGCATACGTGTGGAAGCCGGCGGAACGATCCGTGTTATCGTCCTTGTGTCCGCCAAAAGAGGCTTCGTGATCCCACGCCGAACCATGACTGTTGTACCAACTCGGGTCGGTGTAATGCAAATAATAATGGTGCTGCTTACGCGACGCAGGAATTTCCAAAATGTCAATTTCAGGAGGCCAGCCGTCTTGCAGAGTCCAGAACGCGGGCCAAGTTCCCTTTTGCCACGGAGCCTTGAAACGGCCTTCGATATATCCGTACTTGACTTCGAAATGGCCCTTGGTGTCAATCGCGCCCGAAGTGTAATCGACCGGAATTTCCTTGTTGTTGAACTTCGCCTTTTTTCCTTTGGCATCTGGATGAGTCTTCTTTTCGCCCTTGAGCTTGAGCGTTCCATCGGAGACAATCACGTTTTCCTTGGCACAGTAGGCACGGTGGTTGTGCGTCGGCCCCCAGTTGTACGTCGAGTTCCACTTTTTCGTATCCAAGGACGTGCCGTCAAAGTTATCTTCAAAAACGAGATTCCAACCAGACAAATTTCCTGGCGGGTCAGCAAAAGCAAAGGACGCCAGAAACAAGATAATAGAAGGCTTAGCAATGCTTGCAATGACGTGATTCTTTTTCATATCCAATTCCAATCCTCACCCACGACTTTCAAAAACACCATCACCAAAAAAAATAGCCGTAGGCATTATAAAATATACCTACGGCATCGCTATTATTCAAGTTAAAATATCATAAACAATCAATCTTTCACGCAACGGACCGAAAGTCCATTGATTTTTCTCACCGTATTTACGATGGCGTTGTCGTTGCTGCAATCCAGATACATGTGGAAAGCGAGAGAATCCGCAGCGCCGCCGTCGGCCTCCGTAGCAGCCCACATGAGGGAAGAGCAACCGTGATAGGTGAATCCGTCCTGGGTGCGAGTGGTAAACTTCATGCCCGCGGGGAGCGCCGTAAAGCCGAAGTCATCAGTACCGCAACCATTGTTCTCCCAACCGTTCACGGACTTCAGCTTGCTAGAGCCTTTCCAGAGAATCTCGTTCAAGGAATCGGCTCCGACTTCCTGCAACAACGATTCCCAGTCCGCCTTCGTCGGCAAACGCCAGCCTTCGGGGCAAATTCTCTGCGCCACTTTCCACGTGTAGAGGCGGCCAGCTGATTCACAGTTCTCGGGTTTGTCCCAGTAGCACCAGTCATTCTTGATAGAGCTCGCAGCCCCTTCGATGTCGAAGTAGTTCAAGTTCTCTGCCATCCAAGTTTTGCCGCCAATCTGCGTCGTCTTATAGGCTTTCCCGTCACGCGGATCCGTCATCTCGCCGTAAGCAAAAGCGGGATTCATGTGCGATTCCTTGGAATCGTAGAAATGCCAGACGCCCACGCTGTCCGGATCGTGGCGAGCCGTATCGATGCCGTCAATGCCATTGGGGAAAAGAATGTCCATAATAGAATCTAACGAAGCGGAATCATTTGCGCTCTGCGCTTCGATTTGATTCTCAACCGGAACAGCGGTTGTTTCCGAAGCATCCGGCACATCCGCAACAGCATTTTGCGATTGCAAAGTCGAAGCATTAACGCCACCAGATTTTTCGACAACACTCAAATCATCATTCAAACCTTCAGGGGATGAACTAGCATTGTCGCAAGCCATGAATGCAGCAACAGTCAATGCAGACGCTACCAAAATCTGTAATTTCTTTAAAGACATAACGCACCTCTCCAAATCCTTTTGAATAATTTATATTCGTTTGTGATAAAAAGCAATAGAGCTACGCACCATTCCCGGTGCGGAATCATCAAAAAAAACACTTTTTAAAAGAAAAATGGCAAAATCGGGAATTGAAAACAGGAAAAAGCCCGCTCGGTCAATTCACCGAGACGGGCTTATGTTTATGCGAACCTAGCGCTTAATTATTCTTCGGTTTCCGTCGGGCCGACGTCCTGCTTTTCTGCATCGTCTTTCACGACAGAATCATCATCGACTTCGACACCCTGCACGTGGTCGAACGTTTCCTTTGCATCGGCACTATCCTGTTCGATATCTTCGACACTCGGGAGCGCAGTTGCATCTTGGACGGCATCGCCTTCGCGCAGCGTAATCGCCTTGACGCCCTGAGCATTGCGGCCCGTGAGGCGAATATCGGCGGCCTTGATGCGGATGACCTGGCCGTCCTTACTCGTGATAATCAAGTCGTAGTCGTCGGCGACGCTTTCCACGAACACGGCGGCACCAATCTTGTCTGTAACGTTCAAGTTGCGGACACCCTTGCTGCCACGGCGGGTCACGCGGTAAGAGCCCGGTTCAGAACGCTTG
Source organism: uncultured Fibrobacter sp. (assembly GCA_946415675.1). Classification (GTDB taxonomy): domain Bacteria; phylum Fibrobacterota; class Fibrobacteria; order Fibrobacterales; family Fibrobacteraceae; genus Fibrobacter. The sequence goes on from CAMKTL010000031.1 coordinate 21,881, forward strand.
CCATAACCCTTTTCGGTGATGGTCAGAATCTTGTTGCCGGCCTTGAGCCACAGGAGCGAAATGACTTCGTCGCCTTCGGCGAGCGTAATGCCCTTCACACCGTGAGTGCCACGGCCCATAGAGCGGAAGCAGCTAATCGGGAACGTGACTGCCTGACCGTTCTTGGTCGCAAGCATCAAGAGATCCTTCGGAATCGGATGATTTTCGGCAGAGATTTCGTCCATGTCGTTTTCGGCTTCAGGAGCTTCGTTCACTTCGGCTTCCGGTACATCATCAGCTTCGCCAGCGTTCAGCGAAGCCTTGTATTCTTCTTCGGTCATGCCCACAAGCTGGACCTTCACCAATTCATCGTCTTCGTCGAGGCTAATCGCATTCACGCCAGCCTTGCGCGGACGGCTGAACAGAGTCAAATCCATCTTGTTGATGACGCCCTTCTTCGTCGCAAACACGAGGCAGAAGTAACCGCCGAACTTACGCACCGGCACGACGGCCTGCACCTTTTCGCCTTCGGTCAAAGCGACAAAGTTCACAATCGGGCGACCCTTGCCATTGCGCGCACCTTCCGGTAAGCGGTAAACCTTCGTCCAGTAAACGCGGCCCTTGTTCGTGAACACGAGCAAGTAGCTGTGCGTGCTAGCCGTAAAGATTTGTTCGACGTTATCTTCATCCTTGAGGCCTGCACCGATAATGCCCTTGCCACCGCGGTTCTGAGCCTTGAACGTATCAATCGGCAAGCGACGGATGTAACCTTCCTTGCTGAGCGTAATGACTTGTTCTTCTTCGGCAATGAGGTCTTCGTCATCGCTGTCGTCAATAGCTTCACCAATCATGGTGCGGCGTTCATCGCCATACTTCGCCACAACGGCGTCAAGCTTTTCAAGCATAATCGCAACGCGGCGTTCGCGCTTTGCCAAGATGTCCTTCAAGTCGGCAACGGTAGCCACAAGTTCGTTGTATTCAGCTTCCAACTTTTCGAGGTTGAGTCCGGTAAGCTGACCAAGGCGCATATCGACGATAGCCTGGGACTGAATTTCGTCCAAGCCAAAGCGTTCTTGCAAGTTCTGCTTTGCAACATCTGTCGTCTTGCTTGCCTTGATAATCTGCACGACCTCGTCGATGTTCTGCGTTGCGATACGCAAGCCTTCGATGATATGGAGGCGAGCTTCGGCCTTCTTCAAATCGAACTGCGTTGCACGCGTAATCACGTCAAGGCGGTGGTCAATATAAACCTGCAAAAGATCCTTGAGCGTCAGGAGCTTCGGGAGGTTGTTGACGAGCGCCAAGTTGTAAATGCTAAACGTTGTCTGCAACTGCGTATATTTGAACAAGTTATTCAAGACAACTTCGCCAACAGCATCACGACGGAGTTCAATCACAATGCGGATGTCGCGGCTAGATTCATCACGGATATCCGTAATACCATCGACGCGCTTGTCGCGAACGAGGTCGGCAATCTTCTTGCAGAGTTCCGCCTTGTTCACCATGTACGGAATTTCCGTCACGATGATACGCGGTTTGCCCTTAGAATCCGTTTCAATTTCAGTGCGGGCGCGAACGCGAACGCGACCATGACCCGTGAGGTAAGCTTCACGGATGCCGGAACGGCCACAGGCAATAGCACCCGTCGGGAAGTCCGGGCCCTTCACATATTCCATCAGCTCTTCGCCGGTGATATCCGGATTCTCGGCCATGGCATGAATTGCGGCACCGACTTCACGCAAGTTGTGCGGAGCCATGTTCGTCGCCATACCCACGGCAATACCCGACGTTCCGTTCACAATCATGTTCGGGAGCGCAGACGGGAGCACCAACGGTTCTTCGAGCGATTCATCGTAGTTCGGCCCCATGTCAACAGTATCTTTTTCAAGATCTTCGAGCATGAGGGCACCGAGATTGTTCATCTTCGCTTCGGTGTAACGCATGGCAGCCGGGCTGTCACCGTCAATGGAACCGAAGTTACCCTGACCAAACACCAGCGGATAACGCAGCGAGAAATCCTGCGCCATACGGGCAAGAGTTTCATACACAGCGGTATCGCCATGCGGGTGGTACTTACCGATAACATCACCCACGATACGGGCGGACTTGACCGTTCCCTTGTTCGGAACCACGCCCAGTTTGTGCATACTGTACATCACGCGACGGTGCACCGGTTTAAAACCATCGCGAGCATCGGGGAGCGCACGAGCAACGATAACGCTCATCGAGTAGCGAAGATAGCAGTCTTGCATGTCTTGTTCGACAAGACTCTTGAACTGCGATCCTGGTACCATTTCTTCAGACATTAGTTAACCTCAAATTAGTAGGAAGTAAACAGTAGGAAGTAGGAAGTTTTTCCTAAATCATGCCGCCGCCTTCTAACATTTCATTTATTACTTTCAAACTTTCTTCATCGGTCTGGTCGATTTTATGCGGTGTGATTGTCGCATACCCGTGATTCAACAGATAGTCATCACTATCCTTGGGTTGCTCATCCCACAGCTTATCACCGTCCAATTGCCACAATCCCCCATCATGGGAATAGTGGTCCGTAAACATTCCAAGGGCCATCCTTGTCGCCTTAAATCCTTTAAAGGATTCGATGGTGACCTTTGGAAAATTCACGTTCCAGAACACTCCTGCCGGAATTTCGCGGTACCAGCCTTTTTTCACGACATCAACCGCAAAATCAACAGCGGCCTGCAAAAGAGCATCACCTCCACGCAGCGAAAGCGCCACTCCCGGCACGCCCCAAAGGGCAGCCTCGCGAGCCCCGGCAACCGTCCCCGAATAAAGCGACGACACACCGGAATTTTCGCCCACGTTCACGCCCGAAAAACACACGTCAAAAGCACCCGGACCACCCCCCTCGGACACTGTTCCGTGCTGGGCAAAATGCCCAAGGGCAAACTTCGCACAATCCGCAGGTGTTCCCGACATGGCATAAACGCGTTCAGCAACGTTCCTGAGCGAAAGTCCACGGCGTACCGTAAACGCATGAGAAACGCCACTCTGTTCCGTTTCAGGGGCAAAAACAAACACTTCTGCAACTTGTTCAAGTGCAGATGCCAAAGCGCGCATATAGGCGCTTTCTACCCCATCGTCATTTACAATCAGGACGCGCGTTTTTAGGTTGTTTTGCATGCAAAAACAAAGATAGAAAAATCCGCCAAAAGCTAGCGTTTTTCAAGCGATTTTAGCAGGGAATCAAGGCGCGAAGTGAACTTTTTTGCCCCCTTGTCACACAGGTGATCGTAATCAGCAGCGACATCACCGACATAATCATGATTCCCCATTTTATTCTCGTCCATCAAGACAAAATTTTCGTTCTCTTCAGCTATTTTTTCAATGCGTCGAATAAGCATTTCCGCCGTGGAGCGACGCATACCACAACGGCCATAACTCCCGGTATTTTTGTAATAGGGACTTAGCGGGAAAATGACACCAACGACAACCACATTTTTCCTTTTGGCGATATCCAAAATTTGGCCCAACTCCGCATAATTGGACTCGTAACGAGTATCGTCATTGTTCCAAGTGCTATCTTGCTGAATTTCAACGTAACCCGTTCCGTTAGAGCCCCAATCGTTCGTACAAGTTCTAGGAATCCATCCTCTACGCATACGCATTTCCATAAGCTCTTTATCCTTATCGGCATTTGCAATTTCCTCCACGCGGTTCACAAACAAGCTATCGACACCATCAGGCCAATATTCATGATTTGCATCATACACGAATCCAAGCGCATTTCCTCGATTCACGTTAACAGAACCCATGGGATCGTACTCGTTCCAAAGATCAAAATCAAGCCCAATAACCAAGTACTTCAAATTTTTCAAATGCAACGAAATATAAGTCTCATAAAGAAATTCTTCGCAATGCATATCGCAGGGTATAGTCGCCATATTTAACGCAAACGAACTTAATTCATCGGCAATAGCGCTATGCAGCATGCGAGAATTCCCTAAGCATACCACCTCCACCGAATCGCGATACTTCCAAAAGAGCGACATTTTTTGCGGCAATATTTTCCAATACTGTCCAAGTTCCGCATAATAAACACCAAGACTATCAAAATTCCAGGACGTTTCGCCATAAGAGCGTTTGCCAGTCCACAAAGCCGGATGCAACAAGTCTTCGCCTTCAACAAGAGGCAACACATTCCCCGTATTCACATTGACTAAAACGATTTTTCGATGATTTCCATTCGCATCGACAAGAGTTGCAACAAAGATAGAATCCGAACCAGCAATCCATTCCGTATGGTCAAAAGTATAACCCTTCGGGGGAGCGATAGCCGTCACAAGTTTTCCCGCAGAGTCCGCAACAAGAACGCGTTCATGCACTCGATAAGATTCACCAACAAAATCTCGTCCTGTTTTTCCACCAAAATCAAGGAACAAAACGTTATTCGCACCGCCATGACTTAGCGAAACATTACACGCCTGGAGACCGTCGTACCAAACATCATCTTTTCCGTTGACCCGAGCACGCAAAAGAGTGGAGCCCGTTACGGCAAGGCCGTTATTTTTCGCAACTCCTCCGTGATACGCACCATCGAAAAGCATTTCGGGCTTGCCGAATCTTTCATGTTCACCCGCTTCCGAAAAACGCACTTGCCAAGTTCCGCGTTTCAAAAAGTCAGATTCATCCTTATTGTTCCCCGCATCCGTCACATAGACAAGAGCGGTATCGCCATTCTCCAACACGCGCCATCGCGGAATCGCAGCCGATTCCACGGGCAAAATTTGTTCGTTGCCAGATTCGCCAAGAGACCGCACATAGACTTTTGCGTTTCCAGAAATTCCCTCCATACCCGTGGTGTATGCGACAAACTTTCCATCCGGCGAAATATCGGGATGATACCCGCCACTGACTTTAGCATCAACAACAGAACGCACCGCATCATCAAAATTGACATAGACCTGATGTTCCGTCACGCCATCCCGAAAAACCAACTTCGAGTATTCGGCCCCAACAAAACTATTCACTGTTTTGGAATTTACCAACAACGTATATCCAACGATGTTTTCAAAACCTTCTGCATTAAGGTACGTGGGTTCAGGAATCGCGCCAAAAGCCAAACGAAAACCGACATAATCCGATTTCGACGAAGACGTTACCGTATAGACATCATCTCTATTGTACAATCGCATAGAAGACGCTCCATTACGGAAACTACCTCCTTTCAAAATTCGCTCATCCAAGCCTTTCACCACCTTGCCACCGACAAAGTCGCCCACGCCTTCTCCACGGAACCGCACTTTCAAATCATTGACCCATTCTGCAGCGTTCCCCGCCATATCGCAAAGCCCGTTCTTCCCCACTTTCGAGGTGCATACCGGGTGCAGTTCGTAATTTGAATTTTGGCTGTTCCAACTCTCTTCGGGATTCCAGTCCAAACTTGCCGCATAAATCCATTCCGCTTCGGTCGGCAAACGATAAGCATTCACTTCAGGGCGAAACACCAGACCTTCCAAACCCACGCATGAACCGCTATTATCAAAAACCGCCGAAGTATAAGAATACGCAGAATCAAAGCCTTCCGCCACGCTGCGCCGATTACTATACAGGATCGCATCAAAAAAAGTCACATCGGTCGCAGGCAACGAATCCGCACAATCTCGCCCCATTTCTTTGCACGTTACTTCATGATTTCCAATCCAGAAATCATAATCGAAACGAGACTCCATCATCGGGCGAGCGCTTATTGCAGCCATAGAATCGTTCGTTCCCAAAGACACAGACATTTCCTTGGAACGAATCAGCGAAAAATCGTTCAAGTTCAGCGATTCCAAATAATCCGCATCTTGGGAATCCGATGAAAAATCTTTTTCCGAACAACCACACAAGACAAAAAACAACACAAATATCAATAGCGAGCCAAGAACATTCATACTAATAAAATATATAAAAGCCCGGCAAAATTACCGGGCTGATTTCAATTCTTTTTAATCTTTACGAGAGATGTTCCTTATTTCGGGAAACCAGGAGGAAGAGTAGATTCCGGATTAGCAGGCCTCATTGTATTCACGGGCTCAACATATGTGAAACTAGACGCATTTGCATCTGCATTATCAGGCTTCTGCGTACTTTCTTCAGGACCCAATTGAGACATGGCAGACTCCCAACGAGCGGCTTCGTTCACATCCATCGGCTTGTATTTCAGACCGATTCCCCAATAAGTGCAGGAATAAGAAGCACCTGATGCCGACTCTTCCATCAAGATATCAACAACTTTATCCATGCCCTCTTTTACACGAGCATGATGAATAAAATTATTGACATCGCAGCGTTTATCCTCTGTAAAAGTTATTTTCCCTGCATACTCGGCCTTGAAAGCACTATAAACAACGATTCTTTCTTTCATTAATTTAGCTTCGCTGACCGTTGAATTGGTAGCACAACCAAAAAGCAGGAATGCTGCGGATAGCATCCGAAATGATTTTTTCATTAAATAACCCTCATTATAAATGAACATGCATAATCTATTTTTTTAATCCGCTCTTATTTGTAACAAATTTGTAATTTTTCAAAAAAAAAAAAAATTTTCGTTTATTAAAAAATTAGCCTTTGGCACTTCTCAAGCAGAACGCCATAATCGCAAAAGCGCCAGCCACGTTCATGCTAGCCTTGCGCCCCGCCATAGGAATCGTGACCTTCATGGTCGCCTGTTCCATGATTTCGGGAGCGATGCCGAGTTCTTCGTTGCCAAGCACAATCAAGCCCTTTTCGGGCCACTTCACATCGTTTATGCTCGGAATGTCTTCGCCAGTTTCAAGAGCGATGATTTCGTATCCGTTTTCCTTGTGATACTTGATGCAATCGAACGGACTTTCCCAGCGTTTGATGGGAATCCACTCCTGGCATCCGCGGGCGGCACTCTTGACCGTCACATGATCGGGGTTGCAACTGTAGCCGCTGAGGTGAACGCCTTCCAGCCCAAAGCAATCCGTGCTGCGAATGATGGAGCCAACGTTAAACGCGCTGCGGAGGTTATGGACGAGAACAGCAAAAGGAATCGGCTTTTCATTGGCGACTTCGCGGTCACCGGGTTCCTGCTCCAAGTACACATCGCGTTCAAAGCCAAGACCCGCTCGAGTGCGGAACGTCTTGTACAAGTCAATCATCTGAGCCTGGTTCTTTCCGGTCAGCCGTTCAGATTCCGGCAAGTGCAGCCATTCGGCGTACGTCTCAAATTCACGACGCGCACGGGGCACATCATCGCCCAACTGCAAAATGATGACACGTAAAAGTTCAGCGAGCCTCTTGAATTTCGAAGGCTCCTTCATCGCTAAAAATTTCGGTTCGGTGTACATTTTTTGAGTTTTAAGTTTCGAGTTACTAGTTACCGAGGTGCCTACGGCACAGTTATGAGTTCTGAGTTACTAGTTACTAGATTTTTCCAGCAAGATTCTTTCTAGTAACTACCAACTATTAACCAGTAACTATTTACCAAGCGCCTTCACCGCTTCGGTCAAGCGGTCGATAGCCTTAATGAGTTCATCCATCTTGGCTTCGCTCACGCCGCCAACAGCCTGCACCTGAGCGGCAGTCGCCGTTGCGGTCTCGGCAGCATTTGCAACAGCCTGTGCGTCTGCCGGAGCCTTACTTTCCGGCAATTTTCCAAACCAGATATCCGGCCAGCGGTCATTACCACTATTGTACGTAATGCGCGTTGCCGTCTCGACCGGTTCGCCAATCTTCCACAGATAAAGTTCATAGTCGAACAAGTCGTGGTCATGGCCCTTGTCGGTCGCACCCCATACAAGCCACTTGCCATCCGGCGAGAGGCGCGGGAAATATTCATGACTGCGACGTCCCGGCAAATCCATCAGCTTCACGTTCTTCGGGATTCCAAAGAAGCCGACCTTTTCCACCTGCTTGCCGTCCTTAGCGGTAAACCACAAAATTTCACTCGGAGCAGCCGTACCGCCGTTGCCCGTGGGATTCACGCGGTAAAGCTTGGAGCCGTCAAAATTCCAGTCAATCTGGCAACCGTCACCGGACTTCGTCCACACGTTCTTCGCCAAGTCCCATACGCCCGTTTCACGCATCGAACCACGCAGCGTAATCGCCAAATGCTTACCGTCCGGGCTCATATTCGGCTCCTGCAAAATCACGCCAGCCTTCTTGAACGCCTTTTCGCCATCAAGTACCAGCGTTTCCTTTTTGCTGGCGAGGTCCATCGTAAAGACCTTGCCTGCGCGGCTGAACACAATAGACTTGCCATCCGGGCGCCACGTGCCCCACGTTGCGTTTTCGACAATCTTCGTTTCGTTCGTACCGTCAATACCGACAGTCCACAAGTCCCACTTTTCAGGGTAGTTCGCATCGTTTTCAGGCACCCATCCGCCCTTGCTGCGGTTAAAGAGCACCTTCGAGCCATCCGGTGCAATACGCGGGAACCAATCCACATTATTGCTCTTGGTAAGCGCACGGGCATTCGTCCCGTCCGCATTCATAATCCAAATATCATGGAGCGAATTAACACGGCTTGTCGCCCAGACAATCGCCCCTTCGAGCTTGCCTTTCAACGCATCGAGAGCCTTCTGTTCTTCGGGAGTCGGATCGACAGAAGCGCCCACCGGAGCACCCTGTGCTGCAAACGCAGAAACGGCCAAAAAGCCAACCGCAGAAATCAACGCAAACATTTTCATATTCATGATTTAAAGATAGTAACACAGAGAAAATCGTGTTGGGAATCACAGTTTCTGCACCCAATCTTTCGGCAATGGGGCAAATAAGGTTTTTGTAAGATGACTGTACTCACATAGGGAACGCCTAGAGAACATTTATTGCGTTTTCACGCATTTTTCGCAACCGCATGGCGAATTGTCAATATATTTTTACAACGAGTGGAATGAATATGAGAGAATTTTTCAAAATATTTGTACTAGCTGGAATTATAGCTACAGCTTGGAACTGCTCCGAAAGTGCAGCGACACAGAACGCGACGTCGAAAGACAAAGCGGATTTAGCAGACATCCAGATTCCGCAAAGTATCATCGTGAGCGAAACCAGCTACTTTTACCAGCTCGGCTCGAATCACTACGTTATCGCCCCGACATCCATGTCCGTAAGCGACGGCAGAGGGAAAATCATCGGCACATTCAACACCGCCACCGGAGCCATCATGTCACTCTCCGGCGAAATCATCGCCATCAACCTGGACTTGAGCAAGCTCCCGATTATCACGCCGAAAAATTTGACCATCAAAAAATAGGGTCCAGTCACAGCGCTCGTTCATTAAATTCTAAATTTAACGCATGGACGCAGCCCTGCAAAAGCGAATCAAACGACAAGTCATCGGAAAACAGCACCGCTTTTTGGCGGTCGCGCCCCTAGGTTTCGAACAAACTCTCATCAAGGAACTGGAGTTTATTAGTGAAGAGACTAGAGACGAGAGACGAGAGAATGATTGTCGTCATCCTGAGCTGCGCAAAGGATCCAGTGCAGAAACAGCAGTGTACAACGCATCCGTCGAGCAGGGTTCGAACCGCCCCCACGTCACCGGAGACGGCAAAGTCGAATTCACCGCAAAAATAACCGAAGCGTGGAAAATCGTCGCATTCAGCCGCATCGCTAACCGCGTACTCATGGAAGTCACTAACTTCAAAGCCGAAAACTTCCGCGAACTCGAAAAGAAAGCCAGCGAAATCCCCTGGGAACTGTATTTAGAAGAGAGACGAGAGACGAGAGACGAGAGAATATCTAATGACGGCATTCTGAGCGAAGCCCATCGGGCGAAGTCGAAGAATCCAGTGAATTCCGCCGTACACCAGGCCACCATCCACGTCACCTGCAAACATTCGCGCCTTTACCACAGCGACGCCATCGCAGAACGCCTGCATAAGATTATAAACGGGGGAAGCCTCCCCCTCGCTCCATCTAGACGAGAGAACGGACCTTCGGTCCTACAGACGAAAGACGAGAGAAAATCAACAGAAGCAGCCTCTCGTCTAGATTACGCTACCCCCTCGCCTAAGGGCTCCGCCCCTAAAACCCCGCCGCAAAACCTCTACGTCACTCTCATCGACGACCGCTGCACCATCTGGCTCGACCTCGCCGGCGAAGAACTCTACAAACGCGGCCACGAACGCTTCGTCAACGAAGCCCCGCTCAAAGAAACCATCGCCGCCGCCATGCTCTTTGAAGCATTCGATGCAACCGCCCAAGCCACAAACAATGTCACCCCGGACCCCGTTCCGGGGCCACCTTACACATTACTCGACCTAATGTCCGGTAGCGGCACATTCAGCCTCGAAACGGCCTACATTGCAAACAAACTTGTTCCCGGAGTCTGCCGCGACTTTGCGCTAAAGCACCAACCCGCATTCAAAGAAGCAACATGGAATTACATGATTAGAGGAGAGACGAGCGACGAGAGACGAGAGAGGAAATACAGCATCACCCTAAGTGAAACGAAGGAACCAGCAGAGTCTTGCAAAACATTCGCAACAATCGCTAAAATCATTACAAGCGACATTTCAGAACGAGCGGTAAACATCATCAAGCACAACATCGAATGTTCGCCGCTCGCAAGCATTGCACCGAACGCCATCGACCCGAAAATCCGCGACTTCTTCACTTACACCGCCAAAGAAATCGCCGATGCCTGCGTTGACTCCTCGCCCATTCTCGTGCTGAACCCGCCCTACGGCAAGCGCCTCGACTTCGACGCCCCAAAACTTTACACAAAAATCGGGAAGAAACTGACAGAACTCGCGAACGGCCTAGCCGCATTCAACAAGCGCCTTACCGTCGCCATCCTCGCACCAAAAGACGACACCCGAGAAGGCGGCAAATACACCTGCACAACGAACCTGTTACGCGAATGCCCGGCAATTTCGCCGGAACACAACCCCTCTGCCAAAATCATCGAAACAAGCCACGGCGGCATCAGCCTGAACGCCATCATCGCAACCGTTTAACACAACTGGCCCCGTGACGGAGCACGGGGTGACAGTGTGGCGCTGTCATGCCGGCCTCAGTGCCGGCATCGGTTGTTCTGTGTAAAAAACTGACCCCGTGACGGAGCACGGGGTGACAAGGCGTTTGCAGTCATCCCGGATTTATTCCGGGATCACCTTACGCGATTACTACTTCACTTTCTTGCCGTAATACGCGCCGCGGGCTTTGTTAGCCTTGTCACCAACGTTACGGCCCTTGATGTCGAACACACGGTCTGTCGCAACGCGGTTCATGCGAATTTCGCCCGTACGCGTGTTGAAGTGGCCGATGACCGTCGTCTGTTCGCCATTATCGATTCCGTTGTCGACGACGATGCTCATGATTTCGGGCAGTTCCTCTTGGACGACTGAAAGACGCTTGACGTATGCGCCGTTTGCACGGGCTTGCTGTGCGAGGCCCTCCTTGACAAGGTAGGCACGCATCGGACGAATCGAGGCACCTTCGCCAACCCTGACGAAATCGCCTACCTGAATTTTATCGTCATCGCTTTTACTTGCCGCGAAGCCGTAAGCATAACCCGTTTCCGAGTCATAATTTTCCGGGCTATTCTCCTGTTTCGGACCCCACTTCTTGTATTTCCAAGTGCCGCGGAAAGTCCATCCGTCAATAGAAGTCTCTGCAGGTTCCGTCTTCGCAAGTGTTAACGGATAAGCTTCGTCCGCAATCGTAAACGTCGAATTATTCATCAACAACAAGTACGGAGTATTTGCGTTCATAGTCGTATGTTTGTAACTTACGCCATTCCCGTCCTTGTCCTTTATATAGCCGTTTTCAGCCCACAAGACCTTCATCCTGATAGACGATTTCCCATCAACAGTCTTAATGCCGTTATAATAGAGCACCGCCTTGAGGCCACCAACATGGGCTGTATTTACGCTGAACGGCAGTACCATTGTCGAATACACGCCGACAGGAAAATCGCGGGTAAATTGAACGCTATTTACCGTAATGCCGCTTGGAATATTAACAGCTTCTGTTTCATTTTCTCCACCGTAACTTCCATCGATAACAGCAACATTACGACCTTCATCAGGTTCGTAGATCGCAACAGCAGAAGATCCAGAATTCTTTAGGACTTGCACATATAAATCCACGCCATAATCAGCCCCATCGTCATTGGACTTAAAACGGAAAGTCAGACTACGGCCAGAACTATATATGTTATAAAAATGTTCATTGGCGTCTAAAAGCTTTTGGGCATTTACATCAACACCATCGTAAATTTGCAAGACATCATCTTCATCATTAACATAGACATATCCCGTTACATTAAGCCCATATCCTTCAGGAGCTGTCAACGTAAGAGTTCCGTCACTGTTGTTGAAATATTGATTAGAAGAGCCCTTTTCATTGGAAATATATATAAAGTTTTCATAGTTTTCTCCTTCGGAAACAACAACACTAGAGGAACTTGACGCAGGAATTTCCAACTCACTATCAATGGCCCTGTCAACATATACGGTTATATAAGCACCTTTTTCACTCCCCGATTCGTTTGACTTAAATCTCAACGTCAGATTACGTCCAGAGCTCTGCTTTTCTATATATTGCCCACCGTTATAACCATAAGACATTGTTATTAATTTATCTGCATTTACATCGATCCCATCAAAAATGTCTAAATAATCACCTTCATCTGCAAAATAACTGCTATTGTAATACAAATAAAACACATAGCCTTTAGGTGCTGTTAATGTAAGTGTTCCATCGCTGTTATCGCTATAACCATAACTATTACAATTATAGATAGAACAACTTGTCAAATCACTTACAATAGTAAATGATTCTACGCCTTTAGGAATTTCAATATTTTCAGAACCTGATTTTGGTATAGCGACATAATGCTCGAAATCATACCCATGTGCAAAATTTGCATAAACAACAACATCACTTGCGGGCATTACAAATTGAGCTTGATTGTTAAGCCATGATCCTCCTGTTACATCAATATCATGCCAATCGCTTCCTTCCCACCATCCCACAGATATTTGAGCGAGTTCATAACCTTCATCTGGAGATGCAATCAATGTAACAACATCTCCCGCTTTAGCCGACGTAAGATTGTCAGCTACAGAAATGGTTCCATTCGATATATACGGAATGATGGAAATCTCATATTTCGGATTATAAACTAACTCGACCGTCAAATTATCAAAAACAGGTCTTCCCTTCAAATAAAGCGTCATCGTATTACCGGAACTTTCCACTTCGACCCACTTACGCCGAGGCGACGAAAGTAGCGTAGCACCAGTACTGGACCCATCATAAATATCCAAAGTGCCCTCATAGTCATCAGCATAACCATAAAGAAGAATCTTATAATCTTCAGGCGCCGTCAATACGAGAACTCCATCATACTGCATTTTCGGATCGTAAATTTTAAAGGAACTCACATAATCCGGAATGAGAGCAGAGAGAACACCCCTTTCCGGCATATCTACAAAAATATCATTATCAGCCGTAAAATTCGTTTTCTCGGCATAATTTACAACAACATATACATTTTCAAACGGCATAGTAAAGGAGAAATCATTGCCAGCAAACCAAGAGCCGCCAACCATAGGAACACGAGCCGAATCTTTTTCTGATCTAATCGTTACATACACATCATTTAAAGCACAGCCTTCATCAGGATTCACGGTCATGGATACGGGCGTTCCAACAACAACCGATCCCAAATTCAAAACACCTGAAGAAACGCTTCCTGAACATTTTCCCCTGTTGATTACAGTAACCGAATGAGGAGTGTTGTTGACTTCACTTTCATCCATTAACCTTACAATTGTTCTTACATCATCGGAAGCACTTGCGGGATAATCAATCAACGTCAGAACATTACTATAACTAACACTTCCTACTAGCGTTGCGGCTCCTGCTGCAACAGGATCATCATAGACTCCGTCATAAGGCACACTTTGTCCTCTATAGAAAACACCTCTATCATGAGGTTTACCATCGCTATCCAACACCTGCAAATGTTTCCCTTCAGGAGCCCTCAATATAAGCGGTTTACCAGGAGCCATGCTGCTACAACTCAAATAAACCCATCCATTAACCGTGAACGATTCCACATTATCAGGGATATTCACTTCAAGAACTTCATTCTTTGGTTTTTCAATCGTCAAGCCGCCTTCCGCAGTCAAGGCGGTTGCATAAAAAGCTTCGAACCACACCGACGTAGCGGGCATCGTGAACGTAGCATCGTTACTCGTGTACCAAGTTCCTCCCGTTACGGCAATGGAACCAAATTTGTCCCACGCATGAACTCTATTAAGCAATTTACCTGTATTCGGTGTTGCATTTAAAGATACCTGCGTATTGACCGTTGCAGAATTAACTGCGCTGCTGACGGTACCACCATTGTTGCTGCCCGAAGTACAATGGTCATCATTATAATGAACATCACTGCATAAGGCGACCAAATGAGTTTCATTAGGATTGACAACAATGGCATTCAATGTAAAGAAATCGCTCTCACCTTTCTTGTACACGACCTTCATATACTCACCGGAACTGACATACCTCCCATAAGAAGCATCCACTGACACACCCGAATATTGCGCATCTACCGTTCTGCTGAAAAGCAAAGGAGCATTGATATCAGCACCATCATAAGCTTGCAACGGATTATTCAAAAGCTCTCCAAACAATGGTCCCAACTGTATTCGGAGCCCCGTTGGCGCTTTCAGCACAAGAACGGCATCATCACATTCTTCACTACATCTAGATATTTCAAACGAACCGACCCCACTCCCTATAGTGAGCGTATCCGTCCCGCTTTGAGGCATACGAACACGTGCCCCGTCTGAATTCAGGGTAGATTGCCCAGCCCATGCGGTTGTAGCCGCCATGCAAAATGCAATTACGGCAAAAAAGCTCAAAAATCGATTTTTGAGTTTCATATTCCCATCCCTTCTATTTGTGAAAAAGTTAATGAACTTTCGCGTAGTTCCCTTCCTCCTGCAAGAACCAGGCTTAAACGCCCACAAATCGGCAACACAACATTGCCGAAATTCCCAGAGAACTCGCTTACATTTAACATATTTTAAATATACGTTAAATATTTTACGCCGTCACAAAACTATCTGTAAAAAAAGTTTTCAAGACTGTTTTCTGCTTATAGGAGCTGTGCAAAAAAGACATTTAACGATTAGCGCGAGGTAGGCTCCGACGGGGTGACAATGTGGCGCTGTCATGCCGGCCTCAATGCCGGCATCGGTTGTTCTATGTAAAAAACTGGCCCCGTGACGATGCACGGGGTGACAATGCGTTAGCTGTCATGCCGTCCACTGTGCGGCATCGGTTGTTCTGTATAAAAACTGGCCCCGTGACGGAGCACGGGGTGACAGCTAAAAAAGGCCGGGGTGACAAGGAAAAAATTATTTGATGGCAAGCATCTCCGAAATCAATTCGTTAGGGACATTGTGAGAACGAAGGAACTACGCTTCCGCGAGTTCCAATTCTTCTTTGAGCTTAAGGACCATATACAACGGAACTTCTGTTAAACGAGCAACCCTTTCTACGGAATCGCCATCTAAAAGCATGTTCTTCGCGATTTCTTCCTGTTTCATAAACACATACATCGCTCTGTCTATGGACTTCATTTCATCCGTCATAAGATACCTCGAACTAAAATTACACAATTTTACCTCTTCCTGCAATACCTTGAATATCGGGTCCGAAGAGTACCCGCTGAAATCGGCCTCGCGGTTGAGCGTGTCGATAGCCCGGAGCCACTGCGCCAGGCGGCTACAGTCTGTTGCGAACGATTCGGCATGCCTGAGGAACTTGTTCACTTCGATGATTGTGATGGCAAGCTGGTCGTAATAGAGCAGTTTCTGCTGGTTGTAAAGTTGCACCTTGTGACGGTAGTCTTGCGACAGTCGCCATGGGAACGCGTCCGTGAACTGGAAACTGATGAGGTTCAGGTTCTCGAGAACGGGCGGTTCGTTCTTCTTCACCATGTTGCTGACGTGGCGGGATACATAGAGCACGACTCGTTGCCTGTAAACGGAACCGCTATCGTGCTGGATTTCGATGGAGATGCGGTCGCGGGGAGCCTTCCCTTCACGATCGTTGGTCAGCAGCAGGTCCGGCTCGGCGTTCCTGTAGCCGAGTTCGCTCGGGATGAAGGGGTTCACGAGTTTCGGGTGATCGATGCAGTCGGGACCGACAAGGTCCAGGGCCGCGTTGATGAGGTCGGTCGTGAATTTGTCGAGGAACTGGGCAAATTCTTCTCTGGTCATTGGTGTCCTTATTCTAGGTAGAGAAAGCCCTCTACCTATTATATTAACACGCTTTTTTGACGCCTTTGTCCGGACTTTTTACGTAAAATAATTTTAGCGGCATTGTCATGCCGGCCTCCGTGCCGGCATCGGTTGTTCTTGATACAACTGACCCCGCAACGGTGTGCGGGGTGACAGTGTTGAATGCCGGGGAGACAATTGTGTATCGCGAATGCGGAGGTCATGCCTCTTACGTCATTCTGACAACCGCAGGGAGGAAGAATCCAGTAACGTTCTGCACTGGATGTTTCGCGTTGCTCAACATGACGAAAAAAACTGACTCCGGCACTCTGTGTGGCTCGGAACTTTAGTTCCGTTTACAGTTCTTCTATGATGAATCAGCCACCGATGTAACTTGCACATCCATAGAAATTTTAATTCCGTTATGGATGTAGCTGGGTGCTGAGGCCGGGGAAACAATTGTGTATCGCGAATGCGGAGGTCATGCCTCTTACGTCATTCTGACGACCGAAGGGAGGAAGAATCCAGTAACGTTCTGCACTGGATGTTTCGCGTTGCTCAACATGACGAAAAAAACTGGCCCCGTGACGGAGCACGGGGTGACAGCTAAAAAAGGCCGGGGTGACAAAGCGAAAGGCTGGAATGACAGTCTTTAAGTCTAGCAAAAAAGAGTCGCCCTAATAAAGACTAATCTTTCCACTCCCCATGAGCACAACCTTCCCCAACACAACTGCCCCCAAGCAAGATTACCTTATGAACCGTTTTGACAACAGTCAGTTCTGGTTTAACGTATTCTTTCTTCTGTTCGTTATTCATGGGCCCCCCTCTTTCTAAGAAAATATCCCCAAGTGTATTAAACTTGGGGAAATATAATTATTACTATCCTACATCCTTGTGCGATGATGTAGTGGGAGCATCAGGAATCATGCCAACAGCACCACTAGCAATTGATGGTTGCAATAGCACAACATCAACTTTTAAACGAATTATTTCGACTTCAGGAATACTGTATTTTTTCTTCATGACTAACTATTCCCCCGAATCATCGTCACAACCATCGCCATTGTCCCAACATGTACCAATATTACATTCTTCACCGACACAACTTTCTTCAAGTAAACTTGCGTCATGAACCATTTCGATAATGGTCATTTCAGGTTTGATGTATTCGTTTTTTTGTTCGTTATTCATGGAACACCTTCTTTCCATAGTACGCACCCTTCGCTGCGCGGTTCACATTCTTTACATGACGACCCTTGAGGTCATACCAGCGGTTAATCTTGATTTCACCCGTGACTGTATTCATGTGGCCAATAGCAGTCGTCTTTTCGTCATCGACAAATTCGACTTCGATGATTTCGGAACCGATGTTGTTAAGGCCATACGATGCACCCCTTGCACGAACAGCACTTGGTTGGTCAAGACGCACCGAAGCATCCTTTTTCCTCATATACGAACGCATTGGATATATATAGTTTTTAGCAGAAACCTTTCCAAAATCGCCCGGTTTGAGTCCATTGGAGGTCGCCTTGGCTGAAAGAGCGTATGCTAGACCGTCATCCAGTTCATCGTCACCAGTTTTCCAATGCTTATAAACATAAGAGCCAACAAATCGCCAATCGCCATTCGAAACCTCATAATAAGCAGTATCTTTTTGAGGCGTTTGAAGAGTCGCTTGTGTATGCTCAGGCAAGCTAAATGTTAAAGATGCTCCTGTACAGATAACCCCATACGGTTTATTTGCTTCCGGAAGGTTATCCTCACCGATCCACTTCATGGTTGCTTTCCATGCGTAGCCCTTCTGAACAACGCTCTTCAAATAGTAGAACTTGGCACCATTGAGATTTGTTCCTTCCGGCAATGCAAACGGCAACATAATCGTCGAAGGAGTATTTGGAGTAAACTCGCGGTTGATAACAATGTTATCCACGGCTATCGGATCTGGGATATACACGGCATCCGTGCCGGTATAACCATCATTGATGGTAGCGGTTTTTGTGCCATCAGCGTTTTCAGTAACCGTCACAGCACCGTAAACGACAGGAACGAATTCCCACTTGGCATAGAATTTCTTGTCACCGGTAGAGCCCAGCGGGATTTCCGTCACGGGTTCGCCAGCAAACTCTTCATTATCGTACCAGCCAGCAAAGGTGTAACCATCTATAGAACTTGGATCAGGCGCTTTAAGTTCAACAGCAAATTCAATATGATATCTCACAGTGTTATTGGCCTTAACATTTTTTCCACCCAAATCATAATCTATATTGTAGTATTTGAGCAATTTACCATAGATGGTCGTATCACCATAAGAGCCTTTCTTAATTATTTGAATCGTCTGGGTAAATGCGGCATCCTTGAACCAGCCTCCCCAATAATACTGATCGGGTCCGGGATATATCGGGTTTTTAAATCTCAATTCGCCATTATCAAACTTCGTGTACGAAGTAGGATTGTTAACATCCGTACAACCATCGCATACATAAGTGATTGTATAAGTAGCAATCTCCCATGTCGGATAGAACGTTATGGTAGCATTATCTGTATAGGTACCGCCAAAATCATAGATTTTTTCACCATCAAGGCTTGTCGTCCAGCCATTCTGCTTATAACCAGGGCGATCATAGCTTTCTCCCAAAAGCGTATAGGGAACGCCATGGTATTTCACACCCTGAGAGACATTTCCCGTAGCACCAGAGCCAGCAGCTCTATAGATAATAGGATAGGTTACATCTTCCCATTTAGCATACAAAATGGTATCGCCAACACTACCAACCTTCAATTCCGTAATACAATTAGTCAAACCCGCATCAATACACCAGCCCTTAAATACTCGTGCACCATCCACACTTACAAGGTCTTCCAAGGTAAGTCCCGCTGCAGTATATTTTGCTGGATTAGGATTACTTGCCCCATTTAGATTTTCATAGGAAACATCGTATTCTATAGCATCCCAATTAGCATAAAGAGTGATATTTCCTGAAATAGGACTGGAAAAATCAAAGAAATCATTTTCACCACATTCCGGCTTGACGCACCACCCATGTTCCGAATTAAGGACATAACCATCTTCATGCGGCATACTTTCTTCAGCCAAGGGAGAAACGTTATCTTGATCATACACGGTCTTCTGATAGCGAGACACCGTCGTTCCATGTCCATTGGCATCAAATGTCACGGTAAAAACTGTAGCATCGACCCACACTGCATACAAAGTTGTATCCTTTGTTGCATAGGGAAGATTATCTAGGCCATTTTCGTCAACAAGAGCATCCGCTTCCGAAGGATTTTCTTGAAAAGCCCAACCCATAAATGAATGCTTCTTGCCTTCATTATCATGATAGGGTTCAGGCACCTCAAAACCGTGTACAGCGATTTTCTTATCTTTTTCGACCTTTACGGTCTTTTCGCTTTCAGGAGTTTGCCCCTCTTCAGCAGGGAATGTTCTCGGAGTTGCTTTAAATGTAATCGTATAAACCGGATTCCAGACCGCATAGAATGTAGCGGCTCCCGAAGCCGTTCCCAAATTTTGGTCAGGTTCTGTAGCCTCATTGTTCACAGACCAACCAACAAAGGCAAAATCATCTCGAGAGGGTTTTGCCAAGCCGTCATCGTTAATAACGACACCCTGCTTTACATATTTAACAGCAGAAGTTGTATTTCCCGCAAAAGAGCCGCCATTAGCATCAAAGGCTATCTTGAAGCCATCTGCGCTATACTCATTCAAAACGGGTCCCGATTCCCCCATTTCCCAAGGCGATTTTTTATCGCATACACCATCAGTGAGAGTCCCATTATTTAACAAACAAATTGTTGCAGCAGAATTCACATTCGGTTGCGGCGTCGTACTTCCTGAAGTCGATCCGCCAGTCGTGGCGCCGATTCCCGCATTTTCACCAGGGAACTGTTCTTCATCATAATAGACGTTGGAAAGGGTGACAGTTCCTTTATACTGATAGCCGATAATAGCACCGGCCCTACCCGAACTGTCTTTTCCTGCCACTTGGGCAGAACCTTCTGTGGAAAGGGTTTCACCCGCATAAACGCAGGATTCCAGCGTAACAGAACCACCACTATAATTTTTTGTATAACCAGCAATGCCACCTACAAAAGCTAAACCGCTTGCATATATGTCAACCGTACTATAGCAGTTGGAAACCGTTCCTCCACCCACATTTCCGACAATTCCTCCAACAGCCTGTCCGTCGCCACTCGTGATAACAATTCCTGTCGCATAGCAGCCATCAATATGGCTGGTATTTGCACTCTGCCAACCGACAACCGTACCTATAGAAATCGGTTTATCAACTAAATTATTGTTCTGACCAAGACCACCTCTGCCATAACCATGAACTTCAATATTTTCAATAATTAGATTCTTTACAGTTCCAGTGAGGCATCCAATAAAGCCTAAATTTTGAGCAGTACCATTTTCCACGCCATTATTATTGTTTATTGGTTGGCCAGCATATTTTGTAAGTAATTCTTCAGCAGAAATGTATAAATTGGAAATAACATGATTATTTCCATCAAAAGTTCCCTTATAAACTTTTTTCCCACCATCTCCATTACCTACAGCAATCGGAGTCCAAAGGCTCTTTTTCGACGGATCGGGATTACTCATATCGAGATTCGCGGTCAATTTCGCATTCCAGTCCCACTTACCACTATTCACCTGTTCAGCAAACCAAGCCAGCTTCGCTTCGGTATCAATGAGATAGTAAGTTTTACCATCTGAGCCCTTTTCTGTAATCGGGGCTTCCGTAGCAATGGATCCGTCCCATGCGGCAAACGCCGAGCCAACCCCCAGCATGAGCAATGTAAGGAACAATAATTTTCTGAAAAATTGGAACTTTTTCTCCATATTTAAGCCTCTTATTTTTTTGTAAGTATAATAAAATTAATAACCAATAAAAAGAGTTTGTATCCTTTTTGTAAGAAATTTTTGTGTTTTTGTGACAAGCTACACATGGGAACCCTCATTTTCACCTCCCAAAACCTGGAGAAACAAGCTTTTTTCTGCATTTTTGCTACATTTTTCCGCAAAACAAAAGGCCTCTCATCCCATTAAAGGAGGTCCCCGGTCAAGCCGGGGATGACATCGGAAATTGGGACGCCGCATTATAAAGACTCAAAAAGGACAATATTATGCCGAAACTTCGTTCGCTCAAGACTATGGAAGGCCGTGAAATGGCCGG
>CAMKTL010000032.1:0-40982 GCA_946415675.1 uncultured Fibrobacter sp.
ACTGGGAAATGATGTTTGAATTTTGGGATTTCGTTTTTACCGAGTGGGAATAATTTAGAGTAAACTAACTCAAATAAAATAATACGAGTAAAATAATTTTACTCGTATTATTTTATTCACAATCCAAGCAAGTCCATTCAACTACACCGTCGCCATTACCGTCAAAACGTTCTCGGGTGTATTTTTCAATGTCGATGAGGAAGCCGATTTCACCGGCGTTTTCGGTGCAGCAACCATCGCAATCGCTGTCGGAGCACATGTCATAAACCACAGCATCAATCGTCGAACCGTTCATGCGGAGTCTGAATGTTTTTAGTTTGTATTTGTTCCAGTCCTTTTCGTGAACGGCAATGATGTTGTGCTCTTTCACCCACTCTTCGGACTTTTGACCTTCAACACCGGCAAAGTAGCCCGCCCACGTGCAACCGTTGTACTCAATGCATTCTTCGCTACCCGGTTCCGGCCAAGACGTGTACCACGTAAGATTTGCCTGATGCCAAACAGTGTCAGCAACAGCCTTGCTTGCAGAAGAAAGCTCGCTGGACGAAGGCTGAACGACATTTCCCGTGCTACTAGAAGATGAAGACTGCGCAGCCATTTCCGTACTGCTACAAGAAGAAGTTTCAGGGATGACACTTGCGGAAGACACTTCCGCAGCATTCCACACCGCAGGAGTATTTTCATTTGTGCAAGCGATAAACGCAAGCACGCCAACAACAGGCAACAACTTTATTTTTTTCATCAATGCACATCCATCTTTGAAAACAAATTCAACACAACAGCACTTGAAACAATCAGAAACAATCCAATATACGCACCAATATCGGGCATTTGCTAAACAACAACATCATCAATTATAGTAATTAAGGCTACATAAAAGACAAATTTAACCCCGATTACCACAAATTGAAGCCAACAGAAAGGCCAAATTCGTGATGCACCGTTCCATATGAAGGCGGGATATAGCCGCCATTGCTTCCTGTATTACTTTCTGCTGTACCGAGCATAACTTTATACTTAAAGCGTAAAATTCCAGCAAACGACAGAGCCCCTATGCGTTTAGGATTCCCAGCCGCAAAACGGAAGTCCACATTAGCCCCCATAATCCACTGTACGCCCGTAGAATATTCCTCAAACAAAGGTGTCGAGAATGAAGGCATATAAGTAACACCCATCCCCATAAACGGTTCTACACGTAAATAATGCGAATCATATGCAGTAAAGCCAAGAGTCACACCAAACGACTCATCTACAGTTTCATCGATGGCATCACTACCATAAAAACCGCTAAAAGAATCTTCATCAACATCAACTTCATGCAAAGCCTTAGGCTTTACAATCATTCCAAACTGCATGAAAGCGGCGAGAGAAAAACGTTTGACACGAAATTCGACTTCAAATTGCAACGGCGTACCCATCTCTGTTTCTGCGACAGCAGACATTTCGCCGCACAAGAATCCAATCCACGTACCCGCATAGAGTCCAATACCACCAGTATAAAACTTATGGGCAATCGGATCCCTGCGAAATTCGCGTTGTTTATCCATATAATTTTGTACAAAAGGCACTATTTGATCTTTCAAATACTGGGCATGAAACGAATGCGGATAATCTTCTATGTACTTCTTTGCGCTTTGCAAGAAATTCTCCGCAGCAGTTGTATCTGCAATAACTCTATATGTAAAATTATAGCCATTACCATAACTAAAAGTCTGCAAGCCTATAACGAGTTCTGCATAAAGAAGCGTCGTAAACAGTTCTTTATTCTCTTGCTTGGCATTTGAATTTTCAACAACATTAGAAAGCGAATCCGCAGTAGCCTTTGTGAACGGGACCACATTACGATACAGATAAAGGTGCAACGGATCAGCTTCTGGATTAACGCGTCTTTTTAATTCTGGATTATAAGAAGAATCCAACACAATGCGGCGAGCGTTCGCATATATTTCAATACCAGCATCATACTCGCCCATTTCCATAAGCGCTAAATACTCTTCAAAATCCCAGAAAGGAGCACCTTCATCCAGATTTGATTTTAAATACTCGATAGCCTCTTTCGAACGTTCGTAATCTCTATTGATTAGCGAAGTCTTAAGAGCATCACGGGCGCGAGAGAAAAGTTCCTTTTTTGAAGGCGTTGCAAATGCATCCCCCAAAAACAGTAACAACAAAAATGCAAGCAACATCTTTTTCATAATGCACTACCAGAAATATATTCCCAAGCCAACAGCAGCGAAAGCGTCCAAGCCGGAACCTCGAACAAGCGGTTTTCCATCACTCAAATCAAGATAAGACAATCCAACATTGCCGACAAGAGAGAACGAGACTAACTTTGAATCCGAAAAGAACAAGTAAGCCGTTCCAAATTTAAAGTCAAAATTTGCACCGACCTTAATACAGGTTCCCATTTCCTGATATTCAAAAGATTCATCAGCCCACATGCCATAATCACTATCCTTCGGGAAATAATACGCATGTTTCACATCCCCATTGAAAATATTTCCAAAGAGTCCCAAATAAGGACGAATCTTGAAATACCGACTGTCATAGGCAACAAAGCCAACAGCAAAGCCCAGGTTCATCAAACCTTCATGACCCGTGTTAATCAATTCTAACGATATAGAGAAACGACGAATTTGCAAATAAAGTTCAGCATTCAACGGATAGCTTTCTGGTTTCACCAAATCTTCGCGATAATAGTCTCCAAAACCAAAGCCCACCCCTGAAGAAATATAAAGATTGATACCAAAGCCGCCTGTATATAGTTTATTTTGAATTACATTCTCTTTGTTTTTAGTGCGGGCATCAAAATACATCCCGGTAGCATCCATTCGTGTCAATGGTGCCAGGACACTTTTTTCAATCCACGGTTTGTCCGGATGGTTTGTATTTCTTTCAACAAATTCATTAGCATAATTTCTAGTAATACCTTCTTCACGTTCGTCTCTATACGCAAATTGGAGATGCATCAAAAGTTTTAATTCACATTTTTCGGCACCGGTCAAATGAGACCTATCAATGATTGATTCAAACGCTTCGACTTCACCGGGGCTCATCTTGTGTTTGTCAAGGTATTCCTTTATATAAACCATGAGCCCATCATTATTCGCATATCTTGCATTTTCAATTTTATTGAAATCATACGATGACTTATAATGCTGCACAAGCATCTTGAGCAAAGCACGAAGCATCTTCAGGTCTTTATAAATGCAGAATTTTTCCGTATCGTGAAGCGGGATAATCGAATAGGACTGCATTCCATCGAGTTGCGCAATTTTTAACGAAACCGCAGCCGTGTCCTTGGCTCGAACAGCCTCAAGTAAGTCTTCGCGTGCTTTGTAGATGGGTTCCATTTCAGAACCGTTCACATTCATCAGCGACTGTTCAAAGCTACCGGAGGAATCACTCGCTGTAGAAGAGTCTTCTGTTGCAGCGCTGTTTTCATTCAACAAAGAACGTTCAAAATCGCTCAATGCGGAATTAGCGGCAAAAGCAGAAACCGAGAGTACAAAAAAGAATGCTATAATCAATCTTTTCATTTTGCACTCCATTCTTCAACATTCAAATAATCCACCAAAGCGACATCGCATTGTCTTGATGTTGTAAACACACCTGTCGAATAAACAAAGTTTATCGTTTTCACCTTTTTGATATAAACCAAATTAGCACCCAAAGAGCGAGCCTTTTCAATCATCAACTGAGCCGTCTTTTCGAAAGAACAATCGGGAGAACCCTCCGTCTGCATCGTTCCCAAATACAAGCTATTCTCAGGAACCACAGGAATTTCAGTTGCATCAACGACGCGCACCAAGTCTTCTTGAGAAAGCGGCTTTAACTTAACATAAGAAGGAACCAAAGTATGAGGCGTAGAACCGCATGCGCCTAGAATAAATGTGCAAGCCAGCAAAAGAAACAATTTCATTTTCATAATCAATCCTTCAGGCAACGAATGGCATAACCATCGGAAATGGGTTCAGGACGTACATTAACTGCAGGATTACCTTTATAGAATAATACGGCATAAGCAGACGAGGAACTGGCAAAAGACGATGTCCAAAACGGAGCAAAGTTATCCGCTAATGAATATCGGTCTCTAGAGTAGGATGCATCGGAATCGTAGTAGCCCGATGGATTAACGGAAAAACTGTAAGCATCATTTGATATACCATCATTCGCTTGAAGAACAAGCCCCGCATTATCATGACCGCCAACATTTGTTATCAAAGTATTCCATTCTTCTCTTGTGGGTACGTGGAAGCCATCCGGACAAATATCATTTTGTGACAAGCCCGCTGCCATTATGTTTTCCCAAGTATATAGGCAGCCTCTGCTCCCAGATGTTAAAAAACAAAGACCGTCATAGTCTTCATAATAAGAATAACCATATTCCAAGTTCGCTGCAAACCACACCTGATTCCCGATTTTCACAGTCCGATAAGTATTCATGTCACGAGGATCTACAACAGAACCTTTCTCCACTAGGATATCAGAATCCTTATCGGCACTCGGAACATACTTAGGAATAGATTGAGTTTCCTCATACATAGCATCTCTAAGATACACCCACATTCCATCGGAACAAACGAAGACTCTATTTGGAGAAAACGAACGAAGAATAATAGCCAGCCCTTCCCTCTTTTCGTTGCACTCAGGCAAATCACTTTGATAATCGCACTTATAAGAAGGTGTAAGACTCGTGGTATATGGAGATGGATTAATACCGCTATCGGTATGGCATCCAACCAACAAGGAACAAACGATCAGAATAAAACATTGTACTTTCATAATCTAATCTTTTTTAAAAGTAATATAGCACATTTTAAAACAAAGTTCACAAACCCTTTTGCTAATTAGAACAAAAAAAAGAACCCGCGAACGGGTTCACTATAATTCTAGGAGGGATTCCAAAGGGAACCATTGGGTTCCCTTTGCATCGCCTTAACAGCCGAGTTTAGCGGACAAGTAAGCTTCGAGCTTGTCGATTGCGACGAGTTCCTGCTTCATGGAGTCGCGTTCGCGAACAGTCACGTAGCCGAGCTTTGCCGGATCGGATTCACCCTCGCCAACAGTGTCGAAGTCAACGGTCACGCAGAACGGCGTGCCGAGTTCGTCCTGACGGCGGTAGCGCTTACCGATGGACTGCGTTTCGTCGTATTCCACGTTCCAACGGTTGAGGAGCTTCTGGTAGAGCTCTTCGGCCTTGGCCTTCACCTGGCCCTTCTTCACGAGCGGGAGAACGGCGACCTTCACCGGAGCAATCTTCGGGTCGAAGTGGAGCACGGTACGTTCGTCGTTTTCGAGCTTTTCGACTTCGTAAGCGTCGCAAAGGAGCACGAGGAGCAGACGTTCCACACCGAGGGACGGTTCCACCACGTACGGGATGTAGCGCTTGTTCTGCACCGGGTCAATGTATTCCTGCTTGACCTTGGATTCGTTCTGGTGCTGCGTCAGGTCGTAGTTCGTACGGCTGGCGATACCCCAGAGTTCGCCCCAACCGAACGGGAATTCGTATTCCACGTCGGTGGTACCGTTGGAGTAGTGAGAAAGTTCTTCCTTGGCATGTTCGCGGAGGCGGAGCTTTTCCTTGTTCACGCCGAGGTCGTTCACGAGCCAGTCGAAACAGTACTTGCGCCAGAAGTTGTACCATTCCAGTTCGGTGCCCGGTTCGCAGAAGAATTCCAATTCCATCTGTTCGAATTCGCGAGTACGGAAGATGAAGTTACCCGGAGTGATTTCGTTACGGAAGCTCTTACCAATCTGACCCACACCGAACGGGATGCGCGGGCGGACGTTGTCGACAATGTTCTTGAAGTCAACGAAAATGCCCTGAGCGGTTTCCGGACGGAGATAAACCTTGTTGCCTTCGCCTTCGATCACGCCGATTTCGGTCTGGAACATCAGGTTGAATGCGCGGGGCTTGGTCCAGTCGGTCTTGCCGCAGGTCGGGCATTCAATCTTGTTGTCCATCATCATCTGGTGGACTTCGTCAAAATTCTTGCCAGCGCAGCAGCCTTCGCCGAGCTTGTCTTCCAAAAGCTGGTCGGCACGGAAACGTTCGTGGCAAGCGAGGCAGTCGACCAGCGGGTCAGAGAAGTTGCCCACGTGGCCAGAAGCCTTCCAAACGCGGGGGTTCAAGAGAATAGAGCTGTCGAGACCGAGCACGTCCTGGCGGCTGGTCACGAACTTCTTCCACCAGAGGTTCTTGATGTTGCGCTTCAGTTCCACGCCATACGGACCGTAGTCCCAAGTGTTGGCGAGGCCATCGTAAATTTCGGAGCCGGGGAAAATGAAACCGCGGCGCTTGCAGAGGGAGATGATGTCCTTGAGGGCATCCTGAACTTTCTTTGCCATTATATAATCCTTTTTTCGGCAGGCGCTTCGGCGTGCCGGACTAGGAACCTACCTGGATGATAGGCCCTGACGCGCCAAAAATAGTAACTTTTGCAAAGAGCGAGTGAAGCGGAGGTGCTTGCACACCCATTTTCGAGCCCAGCAAAAGGCATACGAGGTACGCAAAAAGGCCCCGCTTGCGCAGGACCTTTTCAACAAAGTCAATATAATTTAGCGAACGTTCACAATCTTTTGCTGCGTACCGATGCGGATCACAAATGTTCCGCTGCGAGCCAAGTTCATCGTGAAGTTTGCAGCATTAGCTTGACCGCTATACACCACACGGCCTTGCAAATCCAACAAGTTCACTTGAGAACCGACCTTTGCGCCAGAAACCTGAAGTTGACGGCCATTCACGGCAGCAGAGAACTTCGCAGCATGGGCAATTACCGGGATTCCGTTCGGATCGAACTGCGTCCACTTGCGGTCCTTGCAGACAAACACCTTCTTAAGTTCGGAAACGTAGTATGTCACGTTTTCGCGCTTGGAAGTGCAGTTCGGCAAATCTTCTTCCGTTTTGACAGATTCAACGACAACTTCGACGGAGCTGGAGGATTTAGCCTTAGAACTTGACGAGGCTGCCTTAGTGCTGCTAGAAGTTGCTTTGGCGCTGCTAGAAGCCGGTTTTGCACTGGAGCTAGAAGCCTTCGTACTGCTGGAGGCAGGCTTGGCGCTAGAACTAGAGGCCGCGACACTGCTGGAAGCAGGCTTGGCACTAGAGCTAGAGGCTGCGACACTGCTGGAAGCGGGCTTTGCGCTGGAGCTAGAGGCCGCAACGCTGCTGGAAGCAGGCTTGGCGCTGGAGCTGGATGCCGCGGCACTGCTGGAGGCAGGCTTTGCGCTGGAGCTGGAGGCCGCGACACTGCTGGAAGCAGGCTTGGCGCTGGAGCTGGAGGCTGCGACACTGCTGGAGGCAGGCTTGGCGCTAGAGCTGGATGCCGCAACACTGCTGGAGGCAGGCTTTGCGCTGGAGCTGGATGCTGCAACACTGCTGGAAGAAACCACAGAGCTGGAGCTTGACAAAATACCCATATCCGTAGTCCACACAATTCCATCGCAAACAGAATCTTGTTTTGTCGTATTGCTATGAATCAAAGCACACCTTATATTCGAGGAGCATACCGGCATTCTAGCAGCACTGTCAACAGCGACAGCCTTCTGTTCCATGCACGATCCCTTCGGCGTCCAGATTGCGTAAAGCGTTGTATCAGCGCAACGCGTTCCATCTAAAGTCTTTACGGCGTAATAAATATTGTCTAATTTGTTAGTCCAAGACCAACCGACAAAATCAAATCCATCCCTCGTCGGAATCGGCAGCGTCGCTTCTGATTCGCAAGAATAAGATTCAGCAGCGTCTTTAGGAAGCTTACCTTCGTTCAATTTATAAGTAATGGAAAACTTTTTGCCCTTCAAATCCACTTTAGGAACATCTGTTTTTTCATCAACAAATGTCGCCGTGATATCTACATCGAAATTAGGCATTTCAAAAGAGCAACTTCCTTCAGCCGCAGCAGCTCCCGGAATCGCCCCCGGTCCCGCATGGCCAGCACCAGAAGCAGCCGTACAAGTCACCGTCGTATTTGGATCAAGGTACTTGCTGACCTTAATCGAACTCACCTTGTAGCCCTTGTCGGCCTTCGGGGACACAGTCACTTTGTTCCCCGGTTTGGTACGATCCGTCATTTCTACGCGATCGTTAAACGAGAAAGAAACCGAGCCATTTTCGGCAGAATTTGCCTTGATGGAATAGCGCAATGATTCATAGGATACCCTTACATAGACATCTTTCTTGGGCATCAAGAACCGGAGACCATTTCTACCAACAGTCAATTCCTTTTGATCTTCACGAGTTTCACCATATTCTTCATAAACGGTAAAACCAATGAACATCTTCCCATCGGGAACAATCGGGGACACATTCGGCCAATCCCCCTGCCTCGCTTCTGTAATAACTTTACCATTCAGAAGAACATCAAACGACTGATTTTCTTCACTACCGACTTTAGTGATTTTATAGGTTGTGGTCTGAGCGCTAACGCCAGCGACAAAAGAAAGCGTCAAACCTAAAGCCAAACATATTTTATTCCGCATAACCGTCCCTTCTATGTGTACGAAAAAAAATGAGTACTACATTGGCAATTATATATTTTATAAAGTGATTTCGAATACGCATAACAAAAAGATTACTTATAAAAAGTTTACAAAAAGATAAAAACACCTTCATCGAAACAAAAAGAGCCTTTTTTTAAGGAGTTTGAACCTTTTGAACCGTAAAATTTCGTAAATATTCGTAAACAATTCTATCAAAAAGATTCATTCGGTTCCATTTTACTGTTCTCAAAAAACATCAAATTATTTGATATATTTAAAGTTGCAACTTTGTGGAGAATATGGAAGAAAGAAAAAAGGGATACAAGCCCGTCGAAAACAAGAAAGAACAGGAACGGTGCATTTTAGTGGGCATCGCAACGCCTAAAGTCCGCCCGTGGCTTGCTGGCGAGCAACTCGCAGAACTGGGGCGGCTTGCCGAGACGGCAGGTGCATACGTCACGCGGAGCTTTTTGCAGCGGGTACAGAACTTCAGCCCTGCAACGCTCATTGGCGAAGGCAAGGTAAACGAAGTCAAGCGCGCACTCGAAGAAGACAATGCCAAGATGGTCGTTTTTGACGACGAACTTTCGGGTTCGCAGGTTCGCAATCTCGAAGAACGCATGCCGGGAATCAAGGTGCTCGACCGCACGGGGCTTATCCTCGATATCTTCGCAAAGCACGCGGTTACAGCAGAAAGCCGTTTGATGGTGGAAGTCGCGCAATTGCAGTACATGATGCCGCGTCTCACCGGTGCGTGGACGCACCTTTGCCGCCAGCACAATGGCGGCATCGGCACCAAGGGGCCGGGCGAGACGCAGCTCGAAACAGACCGTCGCATGATCCGCAAGCGCATCCAAGAACTCAAGAAAAAACTGGAGAAAATCGAAGACGCCCGCGAACAACAGGCAGACAAGCGCAACGACATTTTCCAAGTTGGCATCGTCGGTTACACGAACGCCGGAAAATCGACGCTCACAAACCGCTTGACAGGTGCCGACGTTTATGTTGAAGACAAACTTTTCGCAACGCTCGACAGTACCACGCGAAAGCTATTCCTCGATGGCGAAAACATCATCTTGAGCGACACCGTCGGATTCATCCGCAAGCTCCCCCACAACTTGATTGAAACGTTCAAGAGCACGCTTGGCGTGGCCGCTCATGCGGATTGCATTTTGGAAGTTGTCGATGGAAGTGCCCCGGATTACCGCGAGCATCTCGAAGTCACGCACAAGACGCTCGAAAGCATCATCGACAAGAACACGCCGCGCCTCCGCGTCTTCAACAAAGTCGAAGTCGCCGACGAAGCTCGCCGCACGGAGCTTTTGCAGAACTACCCCGAAGCTATCCAAATCAGTGCCAAGGAGAACATCGGCATGGAACGCCTCCGTGCAGCATTCAAGGAACAGCTCGAACGCTGGCACGAAAAACGCACCGTTGCCAAAGAAAAAGAAAAGGAACTCGCCGAAGCACCGTGGCCGCCGGAGGAAGGGGTATGAGGTATGAGCACGGACCTACGGTCCTCTGGGGTGTGGGCTCGAGGCTTACGCCACTCTGAGGCATGAGGCTTTTAGAATTAAACTTCATGATTCGTCATTCTGAGCGGTGAGAAACCGCGAAGAATCCAGTCAAGTTTCAAATCGCCCTGGATGCTTCGTTACACTCAGCATGACGATCAAAAGCGAAATCCTTGACTACCGGCTACTTGTACTCTCGCTACGCTCAAGTACCAAATGCTGGCTTCGGTCATGTCCCGCAACGCTCGACCTACGCATTTGTCCTACTGACTACTAACCACTAACCACTGTTTACCAACCACTTCATCATGAATCGCAAAGAACTTAAAGAAAAATACGGCAAGAAGCGCGTGCCGCACGAATGGCGCAAAACGGACTGGTTCACCACCCTCGTCGTGACGTTTTTCGGTTCGGGAATGAGCCCGAAAGCGCCCGGCACCATGGGAAGTCTGGCTGCAGCAATTGTCGCCTACCCCATGGCATGGCTCGCATTGCGCCTATTTGGATACTACTACGAATGGAAGATTCCCATCATAGGGTGGTACGTAAACCAAGTTTTTCTTGCTGCCGCCCTAATCGTATTTTTTGTCGCCATCCCGTTTGTGAAAAAAGCGATGAAAGATACCGGCACCGAAGACCCAGGCTGGATCGTGATTGACGAAGTCTGCGGAATTTTCATGAGCCTCGCATTCTATCCTACAGAAACCATCGTCGTCCACCCTTGGATTTTAGCCATCGCATTCGGGCTGTTCCGCTTTTTCGATATTCTCAAGCCACTCGGCATCCATAAAATGGAAAAACTCCCCGGCGCTTGGGGAGTCATGGCAGATGATTTACTCGGCGGATTTTACGCAGGAATCCTGCTCTGGCTCAGTACTTATGTAATAGTCACGCTCTGTTTCGCTGCTGCCGGAATCTACAAAATTATATTTTCGTAATACATAACTAAAACGGATTAAACGTCACGCCAGCCTTGATAGCGACCGAAGACCAATGGGCCAAACCATCTGCAAAGCGTTCGTTATACTTGTGATAAAACTTTGCGTCCCAAAGCAGATCTAAATAGATTCGTCCATTGACGCGGAAGCCCACACCCAAAAGCATACTAAATTCCATGGACGAGTCCAGTTCCCTATCGCGTGCACCATCTAACTCCAGATTATCGAAAATCGGTATGGAAATCTGAGGGCCAAACTCGAACGATACAAAGCTAAACCGAGGCTTCACCGCAAAAAGAATCGGGAACGCAATCCGCCCCTGCGACAAGCCGCCATCAGAGACACGCTTGTATCCCCCATTACCGTCTTCAATGTATAACGGCTTCGATAAAAATAGCGGTGCGTATTCAAACAGTACGCCAAGCCTTACCGCCAAATGGTATTGAAGCAGAGGCCACTGAACAGACGCTCCGGCTTGGAAAAAAGCGCCCTCAAAAAAGACGACCCGTTCCACCTTTTCGTAACGGCTCAACTGCTTTTCGTTATTTATAACTTTAAAGCCCACATTCAACGTCATCCCGACCAAGAAATCGAAAGGGACCGAATTTTTCTGAATCATTTCCGCATTCCTGACGCTATCGCGGTGCGCCTTCGCCTGCATCCAACGGTCATAGTTACTAACGCTTTCGTCTTGTGCGAAAACAAAAACAGCAAGCAACAGAACGAATCCAAAAACGCGAAACATATCACAGCCCTCAATAAATGCAATTCAACAACGAACCGTCTTTAATCTATACAAAAACTTTGTATAAAAGACGGTGTCATTATAAACATCCCGACAAAAAGCAATAAAACAAGATGAACTGTAAAAAGGTGATGCCGGCACCGTGGCCGGCATGACAATGGACATGAGAATAGCTTTTTCCTAACCACCACAACTCGCAAAGGCGAACGAAACGGGACTGCTTGCAGGCTCACTTCTAAGCCGCAAGAGTTGGCAGCGTAGCTGCAACCACTAACCACTAATTATTCAAATATCTTGTTGTACAAACTCGGAGCAAATTTTTGCAAGTAACCCAACACGAAAATCACGGAAATGATAATCGGCAGAACCCACTTGAAGTAGAGGCGAAGTACCGCATATTTCGGGAATTTCAAACCCTTGCCAGCATCCGCTTCGGCAAAGAAATTGTCCTGCCCCCAGCCATAACGGGAATTGCAGAACAGCACGAACACAAGCGAACCCAACGGCAATAGCGTATTCGAGACCAAGAAGTCTTCCAAATCCAGTACACAACTGCCCGAACCAAACGGTTCGAATCCCGAAAGCACGTTAAAGCCGAGTGCGCACGGGAGTGACAACAGCGTAATAGCGACAAAGTTCCATTTAACAGCCTTCTTGCGTTCCACATTGCGCGCATCCATCCAATAAGCGACAATGTTTTCGAAAACGGCCACAAGCGTCGAGAGCGCCGCAAACGACATGAAGAGGAAGAACGCCGCACCGCAAATTCTACCCGCAGGCATCTGCGCAAAAACGTTCGGGAGCGTTGCAAAAATAAGACCTGGCCCTGCATCCGGCTGGAGTCCAAACGCAAAGCAAGCAGGAATGATGATAAGCCCGGCAATCAAGGCGACACCTGTATCGAGCACGCAAATATGCGCGGCTTCCGTCAAAAGCGAATGTTTCTTGTCGATATAGCTCCCGAAAATGCTCATGGAACCAATACCAATACTCAACGTAAAGAAAGACTGCCCAAGAGCAGCAAACACGACTTCACCAATGCCCGCTTCCTTGAGTTTTGTGAAATCCGGCAACAAATAGAACTTGAGACCTTCGCCCGCCCCCGGGAGCGTGAGCACGCGAATCATCAAAATGAACATGATAATCAGGAGCGCAGACATCATCATTTTCGTCACTCGTTCCACGCCGCGTTGCAGCCCGAGCGCCACAATCGAAAGCCCCGCAAACGTCGCGACAACCATCCAGAACGAAAGCAGCGGACCATTCCCGAGCATCTTGCCGAACTCAGCCCCGACTTCTGCAGGCGTCATCGTCATGAGGTCGCCCATCGTCACCATGCGGTAAAAGTAGAAGAGCATCCAGCCCGTCACCGTCGTATAAAACATCATCAACAGGTAGTTGCCCGCAATCATCGGGACGCCCGCCACATGCCACTTGTGCCCCGGCTTTTCGAGAGCCTTGAACGAACAACCGACACCACGTCTAGAAGCTCGCCCCACAGCAAATTCCATCACGAGAATCGGAAAACCAAAAATCAAAAGAAAGAAGAGGTAAATCAGCACGAAGGCCGCACCGCCATACTGTCCCGTGATAAACGGGAAACGCCACACGTTGCCAAGCCCGATGGCACAACCGGCCGCAATCAAGATAAAACCTAAACGGGATTTAAAGTTTTCTCTTTCTGCCATAACTTACCTCAAGTTCAAATTAGAATTTGATGGGATAGAGCAAATACCAATGGAATTCAGGATAGACCTGGATTGTCGGAGCCGGGAACTTAATGTAGTTCAAAGCCTTGATAACCGTACGGGCTAAACGACTCTGCGGACGGAACGCTTCCAGGTCATAATCAAGTGCGATATAAAGTTCACGACGCGGATGCGGCTCCCTCGTATAAACCTTTTCGTCAATGCTGAGGCCAATTGCAATCGCAAGCCAACTCGGGTAATACCTGCGGGCTGCCTCGGGCAACATCCTGTACGGCTTGATCGAAAGCCAATAAGTGTGGTTCACGTAATCATCCGTAAATATACCATTGGACGCATTGTGTTCAAAGTTATAGTACGCATCGGAATTGATCCAATAGCTCCACTTTAAATCTATATACTTACACAAAGGCACATAGCGCTCGGCCATAGGCCAAAAACCGCCAATACTTCCAGCCAGCACGTCAAAAATGCTAAAGCCCCACTTAGGCCCAAAGCCATCCTTGATGTCGATTGCAATGTGGGTGGATACGGCCGACAATCCCGCATACAAGTATGACCGGAACTCGCTAGCCCCCGCCCATCGGTAACCTTCGTAAAAGATTTCGGCAACGACGGCTCCCGCCGCAAAATGACCGAACTTGTCGAGGTTCAGCGCATAGTCAAAATCATTCTCGAAATGGAAGCCGCGTTCTTCGTTTTCCCACCATCCCTTGGCAAAAACAAGACCGTAGGCAGCAGCATAAGCCACCAAAGTCAAGGACGCCACGCCGAATAGTTTTGCAGGCTCCAGTTTCGGATAGATATCGACAGAATCTTCGCTCCGATAATCCCACGTGGA
The DNA here is from genome assembly GCA_946415675.1 of uncultured Fibrobacter sp. Classification (GTDB taxonomy): domain Bacteria; phylum Fibrobacterota; class Fibrobacteria; order Fibrobacterales; family Fibrobacteraceae; genus Fibrobacter. Next base: position 14,226 of record CAMKTL010000032.1, read on the forward strand.
ATCACGCCATGTCGGCGGATCCCATGGAGACGAAAAAGCTGTCGCCGGAAACACCAGCAACAGCATAAGCAATAACGCACAAATTTTTGTGCTCAATTTGCGAGAAGCGAAGAGGCCAAGAGCAGAACCATTGGCCTTACGCATTAATTCCTCGCAAAGATGATAACTCCATTTTGGCCTCCAAAGCCAAAGCCGTTACTCATGGCGTAGTCAATCTTCTGATTTTCAGCACCATTTTCGCAGACGTTCAAGTGAATCGCCGGATCCTTGTCGAACACGTTGAGAGTTCCATGAACCTTCTGTTCCATAACAGACATGATAGTCACAACGGATTCAAGCGCACCAGCGGCACCCAGGCAGTGACCAATCATCGACTTGGACGAGTTCACCTTGAGGTTATCGAGAGCCGATGCGGAGTTCTGCTTGAAGAGCGTTTCGATGGCAGAGCATTCCGCAATGTCACCGAGCGGTGTCGAAGTTCCGTGGGTATTAATATAGCTAATATCCTTGGGTTCGATGCCGGCTTCTTTCATGGCGTTGCTCATTGCGAGCATCACGCCCTTGCCGTCCGGACGCGGAGCGGAAATGTGATAAGCGTCGGAGCTTGCACCGACACCGGCAATACGGGCAAGAATCTTTGCACCGCGGGCCTTGGCATGGGATTCGCTTTCGAGAACGAGAACTGCGGCACCTTCACCGATTACGAAACCGTCGCGGTCCTTGTCGAACGGACGGGAAGCGGTTTCCGGGGAATCGTTGCGCTTACTGACGGCCTTCATGCTGGTAAAGCCAGCGAGGCTGAGCGGGTTCACCGTTTCGTCGGCACCACCGGCAAGCATCACGTCGCAACGGCCAAGACGAATCATGTCGTAAGCGTTCGCGATGGAGTGGTTCGAGGTCGCACAAGCGGATGTCACCGTATAAGACGGACCCATCCAGCCAATCTTGTTGCAGACTTCACCTGCCGGCATATTCACGATAGCCATCGGAATATAGAACGGGGAAACGCGGGACGGACCACGAGTGCAGAGAGCCACTGCAGCTTCATAGCAGTGCAGAAGACCACCGATACTGCTACCGATGATAGCACCGCAACGTTCGGGATTTTCGTTTTCCGGAGCGATGCCTGCCTGACGCAAAGCCTGCAACGACGAATATACAGCGTACTGGATGCAGCGCGAGAACCTGGACTGGTCTCTCGTACTGTAGATGCCCGTAGCGTCAAACTCGCGAATTTCACTCGCAATGCGGGATGTGTAGGCCGAAGCGTCGAAACGCTGGATGGTAGCGATGCCAGACTTGCCCTGGAGCAAGTTCTGCCACAATAATTCGGGGGTATTTCCTAAAGAGGAAACGCAGCCCATACCTGTAATAACAACATTTTCCATAGTGCGGCAAATATAGCAAAAAAAAATGTAATATTTTCGTAAGTGGGGAAAGAAAAAGACAATTTGTAACAAAAAAGTATAATATGTGAAATATATTTATAATTTTTAACAAATTTATCTATATATATGGAAAATTTCCATTTTTTTTGTAATTCAACTGACCAAGTTCTACCAACAAAGCTCAACCATCTAATCTCTAAAAAGCTATTATTCACCCCGTATGCCAAAAAGTTCCCGAAATTTAGTCTGGATGGACCTGGAAATGTCCGGTCTCGATCCCGAAAAAGACGTCATTTTAGAAATAGCGACCATTGTTACCGATCTTAACCTGAACATTCTCGCCGAAGGTCCAGTCATCGCCATCCGCCAACCCGAAAACGTTTTCGAAAGCATGGACGAATGGAACACGAAACACCACAACCAGAGTGGTCTCGTCGATAGGTGCCGTCGCTCGCAATACTCGCTCAAAGACGCGGAACAAGAAACATTGCGTTTTATCAAGCCCTTTACGGAAAAGACAAAAAATGTCCTTTGCGGAAATTCCATCACGCAGGATCGTCGCTTTTTGTACAAGTACATGCCCGATATTTCAGAATGGCTGTGCTACAGAAATATCGACGTGAGTTCCATCAAGGAACTGTTTTACCGCTGGTACCCGAACATTGAAGATTTTCAAAAGGAAAAAAGGCACGAAGCGCTAAACGACATCCGCGAAAGCATCGCCGAACTCGCCTATTACAGAAGAACCATTTTCAAGTAACCCCATGGAAAGACTCCCTTACGCCAAAAGAATGCGTAACCGTTGCATCGCGATTACCGTTCTCGTATTCATTATCGTTGCCATAGTCCATTGCTCCACCAAGGAAGATTTGCCCGCAAGTAACGTCGTCGAAAGCAACATCGCACCAGCCACAGATTCCTCATCCGAATCCATCGCGGCAAACGACACGAACGCTTTTTACGATACAACGGCCTTCGACACCGCAAATACGGCACCAAACGGACTTTCACGCCTTACCGGAATCGAAGATGAAGATTTCGACAAGACATCGGCCAGTACAGGTTTCGAGAACAGCATTGCCACAGGCGTCCGCGACACACTCCACATCAAGTCGCAAAAAGACCCGTTCCTAGCCGAAAAAATCGACATACTCCTGCGCCGTTATCACCCGGACTTGGGCATCATCCTTGTCGTTGATACCAAGACAAACGAAATCATAGCTTGGGGCGAACGTCGAGACGAGCATGTGCAGAACAGGCCTGACTATATAGGACGTTCAACCTTCCCTGCCGCATCACTAGCAAAGCTCGTGACCATCGCTGCCGCCATGGAAAGCAACCGCTACTCGCTCAACACGCCCATCCCGATGATCGGGCGCCACCACACGCTTTACCTGAACCAGATTCGCGTCCCCGAAAAATACAAAGGTCCAACGATGGAACTTGCCGAAGCATTCGCCCGCTCCGCGAACCCGCCCATGGCCATCGTCGGGAAAAACGTCGGCGCAAAGCGCTTGCTCGCCGCCGCCGCCAAACTCGGCTACAACAGGAAATTCCCCGGAAACGCCCCGAACGCATCCAGCTATACCACCCCGGACACAGGTTACGGCCTTGCCGAAGTCGCCTGCGGTTTTACAACTTCGACAACACTGACACCGCTCCTCGCCGCGGCGCAAGTACGAGCAGTCCTCACCAAGAAGCCCCTCGAAATCCCGTGGGCCCGCGACATGGCTCCGTTCGCCCCGCAAAAACCCATCGCTCTTGACGTCGGCAAATTCAGCGAAAACACGTATTACGGTCTCCGCGAAGCAATGTTACGTTCCGTCACGCAGGGTACCGCACACAAGCACATGTCCACAAGGAACATGGCCCGCAAGAACTTCGACGCCCTACGGCTCGGAGGCAAGACCGGTTCACTCGACGGAAACGACCCCGCAGGCCGTTACGACTGGTTCATGGGATTTGCCGAAGCAAGGAACGAACCGGGCAAATCCATCGTCGTCATCGTGATGCAGATGCACAAAGAATTCCGCTCACAACCGGCAACGCAAGTAGCAGCGACCATCATTAATTACTGGGCGCACCAAAATCTCAAAAATTAAGTTAGATTTAAACACAAAGGAAAAAGAATCAAAATGGAATTATCTTGGTGGAACTTAATACCGACTTATTTTGACGGAACGGCTTTTGAACTCGGAAGCTTTCCCGTGCGCTGGTACGGAATCATGTACATTTTTGCGTTCGTGACCGCCTACCTCACCATGTGGAAAATCAGCGAAAAAGAAAAACTAGGGTACACCAAGGAACAGCTCGACAACATATTCACTTGGATTATCGCCGGTATCTTGCTTGGCGCCCGCCTCGGATACGTATTCTTTTACAAGGCAAGTTACTACCTCTCGAATCCGACCGAAATTTTACTTCCCATGGTTCACGACGATCTCGGCTACCACTTTGTCGGAATTTCCGGGATGTCTTACCACGGCGGTCTTATTTTGGGCATCATCTTTTTCTGCATCGGAGCAAAACGCAACAAGCTCGACGTCTGGAAAACTCTAAACCTGGCCATGCTAGCCGCTCCGCTCGCCTACACCTGGGGCCGTTACGGCAACTTCATCAACGGTGAACTTTTCGGCGAAGTGACAACGAGTTCTATCGGCATGTACTTTCCGCTGGCCCACGACAGCACTCTTGCAAATCCAATCCTCCACCACCCAAGCCAGCTTTACGAAATGTTGTTCGAAGGCGTCATCCTGTTTGTCGTTCTGTACAACCTTCGCAAGATTCCGAAACTCCACGACAAGATTCCATGCCTTTACTTGATGGGATATGGGATTTTCCGCTTTTTCATCGAATTTTTCCGCAAACCGGACGCTCACCTCGGCCGTATCGACCTCTTTGGCATGAGCCGCGGACAGACGCTCTGTTCGCTGATGTTTATCATCGGCTTCGCCTGGATGGTGTATTTGTTCTATAAAGAGAAGAAAGCTAATACCCTTTGAGGAAATTTTCCCAGAGTTTGTGTTCTTCTTCGAACTTTTGGAAAAACAACCGACTCACGTGTTCATAAACAATTTTGATGTGTTCTGCCAGTTCGTCTGTGACGTACTTTTCGGCGTTAGCATCTTCTGTTCCTGTCTCGTTCATCAGTTTGGACCATTGACTTTCTTGATTCTTGCTACCCAGCGTTGACAAGAGCGAAGAGTCTTCAAAACCCTTGTTATTCAGGTAAACAGCCCAGACCGAATTCGGAATCTTTTCAAGAAAATTTTTGAGGAACGGTTCCGCATTTGTCGAGTAGCCATACGAATTGCCTATCAAACTAATGATAGGGACATTGATGGCCCGTTCGGCATCCACTTGCCCCCAAGATTCGTCAGTCATTTCAAGAATCGATTTATACAAGTCTTCGGCAGGCTTCGGCTCGTTGTAGAAGTTATCTATACCCAAATGGGCTTCACGTAGGCGGCTTAAGGACTCCGACAATTCCAATGCGGCATCTACAACTTGTGCGGTCGCATTTTTGTTTGCTTTTTCCGCCTCATTTATTCCGTAACAACCGTCCATCACTGTAGAATCAAAGGACGACGAAACGCGTGAATTGTAATAGAACCTGATATTTCCCTCTTGCGACTGTAAATAAATTGCTTTATAACAATCGTTATCCTTAAAAAGATGAGCAAGAGCCCTGTATGCGCGGTGCCTTGCGCCACCTGATGTAAACTTGCCCCGATGAATGGCTACAAAACAGTGAAAAGCCCGAACGCAGCCATTCGTGTCGATAACCGTAATGCCATCGTAGTTCAACATCGAGATAAACATTTTACGGATAAAATTCTGCTCGTACAAGTCATGATACGACTGCGAATCCAACATGGAATCAGGCTTTATCTGCATGTCCCTGTAATCATCAAAGACTATCTTTCCTTCGTCAAAATTTTCGTCTTTATTCCCATTCCATGACGGATCCACAAACAAACAAATTGTACCGTGAACTTCTTTTTTGACTTGTGAAAAAAGACCAGCCCAAAACCCTTTCGGGTACGAGCCCAAATTAGTTTCCGTCAAGTCATCCGCAAAACCGTTTTCATCCAAATCAAAACGTATCAGCAAATGGTCGTTGCCGCCATCGGGCGTATGCGAATTTATGCAGATTTTCGAAACGTTGACGCAGTCTATCAACAAAAAACCTTTTTCGAGGAGAGCGCGTTCAGTCTCGCCGGCATTTCCGATATCCGACTGGAACACACCGACCAGGATAGACGACTCAGACTTTTCGCGTCCAGACATCTGCTGGATAATCAAGTCACACCCGTTCCTGCAAAAATGGATGACGTCTTTCAAACATGCTTTCACGCGTTCTTTGTACAAATTTTCCAGCGATTCTCCCGAAAACTTGTATATGCGGCGATTCCAGCCCATCGGCGTGTTTCCATTCCCCATGATAATTCGGAACGTAAAATGGTCACTTTCTTCTTGATAATGCGGTACACTTGGCAAAATCTCGATAATGGCATCAATGACCGCTTCCTTCATTTCAGGAAGTTTTCGTAGAAAGAAACCCTTTATTTTCTTTCGATCAAGCCCTATAACATGTGTAGTATTTTGCAAATTTTCGCTCCTAAAACAACCAAAAGCAAAAACCTAAGTTATCTGTTATGAATATAATATGAACTCACTATTTTTGGAAAACAAATTTTATTTTTTTCAAAAAATTATCTTTTATGAAGAACATTAACAGGAGCATATCAATGGCAGGCATTACTTACGAAGTTGACGACAAGAACATTGTCGAGCAAATCAAGTCGGACGCTGCCAAAGCCGCTGCGGAACTTGTCGAAGCGGCGCATCTGAAAAAAGGCGATATTGTAGTTGTCGGCTGTAGTACCAGCGAAACCCTGGGCAACCAGGTCGGTAGCCATTCCGTTCCCGAAGTCGGGAAAGCCATCTACGAAGGGCTACAGAGCATTTTCAATGCACAAGGCATCTACATCGCCGCCCAATGCTGCGAGCACCTGAATCGCGCCATTATTATCGAACATGAAGCCGTCCCGAACGCAGAAATCGTAAACGTCGTACCGCAACCCAAAGCCGGCGGCTCCTTCGCAACAGCCTGTTACGCGGCCTTCAAATCTCCCGTGGCACTCGAACATATCAAGGCTAATGCGGGGCTAGATATCGGCGGGACACTTATCGGCATGCACCTCCGCGAAGTCGCCGTTCCCATGCGCTTAAAACAGAACCACATCGGCAAGGCGATCCTCATCGCTGCACGCACCCGCCCGAAATTCATCGGTGGTGAGCGAGCTCATTATGACGAAAGTCTAAAAGACGGATACCCGCAGTTCTAGTGGGCCCTTCGACAGCGCTTCGGCAGGCTCAGCATACCAGCTCAGGGACCTTGATAAGTTCGGTAAACTTGCCGAACCAAAGTTCTAAAGAGCTTTATGGTGCCGCATGGCGCGAATGTTTCGCGGCAGCACTTCCTTGTGCCACTTGATCCATTCATCATAATAGATGTAGCGTTTTTCGCGTTGGCGAAATTCTCGACCATGAACGACCCTGCGCCCCTGGCGTTCCTCGACAGGAATCACGACATGCAGGCATTCATGATAAACAACACCCGCGATTGCATACAAAGGACAGTTCGCCGCATCGTAACCGCGGCTGATACTGATGAGGTGGAAGTTCTCACCTGTCACCGGGTCCTTGCGCACGGAGTGGAAACTGAGGCCTCCCACGCGGTTACTCCAAGTAATTCTGCATGTAAGTGAACCATCAAAATAGGTGTTGTTGATGGCGGCAAGCACATCCGTCAGGTTATGGTGAACACCCTGCGGACGAATCGGCGGCAAGCGCCCCTTGCTTGCAAGCGGAGCTTGTCCTTTGTCAGTAAAAACCTGATCGACGGTCTGCCAAAAGCGATTTACCAAGTCCTTGATAATAGCCTTGTTTTTCTGCGTTTTGCGCCGCACCGCATGTTCCGCCCATTCTGCGGCCAGTTCACGGGCATCGGCAAATTCCGGAGCCTTCATGTACGCAGGCAGAAGTACTTCCGGATGCCCGAACAGGACCCCACCCTTGCAACGGATGCTCTTCTTCATGAGCGGACTATACTTGAAATGCACAAGCCCATTGAGAGAACAATCCGGCGAAGGAACCTCGACTTCAGGCCCGTTGTCCGCAGCGACATACCCGAACAAATCCATCTGTCCGTCAGGAGCCATCGCAGGGACACCGATTTTTTCAAACGGATTCACGCGCCCAAGACTCCTTCATAGCCATTCAACGCCAACAACCCGCCAAAAAAGCTTTCAGGCAAGTCGAGCGCCGAATAATGTTCCGAAATTCCATACACGGCATCTTCCACGACATCCGGCATATAAACTATATAGCTATCGTTCTTTTCGGTCTGAAGCATATCCGGCGTGCAATATTGCGGTTCGGTCTCGCTAAAATACATACGGCAAGAAACAGTCCGCAACGGATAGATGGTGCAATCGCCCACCCCGTTCGAAAACGGGCAAGAGCGCCACCAAGAAAAATAGTCATGAAGCGCCCCATCTTCGGCTTCGTCCTCAGATAGCCCCGACTCCTTGCGAGCCTCGAAAAAAGATTCGAATTTATCCGAACGCATCTGGCAGGCTTCCATCAAAGTAAGCAAATCATCGCGTTTCCGCAGTTCGCTGTACATGGAAATCAATTCGAACGGCTCCACCGACATCGGGTAATGGTGGCAGCAGTTTCCGCAAGCAGGCCTGCATTGGATAGGGCGCGGTTGTTGCACAAGCACCGCCTTCAAATACTGGTCATAGGCTTCATGATAAGATTTCGTAAACTGGAGTATATGGGGTAACTGTTCCCGTAGGTTATCTGCATTGATGGCGCATTCACGACCCAAAGCCGAGGCAATCCCGTCAAGACGGTCTCTTTCGACCCTAAGCAGGGTGGAAAGTCGCATCTCGGCGATGCGGTAAGATTTCGTCGGAAAATACTCTTTGTACGCTTCCATCGAGCGCAAATATATTTTTTTAAGAGAAAATCGTAAAAAAAGTCCGCCAAAAAAGGTAAAATAAGCATTTCGTGTAGGAAAAAATGCATTATTTTTAATAATGAGATTATTTTTTTAAGCGGAGAAATCGTTTCAGGATTAGCAAAATGAGTAAAATATCACAAAGCAAAAGGATATGGCCTCTCGTAATCGCTTTGTCTGTCGGCATTGCCGGTTGCAACCTGTTTCACCCAACAGAAAGCCATGACGCCGAAAATGACGATGCGGCCGCTCTGACGCTAGATGGATACCACGAGTTCCAGAAGTCGAACTACGACTCCGCCCGTAGGCTTTTTAGCAGAGCAATTGCCGCGGACTCCGGATATTCCGAAGCATGGGTCGGTCTCTCCAAGTGCGTCCTTAACAGCCAAGAAGGGCTCAATGCATTCGAGCTGGTCTCCTACGCTCAAAAGGCCGACGACAAATCGACATCCAACGGATTCCTCGAGATGCAGGACCATGAAGCCCACTTGATTTCAAAAGGGATTGATTCTGTCCTGATTTATCTGAACCAATTTATCGTTCGTGACACGACCGGAAAGACAGACAAGAAAGTACGGTTCAGCGATATCGCCGACAGTTACGCCATCTTGTTACTCACCAAAGCCGCGCTCCGCATCCGAAACGTCCAGACAGAACTCACATCCGTCCTCTCTGCTGATAGCGCAGGCATGAAGTTGAACTTAAACACCCTGAACGACCTTGGCGATAGTCTCAAGCCATTCCTCAAGGACATGGCGGCAGCATCCGAAGCGATTAAAGTAGCGCCGGACGCCTCTGCAGAAATCATCAAAGCCTACCTTCCCGACTCCACGCGACAGGACATCGGCGACGATTTCTACACGGACGCAACGGTTGGACTAGCCAACACAGTCATCCAATTAAACGACAGAGCCCAGACAGTTGAAGAAGAACGGACCGACGTGTTCTTCGTGTTCGGAAACGGCATGGACGATGACGGCGACGGATGCGTTGACGAAGAAGTCGTGGATAACTACGACAACGACGGAGATGGCGAAATAGACGAAGACGGCAGAGACTACCGTTCAGTTGTCCTTGTTAAAAACACCTTCATAACAAAAGACGAAAACAATACCACACAAGTCAACAAGGATGGAAAAGTTTACGACCTGACCAAATCACAGGTTGATCACCTCAATACTATTGAAAAATACGAAACCATCGATATCGACATGAATGAGAAAATGGGGACCCAGGACCCGGATGAATGGCAATATGTCATTCGCGATCCCGATGAACGTGACGAACAGAACAACCACTTACTCAAGTTTGCCGTTGACCTGAAATACCCCGGGAAAAACCTTGCAACCAAAATCAAGAACAAGGAACTTATCCGTCACGATACGGATATAAATAACATTAAGTATCCGCTGAAAAAGCGCAAAGAAATGGTCGGCGGATGTTGGGTCAACTACTCCGATGATGATTTCAAGAAATGGTTTGAAGGGAGAAATGCAAAATGAATAAAATAACTTTACTTGCAATTCTCATTTTATGTGTAAGCTTTGCATCGGCAAAGTCTCCCAGACACATTTCGCTCCGTGCAGAATCCATGGGTGGGGCCCACGTCGCAGTAGTCGATGACAAAGACGCCATCCATTTCAACTACGCCGGTTTAAGCCAAATCAATAGACTCGGCAACTACGACAAGCGCCCGGAACAGGGCTACTATCCGCGCAACTGGATTGGCGACATGCGACTCACATTTGGCGGAGCCGGTGAATTCAGCAGATTCCTTTCGGCATACGGCGACGTAACTGACGTCCAGGACTTGTTTAGGAATGCGCAAAATGCGGCAGATGAATCGAACTCCAGCAGGACGAGCGCCATTCTAGATTCGCTTGTCAACAATCCCAGATACCTCAATATTATCAACTCTCATGATCACAAGACATTGGAAATGAGATTGAAGTTCGATGCCGAATTGGCGTTCCACAATTTTGGTGCTGCTTTCTGGATGAACGGAAGCGTCGCTCCTTATGTTGAAGGCGGTTTAATCCTTCCCTACCTCGTTGTCGATACGTTCTACATCGATGCTGTCGCCCAAGCGGGTGGCGCTTATGAAATCATCCCAAACAAACTTTCTGTAGGCCTTGGCGGAAAAATCGCAAAGCGCCACAAGACCGAAATGGTAACGCTCGGGTTGGCAAACTACAAGAGTGTTGTCGATACGCTCGAAAACAAGCTCGATAACGCCACTGACGATTTCTTTGATTCCAAGACGTTCTCGTTCGGTTTGGACATGGGCGTTCTTTATCAGTACAACCGCGAAGTCCGTTTTGGCGCTTCGCTTCGCGACATTTACTTCAAGTCTCTAGCCGGAGAAACACTGATTCCGAACTTCACGATAGGCGCGAACTATAGCCCTAAATTCATGAACAGCAATACCGGATTCGGTCGTAAATTCAATGTCGCTGTAGATTTCGCCGACATGTTCAATGCAGACAGAAATTACAAGTTCTTCAGCCACCTCAACTTCGGTTTCGAACTGGAACAGACACTTGCTGCAGTTCCAGGACTCAACAACGAAGTCCGCTTCATTGCATTGCGCCTAGCCGCTGGCTTCAGAGGCGGGTATCCGACTGCGGGTATCGGTGTCGAAGTGCTCCGTTTCTTCACGTTTGAAGCGGCCACTTGGGGCGAAGAACGCGGCTACTACACAGGCCAAGAAGAAAACAGAATCTACATGGTGCAAGCGAGTATAGGATTCTAGTGGTTGCGGCAGAGCCGCAGTAGGCAGTAAGAAGTGGGTAGCTGGAAACTGGCGGAGAGTCTGTCACCCTCGAGCAAGTCATCCTGAGACGCGAAGCGACGAAGGATCCAGTAAATTTTGAAAAGTCCCGACAAACGTCGAGACTCTTTGCTTTTTGTACCTAAAACCTGAGACCTATAACCTAAAACCTATTTCTTGACTTTCACGACTCTCGCCTGCGGATTCTGCTTGCCGAGCAGGTCATAAGTGCGGGAACCGCGCAAGCTGCGGGACTGCACCGGACGTGGACGCATCACCCCAATTCCAGTCTTTCCGTCATCAGTCTTGAAGTTTTCCACATGCGTAATGCCGTTGTTCACGTAATCGTCAAGGCTGTATGCGTGACGCATGATGTTCAAAACGTCCTTGTCGAACACGGAGCCATCCGGAGCAGACTGTCTGCGGATAATGGTCATGTTGTTTTCGCCTTCGTGACCCGTATCCCAAGCGATGGGCACCACCTTGTTTTCCTTGGCGAGTTTCATCACGGCATCATAATAAGCGAGGCGGCCCTTGCGATGTTTCGCATAATTGTCGCCGGTCAACACGCCCACGCGGTCATTGGCACCGAACTCGCCGATAATCACAGGCACACCCTTATCGACAAAGTTCGTTTTCATCTTGCCGAACTGGTCCTGAATTTGTGCGCTGGTGCACTTGTCGCCCATAGCTCCCGCCCAGGCGTTGTAGCCGCAGTTATGCACGATATCCGCACCTGTCGCAAGGTCGTCGCCCCAGTAGTACTGCGGGTAAACCTGCGCTCCCCAATCGACCACATCATTCAAGAGCGTGTATGTATAAGGGTCATAGAAATGTACCTCGACCATCAAGCGATTCGCAATTACGTCCTTCGGGAGTTTGCTTACCGGCATCACTTCACTCGTGCGGTCGATGCTTGTCGAAGGGCCCTGAATCACGAGCGTACGGCTTGCGTTATTGCCGCCTGTCGCACGCACTGCATCCACGAACGTCTGATGGTACATCATCAGGATTTCGGTTTCGTGCTTGTAATTGTCGTCCGTTGTCGCGGGCTCGTTAGCGCTTGCGAAGAGCAAATTTTCGTTATAGTTCTTGAAGCGGTTTGCAATCTGCGTCCAGTAAGATTTCTGCATGGCGTTCACCTCGTCCTTCTTGGCATCCTTCAAGTTTTCTTCGAGCCAGCCGCCATCCCAATGGATATTGAGAACCGTCACGAGCCCCGCGCGCATGCACATATCCACCACAGTCTGCACCGAATCCATCCAACTTTTGTTGATGACTCCGTTACTCGCATGGCTATCCCAAGCGCACGGAATGCGAATGGTGCTGAAGCCCGCCGCCTTGACCGAATCAATATACGCCTCGGTCGGGAACTTGTTGCCCCACCCCGTCGGATTCCCCGGAACTTCCATCGTGTTCCCGATATTTATGCCAAAGCCCATCTTGGCAAACATTTCGTTCGCCGTCGGCAATTCTGCCGCGAAGGAATTTGACGCCAATGCAAAAGAAAACGCGCTGCAAATAGCAGCAACGCGAATGTGCTGATTCAACATAGATAATCCTTTGGTTCTAAGCCATTCGCGTTTATTCCCCAAACAACGAAAGCCCATAACACCGAATTTAAATATATATCAATGAAGGGCTAAAGTTCAAAATGTAAGCAGAAAAGCATTGACGATTTGTCAAATGAGGTGTGGGTCCTACTGAATGGTTGTCCAAAGGCCCTGCTCTCGCCAATTTTCAGGAAATCCCATAGCCTTCAATCTTGACTGATGTTGCCTCAAGAACAACGCTAACAACCGTTCCTTGATAGACGAATTTGATACAATATTCTGTTCAAGATACAAAATCGTCGAAAGCAGAGCAAAAAGTTTCATCGGTTTTGCTACATCAACTTCAATCCAAGCAAAAGACAGATGTTTTGGCAACTGAGGCATCAGCGGAAATCGCCTGTTCCATATACGCGCATGATGAGCACAACAATTACGTAAAACAGTAATACTGCGAATCCAACTTTCCAAATATTTATATTGAGGCAAGCCAAAACTTTTGGCAACAGACTTTTTTACAGAAATATCAGCCATATTACAAAACAATTTGGACAATGTTCCGAAAGACGCAACTTCCAGTGTTTTCCATACGGGCGGCATCGAAGGACTATCATATTTTTTGAAATGCTCCAATAAAAAATCCTCCTTTGAACGCGATACTTCATTTTGCAGACTTAAGAAACACTTGTCAAATATTTCAGTATCAGAAAAAAGAGATGCATTCATAAACCAAAACGCACCATGTTTCATTGAAAAATGATGGATTATCCTAGTGCGTAAAGCAATCTCAATATCTTGAATAGCCGAAAAAACAATACTGCGCAAGTCTCGGTCAAATGCATATAAGGATAATATTTCCTCTAACGAAGTTCCCTTTACCAATTCATGTGTATTCGAATTTATTTCATATGGTTTCCAATAACAAGCTAATCGAAAATAGCTTATACTTGAGAACTGCTGCTGAGCAAAAATTTCATTTTCAATAACTAAGCCGCGATTACTTAAAGCAGCGATCTGCTCAGGAATATCAATAGGCCGTTTCGAGTATTTCATTCACCACTCCAGGGCCTAAAAAAACGAAGTCCCACCGTGGTACGCATTGTTAAGAGGCGCGGTGGGAACTGTTAATATTAAATCTAGCCAAAAATAAACCATTTGTCAAGGACTCCTATTGTTTGAAAACTCCAAATCGTTTTCAAACTTACGTCTTTGAAAAGGGGTTTGCAAGCGTTTTTGCTTTTACTTATTTATTTTGCAAACAACCGTTTGCAAAAAATTCAATTTTTTACAAAGCAAGCCGGAATTTTAAGCGTCACGACTTGATTTAAAGAAAGGTCTTCTTTGGCGTACATCGCATGGTATCTATCAAACAGCCAAATTGATTTCGCTGGTTTAACAGGCTTTTTAGGGAACTGAGGATCCCTTTTTGTCACCCCTTTTACGCATCGCAAATAATTAATTCCACCCGTAGCCAAGTCTTTCATAAAATGAATCTTATCGCAATGTTCTTTGATGACGTCAAAATAGCCGATAACTTCAACGGAATCTTTTTCACTCCCTTCGCCATTACATTCTTGGAAATATTCTCTAGAAAAAGAGAGATGAACCTTTTCTGACTTGACAATTTCTTGTGCAGCGACCTTGCCAAAAATACGCCGAGAACGCAATTCAGGAGGAAGGTATTCGGTAAATATAGGATGCGTTTGACGAACAACAAGCTGCGTTCGCACTTCTGGCGGCATCCATGCATAATACAAAATGGACTTGACTTCTTCCAAGAAATCGCCGTATTCCGGATGACCCGTATTCATATCAACATTTACCACTCGACCACTATCGCCAAACGTAATCGTCGCATCAACAGAAAGATTAAAGCCCTCTTTATAATATCTTTTGAGCGCTCGTTCAAGCCGCCAGCCACAAGGTCTCTTTACACTTTGAATAAGACCCGTTTCAAATTCACGTGGCGGCATCGTATCACCAAGAATTTTCCCTTCTTTAAGTTCAAATGTGTCAACGTATATATCCACTTTCAACGTTGGTAGATTCGGTCGTATTTTGAATTCCGCCGTTTTACCCTCTGTAGAAATTTTTCGTTCCTTAAAATAAGCCTGAATCGAATCTAACTTTTTCCAGCGTCCAGCTCCCTGTAACGAGAATAAGTATCCATGAAAAACCGAATCACCAGGATATAAATTTTCATAGTAAAATAAATAATCGATAAGCATCCCTTTTCGGAACAAGCTAATTGACAATTGGGCATCATCTTCGTTTGTATATCGATTTTCATCATATTCAGGATATTCTTCATCAAGAGCAGCCGCTTTGGCAAACCGTTTGATTTCTTTCAGTTTATTCGTCGTATAAGCCAAGCCTTGCGCATTGAAAATGACTAAAGAGTCCGCCAACGCTAAAGATTCTTGCAAGCGGAGCGGCTTTCCGGGAATGAAATTAACAGTTTCATCAAGTCGTTCCTCATTGCAAGAGAGCAGAAGGAATGCAACAACAATCAGCAAAAAGATTTTATAGAACATGTTTTTTATTCTTCGACAAAGCAAGGCGGAATTTTGAGTTTTATAACCTGCGACAACGGAAAATTGCGAAAATTCACTGCGTATGATCGATCAAAACTATAATTAGTAAAAACAGGAATGATTTTATTTTTTAATCGCCGAAATTCTTTATTAAACTCATTACATTCATAATGATTAACACCACCTGTGGCAAGATCTTTCGTAAAAATGATTTCACTGCAAAGATCCTTTCGTACATTTGAATACCCCACAAACTCAACAGAATCTTTCGCGGGTTGCCCATTCTGCTTACAGACTATACGTTACTTTTTAGAAAAAGATATACGCAACTTCGCTGACTTTATAATAAAATCATAGCCTCCGTCATCATGTGATGGAGCTTCCCAAGCAAAATATAGAGCATCCTTAACATCTTCTAAAAACGCATTGTACTTAGGGTGTTCTGTGTTCATAATGACATTTGCAACTTGCCCATCTTCGCCATACTCAAGTTTGGCGTCAACAGATAATTTAAAATCATTTTTATAATGTTTATAGAAAGCCTTTTTTAATCGCCAAGCGAAAGTCTTTTTAAAATTTTCCTTTTTATAATCGTAAAAAGATTTGTCTTCAAAAACTTTGTCTTTTTGGGGCTCAAGAGAATCAACAAAAACATCTACGTCTAATTCTGGAATACTCTTATCATTTGTAAATCCGTTAAACTCACCCTCAAAAGAAATATGGCGTTCCTTGAAAAAAGCCTCTAAAGACAGGGAATCGTTTAGAATTCCAATCTCTTGCGTAAGAACAACATATTTTTTTTCAATCTGTTTATAAAGGCTTAAATGTTCTATAACTTTCCCATTTTTATATAAGTTAATTACGCAGAACGGTTCGGCATTAGCAATTTCTTCAACAATTTCATAAGGGTAAGATTCATGAAATAGATGACTTTTTTCACTTTTGAAAGATGATGCCGCAGCAAAGTTTTTAATTTCCTTCGGATCGCTTGTCGCATAAGCTACGCCCTGTGCATTATAGATTTCAATCGAATCCGAGATAGCTAAAGACTCTTGCAACCGGAGAGGCTTTCCAGGAATATACTTGAGATCTTTTGCAATAGAATCCATATCGCACCAGCCACAATAAGACATGAGCGCATATCCGCGAGATGCTTTCAGCATTTTTCTAGTTGTATCGACCTGAATCCCGACAAAGCCCGTATAAATTTTCAGAGGAATTGTCTTGCCGTCATAAATCCAATTGATGTCAACGTCCGTCACCCCTTTCGGAATATCAGTCATAAGATCAATAGCGCCATTCCATTCATTTCGACGTTTTGGTTTATCGCGGCCTATATAAGGATAGAATTTGGTTATCCATCCATCAACCTGAATCCGTCGTTCGCATCCAACTTTTTCAAAGACTTTTTTAAAGATGCTCCTCCAATGGATTAAATTGATCTTTCCATCAAAAACATTGATGAATTCATCTAGAATGGGATTTAACTCTTTCACCCACCATTCCAAATTCAATCGTGACGCAAGCTTGTTAAAAGAATCTTTAAGCAAGCTCCAGTCCAATTTCGTGCCGTTCACCTTAATTTGAGGGATTCCGCAAGCTACAGCCCATGTATAAGTATAATATTCTGAGGCGACCGCCATAACCAAAGAACGAGATATGTTATAATCAATCGGGCTTGTCGTCGAAAATTTAACATTCAACGGTTCTCCTGTTTCTACAGGAATTTTCTCTTGCAGAGAATCAAATAAATCCGCAATAACGCCATGCCATTTCTCATACGTTATATTCAACAAAAGCGAGTCATTCCGAATCTCGATGGCGGTGTCAGCCCCCGGCGAAACAAAGCGATCCTTCAACGAATCACGATTGTTTTTCACATGGAGTCGAATGCCGTTCAAAATTGTAAGCCAAATATCGTCTGGATTTATTTCTATGGAATTATGAGCAGCATACGCACGGGCCACCAGATTTATAAAGGACATTTCCTTAGAAGACGATTCACTAATAAAAGGACTTGTGGAATCCGAATACGCATAAAACATCTTTTTCGCATTCGTTCCTTCTTGCGAATAGCCTTTAAAATATTCAGTAAAACCACCTTGATTTACTGGAATCAATTCGCCATTGATGGCACTGTCGTGAACGGCTGTATCTACAACCATCACGTACGCACTCGTATCACGGACAAAGCCGTAAATCTTGTGCGAAGAATCCGGTGAAACGTTAATGGGATTATTCACTTGCTTGCGTTCACAAGAGAGCAGAACGCATGCGGCAAGGAAGAGTAGAAGGAATTTGTAAAGGCTATGCATAATAACAATATAAAAACATAGCCTTGTAGAGATTTTATAATAAAAAGTAAAATAATGTATAAAAAAGGAGATTCCCGATTAAATCGGGAATGACATACTGCATTTCGTCATCCCGGACTTGTTCCGGGATGGGAATGACATACTGCATTTCGTCATCCTGAATGAAGCGCTAGCGAAATGAAGGATCCAGTAAATTCTTGTAGTGCAAAAGCGAAAAATTGACTGGATCCTTCCTCCCTTCGTTCGTCAGGATGACGGTCTCCAAAGATGACAAGCCGGAATGACAGGGGTGCAACGGGATTACTTACCGCTCATAATGGCGGCGAGGTCGGCACCACTCAAATTCGTCTTTTCGTTGAGGGCGGCAAAGATTGCAGTGAGCGACTTTTGGCAAGCCATCATGAGGTTGTAAACTTGTTCGACGACGTTTGTTTCAGCAAGCTGGTAGTAATAGCAGGCTGCTTGGAAGCTCTGGTAATCGGGGTCGCTCCTGTAAAGTTCCATCGGGAGTTCTTTCATGACGGTATCAAGGTCGCACGCAAAATTTTTTCGGATCAAAAAGTCCGACATGTGGCCCGCAATCGCGATGTGGGCGGCACCATCGAGGGAACTGCCGGGCATGCGCGTGGTGCTCGGTTTTTCCTTGGAATTGTTGATTCTGACGTATTCAACAGGTCGCTTGAACAGCATGGCGATTAGCGCATGGCCCGCCTCGTGGCGGCACAACCTTTCATATTCTTCTTCACCGAAGAATTCTACCAAAGATTCGCGTGTTAAAGTCTGTTCTGGCATTGTTTAATCCACCTATCTAAAAATTCCATCTGCTCGTCGGTATGGAACCAATGTTCACCACCATCCATTACCGTAAGCGGTGCGCCAATCTTCTTTGCGAACGCGCCCATCGTCTCGATGGAAGTCAAGTTGTCCTTCGAACCGTACAGAATCTGTGTCGGGACGTTCCACTGTATCGGATTTTCTCGCACGTAGCAAAGGTATTCCCACGAAAGCGTTTCGCCGAAAGATGTCGCTATCGTTTTCTTTTCGCGGAGTTCCGCCTCCGAAACGCCCGCCCACATCATCATATTGCCAATCAGCTTTTCCAAGTTGACTATCGGCGAAATGAAGTAAGCGTCCTTGATTTGCTTGCCGGCAAGCGCGTTCATCGAGAAAAACGCCCCGATGCTATTAGCAATCAGGTAGACTTCGTCATAGCCCGCGGAAACTGAATCGAAGTAAGACGGAAATTCTTTTTTGGCATCCCACGGAGTTTCCGACTTGTAATCAAAACCGATAACATTGCAATTGGGGAAAAGGAGTTTGTAGTGATTCGCTTCGTTGGCGTTGCCGCCTTTCCCATGAATGTAAATAACGAGAGATTTCATTGTATTTTCACTTCTTTCGCGAAGAAGATATAAAAATCAATGCATCAAGGCAACACGCCTATACTCATTCTTCCACAAAGCAGGGCGGAATTTTAATAGAAACAAAGATATCACTCAGTTTTTTCAACGTACTCTTACGATTTTCGTATTTATTTTTATCATAACTAACTTTTATATCACCACGAACATTTTGAGCTGATTTCAAATTAGCATACTTTTCATCGAACTGTTCACATCGATAACGATATATTTCACCAGTCGCAAGATCTTTCGAAAAATCAATTGCGTTGCAAAGAACGTAGTTTCTTCCTATAGTCCAAGCACCAAAGACTCCAACGGAATCTCTCGCAACAACCCCATTCTGTTTGCACACCATTCGATAATCCTTTGATAAGGTTATACGAACTTTTATTTTATCGACAATTTCTTGCGCAATTTCATCACCCATTTCATAATTAACTTTTGGAGGCATCCACGCATATTTCAAGATAGAACGAATTTCTTCCTGAAATGAACTTATCTCAGGTTTCAAATCCATCAAAACAGAATCAACACGCCCTTCACCCTTATACGAAATTGTAGCCACAAGAGAATCATTAAAACCGTATTTATGATGGCGATATATAGCCCGTTCAATCCGCCAACCACAATTTTTTCTCAAAGCCCCCATTATCCCTATTCTAAGATTATCCATTTTTCCAACAACATTTTTCCTTTCTTTCAAAATAACGGTATCGACGTACATTTCAAGATTGAATTTAGGGAGATTCTTTTCATTTGAGAATTCATCGACTGTTCCGTTTATAGGAATTTTACGCTGTTCGAAAAATTTTTTGATAGCAACATTCTTTTCCCAAAATCCAACTCCTTTTAACGAACGCATAGCACCATTACGATACTTTTTAGGATAGGCATAATAAAGCAAATGGTCTTGCAATTCGCCTTTTCGATACAAATTAATCGACAAATTCGGTTCATTCCAATCATAGTCTTCCAGTATCCAAGAACCAGGTTCAAGATATTCCTCGTCTAAATAAGACATATCCGCAAAACGTTCAATTTCTTCAAGGTCTTTGGTTGAATAAAGCAAGCCTTTTTCCCCGTAAACATTCATGGAATCCGAAATTGCCAACATTTCATGCAGGCGGAGAGTTTTCCCCGGTATGTATTTTGTTTCTTTAGCGGTATCCCTAAAATTCATCAAGCCATAGGCCATAAGAGCATACCCTCTAGCCGCTTTCAACATTTTTGTCGTGGTATCGACTTGGATTCCAACAAAACCTGTATAAAGTTTTAAAGGAATATCTTTAGAATAATGCCACTTCACATCTACAAACGTAATTCCCGATGGCACATCGTGAAAATACATCCGTTTATTCCAATCCGAATGCTTTACATAGGCATACCCATCACGAACAAATTCTTTCGTGTAAGGCAAAAACCTAGAAATCCAGCCATCAAAGCTAGGACTGCCGCATCCTTGGGGTTTGTAATATTTGTAAATACTTCTCCAATGTTCTAAATTTATTTTACCATCAAAAACTTTGATAAATTCATCAAGTACAGGATTAAGACCTTTCGCCCACCACTTCATATTCAATTGCACGGCCAGTTTGTTAAAGGAATCCTTAAGCAAAATCCAATCCTCTTTAGTACCTTTAATTTTGATTTTGGGGATCCCGCAAGTTGTCCAAACATGATATGAATAGTATTCCGAGGCAACAGCCATTACCATAGTCCCTGAGATATTGTTATCTACCGGACTTGTTGTCGAAAATTTCGTCTTCAGCGGATTTCCCGTTTTTTTAGGCAATTTAGACAGCAACGATTCATATAAGTTCGTGATTGTCCAAAACCATTCATTATGCGTGGAATTATACGTCAATGAATTATCTACAATCGAAATTACAGTATCGGCACCTGGGGCAACAAAGCGGCTTTTCAGAGTATTGCGATTCATCTTTACATGGAGGCGGAAACCATCCAATATCATAAGCCAAATGTCATCAGGGCTAATTTCCATGGAGTAATGATTGGCATACGCGAGTGAAACAACATCAAGGAATGAAGATGATTTGGAACTTTTTTCAACAAATGGGCTTATAGAATCGGAATAGGCATAGAAAATTTTAGTTTCATTCGTCAGATTTTCTTGGGGATAATGGGAAAAAATACGTGCAAAGCCGCCTTTTTCAACGGGAACAAGCGTTTCTTTAAAGACACTTTCGCGAACACTCGTATCTACGACCATCGCATATGCGCTCGTATCGCGTACAAAACCTTCAAAGCTTCGAGTTGCTTTTAAAGAGGATTCGAGAACAGGTTCCGATTCTTTCGCTTCACAAGGATTCAGGACAGAGACGATAAAAGCAAGTAGAAAAAAATTACAGAGCCATTTCATACACACAATATAGCAATATTAAACTCCTCAGATTTACGAAAACAGAAGCCAATTTAAAAACACATACAAAATCAAAAAAAACGCCCCTGCGGGGATGCAGGAAGCGATTTTTGTTATTCGAAATGTTCAGGATACTTCGATTACTGCCTCATTTTGCATTGAGCAGTCAATGCCTGCATCATTTCTTCCTTGGAGGCGTAATTTTCCTTATAATTACGAATGACCGAAGTTGTTTTCACAATCATTTCATCTCCATTGCAGGTAGTCTCCATTTTATCCGAGCCAAGTTCATCGGAATCTTCATAATCCTCCTCTTTCAAGGTGGGACAGATAGACTTCACTAAAGAACCGCTTTTGGTGGAGTTTTCCGTAATGGTCACATCCTTACCTTTGAACTCATAACGAACAGTCCCCTTCACAGATGTGCCGGAAGCATCCTTTCCTGTAGCGTAGGAATATTCCCATACGTCATTGTTAAGCTTAAATTCACACGAGGACGTGGTTGTTGAAGACTTAGCCGAAGAGGACGTGGCTTTGGAACTGCTACTTGTAGGGACATCATCATCGGGAATGGCCCAACCGTTGATATCTACCGTCTTACCATCCATTTCTTTGCATTTATTAGCCAAGTTTTTGGTATAAGTTTTAAACTGCGTTTCTGTCAGTTCGTCATCGGTATAGGCTACGATTTTCTTTCCGTCGCAAGTGACCTTAGTGTAACCGGAGCTTTCTTTCATGTCCTGGCATTCTTCCTTAGCTAAGGCCGAATCGTCGAATTTATAGGTTTCTACAACCTTGCCGTCTTTTAGCTCGTATGTAACGTTGCCACCAAATCCCGCTTCAGAAGATTTGATGGTGAACGGATTCTCACTTACAACCTTGCAAGACATGGTTACCGTCCCGCCACTGCTAGAACTGGAACTGTCTTCACAGGACATAAGACCGAAGGTTGCTGTAAGAGCAATACCCAACCCGATTTTTTTAAGCATGTTTACTCCTTGATTTTTGATGTATTTCTTTAAATATATATAAGAAACGGCAAAAGTGTCAAAAAACATTCAAAAAACTTACGGCAAATATAGTATTGCAACATACCAATAAAATTTGATTGGACGTGTTCCACAGAACTTGGAACGCAAGGTTACAAAAAACGCCCCTGCGGTAAAGCGAGGAGCGGTTTTTGTTTTCACAGTGATGTGCGGGCACTTCGGCAAGCTCAGTGACCTTGAAAGGTTGGTGAGCCCGTCGAACCATTAGCCAACGAAGATACGTCCATTGCGGAAGAGCTGCATCCACGGACCATCTTCGCCCCAGTCCGCCGGGTGCCAGGAGTACTGGCAGGTACGGAACACGCGTTCGGGGTGCGGCATCATCACGAGGGCACGACCGTCTTCGGAGCAGAGGCCGTTGATACCGAACGGAGAGCCGTTGGGGTTCAGCGGGTAGCGTTCGGTGTATTCGTGCTTGCCGTCCACGTAGCGCAGCGCCACGAGACCGGTCTTGAGGCAGGCTTCAGCGGCTTCGCGGCTAGCGAATTCCGCGCGGCCTTCGCCGTGTGCGACCGCAATCGGGAGCACGGAGCCTGCCATGCCCTTGAGGAGCACAGCCGGAGTGTCTTCGACCTTGAGCGTGCAGAAGCGGGCTTCGAAGCGTTCGGAGAGGTTCTGCACAAAGCGCGGCCAGTGTTTGGCACCCGGAATCAAGTCCTTGAGGTTAGAGACCATCTGGCAGCCGTTGCAGACGCCGAGCGTGAAGGTGTCCTTGCGGTTGAAGTAAGCTTCGAATTCGGCGCGGGCCTTCGGGTTGAAGAGGATGCTCTTGGCCCAGCCTTCGCCAGCACCGAGAACGTCACCGTAGCTAAAGCCACCGCAAGCGACGAGACCGTTGAAGTCCTTGAGGCTTACGCGACCTTCGAGAATGTCGGTCATGTGAACGTCGATAGATTCAAAGCCTGCCTTCTGGAAGGCAGCTGCCATTTCAAGTTCGCCGTTGACGCCCTGTTCACGGAGGATTGCCATCTTCGGGTGGCTTGCGTAGTCCTTCACGACCTTTGCAGACGCCGCCACGTCGAAGGTGACCATCGGCGTGATACCCGGATTGTCCTGTTCCAACTTGAGCTTGTATTCGCTTTCAGCACAATCCGGGTTATCGCGGAGGGCCGCGATGCGGCGGGTCGTGTCGCTCCAGATGGCGCGGAGATCCGAGAGGCCTTCAGCGTAGTCGCCGATGACCAAGTTGTAAGTATCGTTAAGAGTTGCAATTTCAGAAACGGTATCGCCGAGACCGACGGCGGCAAATGCGTCGCGCACAGCAGCGAGGTCGGCATTCTTCACCTGAAGCACGGCACCGAGTTCTTCGTTGAAGAGGGCGTCGATGAGGTTGCCCTTGAGGGCGTCGGCCTTCACCGTCACGCCCACGTGGCCTGCGAATGCCATTTCGGCAAGCGTCGTGTAGAGGCCGCCATCGCTCTTGTCGTGGTAGGCCATAATCTTGCCGGCGGCATTGAGCTTCTGGATGGTTTCAAAGAAGGCGCGGAGTTCCTTAGCGGAATCGACATCCGGAGCCTTGTCGCCGAGGTTGCAGTAAACCTGGGCTGCAATGGAAGCGCCCATGCGGTTCTTACCGCGGGCCAAGTCAACGAGCACAAGCGTCGAATCCTTATCCTGCAAGAGCTGCGGGGTAAGCGTCTTGCGCACGTCGGCACAAGGAGCAAAGGCACTGATGACGAGCGAAATCGGGGCCGTCACACGGTGGCTACCCTTGTCGTCAGACCACACGGTGCTCATGCTCATGGAGTCCTTACCCACCGGAATCGTAATGCCGAGATCCGGGCAGAGTTCCATACCGATAGACTTCACGGCTTCATAAAGGTCAGCACCGTCGCCTTCGTAGTTCGGCGTGGCCATCCAGTTTGCGGACAAGTTCACGCGGCCCATATCAGGCACGCAAGCAGCAGCCATGTTCGTGAGGGATTCTGCCACCGTCATACGGGCAGCGGCAGCCGGAGAAATCAAAGCAATCGGAGCGCGTTCGCCCATGCTCATCACTTCACCTTCGTAAGTATCGAGCGTTGCGCTGGTCACGGCGCAGTCAGCGACCGGCACCTGCCACGGGCCAACCATCTGGTCGCGGCAAATCATACCCGTCACGCTACGGTCACCGATAGAAATGAGGAACGTCTTGTCGGCGACGGTCGGGTTCGCGAGCACGCGGTGAGCCACATCCTTGATGGAGGCATCGGCCGGGACGACCTGAGACGAAAGCGGACGTTTCTGGCTCTTTTCGTTGCGAATCATGCGGGGCGGCTTGCCGAGGAGCACGCCAAGCGGCATGTCAATCGGAGTCGTACCGAAGTGCTTGTCGGTGAGCGTCAGGTGCTTTTCAGGGATTGCCTCGCCCACCACAGCGTACGGGCAGCGTTCACGCTTACAAATCGCATCGAACACATCCAGCTTGTCGCCGGCGATTGCGATAACATAACGTTCCTGGGATTCGTTACTCCAGATTTCGAACGGGCTCATGCCCGGTTCGTCGTTCGGCACGTTGCGGAGTTCAAACTTACCGCCGAGGCCGCCATCGTTCACGAGTTCCGGGAAGGCGTTGGAAAGTCCACCTGCACCCACGTCGTGAATAAAGGTAATCGGGTTTTCTTCGTCCATCGCCCAGCAGCGGTCGATGACTTCCTGGCAGCGGCGTTCCATTTCGGGGTTTTCGCGCTGCACAGAGGCAAAGTCGAGAGATTCATTACCGGCACCGTTCTGCACGGAGCTGGCAGCACCGCCACCAAGGCCAATAAGCATCGCCGGACCGCCGAGCACAATCAGGTGGTCACCCGGGTCAATGTGACCCTTTTCGATATGTTCATGCTTGATGTTACCGAGACCACCGGCCAACATAATCGGCTTGTGGTAACCGCGGACTTCCTTGCCGTTCTGGGCATCGACTTCCTGTTCGAAAGTGCGGAAGTAACCGAGGATGTTCGGACGGCCGTATTCGTTGTTGAATGCAGCGCCACCGAGCGGGCCTTCGATCATGATGTCGAGGGCGGAAGCAATGCGGGACGGGCTACCGAAGTCCTTTTCCCAAGGCTGGACTGCACCCGGCAGTTTCAAGTTCGAAACGCTAAAGCCCGTGAGGCCGGCCTTCGGCTTGGAACCCTTACCCGTGGCACCTTCGTCACGGATTTCGCCACCACTACCGGTAGCGGCACCCGGGAACGGAGAAATGGCCGTCGGGTGGTTGTGGGTCTCGACCTTCATGAGGATATCAACTTCTTCGTTGTGGAAGTCGTACTTGTTGTTGCGCGGGTCAGCGTAGTAGCGGCCAGCGACAGCGCCCTTCATCACGGCGGCGTTGTCCTTGTAGGCGCTAAAGATGTTGGAGTTGTGGAGCTGGTAGGTGTTCTTGATCATCTGGAACAGGGACTTGTCCTGCTTGACACCGTCGATGGTCCATTCGGCACCGAACACCTTGTGGCGGCAGTGTTCCGAGTTGGCCTGCGCGAACATGTAGAGTTCCACGTCGGTCGGATTGCGCTTGAGCTCGGTGAAGTTCTTGACGAGATAATCGATTTCGTCCGGAGAGAGCGCGAGGCCCATTTCCTTGTCAGCCTTCACGAGGGCGTCGCGGCCTTCGGTAAGCACCGGAATCACGTTCAGCGGACGCGGTTCTTCCTTGCTGAAGAGCACTTCCAGCGAAGCGGTGTCGGCAAACACGGCCTGCGTCATGCGGTCGTGAATCTTGGCGGAGATCTTCTCGCGTGTGGATGCGAGGGCTTCGCGGGCCGGAGCAGCACCTTCAAACTTCACGTAGTAAGCAATGGCGCGTTCGATGCGCTTGATTGCCGGGAGGCCGCAAATGTGAGCGATATCGGTAGCCTTCGAGCTCCACGGGCTGATCGTACCCGGACGCGGGCACACCACAAAGAGTTCACCTTCGAGCGCCTTGACTTCGCGCATCGGGCCGTAATGAAGGACCTTTTCGAGCGTTTCCTTTTCGGAAGCGGTCAGGTCGGCGGACAAATCCACCACATGGAGGAATTCCGCATAGACACTTGCAACCGGAATCCCAGCGGCCTTAAAATCAGATGAAAGCTTTTGCAGACGGAAATCCGACAGAGCCGGAGTACCACGAAGAATGAGCATTTTGACCTCTTTTAGCCTAAATATTTACCGCCCCAAATATAGCAATTTGAGGATATTTTCAAACGGAAAAAGCTCCGCAAAATGCGGAGCCGTTTCAATAAAAAGCAATTAGAACTGTGTAAGGCGATTCCGGCTTACTTCGACTGCGCTCAGCACAGGCTCCGGCCGGAATGACATCGCAGCCGGGCGATTCCGGCTTACTTCGACTGCGCTCAGCACAGGCTCCGGCCGGAATGACAT
>CAMKTL010000033.1:0-39248 GCA_946415675.1 uncultured Fibrobacter sp.
TCGGGATTCCGTTGTAGATGGTGCGTTCGAAGGTCACGTCGGCAATCATGTTGCCACCGCCGTGGTACGGGCGTGCCGCTTCCAGCAATTCCTTCTTGCCGTAAACGACACCGATACCGGTCGGAGCAAACACCTTGTGTCCGGAGAACACGAAGAAGTCTGCGTCGAGGGCGGAAACATTCACCGGAATGTGCGCGATGGACTGTGCACCGTCAATGAGGATTCTCACGCCGTGCCTGTGGGCAATGGCGATGAGTTCCTCGATCGGGGTGACCGTACCGAGCACGTTCGAGACATGCGTCACGGAAACGAACTTGGTGCGTTTGGTGAACAGTGCCTCGTAATCGTGCAATTTGAGCTGGCCGGTAGAATCACACGGAATCACCTTGATAATCGCACCCGTTTCTTCGGCAATGAGCTGCCACGGCACGATGTTCGCGTGGTGTTCCAGGATGGAGACAATGATTTCGTCACCCGGCTGGAGCGTCGGCTTCACGTAAGCGTTAGCCACTAGGTTGATTGCCTCGGTGGTACCGCGCACGAACACGATTTCCTGCGAAGACGGGGCCCCGATAAAGTCGCGCACGATGTTACGGGCGTTTTCGTAGGCATCCGTCGATGCAGCCGCGAGCGTGTGGGCACCACGGTGCACGTTGGAGTTCTCGTTTTCGTAGTAGTACTTGAGGCGGTCAATCACCACCTGCGGGCGCTGCGTCGTAGCACCGTTATCGAGCCAAACGAGAGGATGCCCGTTGACCTGCTTCGAAAGAATCGGGAAGTCGCTACGGATTTGCGCAAGATTCTTGGAACCGATGCGGATGGATTCGTTGCGGGAATTGGAGCCGCTGTTTGCAGAACCCGTCTTCACGGAATCGCCACCGAGAGATGTCGGAGCGTCGATCGGGCGAGCATTTTCTGCAGCCTGGGTCTTGGAAAGGACCTTCGGAGAATACCCCGTTGCAGGCGCAGGCGCCGCCGGGACATCGCCAAACTGCGACACAAATTCCGCTTCGGGAACCGCAGGGGCTTCCACGGAGTTGAGCCAGGCATCGGTGGAATTGCCGCCATAAGCGAACGGAGCCGAAGAAGTCGGCTGGTCGCCATAGGTCGCAAACGGATGTTCCCAGTCGAATGCGGGAGTCTGGTTGATGGCAGCTGCCCCTTGGGCGGCGCTCACTCCCTGAGCCGCCGAAGCGTTCTGCACTTCAGGTGCCGCGGGAGTTGCAGCATAAGCACTGTCCGTCAGGTCGGGAAAGTACTCATTTGCCAACTGCTCCAGTTCAGCCGCATTGGGAACTCCGGCGAGCTCTTCCAGCGATCTGGTATCTGGATTATTCGTAATCATAGTATTCGCCAACCTCTACGTCTTCGAGAACTGCAATGGCATCGTCGGCAAGGATAGCCGCAGAGCAGTACAGGGAAAGCAGGTAAGAAGCAACGCCCTTGTTGTCGATGCCGCGGAAACGCACGGAAAGGCCACGAGAGTGTTCATTCTTGAGACCGGCCTGGAAGAGGCCAATCACGCCGCGCTTGGCTTCGCCAGTGCGCACGAGCAATATATTGGTCTTGCCGCCCTGGGACTTCGGATTCTTCACGCCGTCCACGAGAAGCTTGTCGGTCGGAACGAGAGGAATGCCGCGCCAGGTGAGGAACTTGCCACCGGCGATGTCCACGACAACGGGCGGCACGCCACGGCGGGTGCATTCGCGTTCGAATGCGGCAATAGCACGCGGGTGAGCGAGGAAGAAGGACGGTTCCTTCCAGACCTTCGAAATGAGTTCGTCGAGATCGTCCGGTGTGGGGCGGCCGTCGGCGCGGAGCGGCTGGATGCGCTGGGAATCAGCCACGTTCTTCAGCAGGCCGTAATCGTCGTTGTTGATGAGCTGGCTTTCCTGACGTTCGCGGAGCGATTCGATAGCGAGACCGAGCTGTTCCTGAACCTGGTCATACGGAGAGCTATAGACGTCTTCGATAGCGGTGTTGACGTTGATAATCGTGGAGATGGAATTGAGCTTGTATTCGCGCGGTTCGGTTTCGTATTCGACATAACCTTCCGGGATAATGTCGGATTTCTTGGTCTGGCTGCAAAGAACATCGAGCGGGGTTTCGCCTTCCACGACCTTGTTCACGCGGAACAGGCCTGTTTCGAGGCCTTTAAATTCAAGGAATTTGGTGAGCCACTTAGGGGTCAGTGCACCAAATTGCGGCTTGGTCTTGGTGACGTTCGCCAGGTTGTAGGCGGCCTTTGCGCCAAGCGCATTGATGCCTGTTTTTTTGTCTGTAGCTTCATTTGCCATAGTGGTTTACCTCTTATTGTTAATTGTGTTTTAAAAGTTTTCATTCCCTTCTTGACCGGGAATCTTCTTAGTCTATTTCCCTAGTAGTTAGGTGTGGAAAGCTAAAAAAAATATTCTTATCTTGTTGTTACAGAAATGTGACCTTGTAGAAAATTTTTTTTGACATAGCCTTTTCCTATTCTACCCCTTGTGTTATAACCATGCACCTTCGTGCGAGAACATGATATCCTTCATAGCGTCGATACCTCCCTTTAAGTTGTACAGAGGGCCGGTGTAGCCTGCTTCACGCAAGGTATTGATGGCAAGTTCGCTACGCTTGCCTTGCTTACAAATGAAAATTGTGTCCTTATTCGGATCAAGTTCCTTTTGCCTGCGGACGAGCTGTCCGATAGGAATTACGATGGCGTTCGGGAAGCGCAAAATCGCGCGTTCGTGCGGCTCGCGGACGTCAACAATTGTGATGTCGTCGCCATTTTCGATACGGTGGGCGAGTTCTTCGGGCGTGAAGCCTTCCACTGGAGTTTCGTTTGTGGTCTTCAATCCACAAAGGTCTTCGTAGTCGATATCTTCGACGTTTGTGATTGTCGGATTGTTACCGCAAATCGGGCAATGGCAATCGCGTTCGACCTTGAGAATTCTCGAAGATAAGTACAAACTATCCACGTGGAGAATTTTGCCGTTCAGGTGTTCACCGATGCCCAAAATGAGCTTGAGTGCTTCGTTTGCCTGGATGCTGCCGATGATGCCCGGGAGCGGGCTGATGGCGCCACCTTCTGCACAAGAAGGAATGAGTCCTGCTGGCGGAGGGGACGGGTATTGGCAACGCAGGCAGGGACCTCCGTCCAAGTTGAACACGCCTACTTGACCTTCGAACTGGTAAATCGCGCCGAATACAACCGGAATACCGTGTAAGGCGCACGCGTCGTTGATCAAGTAGCGAGCCTTGTAATTGTCGGTGCAATCGACGACTAAATCGTATCCTTCAATTTCGGCTTCAATGTTCGATGCGTCAAGCTGTTCCTTTACCGCTTCGAAAACGATATTCTTGTTGATGTTTTTTACTTTGTCTTTAGCCGATGCCACCTTCGGGCGCTTGATATCTCGCGAGCCGTGAATGACCTGACTCTGCAAATTTTCGAGCGAGACTTCGTCAAAGTCGATAACCTTGATGGTGCCGACACCCGCAGCGGCGAGATATTGGATGACGGGCGAACCCAAAGCACCTGCACCTACGACGACCACTTTTGCGGCCTTGATTCGTTTTTGCCCTTTGACTCCGATATCGCGGAGCATCAAATGTTTGCCAAAACGCTCAATTTCAGAATCATCAAATGAAACCGCTTTACGTCTTTCGTCCGAAATCAGACTTTCGACAGGTGCACTTTGCGATTCCTCAACCGGTGCGCCGCCAGCAATAGCGGGCAAAAGCAAAATTTCGGTATTTTCGGGGAGGCTCGCATCCCAAATAGTTTCTACAGTCAATTTCTTGTTGTTGACGTAAATTTGGATAAATTCACGGACTTTGTTGTTCTCGTCGTAAAGAACTTTTTCGCCTTCTGGGTAAGTTGTCGTTAAAAATGCGAGTGCCTTCCTGACCGTATCGGCAGGGGCATCTACTTGGGAGTTTTTCCCAAAGAAATTCCTGAGTGTTGCAGATATGTATATTTTCACTTTTTTTCTCCGTACATTGGGCCGCTCAAGTAGAGGTTCCCTAAAAAGTGTTGTTTCCGTACAAAATTTCCCACAAGAATTGTAGGATTTTTCGATGCAAAATATAGAACGCAAAAATGCGTTTGTCCAATACTTAATTTTTATGCGGACTTATTGGATTTTCCTATAACTGATGATTTTTTGTCGGTGGTCAATAGCTTATGGTTATTAGTCATTGGTCAATAGTCATTAGTTATTGCTATTGTGGATTGTGGCGACTTTGCTGTAGTGGTTGGTGGTTAGAACCGAAGGTCCGTAAACAGAAGGTTGTAGGACAAATGCGTAGGTCGAGCATCGCGAGTAAGCTTGCTTACTCATGACCGAGGCCAGCATTGAACGCCAAGGCGTTCGTGACTGCGGTTATGCCATATCTGAATACAAGTATTCTGCTGCGTCTTTACCTATATTTAATCTAAATTTATGAGGGCGGAACTCATAGGAGATGAGGATGAATTATTCAAAATTTTTATATGTAGTCGCATTTGCTACGGTGTTTTTTTCCGCTTGCGGTAACGATTCGTCAACTTCGGCGAATAATTCGAATGATGGGGATAATTCCTCAAAATCAAGCAGCAGTACCGTAAAGTCCTCGTCTAGCTCGGTCGTCATTCCCGGCTCGACCGGGAATCTCACAGACTCCCGCGACGGCCAAACCTACAAGACGGTGACCATCGGCTCTCAGACGTGGATGGCCGAGAACCTGAACTACGAAACGAACAACAGCTACTGCTATGATGACAACGCCAGCAACTGCACCAAGTACGGTCGGCTTTACACCTGGGCAGCTGCGGTCGTCAGATCGGAGAGCGACTGCGGCTATGGCAATACATGCTCTCTGCCGTCAGGAAACATCCAGGGTGTATGCCCGAGCGGTTGGCACCTGCCGAGCAAGGCCGAATGGGAAACTTTGTTCAATGCAGTCGGTGAACGATCAACTGCTGGCAAGGTTCTCAAGTCCACGTCCGGTTGGTATAATAGTGGCAACGGCACGGAAGCGTTCTCGTTCTCGGCATTGCCTGCTGGCTACAGGCACGACTCTGGGTATTACTACGGCGAGGGCTACCGCGCGAACTTCTGGTGTTCTACAGAGGGCAGTAGCCTCGGCGCGTACTACATGTACTTGTACTACGACGACGACTATGCGGGCCTGGGCGGCGACTTCAAGTACTACGGGTTTTCAGTTCGTTGTCTAAAGGACTAGGCGATTTTCTTCTGCAACCAATTGTTAACAAAATAAATAAATTTGATAACGGTTGTTTGCAAAATTTGCAATGTTTTGCTTTTTCAAAATTTTTCGCTGTAGATTAAAGCCTCTATTTACGCACGTGAGACCTGCGAAAACGGAGAAACAATCCGTGTTTTTGACATCGAAATGCAGTAGCGTGCAAAACGAGTGTCGCATCGACAAAAAAATTTTGTCGATATGACCGAGTGCAGCCGCTGACGCCGTAGGCGTCAAATGGTCGATACCAAGGAACTTCCGCAGCGTGCTAGATACTACCAAAGCGTGGGTGATGGCGTGGCCCTTTCTAAAGGAGGCTTTTACACTAGTCTGAAAGAGCAATAATCCAGTCGTAAAAGCGTATATGAAGTATTTTGCGACTAGAAATGCTGATTCACGCGAAACAGAAACCATCAACGACCAGGTGTCCTTTTACAAAGCCGACACTCTCATAAGGAACAAGTATATGACTTTCGAATTTGACCTTCATGAAAGCGAGGAAAATGGTAGAGCAAAAGCCAAACTCGAAATGGTCGATGCCATGATTGCTAATGGGAAATTGACCGACGAAGATATCGCCTCCATTTCGGGCTTTTCGCAAGAAGAAATCCAGAAGCGTAGAACGAAGTCTTGAGTCTGCAACTCTAAACTCATTTCCTATAGCTTTTCACATCTACGACTTCGCCGTTTTTTACAGACATGATGACGTATTCGAGGCCGGGAACCATGTATTTTTCGTCTTCTTTGGAGAGGATGGCAGGGCAGTCGGGGTGCGAATGGTAAACGCCGACGATTTCGAGGCCGAGGGCTTCGATTTCTTGCTCCACTTGGTAAATGTATAACGGGTCTATTTGGAAATGGACTGCTTTTTGCCCTTGAAACTGATTGGGGGCTTCGCGAATTTCAATGACTTCGATTTCTTTGTCTGTGCCGTTTTCGTGAATTCGCCCGATTAAAATGCCGCAGCATTCGCTCGGATATGCTTTTTTTGCGGCTAAAACCATTTGTTCTGAAACTATTTTATTAAATTTGGTTCCCATAAAACTTCTCCTTAAAAGAAGTGCCCCCAGAGTCGGAATTTCACAAGGACCCCAGGGGCACCGTTTGTACGGAGACCTTTTACCCGATTACCAAGCCTTCGTTCGTGGCGTCATCGCCTTCGATGTGGAACGAATTGAGCACCGGATTTTCACGATCCATCAGCGAAAGAATCAAGTAGCTTGCCTTGCTGTCGAAAGCGAGGCGCTTGTCTTCTTGCGACGGGCGCGACGGGGACTCGGGATGGGAATGCCAGTTGCCAAGCGGGGAAAGACCGTTTTGGCGCATATCCTTGATGGCGGCTAAGTGTTCTTTGGGGTCTAGCGAAAAGTGTTCATTGGAATGGTCGATATTCGTGAGCAAATAAACCTTTTCAATGTGCTTGTCGTTCCCCTCGATTTTCCCGGCAATCAGGCCGCAAGCCTCTTCGGGGAGGTTCTTCTGGGCATGTTCCAGGATTTTTTGATAATCATCTTTTGAAATTGTAATCATTGAAATTCCTTTTTTTGTTGCTTGTCATTCCACTTCGTGGCTTGATTTTGCGGCTCAGCTATGCTAAAACTCAAGCGTTTTGTCGCAACATTCGCCTTGTTTGTCATTCCCGGCTCCGACCGGGCGGACAGCACTTGGAACTTTGTTCATAGTGCGCATGGCCACCTTTAGGTGGGAATCTCCTTCTTGTGTTGAAAGGGAGATGCCCGATTATCCCCGTCAAGCGAGGACAGGATCGGGCATGACACTTCCTACCGTCTACTTCCTACTTCCGACTCGCTTAGTGCTTCAAATCGCAGACGGCCTGTTCATAATCAATCAGATGGTCAATCGTCGGGTGGGTGCCGCAAACAGCGCAATCGTCCGTCTTTGTCGGGAGCTTGATTTTGCGGAATTCCATCGTGAGTGCATTGTAGGTGAGCAAGTAGCCCGTGAGCAAATTGCCGACACCGAGAATGTACTTGACGGCTTCCATCGCTTGTAAACTGCCGATAACGCCGCCCATGGCACCGATCACGCCTGCCTGCTTGCAGGTCGGCACGGCATCTTTCGGAGGGGGTTCCTTGAAAACGCAACGGTAGCAAGGGCCCTGGCCCGGAACGTACGTCATAAGTTGCCCTTGGAAGCGGATAATGCCTGCATGAGAGAAGGGCTTTTTCGCCATGACGCATGCGTCGTTGATGAGGAATTTTGCCGGAAAGTTGTCGGTTCCGTCGATGATGAAATCGTAATCCTTGATGATGTCCATGATGTTTTCGCTGGTGACGAACGTGTGGTACGTAATCACCTTGACATCCGGATTCATGGCTTCCATCGTTTCCTTGGCGGACTGCACCTTGGGCTTGCCCACATCCTTTGTAGCATGTATTATCTGGCGCTGCAAATTGGAAAGATCGACTACGTCGGCATCGGCGATGCCTATAGTTCCAACGCCTGCGGCGGCGAGGTACATGGCTACAGGAGCTCCGAGGCCACCAGCACCAATGACGAGCACTTTAGCGTTCAAAAGCTTCTTCTGGCCCTTCGCACCCACTTCCTTGAGGATGATGTGGCGGGAATAGCGTTCGAGTTGTTCGTTAGTAAATGCCATTAGCAGCCACCTCCCATGAAGTAGAGGAATTCGACGTTGTCGCCGTCCTTGAGAGCGGTAGTTGCGAAATTGCCGTTTTCGACAAATTCATCGTTCACGGAAACCGTCACGTATTGCGGAGTTTCCACTTTTTCTTGTTCAATGAGTTCTGCGACGGTGAGGCCGTCTTTAACTTCTTTCTTGTTTCCTGCAACAGTAATAAACATGTTTGAAATTCCTTTTAGTTGATTGTTTTATCAATCGCTGAAATTCTTTTTTCTCGTCATTCTGAGGCGAAGCCGATATAGAATTGTTAGCAACTTGTTGCTTTGCAATTCTTAGGTTCGAAGGAGCAGAATCTAGTTATGTCTTGCCTTTACTGGATCCTTCGCGTTGCTCAGGATGACGAATGCTGTTTCAATGATCGTTTTGAATCTTTGTTTTAATCCCCGACTTTTTTTACAATGAGCGTGTATGTTCCATCCCCATTGTCGTCGAGCTTGAGGATTTCGTGGCCTTCTTCCTTGAGGCTGCGCGGTACGTTTTGCACCGGTTCGCCGTCATTCAAGCGGATGGCGAGAATTTGGCCTTCGTCAAGTTCTTCGATGGCGACTTTCGCCTTGACAAATGTGGTGGGGCATTTGACGTCGGTAACGTCAACGGTATCATCTATTTTGAATTCTTCTGACATTTTTTATCTCCGTACTTTAATTTTGATGCTAAATATAGAACGCATTTTTTACTTTGTCCAATACTTAATTTTTATGCTGAGTTATTGAAATTTTCTATATGGCTGTTGGTTATTTGTTTTCTCATCATTCAGAACGAAGTGAAGAATCCAGTTATTTTTAATCTATGCAATAGAAACTTTGTGGATTGGACTAAAGCCCCAACTCTTTGGCTCGGTTATAAAAATGAACATGCTCATTTTTGCAACGCTCGCCTTCTGAGTTGTCTTCGGGACATGTCCCTCAGAATGACGGTTGCTTTATTTCTGACTTGATTTTTCTACGAAATCTGCTTTATAGCTTGTTCAAAATCTCCTTTGAGGTCTTCAATATCTTCGATGCCTACGCTAATTCGAACCGTTCCTTCAAACACGCCAGCGTTCTCTTTTTGCTCTTTGGTGGCGTGTGTAAAAATCGTGCTTTCCGGGTGGATCACGAGCGTGCGCAAGTCACCGATGTTCGTGGCAATTGTAGCGTATTTCAAGTTGTTGATGAGCTTGAACGCTTTTTCTTTGGAGCCTGTATCAATCGAGATGATTGCACCACCCTTGCCGCCGAACTGTTTTTGCACCAAGTCATAATAAGGACTTTCTTTAAGTGCCGGGTAATTGACCTTGATGCCATCGAAGCCTTGCAAAAACTCTGCGAGCTGCAAAGCGTTATCGCAAAGGCGTTCCATGCGGAGCCCGAGAGTTTCAAGCCCGAGCGAATTCAAGAAAGCCGTAGCGGGTGCGATACAACAGCCGATATTACGCCAGATTCCGTTACGAAGCTTGGCAAGATAAGCAAACTTGCCAAAACGTTTGTATTCTTCAAAGCCCTTATAGCGGGCCGGCTCCCACTTGAAATTGCCGCTATCAACAATAATGCCGCTGATGGCGCTGCCATTACCATTGATGTATTTTGAAGAGGAATGTACGACGATGTCGGCGCCGAATTCAAAAGGACGGACAAGGTAAGGAGTTGCCGTCGTGCTATCGACAATGAACGGGACGCCATTTTCGTGAGCTACATCGGCAACACTTTTCAAATCGACAACATTTAATTTCGGATTACCGATAAGTTCTGTAAATACGGCCTTTGTCTTTTCATTAAGCTGCGAGCGAACGCTTTCTGCTGTGACTTCCGTGACAAAGCGTGTCGTTATTCCAAACGCTTCCAAATCGTGGAACAAATCAATTGTACCGCCGAACAACCCTGCACTCGCGATGACTTCATCCCCAGCGCGCAAAATGTTCAGAAGCGAAATAGTTACCGCCGCCATTCCCGAAGAACATGTAACTGCGCCAATACCTTTTTCGAGCGAAGAAACACGGCGTTCAAAAGAATCTGTCGTCGGGTTTCCTATTCTTGTATATGCAAAACCGGGAGCCCTATTATTAAAGACCGCTTCAAGCTTTTCTGCAGATTCCTGAGAGAAAGCACTTACCTGATAAATGGGCGTAAGCGTAGAGCCCGAATTTTTTTCACTCTCAAATCCATGATGCAACAGCGTGGTATTAAAATCCATTCAACATTCTCCGCACAATATTTTTTTTGTTGGCAAATATAGCATGCGGTTTTTTGAATGTCCAATACTAAATTTATATCGCATTTTATAGAATTAATTTATAAGAAATGAAAGTTCATTTATTATATGTTAGGGTTATTATTGGATATAAAATTGTTCTATAAGTCAGTATTTTTCAACGAGGTTTTCAGGCCTCTCGGCGCCCTATAGCTTATTTCTATACCGTCGCATAGAAAAGTAGTATCAGATTCAACCTTGAGTTCATTCCGTCCCTTTTCTATCTTTGTGCCGCCTTTGGAATTTCACAACAGGAGGCTTAACATGGAAAAACGAACAGGACTTTTTTCTAATGGAATTATATGGTTTGGCGTCGCCATCTCCGTTTCCGAAATTGAAGCGGGTATAGAAATTGGCGCAGCCGCCGCAAGGGATTCGCTTTGGCTCCCGCTTGTGCTTGGGCACATCTTGGGCGGCATCTTGCTCTTTTTCGTAGGCCTCATCGGTGCACGCGTCCGCCTGAACGCCATGGAAACGACTAAATCCACATTCGGCAAATACGGTTCCAAGTTCTTCGCCGCATTGAACACGTTCCAGTTGCTCGCTTGGGTCGCCGTTTTGAACGCTCAGGGCGCTTCGGCCTTGGCGGGGCTGAACTTGCCGATTTCATTCCCTCTCACATGCGTGATTCTCGCAGCACTCATTGCGGCTTGGGTCTATGTGGGCATCCGCCGTTCCGCCAACGTAACGACCGTCGTGATGGCAGCGCTTACCGTATTGCTCGCCATTTTATCTGTTAAGTTGTTCGGACTCGGCAGCGGTTCAAGCTCTGTCGCAAGCGCCGCAGGAGCAGCTACAACGGGAACTGCCGCGACCGCCGCCGCACTCAAGTTCTGGAATATTTTTGAAATCTCCATCGCCATGCCGATTTCCTGGCTACCCGTAATTTCGGACTACACGAAGGATGCCGAAAAGCCAGTGAAGGCAACCGCCATCTCTGCAATCGCATACACGTTCGCAAGCCTCTGGATGTACATTCTCGGAATCGAAATTTCGGGCATCGGAGCAAACAACAACATCGCGCAAGCCATTCTCCTAGCTGGCCTCGGCATCCCGGGAATCATCATCGTGGTGCTTTCGACGGTGACCACGAACTTCCTTGCCGCAAACTCCGCAGGCG
The DNA here is from genome assembly GCA_946415675.1 of uncultured Fibrobacter sp. Taxonomy (GTDB): domain Bacteria; phylum Fibrobacterota; class Fibrobacteria; order Fibrobacterales; family Fibrobacteraceae; genus Fibrobacter. The sequence continues at coordinate 11,244 of CAMKTL010000033.1, forward strand.
AATCTTCCAAGGCGATTTACAGCAAAATAAATCCGAAAATTGCAGGTGTCGTCGTAAGCCTCTTGAGCGCGGCCTTAGCCATTTCGGGAATCATGGAACATTACATCAGCTTCCTTTACCTGATCGCTTCCGTATTCGCCCCGATGGCCGCCGTTCTCCTGGTATCGTTCTACTTCTCCAAGGAACGCAGCGAATCGCTCGGCGTTTGGCTCTGGAACATTTTCGCTTGGCTCGCGGGCTTTATCGCCTACCAGGTTGCAGAACGATTCGATTCTGTTTTCCTCGGCCCGACGCTCCTCGCGGTAATTGTATCGGCGGCATTCGCCTCCGTGCGGGTACTGTCGGAAAGGAAAAATTTTTAATTTTTACCCGTCATGTCACAGAAGAAAATCGCGCTCATTAATGATGTTACAGGATTTGGTCGGTGCTCAATCGCAGTTATGGCTCCGATTGTATCGGCGATGAAAATCCAAGCGGTCACAGTGCCGACTGCGATTCTTTCGGCGCACACGCAATTCCCCGAATATTACTTCGATGACTATACCTCAAAGATGCGCGATTACATTCAGACTTACAAGGATTTGAATTTAAATTTCGATGCGATTGCAAGCGGATTTTTAGGTTCCGAAGAGCAAGTCGATATCGTCATTGACTTTTTCAAGACATTCAAGAAAAACGGCACGTTCACATTAGTGGACCCGGTGATGGGCGACTACGGCAGGCTTTACGAAACATACACGCCTAGTTTGTGCGAAAAGATGAAATCGCTCGTTCATTACGCAGACATCTTGACGCCGAACCTCACCGAACTTTGCACCTTGACCGATGTAAAATACCGCGAAGAGGGATTCAACGACGCAGAACTTGCGACCATGTGCCAAAAGCTCGTAGAACAAGGCCCAGAACACATCGTTGTCACAGGCATCCGTTACAACAGCAAGCAAATCATGAACTACGTCTATAGCAAGGGCGAAGAACCGCGAATCGTCATGGTCGATCGCATCGGCGGCGACCGCAGCGGAACCGGCGACGTCATCAGCTCCATCATTGCTGGCATGTACCTGAACGGGCACGACTTTTACGAGTCCGTCAAAAAGGCTGCGGAATTTGTCTCTAAGTGCCTGCGCTACTGCGAAGACAACAACGTCCCTACGCATTGGGGACTTTGCTTTGAAATGTACCTTCGCGACTTGATGGAGGATTAAATGATCGTATATACCGTTACTGGAAAAGTCGGAGAAGCCGGATATCTAGACATCGCGAACAGCGGCGATATCACGGGCAAGAACATTTACGTGAACATGACCAACCGCTGCCCATGCAGTTGCGTCTTTTGCCTGCGCCAAACGAAGAAGATGATGGAAGGCAATTCGCTCTGGCTCAAGGGCGGCGAACCCAGCGTCGAAAAGGTCATGGAAATTTTCAACGCCTACGATCTTTCCGTCATCAACGAACTCGTCTTTTGCGGCTACGGCGAACCGCTCGAACGTTTGCACGATGTCTGCAAAGTCATCGATGAATTAAAAACAAAGTATCCAAAATTAAAAGTCCGTCTCAACACGAACGGGCTCGCCAACTTGATTCACGGCGAAGACATCACCCCGCAACTTGAAGGCCGCTTTGATACCGTTTCGATTTCTTTGAACGCACCAACCGCCGAAGAATTCCTCGAACTCACGAGATCGAGATTTGGCATCAAGTCGTTTGACGCACTCAAGGAATTTGCAGTGCTCGCCAAGTTCCACGTACCAAACGTCGTGTTGACCGTCGTCGAAAAAGTCATGTCCGAAGAAAAAATCAAGCAGTGCCGCAAGATTTGCGAAACTCTTGGTGTCACGCTGAGAGTCAGGCCCTTCGAAGAATAAACCGCATTACACCTCAGTCAACATAAATCCCATATACAGCGGAAACGTAAGCACGGCGCCATTACGCCCAACATTGTAATCACCAAGTTTTACGGCCTGCTCCACATGGTATTTTTCAAAATTATTCAAGACCGTCTTCAACGACTTTGCATCTCCATTACGCGCCTTACATTCTACAGGTGTACACTTACCTTGATACCGCATAACAAAGTCTAGTTCAATGCTACTGTCCTTATGGTAATAATAAAGCTTACGGCCCATTTTTCCAAACAAATCTGCAACCAGATTTTCAAAAATAGCGCCCTTATAGCCAAGCAAATCTCCACTCAAAATACTGGATTGCGTTCCATCTTCGAGCATTGAAATAAGCAGCCCGATATCGGACATATAAACTTTAAATTCTGTTTGAATTCGATTGCCATCCAAAGGCAATTCCGTAGCTCGAATATTGTAGCACCGACGAATAATTCCCGCGTCTTCAATCCATTGCAGACTACCTGCGTAATCACGACCACGGCCTCCTGTACGCACAACATTATACGAGAATTTCTTGTATTCACGGGCAAGCTGAGCCGGGATGGATTCAAAACACTCACGAATATGAGCCTTATCTGCAGAAGCTGCATACTTCACCATGTCAGCTTTATATTCATCGACAATCCTCTTCTGCACAGCAAGCACTTTGCCCACAATCCCCGTTTCAAAAAACGTTGTAACAACTTCAGGCATGCCTCCGACAATCACATACTGATGGAGCAATTCACGAAAACGATCATGCAGCGCCGGATCAACAGGCATTTCGTTCCGCAAGCAATCTTTGAGGTAATCAAAGTGCATCGGCTTTATGCCATTAGCCCAAAGCCATTCTTCAAAGTCCATTGGGAACATTTCAACGATATTTTCAAAGCCTACAGGTATAGATGCTTCAGCCTCATCTTTCAGTTCCTTCGTCTTGTAACCGTGAACTCCAAGCAGAGAACCCGTACACATGACTTCAAAACGACCATCCAAGTAAAAATATTTGAGAGAACTGCGAGCAAGTGGGCAATCCTGAATTTCATCAAAAATAAAACACGTTTCGTGAGGTTCAATTTCTGCAGAAGGCATCGCTGCCGATATACGCATAACGACGGAGGATACAGAAACATCCGGAGCAAAGAACTTCCTGTAATCCGGATGTTCGCGAAAATCAAGATAAACAACATGCTTGAAATGACGTGTAGCAAAATCCATCACGCTACTTGTTTTTCCACACTGTCGAATCCCCTTCACAACAATAGGCTTATGATGGGGTTCATGCAGCCAATCTTCAAGTATTTTATCAATTTTCCGCTTAAACACGTTTTCCAGCCCAATTTTTTAATAAATATACACATTTTCCTGCCCAATTTTTCATGAAAATTACACATTTTCATAAAAAAACGAAATAGACGGCAGTTTTTTTTCGCAAAATCACTCTTTCATTTTCTGCAAGCAAGATTTCACCCACTCGGGTTTAATGAAGAATACCGCAATAGCAATCACAGTTGACGTATTGAAAACGGCATGTGAAACAAGCGGGCCCACCATATAAGGGTCTAATCCAGATATGCGGATAAAATTGAGCCAATTGAATAAAATTTTTACAAACATCATCAAAGAGCCAGCTATCAGAACCGCAGGATTCTCTTTGGCAAGCGCAAATACACCGACCGCTAAATTAACAACACCGAAGAAAGCAAGTTGAAAAGGGGGAGATTGTGTACAAACAAAATGAGCCAAGCTGTTCAACCCGCTTACAATAAAAAAGATGGCGCAAAGACGGAACAAGCCCAAATTAAACGGCTCTTCCGCAGCGGTAGCCCCACTTTCATCATGCTTTTTAGATGCAACAAAGAACGCAGCCACAGCAACAACAACATTCACGTTAAAAACCATGTTAATGAAGTTCTGGACATCAACTTTTGTTACTGCATCTCCCATTAAAACATCGATGGGAATAATGATGAACACGCTCGCGAAAACCCAGATAAGGAGCAGCACCGCCAATATTTTTAGAATCATCACATTATTTTTGACAATCGCAAATACCCCTAGCGCAAGCAAAACGACAAAAACCAAAACACCGAGCAGCACAGGCAAGCCAATCCCCGATACAATCAACAGTCCGACCGTTGCAAGCAAATCTTCAAATGACGAATTCGTAAGTGCGCTCCACAGCGAACTGAAAAAACCACCGTGCCCAGCCATAAAGGACATATTGAAGACAAATTTCAATGCATTCACAATGTACACGATAGCGCAAACCCTAAGCAAAGCCAGGTTGCCGGTGAATCGAGTCTTTTCTCCTTCACTCATTTAAAACCTCCAACTTATTGAATCAAATATTTTTCGAATTCTGGAAAAGTACCGGAATTAAAAATCATAAACCGGCCCCGAGCAAAAATAAATCCACCCCACTTTTCTGATTTAGATTTAAACTTCTTAATTCTAAACTTTCCAGGTTTCAACGTCACGGAATCGCCAAGAAAAAAAGTAATGCGTGCGGACTCATCTTCAATAAATTCAACTTTTCTAGGAAACATGTGAGCTATCGCAAACAAAATATAAAGACTTGCAACAGCCATATAAATCCAAAAAAAGACGTTGTCCTTATAAACGTCCGAGTTCATAACTCTATTTATATACATGCCCATAATAACAGCATAAACAACAATAATTTCTATCGAGCCCCAAAGCCATAGTTTGCTTTTTGACTCATACACTTTATTTTCTTCCATTCAATTACCTCGTTCTAATAATAACAAAAACGGCCCGGATTCTATTCCGAGTCGTTTTGAAATGTTACTGAATCCTTCGACGCGATGCCTCGCGGCATCTTGCTCAGGATGACATCGCGTAAGGAGGTGCCCGCTCGGTGGCGGGCATGACAATCGCGAATTACTTCACGAAGGCGGCGTAGATGGCCTTGATGGCCTTTTCGGTATCGGCTTCGTCAACACCGGTGATGATGTTGATCTGAGAAGAACCCTGGTCGATAATGCGCACGTTCACCTTGCTTTCGGCGAGAGCCGTAAAGAGCTTTGCGGCAACACCAATCTTGTTCGTCATGCCGTGACCCACGGTAGCGATAAGAGCGATGCCCGGGAAAATCTTGATACGGTCCGGACGCATCTGCTGCGTGATGTCTTCGAGGACAACGTCCTGCACGGCGTCGAGAGCCTTGGAATCCACGACGATGCTCATGGAGTCAATTGCGCTCGGGCAGAGTTCGTAGGAGAGTCCTTCGCTTTCAAGCACAGCGAGCACGCGGCGGCCAAAGCCAACTTCCTTGTTCATCATGGACTTTTCGATGTAGATCATCGAGAAGCCCTTGCGGCCGGCGACACCCGTAATCGGGAGCTTCGCTTCTTCCGGAGTGGGGCCGATGATGGTGCCCGCATCTTCGGGGCGGTTCGTGTTGCGGATGTTGATAGGAATCTTCTTCGCGCGGCACGGGGCGATGGATTCGTCGTGGAGCACGGAGGCGCCGGAGTAGGCGAGTTCGCGGATTTCGCGGTAGCTCACGTATTCGATGGGCAGCGGATTTTCGACGATGCGCGGGTCAGCCATGAGCATGCCCGAAACGTCGGTCCAGTTTTCGTACTTGGCGGCATCGATGCCGTTAGCAAGGATAGCGCCCGTAATGTCGGAGCCGCCACGGCTGAAGGTCTTGACTTCGCCACGGAGGTTGCTACCGTAAAAGCCCGGCAGCACGTAAAGCTGGTTTTCGTCAGACAAGGCCTTCGCGATGTCTTCGTAGGTCTTCGGCGTAATGCGGTACTTGTCGTCGAAGGTGATCAGCGGGAAGGTATCGACGAAGTTTGCACCCAGGTACTTGGCCATGAGGCGTGCGCAAAGGAATTCGCCGCGGCTCACCAGGAAGTCGGTGCTGATGGTTTCAGGATGGTTCTTGAGCTTGTCTTCGAGGCTGTCGAGGTCTTCGGAAAGCTTGTCGCCGAGGCCCAGGTCCTTGCAGATTTCGTCGTAGCGTTCACGGATCAGGTTCCACGGGGTCGAAAAGTCGAGACCCTTGCTAGCGAGGTCGTAGGTGCTGTAGAGGAGGTCGGTAAGCTTTGTTTCCTTAGGATTGCGCTTGCCGGGGGCGGAAACGACGATGACCTTGCGGTTCTTGTCGGATTCAACGATGGCCTTGATCTTCTTGAACTGGCCGGCATCGGCGACAGAGCTGCCGCCGAACTTGCATACGATTCTTTGACTCATTTTTTCCTTTCGGGCCACCAAACCTCTCAGCTTCGAGCGCAGTCGCTTTCCTCACGACCGTCGTGCCCAAGCCTACCCATCTGGCCAGCCACTTTTAGGCGCCCTCTAAAAATTCATTCTCAAAAATTTGGCTGCGACACATCGTGCAGGTTGCATATTCATGCCAACTATACGGCTCAGTCATGCCCATGCAAGCATGGGCGCGACGTTCACCTTTTATAGTTGTCGTCACTCAAAGTGGTAAAGACTTCCAGTATTCACCACTTTTCGTTCCTGCCTGCACTCGGTCTCGCTCAAATTTTCAAATCAAAGCAATTTTTATCGGTCGCCTTGGTTTATGATTTGTCTATGTCTGCGACGGCACTGTACCGCCGCGCGGCAAATGTAGCAAAAGTGTGCAAGGCGAGCAAGGCGAAAAAACTTGTTTTTTCATCTTTGAGCCGTAGCCACGGACGCCGAAGGCGTCAAAAGGCGAGAGTCGCGTCAAGACATTATGTCTTGACATGACCGAGCCAAGCTACACGCACTCCGAAGGAGTGCCATGTAGCAAAAGTGTGCAAGGTTTTCATGGAATAATATTAACAAAAATTTACCGGACAACCGGACAAAAAAAGCGTGTTAATAATAAAGGGGCAACCTCAAAAAAAATGCCTTGAGGGTCTATGAAGAAACACGAAAAATTGATGTTCATCGCCGCAAAATCCAATATTCCCGTGCTGTTGCAAGGAGAATCGGGAGTCGGCAAAGAAATCGCCGCTAGATTTATACACAAGCACAGTCCGCGAAGCGAGGGGCCGTTCATTGCGCTCAACTGCGGAGCCATCGCAAGGAATCTCGCCGAAAGCCTTCTGGAAGGCGCCAAGAAAGGTTCTTACACCGGAGCCGCAAGCGACCACCAGGGCATCGTGCAGGCGGCAAATGGCGGTACGCTGTTCCTCGATGAAATCGGTGAAATGCCGTTCGATATGCAGAGCAAACTTTTGCGAATCCTGCAAGAACATTCCGTGCTCCCGCTCGGGGCCACGCAAAACGAGCCGGTAGATTTCAGACTTGTCTGCGCCACGAATCGCGATTTGCAAAACGAAATCCACGACGGGAATTTCCGCAAGGACCTTTTCTTCAGGCTGAACGCCTTCCCCATCGTGATTCCGCCGCTCCGCAACAGAGATGACTTTCCAGAAATCACAGCCCAATTGTGGGCTGAAATCACAGCCAAGACTTTTGCAGAGCAATTTCCGCTTCACAAAAGCGAAATCAAGGCGCTTTCCAAATACAAATGGCCGGGCAACATCCGCCAACTGAAAAACGTACTCCAGCGTTACGCGCTCTTGATGCAGCACGATATTTCGCTCGAAGAAATTCTCTCCGAAGAGTTTTCGGAAAAAACAATAAACGATATTGATGAACACAGCATATACAACACCAACCGGGCATCGGCACCCAAATGGTCATTTATCCAAAAAGCACTCGACGATTACAACGGCAACAAAAGCAGAGCTGCCAAAGCATTGAACATCAGTCGCGGTTGTCTATGTTACCAAATAAAAAAACACGAACTCCATGAGTGGAACTCGTGCGAGAATATTTCAGAACGTTCGTTCGCCTAGTATTCGACTAAAATTTCACACCGACCGCAATGTAATGGTTTCCGCCTTCAAACGCCGGACGCGGGCTGTAAGCGTAATCGAACACGATCATGCCGAACGTCACACCGAGACCGCCACTAATCGCATCTTCGGTATCCGGGCGAAATGCGTAACCCATGCGGAAATGAAGCATGTCAAAGTAAACAACTTCACCGCCAAGCAAAAGCTGCGCCTTCGTATCGGCACGGCGATACGCATCTACAGATAAATGAATCATCCAACGATCCAGAATAGGGATGAACCCGGTCACGCCGGCCTGGAGCGCAAGCGGAGCCGCTTCTTTCTCGTCTTCATACTTGCTTGCAAAACCGAGGTTCGTGAAATTCGCACCAAAGGCAAGATACTGATTCACGCGGAAAGAGCCACCCGCATCGAACGTGAACAAGAAACCCGTCTCGTCATCAATGGTCTGCGTCGCAAAACGCATCGAAGCCGCCCAGTTGAAAATCTTCGACCTGCTACCGAAACCGGCCAAAAGCGACCAGGCGTAAGAACCGTACGACGCAGTCTTTAGACCGTTCTCGTCACGACCTTCGATGTCATCGTAGCCCAAGAAGTCAACCGCAAATGCAAGCGTAAACTTATCCGCAAGAGGCAGTCCGTAATAAGCGGACACAAAATTATCCGCACCACCTTCGCCAAAAATAACTTGGCTAAGTCCGAATTCGGCTTCACTGGCGGTACTCATCGCAAGCGGATTACGTGAAACTTCGGAAACGCGACCCGGATCAGCGACACCGGCACCCGAAAGTGCAGCAGCACGCGGCGCAACCGGCATCGACAAGAACTTCATCGTCACACCGCCCGGATCCAAGTGCCAATACCCCCCGGCAAACGCAAGGGAACCAACAGCAAGTGCGAGCGCAATAAACTTTTTGAACATACGAGGTATAAGATACTAAAAAAAGACGAGAGAGTTGAGACGAGAGACGAGAGATTTTCAAACAATATACGCGCAAAGCGCCACTATCACCTTTCGTCTTTCGTCTATAGGGCCAAAGGCCCGTTCTATACCCTACTTCCGCCAGCCTTCCATAATCTTGAGGCAGTCGGCGAGGAGTTCCGCACTGCGTTCCTTGCCTTCTGTTTCCACGTAGCAGCGGAACTCGGGAGCGTTACCGCTCGGACGCAAGTGGATGATGTCACCGGAATCGAATTCCATGCGGTAGCCATCGACCTCGTTCAAGGAGACAATCTTGCCCTGGAACGCTTTCGGTGCAGAACCGTCCTTCGCAAACTTGGAAGGCTTTGCGGCAAGCGCACCGAACAACTTTTCGCCGAGATTCTTTTCGCGGATTTCGGCAAGTTTCGCCTTGGACTTTTCGGTCGGGAATTCCTTGAGGCGGTCGCTCACGGTAAAGCGCTTGGGCAACTTGCGCAACAAATCCACAACGCACATGCGTTCCTTGCGGACCATGACCATCACGGCAATCATCGGGAGGAGCGCGTCACGGGTCGGGAGGGCCTTGAGCGTGCGAACTTCGCGCTTATCGCCATTCACAAATTCATGCGTCAAATCCGTTTCGAGCAAGAAGCCACCGTTCGCTTCGTAACCTGCAACCGTCACGCCGTTTTCGACCAGACTTTCCATGCCGGCAATCACGTAAGGGCTACCGATGCGGGTGCGGCAAATCTTTTCGAAACTGCCGGACTTTTCAAGCGAAGTATTGCAGCTCACCGGAGTCGCAATGCGCTTGATTCCAAGAGACTGCGCCGCCAGAATACCCAGCACGTCGCCACGAAGCCACATGCCTACGTCATCTGCCAAAAGCGGGCGGTCAGAATCGCCATCCGTGCTGAACACGGCATCCACGTAATCCTTGTGAGTAAATTCACGGGCGAGCTCTTCGTCTTCCTTGCGGATAGCTTCGGTATCGACCGGCACAAACACATCACTACGGCCAAACGGCTTGACCGTCGCACCGAGGCTTTCGAGAACCTTCACCACGATGTCGCGGCCCACAGCGGAATGTTGATAAACTCCAATCGTGAGTCCGTGCAAAGCGTCGCTACCAAAAAAGTCCGGATAACGCTTGCAGTAATTTTCTTCTGCTTCCGTTTCAACCGCCGGGAGTTCCGGCGCATTTTTCAACATGCCATCCGCACCGAAAAGCGCTTCGTCAAAATCCACCGACTGCGAAACGATTCCCTGTTCGTCGGCCTTCGTGATTTCGCCATTCGGATGGTTGAACTTGATACCGTTGCGGTCTGCCGGGATGTGGCTGCCCGTCACCATGATGGTCGGCAAATGCTTGTCGATGCCGTACATCGCAATAGCCGGACTCGGGATGCGACCGCAGTAAATCACCTTCCAGTTCGCATCGGCGCCAGCCTGCACGAGCGACTTCAAAATGCGTTCCGTACTCGGACGCAAGTCACCCGCAATCGCAATCGTGCGTTCGCACTTGTAAGACGCTTCGCAGTACTTGATAAAGGAACGTGCATACACATAGCACACACGGTCGGTCATAGCGCTCACGAGGCCGCGGGCACCGCTCGTGCCAAACGCCACCCCGGACTGTTTCATCACATCTTGCATTGCAACAGACATAGAAAACCTCTAATAAGTAGGAAGTAGGAAGTAGGAAGGATGCAATAATGCAATTGCAAAATCCTAACGCACCGCCAAACCGCCAAATGAATTTTCAAAAGCTAAGATAGAAAAATACAACTTACAACCAAAAGAAAAAAGTTCACAAGCATATTTAGATTCTTTCAATCGCACAAAAAAAGCCCCGCAGCAGCGGAGCTTCAAATAACCAAAATCAAAATTACTTCTTTTTCTTGGCCTTAGCTTCTTTAGCCGCCGCGTCCTGCTTGTCACAGGTCGTCACGATTTCGAACTTGCCTTTATTCACGGTCACGATTTTCGTATTGGCGTTCGCACCGCGGCGGAACTTGATATTGCCGTAGATGCCCTTGAAATCCTTGGTCGCATTGATATAGCGTGTCAAGTCGTCCTGCTTACCGTCGATAGCGGCAAGCGAAGAGAAGATGACATTCGCTGCATCGTAGCTCAAGCCACTGACTTTGTCTTCACCGGGTTCAACACCCCAACGAGCCGTAAAGTCCTTCACGAACTGGGTGTAGGGAGACTTGTCCTTGTTCATGTCGTTATCCGGAACACTGAAATAAGAACCTTCCACAAGCTTCTTGCCTTGAATCAAAAGTTCACGGCCATTCCATCCAGACGTTCCAAGGTAGGTACCGGAAACCTTGTGGAATGCGGCCTGGCTCACCATGGCACCAGCATCAGCCGGGTTCGTTGCCGGAATAAACAGGCCCGGGAAAACCGCATCGGCATCGGAGAGGTAAGCCTTGCGATCCTTCTGGCTCAAGGCGCCGATATCGCTCACGCCCTTGGCAATGTTGCGGCGACGGTTTTCCTGATAAAAGCGGACATCACGCATCATGTTAAATTCCGTCTTGTAGTCCGGACGGCCTTCTTCGTAATTGCGGAAAGCGACGACTTCACCGCCACGGCGTTCAACAGCCCTGGTAAAGTTTTCGGACATCGACGTACCGAAATCACCAAGCGGGCTCATGATGCCGAATTCACGGATGTCGAGACACTTGATAGCAAAGTCCGCAATCGTCTGCGCAAGAATATCCATCGTGATATTCACCTGGAAAATATTCGGGCCGAGTTTCGCGATACCACCATCGGTAGCCGTCGGAGTAAGCATCGGCACATGCTGGAAGTTCGCCCCAAGCCATGCAGCCACCGCCGTTGCCGGAGCACTCATGATAGGGCCGATAATCGCAATGACGCTATCCTGATTGACAGCGCGTTGCGTACGCATGATAGCAATAGCCGCATCGGCGTGCGTGTCCTGGAAGCGGATATTCACCTTGTCCTTGAGGCCAGACTGCTCATAAGCGAGGAGCGACCCCTGAACCGCAGCGGCACCGAATTCGGCATAATCACCGGAAAGAGGAGCGAGAACGAGAATGGTCGGGAGGCCAGCGCCAAGCCCTTCAAGAGCATTGATACCCTTCTTGGCCGTATTCTGCAAACTCTCCGAAGAAGCCCCCTTCAAAACTTTCTTGTACCAGTACCTTGCAGCGCGGTAACGCTTTACATTCTGGCATTCACGGCCAAGCTGGAGCTGCATCCAGCCCATCACTTCGCGATCGACAGGATATTTTTCAAGCAAGGACTGGAGCTGGTCGGCATTCAAAAGCGAAGCCGCCAACGTCTGGATAACGACATCCTTCGCGCGGGACCTTGCAGCCGGATTCGTCGAATACGAAAGCACGCGGAGCATCGCTTCGACGCCATCGAACACGGAACCCTTTTCCACATCGACAACGGCACGGGCAAGTTCCATTCGCTCGCGATAAGCGGACTTCACATAGTATTCCAAAAAGCGCGACGCCACATCGTGCGCCTCGTTGCGCTTATGGCTACGGAGATAGCATTCCGCAAGCATCACGGCAGCCTTTTCACCTTCGGGCTTGCCGAAAGAAGAACTGTAAATCTTCTGCAGCGGACCAATCGCGTCCGAGCAACGGCCATCCCTGACCATCGGCTTAATGCGCTCGACCTCGCCTTGCGCAAACACTGTAGAAGATAGAAGAGCGACTAGAATTAAGGAAAACAAGCGATTCATATTTAACCACGCCGACCTTACTGGAAGCTATCGGCGGCCTCCTGGATAACAGAATGTTCTTTCTTGATTTGCTTTTGGAGAGATTCAGGGAGTTTCGACCAATCAACAACATCGACACGGAACGGAAGCCCACTTTCGACAAAAGCCTTCTCGACCGAAGTCATGTCGTCGAGGGAAATAGGGGAATCCGAAATGACCACCAATTCCAATTCCGTATCCGGGGTCAAATCAACACCCGTAACACGTGTCCCGTAAGCCCAAACTTCAAACCCCTCAAAATGGAGTCCAAGTATCCTCTGTACGGTTTCCAACTGATCTGATTCTAAACAAAGAGCCATAGTTCGCTAAAATATAGTTAATCCAATTTGACACTAGCCGACATTACAATTTGTCAGGCACAAAACGAAGGAACCAAAGCTCGGTATCGCTGCCAACACGAACCGGCGGTCCCCAAGAATCCACGCCGCTGGAGACAAGCCACTTGACCTGATCCAGTTCGCCAAGCCCATAAGCGAGGCGCCAGACCCAGTTGATAATGACTGTTCCCGGGAAAAATTGTCCATTGTGCGTATGCCCGGACATGGCAAAATCAGGACGGCGTCCCGGATGGTCTTCTTCAATTCCACGCGGTTGGTGGTCCAAAAGCAACCAAGGGAGTTTCGCCTCATTCGTCGGCGGACGCAAGTCAAAAAGCGGCTTGCGTTCGACATCGCGCATTCTAGCCACACTGTGGTCTATACGACCCGTAACGCATGCAAACGGCGTACAAACCGTGGAATCTTCCAAAACGACAAAACCGTTGTCCTGCATCCACTTTTTATAATCGCTGCCCTCGCGTTCGACAATTCCCTCGTGGTTTCCATCAATAGCAATAGCCGCCATACGTGCAGTCGCCGCTAGTTTCTGCACCAGAAAATCGAATTCCCAGGCAGAAAGCGTCGAATCCGTCACGTCCGAAAAGTCGCCGCCAAACAACACAAGGTCAGGCCGCAAACTGTCACACACGTGCACGATGCGTTCCATCTTTTCGCGTTTGAAAAGCGGATCGATGTGGAGGTCACTAAAGAACACCGCCGTAAACTCGTGTTCCGTCGGAAGTGCCACCTTGAATTCGCGAACCTTGAAGTTCTCGTTGTTGCCGACGCCAATCACCACGAACACAATCGTTATCACAACCGAAACAAAAAGCAAAAGTCTCGACACCGAGATGACAAGGCGGCGGTCAATCGGCTTCTTCACCACGGCACGGCGAATACCGCGAGCAATCCACCATAGAATATAAAGCAGCAGAGCTTCGCACAGCCACACCGCAAAAAACGACATGCCAAGCGAAGCGAAATAGCTTGTCCTAAACAAGAAACAGACCGGGAGAATCACCACCGAGATTCCGGCAATAATGCTTCCCTTGATTCCAGGCGATACATTCCTGACATTCATGAACAGGAACAGTACACCGAAAATGAGTATAAACAAAAAAATCATTTCAGTTTCGCACGGACAAGGGAAAGGACATCACGATGGACTTCATCCGGAGTGCGGTCGGCATCGACAATACTTACGTAGTCGCTGTAATCGCGACCGGCAGCCAAGTAGCCTTCGCGGACGCGTTCAAAGAATTCCGCCTTTTCGCTTTCGAGACGGTCAGGCCTCCCACCACGATGCGCCATGCGCTTGCGGCTAGCCTCGACAGTCAAGTCCAAGACAATCGTCAGTTCCGGAAAGCAACCGCCGCACGTGAGTTCCGTGAGACGCTGAACTTTATCCGCACCGAGCCCGCGGGCATACCCCTGGTAGGCAAACGTACTCCACGCAAAACGGTCGGCGATGACAATACTCCCAGCATCCAACGCCGGCTGGATGATTTCGTGAATCACCTGGGCGCGGGCAGCATTGTACAAAAGCAGTTCGGTATCGTCGGCCATGACGCCCTTGAACGCCGGGTCCAAAAGCAACTCGCGAATGCGTTCGGAAATTTTTGCACCACCCGGTTCACGGAGCCTTACGACCTTGTAACCTTCGGATTCAAGAGCACGAACCAGCATGTCAATATGCGTTGACTTGCCGGATCCATCAATGCCTTCAAGGCTGAAAAATTTCTTCGCTGTTTGCATGTGATTTTAGGAATTAGGTTTTAGGTATTAGGTCTTAGGTTCAGATAATCGCGGCTACGCCGCCTTACACAGATGCACGAAGTGCATGATACTTTTCCTAATACCTGTCCCCTATAACCTACAACCTCTCCTATTCCACGTCCTTGCCGTGGCACTTCTTGTACTTGAGACCAGAACCGCACCAGCAGAGGTCATTACGTCCAAGCTTTGCGCCGGCCTGCTTTTGAGCGCGCTTCACTGCGGCAGCAAGTGCCGGGTTCACGCGGTTCGGGCGAGTGCCCGGAAGTGCGCTCTGCGGCATCGCCTGATTTGTCGGCTGTTCTTCAGAGAGAGCGTTCGTTTCGGACGAGGCTGCCTGACCAGCGAGACCTGCGGCCTTGGCGCCTTCAGAGCTGAGCTGTTCTGCGGATTCGGCGGACTGTTCCGCACCTTCCGCGGCGTTACCTGCAGCGGCTTCCTCCGCGGCCTTGCGTTCGGCGTCAATCTGTTCCTGACTCTTGAGCTGCAACTGATCCGGCGAAACCGTCATGCCGTTCGGGAGCGTGATGCGGATGTTCAAGATGCGGAGAGCCGTAAGCGTCGCAATCTTTTCGAGGCAGCTTTCGAACATTCTAAAGCCGTCGTTCTTATAGACCATCAGCGGATCCTTCTGAGCGTACCCGTGGAAGCGGATGGCATCCTTCAACTGGTCCATTGCATACAAGTGTTCCTTCCACACCTGGTCAATCGTCATGAGCAAGAAGCGGCGTTCGATATTGCGGAAGTCGGCATCCGGAATAATCTTCGTGAGCTTGTCGTAACGGGCCTTGCAAAGTCCAATGACATCGTCCAGAACCTGTTCCGGTGTTTTCTTCATGGCATCGTCAAGCGAGAGGTTGTATTCCATGGCGAGCGTGCGCTGCAAGTCCGTATGCAAATCCTCAAGCTTCCACTGTTCCGGGTAACTCTTCGCCGGGATGTAAGCGGAAACCTTGATATCGCAAGCGTCTTCGATGCGGTTCATGATTTCGTCACGGATATCTTCACCGTTCAAGATGCGGCGGCGGAGTCCGTAAATCACCTTGCGCTGTTCGTTCATCACGTTATCGTAGTCGAGCAAGTGCTTACGGATATCGAAGCTCTGGCTTTCCACGCGGCGCTGTGCACCACGGATGGAGCGGGAAACGATCGGGTGCGTAATCACCTCGTCCTCGCCCACGCCAAAGCGGCTCATCAAATTCTTGACGCTATCGCCACCGAAGATACGCATCAAGTTATCGTCGAGGCTTAAGAAGTACTGGCTAGAACCCGGGTCGCCCTGACGGCCAGAACGACCGCGCAACTGGTTGTCGATACGGCGGGATTCGTGGCGTTCCGTGCCGAGCACATGCAAGCCGCCAAGTTCAGTCACTCCCGGTCCAAGCGCAATGTCGGTACCACGACCAGCCATGTTCGTCGCAATCGTCACCTTGCCCTTATAACCGGCGTACTGGATGATTTCAGCTTCGCGGCTGTGGTTCTTCGCATTCAACACCTCGTGCGGGATGCCTTCCTTTTCCAGAAGGGCATGCAGGTGTTCGGACTTTTCGATGGAAGCCGTACCCACGAGAAGCGGCTGTCCCTTTTCGTGACGCTCCTTGATTTCAGCGACAATAGCGCGCCACTTGGCATCTTCGGACTTATACACCAAGTCCTGTTCGTCCTTACGGATGCAGGGCTTGTTGGTCGGAATGACCCAAGTGTTCATGTTGTAAATCTTGATAAATTCCGTCGCTTCGGTTTCTGCAGTACCGGTCATGCCCGAAAGCTTCTTGTACATACGAAAGTAGTTCTGGAACGTAATCGTCGCAAGAGTCTGGTTCTCGCGGCGGATAGGCACGTTTTCCTTCGCTTCGATAGCCTGATGGATACCGTTGGAATAACGGCGGCCTTCCATCGTGCGGCCCGTATTCTCGTCAATGATGATGATTTCGTCGCCGCGGACGATGTAATCGACATCCTTTTCAAAGAGATACCAAGCACGGAGAGCGTTGTCGAGGAAGTGAACCCAGTCGGCATGTTCGCCATAGAGGTTCGTAATATGCATCAAGTCCTGGATATGGAGAACGCCCTTTTCCGTAAACTGGATGTTCTTGTCCTTCTCGTCAACAGAGAAGTCCTTGTTCTTGACGAGCTGCTTCGAAATTTCGTTCGCCTTGGCGTACTTTTCGGTAGCGTCTTCGGCAGGACCGCTGATGATAAGCGGCGTACGGGCTTCGTCAATCAAGATGGAGTCCACTTCGTCAACAATACAGAAGTTGAGTTCGCGTTGCACCAGCTGGTTCGGTTCCACAGCCATGTTGTCGCGGAGGTAGTCGAAGCCGAATTCGTTGTTCGTACCGTAAGTCACGTCGGAGTTGTAGCTTTCGCGACGCTGTTCCGCATCGAGACCGTTGATGATAAGACCCACCGTAAGGCCGAGGAACTTATAGACAAGGCCCATCTGCTTCGCGTCACGGCCAGCGAGGTAATCGTTCACCGTCACCACATGCACGCCATGACCACCAAGGCCGTTCAAGTAAACCGGGAGAGCGGCAGCAAGCGTCTTACCTTCACCCGTCGCCATTTCGGCAATGGCACCTTCGTGAAGCACGAGGCCACCAATCATCTGCACATCGAAAGGTAGCATGCGGAACGGCTTCACGGATTCGGGGTAAAGTTCGCGGACCTTCGCATAAAGGGCAGCCGGCAAATAGACTTCCCATTCGTTCTTGCCACTTTCGAGTTCAGCCTTCGCCTTGTTTGCAACTTCCTGAAGTTCCGGGCCGAGGCTGCTAAAGTCAAAGCCGAATTCCGGCTTGAAAATGTTGAAGATACCCAAGCGGCGGTCGCAAGCTTCGCGGCAGACAGCAAAAGCCTCGACCTTGATATCTTCGAGTGTTGAACCGTTTTTGAGTTTTTCGCGGAATTCCGCGCTTTTTGCAGCAAGAGCTTCATCGTCCAGCGTTTCAAGAGCCTTGCAGGCTTCGTGAATCTTTGCAATCACCGGGCGGAGCTGCTTCACCTTACGTTCATGAGGTGTACCAAAAATCTTATGGAGTACTGTATCTACAATGCTCATGGTTATCCTTTATAATCGCCATGGGACGACCCATAGCGCTGATTTAAAATTAAACGTGGTTAAAATTAGCAAAACCCATGCCATAAATTTTTTGTTTCAACTTGAAAATCCCTTTTTGACACACCTTTTTAATGATTTAGTTTACTTAAACAGGGCTTTCAATATATATATTAGTTACATGAAGAATTTGCATTTCGTAAAAAGCTTTTTTGTGATTGCGGCAGGATTTTTCCTTGCCACCTCCGTGAACGCCCAAATCACCGATGATGAACTCGCCAAGCACCCCGAATTCACCTCCAGTAATTACTTGGTATATCCGGAACCTGTAAATATTAAATACACTAAAGTTCCCGCAGGCTACAAGCCGTTTTATATCAGCCATTACGGGCGCCACGGTAGCCGTTATCACCATGACGCAGACGAATACAAGTATCTCTACAAGACACTTTCCAAGGCCGATTCCGCAGGCAAGCTCACCGAGCTCGGCAAGCAAGCGCTCGCCTACGCAAAAGTGCTCGCCACCAAAGCCGCCCCGCAAAAAGGCGACTTGACACAGGTGGGCGTCCACCAGCACGAAGGTATCGCCAAGCGCATGTACAAGAACTTCCCGGACGTTTTCAAGGACATAAATGTCGCCGGTAAAAAAGTCACACCGCATGTCAAGGCCTACGCAAGTACCAGCGGACGCTGCATCGTGAGCATGGCAGCTTTCATCGCGGAACTCCGTGCACAGAATCCCAAAATCAGCCCCGAGCTCATCTCCGGCAAGAGCTACATGAATTTCATCAGCGCCTTTGACTGGGGCAAACTCGACTATTCCAAAGTCAAGACTTACACCGACGAAAGCGACAAGCTCTGGAAAAACGTAAACCCGCAACCGTTCCTGAAAAAACTCTTCGCCGATAGCAATTACGTTGTAAACAACATTGAAGCAGACAAGTTCTATAACCGGTTCTTCGAAATCGCGACATCGCTCCAGGGCATGGACAAACCGCTCCTCGACGAAATCGCGGCCAACGCCAAAGTGCCCGCCGACACTTTCGTGAACCTCTTCACGACCGAAGAAAAAATTGCCCGCTGGAAAGCCCAGAACGCCTGGTGGTACAGCCTCGAAGGCACAAGCCCGCTCATCAACAGCCCAAACGGTCTCGACTTCGCAAAGCCCACCTTGCAGAACATCCTTGACGAAGCAGACGCAGCCATCGCCGCCGACACCGTACGCGGTTCTGTTGCACCCATCGCAGCGACACTCCGCTTCGGCCACGACGCAGCCCTCCTCCCGCTTGCCGCCCTCATGCAGTTGCCCATCGCAAACGCAAAAGTCTCGGACCTCTCCAAACTGCACGAACAGTGGAACGACTTCAGAATCATCCCGATGGCCGCAAACCTCCAGATGGTATTCTACAAAGCTCCCAAAAAGCCCATCCTCGTAAAATTCCTCTACAACGAAATAGAACAGATGCCCGGTATCGAACTCGAATTGCAAAAACCAGAACAAAACGCAGTCAAAATTGCCCACGGCCCCTACTACTATTGGAACGATATCCGAGAATTTTACAAAGCCATCCTCAATAACGAAAAAGCCATCCGCCATTAGCCATTTATCATGAATAAAGTTGCCATACTCATTTTTAGCCTCGCTGCCAGCACCACACTTTTTGCCGCACCGAATGCGACAGGCAAAAATGCGACCACTCAGGATGCCGTCAAGAACTTGATCGATCAAGGGGTACAATTTCACGAACAAGGTCAATACGACGAAGCCATTGCCAAGTACAAAGCCGCCGAAAAGAAGGACCCCAAAAACGCCCTCATCAAATACGAAATGGCATTTACCTACCACGCCAAGCATGAAATCGACAAGGCGCTCACATACGCCAAGGCCGCCACAAAGCTAAAAACAGACGGAATAGACGAAAACCTTTATAGCCTGATAGGCTCTATCTACGACGAAAAAGGCATGCCCGATTCCGCCATCGCTCTCTACCGCAAAGGATTCGAGAAAGTCCCCAATTCAAGCAACATCCCGTACAACGCAACCATCACCTACATGCGGCAAAACAACGCCGACAGCGCCTACGCCTGGATCAAGCGGAGCATAAACAACACGCGCACCCACGAAGGCAGCTACTATTACGCAGGCTTTCTGGCAAGCCAGATGGGCAAATGGCCTCAATTCTACGCCTACACGATGTATTCAACATTCATCACCAAAAAAGGCGAAATAATCCGCGACAACCTTTCACGACTTTACGGCAAGACAAAATACCTCGTCATAAAAAAAGACAACTCCATCGAAAAAAACACCCCGAACATCAAGCAAACCGGCAGCGACTCCACCGTCAATAACGAATTCCTGCTCTCAATCCAGACCTCGCTCGTCATGGATTCCATCGGCTCGCGGAAACTCTACGACAACGATTCCACATCGGCACAGCAGACGGAATTCTTGATATACATGCTTGAAAAGTGCATCAAGCTCATCGCCTTCACCGACGAAATCAACGACCCCATCCAAAGATTCTATCAGGGACTCATTCGCGAAAGGCTGGTAGAAGCATTCATCTATTCTATTTGCGAACCCATCGACCGCCCGACATTTGCGCAGTGGCTCATCAAGAAACGCTCCGAACAAGCGCGACTCTATCAATGGTTCAACAGCGAATGGCTGATGCTGTAAGAATTTTTATATTGATGTTGTAAAACCGGAGAAATTATGAAAAAAGCTTTAATTGCCATTATAGTTGTCGTAGCCGTCCTGCTCATCATCGTAGGGAAGGGCATCAGCACTTACAATAACATCATAGCCCTCGAAGAAGGCGTCAAGACCCAGTGGGCACAAGTCGAAAATACCTACCAACGCCGCTTTGACCTCATCCCGAATCTCGTGAGCACAGTGCAAGGCGAAGCCAACTTCGAAAAGAGCACCCTCACTGAAGTCATGGAAATGCGTAGCCGCATGGGCGGAACCGTCAAACTCGACGAAAGCCTCATGAACGACGAAGCCGCCCTCAAACGCTTCCAAGAAGTCCAAGGCAACCTCAGCGGAGCACTCCAACGCCTCATGGCAGTCTCCGAAAACTACCCCGATCTCAAGAGCAACACGAGCTTCCAGGAACTCCGCGTCCAACTCGAAGGCGCCGAAAACCGCATCGCCGTCGAACGCAAACGCTACAACGAAACCGTCAAGGAATTCAATACCACCATTCGTCAGTTCCCGACAAACCTCGTCGCAGGCTTCGCTGGCGCCACCCCTAAAGCCCTCTTCTCCGCTGACGCCGGCGCAAGCACAGCACCTAAAGTGCAGTTTGATATAAAGTAAAAATAGGTATTAGGGGTTAAAAAACTCGCTTTTTTACTACTTTTCCAACTATGAACAGACAGCAAGTTATCGTGCATCCTTACGACATGGCGCAACCGGACTGGGTCCGTTGCATTTTGCCGTGCCTTCAGTTCATGGGCAAGAACGACTTCGAAATCATCCCGTCCATCACCGAAATCATCTGCACCAACAAAGACGCGCTCAAGCAGACGCGCGCGGTGATTCTGCAGAAGCCGACGGCACCGGGCCGCGCACAGATTGCGCTGTACTACTCCAAGCTCAAAAAGGAATGCGGGTTCAAGCTGGTGACCGACATGGATGACTTGCTATGGGACCTTTCGCCGATTATCGCCTCGTATGCCAAGCACATCCCGAATCATGACCAGATGATGCTTTCGAGCCTCAAACAAGTATTGCCACTTTTTGACACTGTAGTTTGTTCTACACGTTACCTCGCAAGCCGCATCAAGTCCGACCTCGGCGTAAACGCAGTCGTGATGCCGAACGGTGTTTCCAAATCGCTGTTCGGAATGACCCAGAGAACTTCGCCGTTTACCGAAAAGCCGAAGGTGATGTACGCGGGCAGCCTTGGGCATTTTGCCGACGGTGTCGCGGGAGATCTCGATGGCGCGTGGATTCCATGGCTCCGCAAGCACGTCGCAGACGAAAGCATCGATCTCTGCATTTTCGGCGAACCAGATTTCCTGAAAGACCTCGAAGGAAAATTCACGAAGATTCCTTACACGAACTTTTTGCCGTTCGCGCAGACGGTCGCCAGCTACAAGCCCGACTTTTTCCTGGCACCGCTCGCTGCGAACAACTTCAACCGCGCAAAGAGCGACTTAAAACTCAAAGAAGCAGCCGCCCTTGGAGCAGTCTTTATCGGAAGCGACTTCGCCAGCAGCCCGTACAGCTATGCGCCCAAGGAACAGCTGGTGGGGTTGAACGCGACTGTCGATGACCTCGACGCGATTTTCAACAACCTCTGCGAACCTGAAAAATTCATGCAGGCCATCAATTGGCAATACCAGGCAATGGAAGAGAAGCACTGGGCGCACGAAGATCCGGAATACCAGAAAAAATTCGTGGCAACGTATTTGTAACAATTAGACGACAAATGCGTAAGGCGAGAGTCGCAACCATGCTTGCATGGATATGACCGAGCCTAGCATTTGGGACTTGAGCGAAGCGATAGTCCAAAGAACGCTCGCAAAGCTCGCTATAGACGAAAGACGAGAGATGAATCGCGAATTTGCCGCATTTTCTTACACAGGCTCCGATTGATGACTCGCACCTCCTGAAGCTACAGCTACTAGATTCTATCGCTCGGCGCAGTTTATTTTACTTTGAATGCAATTCCTGCGGAGTTTGGGAATTCTCCATGCCTTGGCTTTTTCGTAGCATTTCGGCGGCACGCATAATCTCGCGTTCGCGGATAACTTCATCAACATGCTTGTTGAAAAGTTCTTCCGTATGTATCCGGAAAATTTCGCGTTCCTGTTTGGCATATGCCGAGAAACTCATGATGTACAAGATGGGAATCACGACAACAAGCGTCTTTTCTAAAAATTCTATAAATTTGTTTCCATCGACCTGTACCGCCGGAGAAACAACCGTCAAAAAACCAAGCTGATTGGGATCTACAAAAACAATCAACAACAACAATAGCGATGCGATAAGCCACGCGTTCAAAATCCTTTTCGGGAACCGTTCCTTGAGAATACCACGCTGTTGCATGTATCCTTCTTGGCTCTTGACCATATCGCTAAAAATGAAGTAATTCAAAAAATAACCGACAAACGGGATGCAGGTGAGGAGAACCGCGCCCATCGGCGAAAACGATGTCGTCGTCAACAACCGCAAATTCGAAATTGCCCGATGCAGCCACGACAAATAACTAATGCAAAAAACAACTAGCGATATGAATATACCGGCACCGATGCAAAAGGCGAATGCCATAAAAAGCATCCCCGTACACAAAGCCAGCCAATGTCCAAATAAGAGATATATGCTAGCCACCATGAAAACAAATTGCAGCCAAAAAGCGACGAAAAGAATAAAGATGACCTTCATCCAAAAAAGCACGCGGTTGCCACGTTTCGTATTGTCCTGCATAAATCCAATCCTCCACGGGAAATATAACTTTTACATGGCGATTTAAGAAATTGTTTTTCTTTTTTTCACCAAAATTTTCAAAAATATATGTTTATAAAATGTGAATAGTAAAATCGTATTTCAACAAGTTTAACATCAAAGAACACAATTTATCCACTTACCCATTGATTGTTTCACGTGAAACAGTGCAGTTGTGGGGAAGTGTGCATATTATTTATCAACATTTTTAATTATAGTGAATAATTTGGTGGTATAAACTTCCCAACTGTTGATTAATTTTAAATTTTTATCCACTAAAAAGGCCAGGCCCGCAGGGGACCCGGCGCTTAAAAAACGGCCATGTCTATCACAGCGTAGTCTAAAAAAATTTAAAATTTCACGACGCGAGGAGCTTCGGTAAAGCTATAAAACGTAGCCGTTGCATCCTTGAAGTACAGCACCTCCGTACGCGGATCTTCGGCAGAATACATCTTCTTGAGTTCGGGATAATGTTCGAGCATGTCAGCTTTTGGCGCAATACGGTCATCCGCAATCAAAATACCGGCGAGACGCAACCACTTTCCGGCCTTGTTCATGGCGCAAAGTTCCACTTTCGGATTCATATGAATCTGTTTAGAAACAGGTTTAAATGTCCCCGTCTGGATATAGAGCTTGCCCTCGAATATGTTGATGGTCCCGAACGGACGCACACGCGGCTGGTCACCTTCGACTGTCGCGAGAAAATACGTACCGCATTCCTTGATGAATTTTTCGACTTCTTCCATGTGTTACTCCTTAATGAAATTCTAAAAGACAATATAAAAACTTAACAGCTCCTTCGGCTAGAACTTAATGGATTCCATCCCTTGATTGAGAACGACAGCTCAGGATGGCGTCTCCGTCATCACGTCTCTATAAACTTTTTCCATCTGTTTGCCAAAGCAGCAGAAGATAACTTTCTTGACCTTCTCCGCCGGGAATTCGCGGACCGTCTTCACGGCAATCTCGGTGGCGGCCTCCCAAGGGTAGCCATAGACACCACAAGAAATAGCGGGGAAGGCGACCGTCTCGCAGCCGTTTTCTTCGGCAAGAGCGAGGCAGCTTTTGTAGCAAGATTCCAGAAGCTGAGGTTCGCCATGCTGACCGTCACGATAAACCGGCCCCGGAGTATGAATTACGAATTTTGCCGGGAGCTTGAACCCTGGAGTGATTTTCGCCTTGCCCGTCTCGCAACCGTTCAGGGGTATGCACGCCTGCAAAAGCTCCGGCCCCGCCGCACGGTGAATCGCTCCATCGACACCGCCACCACCCAACAATGAACAGTTCGCCGCATTCACGATGGCATCCACCGCAAGCTTCGTGATGTCTCCCTGGATAACTTCAATCTCTATCATAAAACCTCCAAGAGAAATATATATAATTAGCGAAAAGTTAGAAGTAGGCCGTAGGCAGTATTTCCACATTAAATGTTTCACGTGAAACGTCGCCAAGGTTTCCAAGCAAAAATATGGTTGACGCTTCGCGTCCATTTCTTCGGCTCACAAATAGAAAACATAAATGTTTTCTGCTTGCTTCGCCTTGTGAACTATTGCACATTTTTATTTGGAAACCGCAGGACGTAGGACTATAACGTAGTTATAGTCCCAACACGATGGCGAGTGTCGCGACAAAATGCTTGCATTTTGGCATGACCGAGCATGAGGACGTAGGACTATGGCGTAGCCATAGGCCCAACATAGTAGCAAGCGTCTCGTCAAAAATGGGCTTGCACATTTTTATTTGGAAACCGCAGGGTTGCGCATTTCCAAGCAAAAATGTGAATAGATGTTGAAAACTCATGAAAAGCGGAATGCGAAAACTCTCCGAAGGGTACATTTATGTATATTTTGCAAGAGGTTTTATGAAGATTGAACATGTTGCCATTTGGGTCAGAGATATCGATAAGGTTTGTGAGTTCTACCGAAAATACTTCGGTGGGGAAGTCCAGCCCCTTTACCACAACCCGACTAAACAGTTCACCAGCCGGTTCGTTACCTTCGACGAAGGCGCCCGCCTGGAAATCATGCACTGCCCAGATATGAATGTTGGGAATCTAGCTGAGTCAAAGTCCAGCATCGGTTTAACTCACCTTGCTTTTTCCGTCGGTTCAAAAGAAAAGGTGGACCGCCTGACCCACCAGATGTCCACCGAAGGAGTTTCCGTTGTAGGGCAGCCGAGAACTACCGGCGACGGATATTATGAAAGCGTTGTCCTCGACCCCGAAGGAAACAGAATAGAAATTACTATATAATGTTGGGACTATAGAAACTTTGGTTATGTTTGGACTCTTCGAGTCCCAACACGACAGGATCCTTTCTTATTATCAAATATAACTGGAGAAGTTATGAACTATAAAATTTTTCTTTTAGCAGCGACACTCTTTGTCGCCTGTAGCGACGATTCATCAAGCACAGCACCCATCAATAATCCTGTAGAATATACCTACACCAACTGTCTCCAAACAGTATTCGATTTCAAAAAATCAATTATTTCCACCTACGACAAGGACTATCATGGTTTAGTAACAGACAGCCTGTACATGGACAAGGGGAGTGCCAGCAGCAGAGGCAAATCTATCTACATTTATAAAGCCTACTGGAGCGGTACACATCTCGACAGCGCTTACGAAGCAAACCTTCGCAACGGAGAATGGGCATACCAGACCACCGTAAACGCTCTGGAACCCAAAGTTGTACACGAAGGAAACGTCTGGACAATAACTGCAACAGTTGGCGATAAAAGCGACACGATGACCATCTACTTCGACGGAGATTCTCTAGCTACTATTTCATCCTACGAAAACGGCAAAGACACTATTATATATGTCATGAAAAAGGATACCCTTTTTAGAATGGACCAATACGAAATTATCGTCATGGATGAGAACGATAAAAACACTTGCTATAGAAGAGAACATCGCGGCGACATTTGGTACACTTGGAATCGTTATGAAACAGGAATCAAGGACGGAATGGTTATATATACCGATACACATATGGAAGATGGGGAAGACCGCAAGACCGGAACCTACTTCATGTTCTACCGCTAATTTAAACAAGCTATCAAAATTTTTATATACACTAATACAATCTCATCTTGAAGGATTTCATGAAATCAAAATATTTTCTTTTGGCAGCTGCACTTTTTGTTGCCTGTAGCGACGATTCTAGCAGTACATCCGTTAACGACACTCCAAACAATAATGGCCAAAATCTAGCTGAATCCTCTTACACCAACTGCATCCAAACCATCTTCGAATTCCAAAGAACAAAAGCTACTTCTTTCAGCGAAAATGGAATAGCCATAGACAGTGTATATTGGGACTACGGTTCAGCTAACAACAGAGGCAATTCCATCTATACTTATAAAAACTATTGGACCGGCACACACATCGACAGCACTTACGAAGCAGAACTCCACAATGGTGAATGGGCTTACCGAACCACCATAAACACTGCGGAAACTAAATTCTTTCATGAAGGCAACATCAGTACACTCATTTCAATAAAAGACGGCATTAGTGATACTGTTATTACCTACTTCGATGGAGACTCCCTAGCCACCACATACACAGAAAAAGGAGGAAAAGAAACCCGTATCTACGTTTTGAAAAACGACACCATCTTCAATCCTATTGACACCGAGCGGATTATAGTCATGGATGAGAATGACAACAACACTTGTTACGATAAAATGCATCGTAATGGAAAATGGTTTATCTGGGATCGCTACGAAGCAGGAATAAAAAACGGAATGATAGCACTCACCAAAACATCTATCGAGGATGGGGTAGATGATAAGACCGTGACTTTTTTCATGTTCCGTCACAAACAGCAATAATAATTTAGACTTTTATAAATTCACTTCCTCCCTGAACAGGGAGGATTTTTTTTTCAGCTCTCATCCCGCGTATGTTTCACGTGGAACATGCAAGGTTGTCATTTTGACATTCAGCTTAACAAGTTTTGCGCAAGCGCGAAACTGGCGCCTCAGCTATGAAATGTATGCAAGCATACATTTCGCAGCATTCGGCTTAACAGTTTTTGCGCAAGCGCGAAACCGACGGTTCGGTCATAAAAAATAAGCAAGCTTATTTTTTGCGACTCTCACCTTAACAGTTTCTCAACATTTATCAAAATGTTATCAACAACTATTTTATGAATTTTTTAATGCGGGGGAGTTAATTGTTTGTTTTCTAAAAAAGTTATACTAAATTTCAAATCGGATAAAAAATGTCGGCAATGTTTGGACACTTCGTGTCCTACATGCTCATGCTCGGTCATAAAAATATGCAAGCATATTTTTGCGACACTCGCTATCGCATGTTTCACATGAAACATTATGAGGCGAGTGAAGCAGAACCAAATATATTTGGTTCTATTTCCGAGCCGATTATGGTAGGACTATGACGAAGTTATAGTCCCAACATGAAAGAACATTACTGGATCCTTCCCCTTGCGGGTCAGGATGACGGCGAAAAGAAAACTTGAGTTATAGAACTAACAAAGCGCAGCAAGATCTCCTGAACCAGTTCCTTGCGGAACATGGTGTGCAACTGTCCGAAGAGACTCTCGACAGGCTTTACCAGTTTGCAGATTTGGTCGTCGATACCAAGCAGTTCGGCAACCTGATTTCGGCGAAGGATTCCGAAAAGTTCCTCAGCAGGCACATCGCCGACTCGCTCGTTCCGTATATATATATTAGACGAGAGACGAGAGACGAGAGACGAGAGAATGTTTCAGAATCTCTTTCATCTTTGCTCTTCGAGCCAAGACTTGTCGGCTCAGCTATGGATGTGCAAGCACCTCCACAGCATTCGCCTCTTTCATCTTTCGTCTGTAGCGAGCCTGCGAGCGTTCTCTCGTCTAAACGCTGGGCCGACATGGGTGCTGGAGCGGGCTGCCCGGTTTTCCCGCTCGCCATCGCGATGCCCTGGGTGCAGTTCTATGCGGTCGAACCCCGCCACATGCGCGTGGAGTTCATGAACTACGCGA
>CAMKTL010000034.1:0-35823 GCA_946415675.1 uncultured Fibrobacter sp.
AGCTCGATTCCAACCCGGAATTCACGACGAGCGTCCTGGTGGCTTACGCCCGCGCAGCGCTCCGCATGAAGGCTAACGGAGTGACCGGTTGCAAGACCGTTCTCGA
Organism: uncultured Fibrobacter sp.; assembly: GCA_946415675.1. GTDB lineage: Bacteria > Fibrobacterota > Fibrobacteria > Fibrobacterales > Fibrobacteraceae > Fibrobacter. The sequence goes on from CAMKTL010000034.1 coordinate 107, forward strand.
CGTGCCGCCTGCATACCTCAGCACTTTGAGCGACGAAGACCTCCGCGCTCATTGCCTGTAAAAACGGTGGTTCCGGCTCGAAGGCCGGAATGACATGTAAAAAAAATTGCCTCGGATGAAATAATCCGGGGCTTTTTCGTTGTTCTAGTTTATATTTAGGGGTATGAAAGTGTTTAGAAAACTTTGTATGCTCGCCTATGTTTGGTTGTGTTGTTGTTGTTATTTCTGTCACCCTGAGGATGATTTTGATTACAAACCGGGGTATGTCAAGTCGCTGAAGCCGGTCTCTGTAGATTCGCTTGAAATGCGCGTTTATAGCAATGACTCGCTGATAGTTTCTGAATACTGCCGTTCGTCCGAATATGGCGAGGAAGCTAGTTATTCTTATGAGAAATTTTGCGGTGGTAAGGACCGCGCTGATAAGAACTGTGATTTGACAATCGCTATCACGTTCTTCTGTAATGACAAGAAAATCGAGCTACCTACTTATACTGTCAAAACAAAGACGGATTCCCATGGCTTTGTTGATGATGTCAGAATTTATATGGCCGAATTCGACGAACGAAAGGTCAGCGGCGATTATACGCTTGAAACATTCCTTGCTCCCGAAGATACTTCTTGCGGTAAGCTTGTGAACTACGCTGTCCTCAATGTTAAGGAGGAATGATGAAGCGTGTTGCCGTTTTGATTCTTTGCTTAGTGGCGTACTCTGTAGCGGGCTGGTTTGAGCTTTCTCCGCTAGATCGGAAGATTATTCAAAATACACGTTTTTATTTTGAACTTTCTGCGGGTGGTATGTACTCTGTTTCGGATTACAAGACGAAATCAAGGACCAACTATTATCACGATTTAGAACGTGATGAAATGGTCTATGATAAGGACCTTTATTACGATATTTATTCGTTTGAAGGTGGTGGCCCTTTGCTGGATTCAAAGGTGGGGTTCCTCCTTTTTAAAAGAGTCGCCTTGTTTTTGAATTTAGGTTGTTTCTGGTCTATTGGGGAATATCGCTATAAAATTTCTTCACGCGACAAAGAGGAATATTTCGAAGATGATGCTAGATTCAGATTCTTTGGGGGGGTGGGACTCAAATGGTATCCTGTTGTAAATGAACAAAATCCTCTTAATGGAATTTTCCTCGGAACGTCTTTTAAACTTGTTTCCCTTTTCGGAAACGAAAAATCAAGGGAAAAGTACGGAATGTACTATGTCGAGGGTGAATCTTTTATCGAGTTTGAAATAGGAAAGGTCTGGAATATTTCGGATTCCTATTCGTTGGGCTTTTCTGTAAAGGTTGCGGGTGGTTTCGGAGGTGAAACAGAAAAGGTTGATGGCTTCCGAGTCGATAAAAACATGGAACAAAAGGATGACGATATTACGCTAAATAGCAAGCATGTCGGAGCAGTTATTACGGTTGTCCGGAAATAATTACTTCAGCTTTTCTTTCAGTGCGGAAATTTCTTCTGTTGTCAATCCGAATGTTTCCAGGTATTTCGCTGTGGCGGAGGCCCAGTCGATATTGTCGGTGTCGGGGATGTTGACTCCCTCGGCGCGATAGACTGCTTTTAGGTTCCTTAGAACGACTGCTTTGAAAAAATCTACCTGTTGCTCGTTCAAAATAATTTGCTTGCCATCGGTGACGTAGTAGTAGTTGCTGAATGTCTTTGCGTAATCTGTCTGGATTTCTTCGGTCGTCGCTCCCATCAGCGCTTCCAGTATGGCGATTGTAAAGCCGGTGCGGTCCATGCCGTAGGTGCAGTGCACTAGGTACGGCCCATCATGTTCAATCATGTAGCGGAACCCTTTTGCAAGTCCCTCCTCGAAGGGCTTCGAAAAGAATTCTACAGGCAGAGCCAAAAAGATGGCGTCTTTCGTTGAATAGTAGGAACTGTCGAATCCGTTGAAGGCTATGGCGTACTCTTCTGCATCCGCGAGGTTGATAAACGTGGCGACGCCCGCTTCTTTTGCGAGGGAATCCGCTTTGAGATTGCGTCCGAGGCAGGGATCGATGGGGCTGGAAGATCGGTAGAGCTTGTTCTTGCCCATGCCCGTGGTACGGACTTCCCGGAAGTTTGCGAACTCTTCAATGGAAAGTGTTGGATAATTTTCCACGTAAACGTCCAAGTACTGGACGTTGCGCATTTCGAGGCCGAACTTAAAGCCACCCTTGTCCTTCATGGATACGATAACTTCTATGGGTTTCTTTACGTCGGTGATTCCAAGGACTTCTGCCAGTTGCCCATTATGCATGGTCAAGAGTAGTTTATCTGAACCGCTTATTGCCGAAAGCATGAACCATGCGATGGGTACGTCTCCCGAGGCTTCTGCTACCGGCAATTCAAGGGTGTCGTAGCCGTTTATCGCCACGGTCACGATATCGCCGAGTTCGAATTTGGTCAAGAAAGAATCTGCCGGAAAGTCCAGGTAGAGGTTTCCGGAATAGAGTTTGCCCGATTCGTCTCCCAAAATGTAGGTATGGAGGGCGTTTCCCTTGTCAAAACCTGTAAAGAGTTTCGTTGTCCCTTCTGTGTTGGAATCGGGCTTTACAGTCTCTTTTGAGGTAGAATCGGGGATTGTAGCCTCTTTCTGTGTAGAATCTGGCTTTGTGGCCTCTACCTGTGTTGGCTGGGGCTCCGCAATCGCTTCTGCTGGAAATGGCGAATTTGATTCGGTACATGCCAGAAACACCTGCGCACAGAAAATAAATGCCGCAAGAATAGATCGATTCTTATTCGTCTGTAACATAACTCCCCCTATTTGAACGGATGTCGTTCTGGCTCCTAACCCGAGATTTTAAATCCTGTTTTCTAAATCCTAATCATGAATGGCGTTCTTCAAACTTTCGATAAGGCGTGCGAAGCTCGGGTCGGTTTCCATCTCTTTCTTGACGCTTTTGATGGCGTGGACGACGGTGGAGTGGTCCTTGCCGCCAAAGCGCGAGCCGATGCTCTGCAAACTGATGGGGGAGAGTTCGCGCATGAGGAACATGGCGACCTGGCGAGCCTTGGAGATTTCCTTGGTGCCGCGGCCCGGTTCGATGAGCTTTGTCTCGGGAACTTCGTAATGCTGCGATACGGCATGGAGTACGGCGTCAAGGCTTACGCGGCGGCGGAGCGTCGGGGCGATTTCGGTGACAACCTTCTGTGCGATGTTCATGTCGATGTCGTGGCTCATGAGGCTCGACTGGAGCGTGAGCTTGATGATGGCGCTTTCGAGGCAGCGTACGTTGCTTGCAATATTTTCAGCAAGGTAATGGATGACATCGTCGCTGATTTCGAGGTGGCGCTCTTCGGCCTTCTTGTGGAGGATGGCTTCGCGTGTTTCGACGTCAGGCGGTTGGATATCGACGGTGAGGCCCCACGAAAAACGGCTCACGAGGCGGTCGGAGAGGTTCTTGACTTCGGCTGCGGGTGCGTCGGAGGTCAGAACGATTTGCTTGCCAGCTTGATGGAGCGCGTTGAAAATCAAGAAAAATTCGTTTTGCGTTTCGTACTTGCCTGTCCAGTTCTGGATGTCGTCGATGAGGAGAATATCGACTTCATTGCGGTAGAAATCGGACATTTCGGAGATGCGCTTCTCTTGCAAGCACTTCATGTACTGTTGCGAGAAATCTTCGGATGTGAGGTAAATCACGCGCTTGGTCGGGTCTTCTTCGAGAATGTAGTTGCCGATGGACTGGAGTAGGTGCGTCTTTCCGAGACCGGAAGAACCATATATAAACAGCGGGTTGTACTGGGTTCCGTCCGGGTTCCTTGCTACGGCGAGAGCTGCGTTGAATGCGAGCTGCGCCTTGTCGCCGGGGACGAAGTTTTCAAAGCGGAATGAACCAGAAAGCGGAACGCTCGGCTTGATAAATTCGCGGAAAGAGTTTTCTGTGGAGTTTGCGTGAGGCTGATAGACATCCTGCGGGTGGAATTCGAATTCAATCGGGGAGTCGTCGTGAGAAACATCTTTCCAGGCGAGGCGGATAAGGTCTTTGTATGCAGAATAAACTTTGACATCAAGTCCGGGCGGCACTGCGATAACCGCGCGCCCTGGGGTCTGGCTAACAAGTTTGGTCTGTGCAAAATATGTCTTGAATACCGTGTCCGACAGCATCCCGTGGAGGTAGTTCAAACACCTTTCCCATTCAACCTGCATCTTCAATCCTCGTCCGATCGGGTTCAAAATCTATCAACAATTAGGTGTAATAATTTAGCTAATTCTCCGGAGTGTTGATAGATTTTTCGAAAATTATGATAAAAAAAGAATTGTTTATTTGTAAACAAAAATTAACATTGCTGATTGGCATCTGTTTTTTCGCCTTTGTCCTTAATTTTTTGCATTTTTTTTATTTTTTACTATGATGGAATTAGATGTAATTTTGGAATATATTTTTTGGATGCCCGTGCTTTTATGGGTGGGGCTTCATTTTTGGTTCAGGAACATTTCCTACGTCGTCTTTATGAAAAAAAAGGTGAATGGAGGGCAAAAATGGGCCTATGTCTCTGAATTTTACGTCAAAAACCCTAGTCGGGTGGGCTTTTTACGATTTTGTGACGTGCTATTCTCTTTCGTAGTTTCTGCAGTGACTGCCGTGGTGGTCGTCTGGCTCCTGAAAAAATACGGGTTTGGGGAATACGCAAATTACGGGATTGTATCGATCTTTGTTTTTCTTGGGCTGGCTTATTCGATGGTACATCGGACAGAAATCAAGCTCACGGACTTGTTCCAGTCGGCTTTTTATCTGGAGTACCGTTGGGTGAATTATGAAATCCAGCGCAAAGGAATTGCGATGTCGGAGGAAAATGTAAGGGACCGTGCTGGATTGAGCTTTGCGCACAAGCTTCACAATGCCGAAGCGCATCGCTGTTTCTGGAAGTACGTGAAAGCGATGGCTGCGTCCAAGAAGGTCCCGCCGGAAATGTATGAGGTGTATTGATTAGACGAAAGACGAGAGAACGCCCTTCGGGCTACAGACGAAAGTTTTTAGTAGGAAGTAGACAGTGGATTGTAAACAGGAATGTTATGAGTTTGTTTTTGTTTGTCATGCCCGACACCGATCGGGCATCGCCTTCACCTCTTGTCTGACGGCTATTGACTAATGACCATTGACCAAGTAGAGCTAGTATGATTGATAAATTGGATTCTTTAGATGTGGGCGAGAAGGTGCTCGAAGGCAAGGCGGCGTGGAAGTATGCCGAAGACATCTTGCAGTTGGTGTCGCGCACGTTTGCGTTGAACATCCAGGTTTTGCGGGGCAAGCTGCACCGCAGTATTTTGCTTGCGTACCTCTATTTGCGCATTGCCGATACGGTCGAAGATGACCCGGGCATGAGGGCGACCGAAAAGGACCGCGTGCTTGCGCTTTTTGCCGATGTGTTCAAGACGGGTGCTCTAGAAACCGAAAAAATCCGCGCGTTCGTGGCTGCTCTCCCGCAGTCCTGGCATGGTTCCGACGACCCGAACAAGGATTTGTGCATCAAGTCCGAAGTTGTGGTTCCGCTTTTGAAGTCGCTCCCGGATGCGTACAAAAAGCCGGTTTGCGATGTGGTTATTGAAATGTGCGGCGGCATGGCGAAGTTTGCACTCCGTCAGGAAGCGGCTCTTTCGGCTGGTTGGTTCACGCTTGAAAACGTGGGCGAGCTGGACGAATACTGCTACTATGTGGCAGGCATTGTCGGCAAGCTTTTGACGAAACTTTTCTCTGCGGACACGTGCCTGATTGGTGCGGAACGCGAGGCTGAACTTTCGAAGCTAGACGTGAGCTTTGGGCTTGCCTTGCAGGTCGTGAACATCGTGAAGGACTGTGTCGAAGATTCCGGGCGCCGCGTGTGCTTTATTCCGGAAGAAATTTGCCGTCGCCATGGCTTTGCGCATTCGAGCGAACTTTTCAAGGATGGCGCGGACGCTCAGAAGTGTGGGGCCGTGCTTGCGGAACTTGTCGAAAAAGCTTGGCGTCATTTGGACGATGCGATTGCTTACACAAAGCTCATTCCGAACATCAAGATGCGCACGAGGCTTTTCTGCCTTTGGCCGCTATTTATGGCTGCGGAAAACTTGCGCTTGATTGGGGATGGCGTGTCGGTGTTTACTTCGGACAAGAAGGTGAAAATCACCCGCGACACGGTGAAGCGGATTGTTAAAGAAACGTCGATGCACTTCTATTCGGACAAGTGGATTGATCAAGCTTATAAGAAAATCAAGGGTTGACATTGTCATTGCGAGCCCCGCAGGGGCGAAGCAATCTATAAAAAGGATTTTATGCAAGATAATACGAAGTTCTATAATAAGTGGCCGTTCCATGTGGCGGTGATTGTTTTTAGCATTGTTGCAGACCAGTTGACGAAGCTGTGGGCGCTCACGCGTTTTACGGATGAGACAGGTGCTTTTACGTATGAAAAAATTCCAGTGATTGGTGAACTTGTGCGGTTCCAGCTTGTGTTCAACAAGGGGGCTGCTTTTAGTAGCAGACCGCAAGACTTGATGCCGTTCCTGCCGCCGTGGCTGTTCTTTTTGTTGATATCGATTGTGGCTGCTGTTGCTCTCGCGTGGTTCTACAAGTCCATCGACAAGCGTGATTACTTGAGCCGCCTGGGCGTCGTTATGATTCTTGGCGGCGCTGTCGGAAACTTCATTGACCGCATGCGCATGCAGCAGGTGGTAGATTTTATAGACTGCGATTTCCCGGACTTTATCATGACCCGTTTCCCGACGTTCAACGTGGCGGACTCGTTCGTGACTGTCGGTGTTGCCCTCGTGATTTTGTCACCTGTGATTTTACGCAAATTGCATAAGCAAATGAAGGAAGAGAAGGAAGCCGAGAAAAATGCTAAAGAAAAGGAATAGCTGTCATTCCCGGCTTAGACCGGGAATCTCCATCGAGCTGAATGTCGCAAAATATACTTGTATATTTTATGACTGAAGCGAGGGGAGATGAGCTTTGCTCAATCTCCTTCTTGAAAATGAAATAGAAGAGGAGATGCCCGCTCGGTGGCGGGCATGACATGAAAAAAGTTAACAACCTCACACCTCAAAGCGGCATCGCAGCCCTAACCCCTATAACCTAACACCTAATACCTAAAAATGAATTACATCGTAGAAGAACAACATAATGGTGAACGTCTCGACAAGTTCCTTGCCGGCGTTATGGAAAATGTTTCCCGCACGGATGTGCAAAAGCTGATTGACGCGGGCGAAGTCAAGGTGGGCGGTAGCAAGGTCGTGAAGAACTTCCGCGTCGAAACGGGGATGACGGTTGTCGTCGAAAAGATGATAGAAAAGGAATCTTCGACGCTTGAACCTGAAGATATTCCGCTTGATATAGTATATGAAGATGACGATATCGTGGTAATTAACAAGCCGCGCAATTTGGTCGTTCATCCAGGAAGTGGCGTGAGCAAGGGTACGCTTGCCGCAGCGCTTTTGCATCACTTCAAGGAAAATCTTTCGACGGTGAACGGCCCGCTTCGTCCGGGTATCGTGCACCGCTTGGACAAGGATACGCCGGGGCTTATGGTGGTGGCCAAGAACGATGTTGCTCACAGGCACTTGGCGCACCAGCTCGAAACGCGTACGCTCCACCGCACGTACAATGCCCTTGTATGGGGCTGCCCGCGTGACCTCGAAGGAACGATTGACGCTCCCATTGGCCGCAACCCGAAGAATCGCCTGAAGATGGCGGTGGTGAAGGGCGGTAAGGAAAGCCGCACGCATTATACCGCAAAGCAGTTCTTTGCAATTGCAACGCTTTTGGAATTGCAGCTGGAGTCCGGCCGTACGCACCAGATTCGTGTGCATTGCCGTTACACGGGTCATCCGGTCGTGGGCGATCCGCTTTACGATGGTCGCGAAGAAAGCTTGAACCGCGTGCCGCCGCTGATGAAACCGGTGGCCGAGAAAGTTCTTGAAATTGCTCCGGCGCAACTTTTGCAGGCCGTGAAGATTGAGCTCATCCATCCGCGCACGAACAAGAAGCTTACGTTCAAGGTTCCGATGGAAGAGCCGTTTGCAAAGGTGCTCAAGCTCTTGAAGAAAGAATGCCCAGCGTCGGCGCCTGTGTATGATGAAGATATGGGCTTCCGCGATTTCGATGCTCAAATTCGTTATGAGGAAGATGACGAGGAATTCGACGAATATGAAGAACCGCTCGCCATTACTCCGGACGAAGCCGCACCGGTGAAGGAACGCAAGACTCGTGCCCAGCGCCTTGCAGAAAAGGCTGCGACAGCAGCGAAACGCCGCGCCGTGGCTGCCGAACGCAAACTCATCAAGCAGATGAAGGCTGCTCGCCGCAAGGGAATCGCCCCCGAGGACTTCGTTGAACCAGGATATGAACCCACAATCGACCCGGAGCTGTTGGAATAGACGAAAGAACGCCACTGTGTGGCTACAGACGACAAATGCTAAAGGCGAATGTTGCAGGGCTGCTTGCAGACCTATAACTGAGCCTAGCATTTGGGACTTGTCCAAAGACGAAAGAGGTGTCATTCTGAGCGAAGCGTAGCGGAGTCGAAGAATCCAGTAAAGTCTCGAATTGCTAATAACTATTGACTAAAGACTAGTGACCAATGACTAATTCATACTTCTTTATCGGTGTTGCTGGCGTGGGCATGAGTGCCATCGCGCAGTATTTGGTGGGCAAGGGCGTTGCTGTGAGCGGTAGCGACCGCCAGTTCGGCGAGTTCCTGAACGGGAAAGCCGAGAAGCCGCTTGTCATGAGCCAGCTCGAAGATTGCGGAATCAAGTGCTTTGCGCAGGATGGTTCCGGCGTTGTCGAAGGGCTTACCGCAGTCGTGGTGAGCACCGCGATTGAAGATACGAATCCGGATTTGAAGCGAGCGAAGGAACTTGGCGTCCCGGTGATGCACCGCAGCGAAATGCTCGCGAAAATTTCGAAAGAAGCCCGCACGATTGCTGTCTCGGGCACGAGCGGAAAATCGACCGTGACCGCGATGATTTACCACATCTTGGAATACGCTGGACTCCAGCCGTCCGTGATGACGGGTGCAGGTCTTGTAAACTTGCAGGCTCAGGGCAAGATTGGCAATGCTGTGAGTGGCAAGGGTGAATGGCTCGTTGCCGAAGTCGATGAAAGCGATGGAACGCTTGTTCGCTATGAACCGGAAATCGGCGTCATTTTGAACATTGACAAAGACCACAAGGAAATTTCCGAGCTTGAACAAATTTTCTTGAAGTTCAGTCAGAACGTCTTGAGCGCAGGTCACATTCTGATTGTAAACGACGCTCATCCGCTGGCAAAGAAGTTCAGCGCTGGCCGTGAATTTGACTTTGGCTATGAAAGTTACGTGAGTGTTCAGGGGATTGACTTTAGGGCCGTTGGGACGCATATCCAGTTCCGCGTTCGCCATGGCAATGAACTGGTGAAGTTCGAAATCCCGATGCCGGGCAAGCACAATATGGAAAATGCTTTGGCCGCAACTGCTGCAGCGCTCCGTGCGGGCGTTTCGCTCCACACATGTGCCGATGCGCTTTCGTCTTTCCCGGGAGTGTTCCGCCGTCACCAGATTCTCGGAACGTTTAACGGCGTGACGCTTGTGGATGACTTTGCCCACAATCCGGCAAAAATTGCCGCGAGCATCAAAAGCGCCCAGGACTTTACCGAAGGCCGCGTGATTGCCTGGTTCCAGCCGCATGGCTTTGGCCCCACGCGATTCTTGCGCAAGGACCTGGTCGATTTTATCGCCAAGACGCTCCGCCCGATGGACATGGATTTTGACCGCAAGAACGACGTGATGTTCTTCAGTGAAATCTATTATGCTGGCGGAACGGTCACGCGAGATATTAGCGCGGGCGACCTCGCGGATGACTTGATTCTCAAGGGTTGCGAAGCGATTTATATTGCCGACCGCAACGAGTGCGCGAAGAAAATGCTTGAGTACGCCGAACCCGGCGACACTATACTTTTGATGGGTGCAAGGGATCCTAGCTTGCAGGAATTCGCATTTTCCGTGAAGAAACTGCTAGAGGAACGTTAACTAGATTGTCGTTCCGGTTATTGTGTCGGATATTCGCTATGCAAAAAAAGACTATTCTAAAATCCGTTTTCTTCGATGGCGCGAAGCGCGATATCTTGATTGTCGGTAATCTTTTTGAAAAGGTTACGCGTCCGCTGGAACCCGCCGATTACGAAGGCGCAGAGATTGTCGATTGTTCGCATTTCGCGATTATGCCCGCGTTTTATAACGGCCATACGCATGCGGCGATGTCGCTGTTGCGCGGCTTTGCTGACGACATGGAACTTGGCAAATGGCTCCGCGAATACATTTGGCCGACCGAAGCGAAATTGACTGATGCCGACATCCGCGTCGGGAGCCGCTTGGCTGTTCTCGAAATGATTAAGTCGGGGACGGTCTTTTTTGCGGACATGTACTGGCATCGCGAGCAAACAATGCGCGTTGTCGAAGAAATGGGAATCCGTGCGGCGATTGGCGTTACGTTTGCTGAATCGCTGATGTCAGCAGAAGCGTGGGCGGCAAATGTCGAGTTCTTGAAGAATCACACGGGTGAATCAGAACGAGTGCAACTTGTGGTGATGCCGCATGCCATTTACACGGTGGGCGAGGCGAAAACTGCGGAACTCATTGAAATCGCTCATGCCGAACATTACAAGATTCATACTCATTTGTCCGAAACGGTGACTGAAATCAAGGAATGCGAAGAAAAGTACAATTGCACTCCGGTGGAGTTTTGGCAACGCTTGGGCGGGCTAGACGAAAATTTCTCGGCGGCACACTGCACTCATTTCACGCCATCTGACCGCAAGATTTTTGCAGAATCAGGCGCTACTGCCATTTTGAATCCGTGCTCCAACATGAAACTCAATAGTGGTATCCCGCAAGTGGCCGAAATGCTCAAGGACGGCTTGAAACTTGGGCTCGGGACAGATGGCGATTCGTCGAACAACAACCTCGACATGCAAGAAGAAATGAAAGCCATTGCGCTTCTGGCGAAATACTTGGGAACCGCAGAAACGCTCCCGGCAGAAGATGCCCTCAAAATGGCAACGTGCAATGTCGCTCAGTTCTTCGGTATCAATGCGGGGCGCATTGCCGAAGGCTGTCTTGCGGACTGCTTGCTCATAGACATGAACAATGAGCGCTTTGTTCCGTGCTACAACATCTACAGCAACTGGGTCTATTCCGCAAATTCAAGTGCTATTGATTCCGTGATGTGCAACGGCAAGTTCGTAATGCGTGGCCGACACGTCGATGGGGAAGAGGAAATTCTCCGCGATGCCCGTGAATGCGCGGAACGGCTAGCGAATAAAAATCCGTAAGCAAGTCTAAAAATAAAGATGGATTTTCTAATCCCACATTTTGCTTACAAAGATCCGTTCTTTGGGGTGAAAAATTGTTTGATTCTAATCAAAATCATGAAGGTCTAGATGCGGAGTGCGTATATGAGATGACTCCTTCGACTTTAGAAAATGTTATGAGTGCTGCGTTTGGACGAAATATGGTGTTGGATACAACGGACGTGTATGTTCGTGTTTTTTATGCGGGTGATAGTCTTCTCATTGAACCGGGGCTAGTTCAAAACCACAAAAGATTAAAGCAAAATTATATTGCTGTGAAAGATGAACAAGGACGGATCCGTGAAACTATGCAAGGCCTCATTTATGAATTCGATATTCCTTTGAATGAGCAAGTAATCTCCTTAACTGTCCGCACCGACCCCAAGGACATTGAAGGTTACAAGCCCCTGAAACTCGACCCCTCCATCCTCCCGCTCGAAAGTCCCGGTTACAAGAAACTCCGCGAGCAGGAAGAAACGTTATCCAAATAAAAATATGTGAGATAAAATAGGCGAAGATACAGGCTTTCGCCTATTTTTATTTCTTCACTTTGCTTGTATCCTGGGATGCGCTGGACTTGCCTTCGTTGAATTTCTTTACGGCTGCGTCCTTGGCGGCGATGGCGGCATCTTTTGCCTTCTCGGCAGTCTCGGTGACTTTGGTCGCAACGCTGTCCGCGGTGTTCTTGACGGCTGCTTTTGCGCTGTCTGCGACTTCTTCGGTTGAACCTTTTGCTTTGTCTGTAATCGTCTTGGTGAGTTCGCTCGCTTTTTCTTTTGCCATTTGGCGGAGATCCACTTCGTCGGAAGAATATCCCATCGCTACGATGGCCGACTTGCAGATGCTGTAAGCGACGGCGCTGTTTCTTGTTTCCTTGAGGTTGCCTTCTACAGGGAGAAGATGCAAGACGAAGAGAAAAGCAAAACAAATCAGGGAGGCCTTGAGGAACCCAAAGAGTAACCCTAAAACGTGGTTTGTCTTTCCGACGATGGTGTCCTTGATGGAATCGCCGACCAGATGACCAATAAACGAGAACAGCAAGAACGGAATCAGGAAGCCTACGCATGTGCAGATGAGCCGAGCGGTAAAATCGCTAAATGCAAAGTTTTGCACAACGTATCCGCTAAAAAGGCTTTGTGCAAAGTAAGCTCCAAGAATTGCAGCAACCCAGGCGCATAACCTGAATACGCTGTTCAGTAATCCTCGCCAATATCCGATGACCCCAAAGATGAAGAGGCAGGCAAGGCATGAAATGTCTATCCAATTCATTGGACTAATCCTTCTAGACCACGAACTTGATGGCTGCAAAAACCACTGTTGCAACTAAAACACCAAGTATGAATCCTATTCCATACTTAAATGTAGTTTTTTGTGGCCTAGGGGATATGATAGAATCTGTCGGTTGGTCCTCGTTCACTGCATCGGCCCATTCGGCGATGTAGGGGGTCATGTCTCGTGGAAATTCGTGCATGAGGTCGGCGAGCTCGTTTGCAGCGTCGCAGGCCGAAGACGGTCGCTTGCTTGTCCGTTTGTTCAGAAGTTTCAGCACGAATTTGCGGAGCGGCTTGGGAACATCGTCGGGGAATACTTCCAGCTTGAATTTCATCTTGAGGATGTTTTCGCGGGTTTCTTCGAAGTCCTTGCCGCGGAAAAGGTTTTCGCCGATGAGCATTTCGCTTGCGATGATGCCTACGCTAAAGAGGTCGCTGGCGTAATTGACTTTTTCGCCCATGATTTGTTCCGGGCTCATGTAGGCGGCGGTGCCGATGATGCAACCGGTCTGCGTGAGTTCCTTGCCGATTTCGAGTGGCGTTTCGGTGTGGGCGATACCGAAGTCGAGGAGCCTCAGACGTCCGTCCTTGTCTATCATCATGTTCGCGGGCTTGAGGTCGCGGTGGGTGACTCCGTTGCGGTGGGCGTGGCTAAGCGCACTTAAAAGTTCGTAGAGGATTGTCTCGACGACCCAGATAGGTGGTCGCTTGTTTCTCAGGAGCAAATCCTTGAGGCTTGAACCTTGTATGTACTCCATCGACATTGTGTAGTTGCCGTCGCTGTCTTTCCAGAGGGCGTAGGGCTGGAGTATGTTCGGGTGGTTCAGGTGGGCGAGAATGCTCCCTTCTTGCAGGAATCGTTTGATGTAGATGTCCTGCTGGTTCAAATTTGCGTTCAGCCTCTTGGCAACGACGAGACGGTCCAGCGACGGGTCCCTGCAAAGCCACAGGCTGCCCATGGCTCCGCTGTTCAACGCTTGTATCGGTTTGTACCCGCCAATCTTTGACGGTAGTTGATCCTTGACTTTCCTTCTTGACTGTGTTGCCTTGAGCTCTTCCATGCGTTCCTATATAGAAAATGATTTATTTCTTGTCGCTCAAATAAATGCTTTGGTGCTTTGTTTTCGGGTCTTGATTGGGAAAGTCCAAAATGTAGTGGAGTCCGCGGGATTCCTTACGACGTAGCGCCGCGATGAGGATCATCTTGGAAACTTGGAGCGCGTTCAGGAATTCGAGGAAATGCAAATTCTCCATTTCTTTGTTCTTAATGGCCGCATCAACGTCCTTCTGGAGTTCGTCGATGACCTTGAGGCCTTGGTTGAGACCTGCGACGGTGCGCACGATGCCGCAGTGCGTCCACATCATATCCTGGAGCTGTTTCTTGCGCTTGCGCCAGTAGGCGGCTTTCGCGAAGCTGACGCTTTCTTTCTTGGGTTTGGGAACGTTTAGTTTGTCTTTGGTAAGACCGTTCTTGTCGATGTCATCGACGGCGCGGATGGCAAACACGACGCTTTCCAGGAGCGAGTTGGAGGCGAGGCGGTTGGCTCCGTGCACTCCAGTGGCCGCGACTTCGCCGCAGGCGTAAAGTCCCTTGATTTCGGTGCGGGACCAGGTATCGACGAGTACGCCACCGCACATGTAGTGGGCTGCCGGGACGACGGGAATCCATTCCTTGGTGATGTCGATGCCGGCGTCCATGCACTTGGAATAAATGTGCGGGAAGTGGCTCTTGATGTCCTTGGGGGTACGTCCGGAAAGGTCGATGAACATGTGGTCCTTGCCGAGGCGCTGCATTTCGCTGTGGATGGCGCGTGCCACGATGTCGCGGGGGGCAAGCGAGTGCAGCGGGTGCACCTGGTTCATGAATTCTTCGCCCTTGTCGTTCTTAAGGATGCCGCCGAAACCGCGTACCGCTTCGGAGATGAGGAAGGGTTTCTTGAAGCTCGGTGCGTACAAACTTGTGGGGTGGAACTGCATGAATTCGATGTCCTGAAGGGCGGCCCCTGCACGTGCGGCAATGGCCATGCCGTCTCCGCAACTGTCGGGCGGGCAGACAGTGTATTGCCAGATGCGGCCTGCGCCGCCGGTCGAGAGGATGGTCGCTTTCGCGTAGATGCTTTCGACTTCGCCGGTCTTCTGGTGGATGACCTTGGCGCCGACGCAGCGCTTGTTCTTGCCTTCGCCTTCGCAAATCAAGTCCTTGATGTAGCAGTTTTCGAGGTAGTCGATTTTCTTCTGCTTGTGAAGTTCGCAGAGGAGGGCGCGCATAATCTCTTTGCCGGTGAGGTCCGCGGCGTGCAGAATGCGGTGGTGGCTGTGTCCGCCTTCGAGGTGGAGGTCGAACTGCGACTTGTCTTCGGGCGACGGTGTGAACTGGACGCCCCACTTGACGAGCTGCTTTATGGTGGCTGGCCCGCTCTTGGTCAAGATGTTGACGGGTTCTTTTTTGCAGAGCCCGGCGCCCGCTTCGAGGGTGTCGGCGATATGGAACTCAAATTTGTCTGTCTTCTCGGTTACTGTGGCGATGCCGCCCTGCGCATAGTTCGAAGAACCATCCGGCTTTGCTCCCTTGGTTAATATGACAACGTGAAACCCTTTTTCTGCTGCGTGGAGGGCCGCGCTCAATCCTGAAATGCCGGCGCCTAGAACCAAAATATCGTACATGTGATACTCCAAAGGAATAAATGTATTTTTTTATCCCATAAATAGAAAAAATAGGGCTTTTCGGCATTATATTTGGCTTTGATTTCGATAAAATAAAATGGAAACATTTTTTTTTGCTATTTTTCGTGCGTCAAAAATTTTAATGGAGTTGTCTCTATGTTAACGTGGATTAATGAAAAAGCCAAGTGGGTAATTGTGATCTTTGCAGCGGGTATCGCCATCGGTCTTTTGGCGATGGACCGTGTTCCGAATCAGGGGCATAGCTATCCGATTGGCGTCGTCAATGACACCAAGATTTCATATACGGATTTCGATTCTCGCGTGAAGATGATCGTGCAGAACCAGTACCAGAACCAGCATCTGGATGATGAACAGTATTCCCAGTTGCGCAGCCAGGTGTTTTCGAGTTTCGTGCGTCAGGCTCTTTTCGCCGAACAGTTTGAAAAGGCTGAACTGAGTGCTTCTGTTGCAGAACTCAAGAACGAGTTCAGGCGCAACTCCGACGCTGTCCGCGCTCGCTTGGTTCAGGAAGCTCAGGCTCGCCTCTACGCCATCCAGCAGCAGGCTTCTTCTCAAGAAGACTTGATGCAGCGTTCTCAGGCTTATATCGCCTCTCTTCCGAAATTCTTGACTGATACGACGTTTAACAAGGCCGATTATGATGCATGGATTGAGACTCCGGCTGCTTTCCGCTGGAACGCCATGCTTATGCTCGAAGACGAAATGAAGAACAACACCATTCCGGCTCGTCAACTTCAGGCTTTGGTCACTGCTTCCGTGCATCCGACTTCTCTCGAAGCGAAGTGGGCTGTCGAACGCCGTATGACGGACTACGAACTGCAAGTCGCGGTCGCCCCGAATTCATCCTTTGTTGTAGATAGCAATTCCGTGGATAGCGTGGTGGTGTCCGGCTATTTCAAGGCTCACGCTCTTGATAGCTTCTTTGTTCAGAAGGATGTTGCCCAGTTCCAGTATGTTTCTATCCCGGTTGAAGCTACCGCTGGCGACGACGCTAGTATCCGCGAATACGCCATGACACTTTATTACCAGTTGACCGATTCTTCTTCTACGACGACTTTCGAAGACATGGCTCGCGTTTCTTCTGAAGATCAGGGCAGCGCCGAAAAGGGCGGTATCCTGAGTGATGACTTTGTCGGTCGTGGCACATACGTCAAGCCGTTCGAAGATGCCGCTTTCGCTCTCGATTCCGGCAAGATTTCTGAACCGGTCCGTTCCCAGTTCGGTTACCACATAATCAAGTCCTATGGTAACGTGAAGAACGACAAGGGCGAAGTCGAAAAGGTCAAGGTCGGTCACATTCTCCTTACGGTGACTGCTTCTTCTAATACTATTGATAGCCTTGAAAAGATTCTTTCTGGAATCAAGAAGAATGTCGATGCTGGCGCTGACTTTGCTGCAGAGGCCAAGGCTAAGGGTCTTGAAGTCAAGGTTTCTGAATGGGTTCCGCGTGATGGCAATATCGCTGCTCTTGGTTACATCAGAGGCTTGGCTGCCTTTGCATGGCCGAACGAAAACCTCCCGGACGAAGAAAGCGAAATTTCTAGCGTGCTCAAGAACAACAAGTGGGTCGCTATTGCCAAGAAGGTCGGCTCCTTCAAGGCCGGTGAACGTAGCCTGCCGCTGTACTACAGCGATATCAAGGAATCGATTCTCAAGCAGAAGTCCGGCAAGGCTGCTGAAATCTACTTGAATTCTGTTGCCGCTCAGGTCAAGGCCTGGAATCCGGCTGACACTGCAAAGGCTGATTCTGCAAGCAAGATTGAAAAGGTTGAACTTGAAACCAAGAACGCCTCCGTGGATGGCTTTGTTCCGGGCTTCGGTTACGGCAATCCTCAACTCGGAAAGGTCTTGAACAAGGCTAAGGTCGGTGAATGGACCGCTCCGGTTGTCGCCGAAAATGGCGCCGTGATGGTCAAGGTCGTTTCCAAGAAGACGCCGAAGGTCGAAGAAGTCGAAGACGCCATCAAGCAGGATATCGATAACGCTTACCGCTTTGGCATGATGACGGCATTCAACGATTTCGTCACGAATCTCGAAGCCTCTACGCCGGTCAAGAGCAACCTCGACCTCTACTATAGAGACTAGCCGCTTTGCGGTAGTTCCTAGTTCTGAGTTACTGGTTACTGAGGTGCCTACGGCACAGTTCTAAGTTCGAAGTTGCTAGTTACTTGAAACGTTCTTGTTGCAATCTCTAGTAACTTCTAACTATTAACTAGTAACTAATATCTAGTAACTAAAAAACAGTTGACGGAAGCGTATAAAATTGCTATAATGTGCCGCGCTTGCCCCCATCGTCTAGTGGCCTAGGACTCGGGATTCTCATTCCCGCAACAGCGGTTCGAGTCCGCTTGGGGGTATAAAAACGACCAACGAAAAGTTGGTCGTTTTTATTTTCCGCTCCAGGGGTACTAAAAACGACCAACGAAAAGTTGGTCGTTTTTATTTTTTTTCGTCATCCTGAGCGTATGCGAAGGATCCAGTGACATCATATAAAAGCCAGGGGTTGGTTCCCTGGCTTCAAATGCTTTGTGCGAATTGCGCGCAGTTTAAATTGCTGTTTGTATCCCGCGCTTTTTAGAGTTTGTTCGATTACTTGAACGTGGTCGTCAGGCGGAATGCAAGCCCGAGGTCGCTGATTTCGTTTCCGCTGTAGAGGCTGAACTGGAGTTTTGACTTGCCGACTTTCTTTGCCCATGCGAAAACCCATGCCCAGTCATCCATTTTTTCCTTGTTCAAGTGGATTTTTTGACGGTCACCGATGCGTTCCCATTCAATATAAAGGCTGCTCATCAGCGTGTTCAAGAGGCCTTCCTTCGGTGTGAATTCAAGACCGAAGTAGAACGGATTATATGTTTTATCTTGAATCAAGTAGCTGCTTTCGGGTGCTACGTAGTTCTTGGGTTTCTTATCCATTTTTATGCCATCATCTTGTGTGTGGATGTTGGCGAATTCACCGTAAACGCGAAGAGCCGGTGAAAAGCTGTAGCTGATGTAAGTCGCAATGTGGTGGGTGAGGGCTGCTGTATTTTGTATGCGGTCGATGGCATTGACTCGGTAGGCGAGCTTCAATTCGAGCGGAATGTCAAGGCTGTTAAATTTGAGGTCTTCTTCGATGCGGATGTAGCCGGTATTTGCCTTGGTGTCCCTGGTGGCAAGCATCGCGTTGAACTGGGAAATGCCTGTTTGCCAGCCAAATTCGATAGCGTCATGGGAGTAGTCGCGCATCCAAAGGCCGCGTGCTGTAAGCGCCTTGTCGATGTATGTACCGAAGTGGGTGGATTGGGACCAGTCCGTTTTCCAGTGACCGATTTTGAGGTTCAGTTTGTAGTTCTCGAAATTCCATTTGTAGTTTGCCCAGTAGAGGTCTGCGAGAATCTTGTTGCCGACCTGCGGGGCAAAAATGCGCAACATGATAAGTCCGTCGAGGTTTTCGCTCTTGTACTGGCCGCCCACGTTGGCTCGGACCCAGAGCGAGCTGAAGTTGCTGCTGTCATCGGCAACCATCTTGGTTGCCTGCGTCTGCACGTTGCCCTTGAGGCTGAATTCTCCGTCTGCTGCGAAGGCGGCAGTTGCCAAGCCGGCAACCAGTAATGCGCTTGTAATTTTTTTGAAGTTCATAAGACACTCCGTTGAGATCGTTTGCGCGCAAATTTAGAAATTTCACGAAATATTTAAAGATAATTTGAAAGACGTCGGTTCATTTTTTATTTTTGGGATACAATAAATAATATCACGATTGGAGTGAAGAATGAGATTGGTTTCCCGTATTGCACTGTCGGCATTGGTCGCATCGTCTTTTGCCATGGCCGGCAGTTTGGCACCGAATAAAACACACGCCGTGCTGAATGTGACTTACACAAACAACGACGACGTCCCGCATGTGAAAAAGAAACTCACGTTTGTGGGGCAGAACAAGGGTAAAAAGGTTGTCATCACGACGGATATGTACGGCGAAGCGAGCTTCCATATTCCGCGTGAAGATACTTATACGATTCTCTGCGAAAGCTTGACTGGACCGTTTGAATGCGGCGAAACTCCGTATGTATCGCGTACGGCGAGCACGGGTGGAATTACGGTCGTTTTTGACGATACGCGTTCTGAGCTCACGGGTGTTACGTTCAAGGCGGGGAGTGCCGAACTTGTTCCGAATTCATTGAAAACTTTGAACGCCGCTATAGCGGGTCTGAAGCGCAACCCGAAGGCTAAGGTCGAAGTAGAAGGCCACACGAGCAGTGAAGGTGGTGCTGAGCTGAACCAGCAGCTTTCAGAAGACCGTGCGAACAGTGTCCGCGATTACATGATCGAGAACGGAATCGAGGCGGAACGCGTGACTGCTGTGGGCTATGGCCCGAGCCGCCCGAAAGGCGACAACTCGACCGAAATGGGTCGCCGTGCCAACCGCCGCATCGAAATCCGCGTTCTGAACGCCGACGAAGTGAACTTCTAAAAATCGAGATGCGCGGCCGTTGAGTCGCACGAATCTTGAAAATGAAAAAGCCGCAAATCGCGGCTTTCTTTTATGTCATTCCCGCCTCCGAGCGGGAATCTCCTTATTATCCTTTAAACAGCGCGGATTCCGTCTTCTTCGATGACGATTTTTTCTTCGCGGAAAAGCGTCCCGATAATCTTCTTGAACGTCTTCTTGGACATTCCGAATTCACGACGGATAGTTTCCGGGTCGGTGTGGTCGCCGTAGGGGAGGAATCCGCCCGCAGCTTCGAGCTTTTGCAAAATGGCATTGGGGCTTTCGCTCTTCATCATGCCTTTGTATCCGACCGGAGTCAAGTTGAGCGTAATCTTTCCGTCGCTGGTGAAACGCTGGATGAATCCTGGCATCGTGTCGCCGATGTAGATGCGTTCCATGCCAGGCGTCACCATGATGCGGCCCGTGTAGCGGTAATCGACGAGGCAATCGACGTAGTCGGGCGTGACTTCGTAGGCGGCGAGTTCCACGCGCTGGCCGATGTGCAAGTCGTTCGTGTCCGGATCGATAAAGCTCTTGATTTTTTCGGTGGCGATGATGCGCCCGCTCTTTTCGTCTTCGAGCACGAATACAACGCAACGGTCGCCTTTTTGCAATTCGCCAAGTTGTTGCTTGAAGGGGAGGAACAAGTCCTTGTTGAGGCCCCAGTCCAAAAATGCGCCGACGCGGTTGACTTCCTTGACCGTGAGCACGGCGAATTCGCCCACCTGCGCGAGCGGCTTGTCAAGTGTTGCAATCGGGCGGTCTTCGGAGTCCGTATAAACGAATACATCGATGATTTCGCCTTCGACGAGCGTGAATTTGTTGCGGTTACCGGGGAGGAGTACGCTACCGCCGGTTTCAAGTTCGAGGTAGTAGCCTTGCGGGGTGATGGATTCGACGCGAGCGCGGTTGATTCTTCCAAGTTCCATAATTTGCCTTTCCGTTCAAGTTTCCCGCGAACAATCGCGGTTCATTAATGTCATGCCCGCCTCCGAGCTCTTTGATCACTTAGTGCTTTGACGCTTTGCGTCAGCATCTTCGGCTCAATCATGACAGTCTGCAAGCAGCCTGTCGCGACACTCGCCTTGAATGCAACTAGCACTTACGTGAGCATGATCCGCGAATGGGGAGGGCATCTCCTTTAAATATACTTTTTCTCTGGATTTGTCATCCTGACACCGTAGGTGGAAGGATCCAGTGATTTTTACAAATATACCTTTTTGCGCTAGTTGTCGCAAGGGCTCTCGTAGTTCGAAAGCTTTGCTTTACTCCGTCGGCAGTTCCTTGCAATGTCGCATGAACCGGAGCGTTTCTTTTTCGCCGTCTTTCGCGAGTTTTTGAAGCAAGAACAACAACTTCTTGTAAGTCTTTTCCGTCATTTTCTCGTGCGCAGTACTCTTGGTCAAGTACAGGAGCGGAGATTCTTGCGTATAAGTTTCCTTGTTGTACGTCTTGGAGGCGGCCACGCGGTCGCAGAACATCTCCTTGATGTAGCGGTCCGGCATGTCCATCGGCACGATTTTCTTTGTATTCATGTCGTAATCGTACCAGAACTCAAAGTGATGCTTGTTACGCCCCTTGTGGTGCATCCATGCGAGGCTCATGCCCGTGTCGCGGCGCTCGCCGTTGTTTGGCGATTCCTTGCCCGTGTAGTATTTTGCGCCTGGAATAAATTCACTAGGGCTGTACTTCGACAAGTCGTGGAACAGCCCCTGCCACCCGATACCGGCTTTAAAGCAAAGCCTGACGACCTCGTTTCGATGCTTTGTAATCGTGATAAAATGCCGGATAGGGTGGAACATGGTGGATGTGTCGCGCTAAAGCGCTATGAGGACGCTTCGCTTTGAGCGATGAGGTCGGCACTACGTGCCTTTGAGCAAAATCTCACAACCTCATACCTCAAAGGGCGAAGCCCGTGCTCATACCTTATTTTACTTCTTCTTCGTCTTCTTGGTTTCGAACCATTCGTCGAAGGTTATGCTGCGGTCAACAACACCGTTCGGCGTGAGTTCCAAGACACGGTTCGCAATCGTTTGAACAAATTCATGGTCCTGCGAACAGAAGATGACCGGCCCCGGGAAAGCCTTGAGGCCGTTGTTCAAAGCGGTGATGGCTTCCAAGTCGAGGTGTGCGGTCGGTTCGTCGAGCAACAAGCAGTTCGCGTTCGAAAGCATCATCTTCGAAAGCATGCAGCGCACCTTTTCGCCACCGGAAAGGACGTTCGCCGATTTCAGCGCTTCTTCGCCGGTAAAGAGCATACGACCGAGGAATCCGCGGATGAATGTTTCGTCCTGTTCCTTGCTGTACTGGCGTAGCCAATCCACGAGGGAGAGATCCGTCTTGAAGTAAGCGTCGTTGTTCTTCGGGAAGTAGTTGTAGCTGATGGTGTTGCCCCACTTGAGCACGCCTTCCGGAGACTTGATTTCTTCGGCGATGAGCTGGAAGAACGCGGTCTTGAGGGTGTCGAATTCGCCGACGAGGGCGACCTTGTCCTGGTTGCCAAGCGAGAACGTCAAATCTTTGCAAACGATGCCGTCGCCGCCGTCGATGGTCGCATTCTTGACTTCGAGCACAATCTTGCCCGGTTCGCGGTCCATTTTGAAGTTCACCCACGGGAACTTACGGCTCGATGCCGGCATTTCTTCGACGGTCATCTTGTCCAAAAGCTTCTTACGGCTGGTGGCCTGCTTGGCCTTGGCGGCGTTAGAGGCGAAGCGGCGGATGAACGCCTTGAGTTCTTCAATCTTTTCTTCGGCGCGGCGGTTCTGGTCCTTGCGCTGCTTCTGGGCGAGCTGGCTTGCTGCGTACCAGAATTCGTAGTTGCCGCCGTAAATGTTGATCTTGCCGTAGTCGATATCGCAGGTGTGCGTGCAGACGGCGTTCAAGAAGTGACGGTCATGGCTCACCACGATCACGATGTTTTCGAAGCGTTCGAGGTAGTCTTCGAGCCAGCCGACAGTTTCCAAATCAAGGTGGTTCGTCGGTTCGTCCAAGAGCAAAATGTCCGGGTTGCCAAACAGAGCCTGGGCGAGGAGCACGCGGATTTTCTGGCCACCATCGAGTTCGGACATCAAGTTGTAGTGGAATTCTTCGGGAATGCCAAGTCCCTTGAGGAGCACTGCTGCGTTGGAGTCGGCTTCGTAACCGCCGATTTCGCCAAAGCGCGTCTCGATTTCCATGGCCTGCATGCCCTGTTCTTCGGTCATTTCAGGGAGCGCGTAAAGTTCGTCACGCTTCTTGCCAAGTTCGTATAGTTCCGGGAAACCCATCATCACGGTTTCGAGAACGGTATTGTTTTCGTAGGCAAAGTGGTCTTGCTTCAAAACGGCGATACGTTCGCCCGGGTCCTTCGTGACTTCACCCGTGTTCGGTTCGAGTTCGCCTGAAAGAATTTTGAGGAATGTGGATTTGCCGGCACCGTTTGCGCCGATGACACCGTAGCAGTTGCCTCTCTTAAAGGAAAGGTTCACTTCTTTGAAGAGGACGCGGCTACCATACTGGAGACTGACATTGGATACATTAAGCATGGCGCCAAAGATAGTAAAAAATGGGGGTGGATTGTAGGGGGGCTTGTGGAATCAATTGAAATGAGGATGTCACGCACAACTGGATTGGGCTTCTCTTTTTCAAAAATGTTATAATTTCAGTTAGAAAATAATTTTTAGGAATATGGGGTATTTATGTTATTAAAAAAATCTGCACAACTGGCTGTCATTGCGTCTCTTGCGCTAGCCTTGTTTGGCTGTTCCGATGACGATGGCGTGAGTGCGAACAATCACATCGTTCTGACGAGTTCCTCTTCTATACACGCTCCGGGGAGATATTTGTCTTCTTCGGCTGCGAAACCGGCTTCATCCGCGACTTCTTCCTCCACGAAAGTTGCAAGTTCCTCTTCGGCGAAAGTCGCGAGTAGTTCTTCCGCAAAAACGGCAAACAGTTCCTCTTCGGCGAAGTCTCCTGCGAGTTCGTCCGCGAAGGTCGTGGTGAGTTTCTCTGCAACTGCACCTGCATCGTCCGCTGCGGCGTCTGGCTTTTTCAGCGACAACTGGCGCCAAGCCTGCCTCGATAAAATCAACGAATACCGCGCAACCGAAAACCTTGGACCATTGACGCTTGCACCTGAAGAAAAGCAGACCTGCACCGACAAGGAAGCCGCCGATGACCTCGCGGAAAATAAGGCTCATGGCCACTTTGGCAACTGTGGGGAATGGGCGCAGAACAGCGGCCCGAACTTCAATACCTCTTGGCGTAAAACCGCAATCGAAGTCTCTGATTCTTACCTCAAAATGATGTGGGAAGACGAAAAAGCGCTTGTGACGAGTGGCGAACGCGACCCGAAAAAAGACGAAGACTACCCCCACATCGGCCATTACCTCAACATGAAAGGCAACTACAAAACCGTTGCCTGTGGCATCGCTCTTACTGCTGATGGCAAGAAGGGCTGGTTCAACGTGAATTTCTTCTGATTGTTAACCCCCTCATTTGGGGATTCTCCTGCATGGAGCGTCTTCTTATTGGATGGGGGAAGAATCCCCCTGGCTCCAGCCCCGGCCTCGTCATCCAGAGGCGTGAAACTGAGCCTGTCGAAGTGAAGGTAGTCGAAGTAGCCCGCCCCGCGTCACCCGGCCGGGTCTTCCGCGCACCCCCTCTGCGGGGCTTCAGACGCCAGCCCCGCAACGCCCCGCTAGTATGCTAGAAGAAAGTTGTTTGAGTTTCAGTAACGCGTTTTGGCCTAATGCATGCAATCAACGATTGAAATATAATTATGAATTTTTATTCTTAAGGTAAATGATATGACCATTCCATGCCATCTTGCATGCTGCTGCTAGGATGATTAAGAAACCTGATTGGGATTGGATATTTTTTAATATGAAAGGGTCTGTTAAATGGAAAAATCTGTTTATCAAATACATTTGTAAAAATGGATTGAGCGATATATCCGCAAACAACGATCTCTTTAAGATTTGGAAAAGTTTTGCTGCTTATTACAGGAAGTAAAATTTTTTTGTATTCATCTAAAAAAATTTTTTTTGTGTTGTTGTCAATATTAGCTATATAATCCCAAAGACTGTTATAGTGAGCATTTCTATCATACGGCCCTTTTTTTCCGTGCTGTTCCCTTTTCAATTTTTGTCCTATCGCCATATCTTGAATTTTTAATCCACACCAAGGAATGTTGAGGGGAGTCCAAAATTTATATACATCTTCAGGGGGATACTTTCCTGTTAGCTTTACACTGACTCTTGTGTCTAATGCAAAATTAAACGTATTGAAAACGGCCAATTTGGGTGTTTTTTTTCTGAAAGGAGCTTGCCCAGAGGATCTTTGCCTAATTTAAGAGCTTTTGACATTGTAGATCCGGTATCGCCCATGCAAGGAATCCCAAATTGCAATTCTTCAACAAAAGGAGATTCCATAATGAATAGGACATCAACGTTGTCATTACCACCATTGCAATAACAAATTATGTTTTCTAATTGGAATGTCATTACATGTTTCTCTTAAATGCACAAAAAATTCTTTTGTGATAAATAGTAATGTAAAAAAAATCGAACTACATACAATATTAAATACAACTATATAATGTTCGTGTCCAAATTAGCATTGCTCATTTAGAACGACGTGGCAAGTAATTTGCCGGGCTGGTTATAGATGAAAGAAGAGTAAGTTAATGATTAGCTTTCTTCAGTTTCATTTATGAATTTTTGTTTGAAATGCTCTGTGTAATTTGAGTAGAAATCACAGCTCAGTGTGTTTCCCCGAAATGTATCTTCTACTGTAGAAAAACCGTTACTTAATAGTTGTGCTTTTAATTTCTTTTCTTGTCGTTCTTTGTTAAACGTGGGAAATGAATTTCTTGATTTTTTATTTCTTTCAAAGAAAGAGTCTAGCTTGACTGTGGCATAATTGTCCATGTCTAGTTCGTTGCTAATGAAATACGAGTCTAATCGCTCAACATATTTATGAATAGCACGAATAAAGGCGGTGACTTCTTTCATAGTTGGGCTTTTGTCTTTGTCATAGGAATCAAGCATGGCAAAAACATCTAAACCGCAAAAAAGGGATTGTATTCTGGTGCTATTACTTGTCAGAATACTTCTATATTGAGGAGCTAAGGAGTTACTTGCCATGGAATGAATGGTTTTATTCCTCCATACGACTCCCAAACGGGCCATAGCGGTGTATATCTTGAAATCAAGATCTGTGATAGTTTGCTTTGTTGCTTCAAATAAATAGTCAATTTTGTTTGCGATAGATTTACTGATGCTTTGTGATTTAAGATTGGTTGATGTAGCTTCATTGATGATTGAAGGAGTATTGGTGCATTCAATTAAATAACAGTCCAATGCGTCGACTGCCCATGCCAATGAAGCGTTTAATGCGTATTCACGACTCCTGTCAACGGAGGCTTTCTTGTTTGATGGATTCCATGATGTACGGAACCCTTCAGGCTTTTCTGTATCGTGAACAAGAATTTCGTTTAAGCCGATTAAAATTGTGATGATGAAGTGATTGGCCTGGCCAATCTTGTCTTTCATAATTCGGCGAGCCGGAGAAACGTTTAATGTAAGCATATAAAAAATGTGGACTAAGCCCTGAGTCGAACAAGGCGTTCCACCCTTTTAGGACATCCTTATGATGTATTGAAGGGGTGCGTCCTACCGTTGGACGATTAGCCCGTGATAATTAGGTTATTTATAAATATAAGATATTTTTTGCAAAAAACTACCAAATTTGTCTAAAATAACAATAAAATAAGTTTGATTTAGGGGGGTGTGTTTTAGATTTATTTCATCGGCAAAAGTATAAAATCGTTCAATTCTTTGCGGATTTCTTCCCAGTAGGGCATGTATTTGTCCATCAGGGCCATAAAGTCCTTGTTGTGGTGGCGGACTTTTAGGTGTAAAAGCTCGTGAAGGATGATGTAGTCTAAGCACCTTTCAGGGGCATGCGATAAAAGCAGATTGAACCAGATTTTGCCTTCGGGATTGCAACTGCCCCATTTTGTTTGCATGATTTTGGTTTGCCAGCCATTGCAAGTAAGGTGGGTTTTCTTTTCCCACTTGGGCAATTTCTTCTCGATTTCGGCTTTTAGCTTTTCGCGGAGCCATTCGTTTACAAAGGCTTCACGCTGTTCTGCGGTACTTTCTTTGCGGACGGTTAAAATGGCGTTTTTTGCGTTCAGCTCAAGAGAATTTTTGAGTCCGTATTGCACTTGCAGATAATACTGCTTCCCGAAAACAAATAGTGATTCGCCAGAAACAAACTCGCGTTCCCCAAGTCGTGCCTGATTCGCAAACTTTTCTTGCTGTTTTTTTATCCAAGCGACTTTGGTGCGGACGAAAATCTTGATTGCCTCATCAGACAAATTTAATGGTGCAGAAATGCGCACTTCGCCATCTGGCGGCATCACCGACAAGTGGATATTCTTGATATTCTTGCGACAAACGTCTATCGCAATTCCCGACACTTGCATCCGCATTAGAACTCGCTTTGCTTGCTGATGAGTTCGTATATGCGGTCAACCTCAGTGTCGTTTTGTAACACTTCGAACAACGCCTTCTTAATCTTGTTGATTTTTACGGGGCTGTTGCGGAAATCGGCCTGCATGCTATTCATGACGGCATCATAAATCTTGTTGGCCAATTTTTCATCGCAGCCGCAGTTGTCATAAATGGCGCGTTTTGCCGCGCTTCCCTTAATGGAAGACGGATAATCGTCGCTAGCTTCCGAAGAACTAACTTTTTTGGCAAGTTCAATGTAGCGTTCCAGCAGTTTCTTGTATTCAATCAGGCCGTTCTTGCGTTCTTCAATCAACTGGTCAAGGATTTCTGACATCTTGTTGTAGTACGCAGGGTTGACATTTATCTGGTCAACGATTTTGCGGCGAATGTTGTTCTCGATTTTTTCGGCAGCGCTTTCGCGGACCTTCTTCTTGCCAGCTGTCAAATCAAACTTGCAAAGTTCAATGATATCCAGCAAAGTCGTGTCGTCAAATTCAATAATCTTTGTCGAATCGCCAGCGGCAATGTAATTGTCAATAAGGTGGCGCATGTCGGGTTCACAAGCTTTCAAATCAACAAAGTCGCCACTCGCTTGCATAATCACCTGACGCAAATTCACGTAATCATTGGTATGCTTTTCTTTTTCGTTCCATTCGGCTTCGGTATAGGGCAACGACAGAATCTGCGATTTCAACTCGGCAAACGCGCGAGCCAAACTACTCGCCAACGAATAGAAACGTTCACGCAGGCGGGCAAGTGCCTCAAATTCTTCCGGATTGTTCAACCAACTGATATTTTCGCC
Organism: uncultured Fibrobacter sp.; assembly: GCA_946415675.1. Lineage (GTDB taxonomy): Bacteria > Fibrobacterota > Fibrobacteria > Fibrobacterales > Fibrobacteraceae > Fibrobacter. The sequence goes on from CAMKTL010000034.1 coordinate 28,131, forward strand.
ACAGAAAAAGTGAATGTAATCGGACTCGTTCTTAGGCGGCTTTACATCTTCGCAAAGGGTTTCGATTTCTTCAAGAGTCTTGTTGAAATACTTTTCCGCTTCGGCGACACGATCCTTGATAAGACCGTCAACATCGCCATCGTCGTAACCTTCGAAAGCTCCCGACGTATATTTGTGCATGCTGTCGGTCACGTTGTCGAAGAGTTCCTTGTAGTCGATAATGACTCCAAACAGTTTCGTTTCATCATCCAAGCGGTTGACGCGGCAAATTGCCTGGAACAGCCCGTGGTCTTGCATCTTTTTATCGATGTACAAGTAAGTGCAAGAAGGGGCGTCAAAACCCGTGAGCAACTTGTCGACCACGATAAGCAACTTCATGTTGGCGGGCTCGTCAACGAACTTGCGCTTGGCCTCTTTTTCAAAGGCTTCCACTTTCTTGTCTATACGGGAGGTATCGTCGCCTTCTTCAATGCCAACCATCTTCAAGTAAATCTGGTATTTCCTGAAGGTTTCCGTTTCTTCATCTAGGCTAACGGTATCTGTGCGCAGGTCACCCGGATTCGGGGTGTAAGAAGAAATGATGGCGCACTTTTTGAAGCCCAGGGATTGGAAAATCTCATAGAATCGGCAGGCCGTATAAATGGAATCGGCGACAAGAATTGCGTTGCCGCGGCCTTCAGCCAATCGTGTGTCCTTTTCAAAGTCAAGTTTCACGTCGCAAGCAATCGCTTTCAATCGGTCGTAGGACGAATAGACTGTGTTGATATTTGCCCAACGGGCTTTCAGTTTTGCCTTCGCTATGGGCGTCATTCCCTTTGTTTTCAAATCAAACCATTCGTCAATCTTTTCGCGAGATTTAAGGTCTTGCGGAACATCGCGGCCTTCGTAGCGCAAATCGAGAATCACATGGTCACGGACGCCTTCATCGAACTTGTAAGTGTGAATGTAGCTTCCGAAAACTTCTAGACTCGTCTTTTTGTCTTTCTTGAGGAGCGGCGTTCCGGTAAAGCCCACAAAAATCGCTTTGGGCATCAAGGCGGTCATGGCCTTATGCAACTTGCCAGATTGTGTTCTGTGGCACTCGTCGACGAAAACAACGAAATCCCCTTTCACGCTAAAGTCCGGCAACAGGGAATCCCTGATTTCTTTCAGGAATTTTTCGTAATCGTCATCGGAAACTTCTCCGCCGCGGCGTCCGAATTTGTGAACCAGCGAGCAAATTATAGTTCCTTCAGTAGAATTCAGACGATTCAGCAAATCGCGTCCGCTCTTGGTGCGGATAATCTTTTCTTCTACGCCCTTGAACAGTTGTTCAATCTGGTCATCAAGTTCGTCACGGTCAGTGACAATCAAAATTCTGCGGTTCGGGTTATTCAACAGCAAACGCTTGGCTAGCCATACCATCGTTAGTGATTTTCCGGAGCCCTGCGTGTGCCAAACGATGCCGCCCTTCTTTTGCCCTTGAATCCTGTTGTACGTGCGGTGAATCGCGTAATACTGGTTGTAGCGACAAACCTTCTTTTTACCGTTATCGAAAATGACAAAGTTGTGGATCAGGTCCAAGAAGCGGACTTTGTTGAATAACGAATAAAGGCTTTCGAAAAGAATCTCGCCGAACGTGGAACTCTTTTCGTCGATAATCAAATCGTTTTCGTCAAGTTCTTGCAGACGTTCACGGAAAGCCTCCTGTTTCCACGTCAAATACTTCTTTTCGGGCGTGGCAATGGTGCCGTAACGAACACCTTCGCTTGTGTTTGCCGCCAAACAGAATTGAATCGTAGTAAAGAAGGATTCGATAAATTCCGGCATTTGGTTGGTGAGGTTCTGACGAATGCCATCGGCAACGGACACGGAGCTCTTTTTTAGTTCAATAACGGCGACCGCAATCCCGTTTATATAAACGACAAGGTCTGGGCGCTTTGAGCCGTAGGATGTATTTACGGTAACTTCTTCAGCAATGGCAAAATTATTGTTGGCCGGATTTTCGAAATCGATGTAATAGACGCTAACGTTCTCGCCGTTCAAATCAGCGACAGGGTGGGCGTATTTTAGCAGATTGTACACCGTCTTGTTGGCCGAATACAATCCCTGTTGTAAATCGCCAGCTGCATGCTTCAATTCTGCAATGGCCTTGTTGGCAACAGTTTCCGAATAATGCTGTTTGTCCACCAAAAAAGTGAACAGGTCATTCTCGCGAATGTTCTTGTTCGCTACCTCGTAAAGGTTTCCCAGGTAATTGTAACGCAGTTGTTCCTTGAAGAACTTGATTACTTTCGCCTGTATTTTTCGTTCGGGAATGTTGATATGGTCGGTCGGCATTGCAGATCCTTCGGTGGTCTCTGCATAAATATAACCTTATCTTTTAGTCAAAGGCTTCACCTTTTCTTCATTAACTATCCAAAAACCTTTTTTTCTTTTCATTAACCTTTTCATTAACCCTATCGTTAACCCTATCGTTAACCCTATTGATAGCTCCCTATTTCTTCACAACCCCCTTTGCGCGCTCTTTCTTCAGCACTTTAGCGCTTTTTCCCGGAGTAGGGAGATTTTCGGGCATTGTTCCGCCGAGTTCGGCGATGGTCTGGCGGACCTTCTTGCCGACGGCATAATGCGTTTCGTTCGCCTTTTCCTTGCCCTTGATGTTTTCACGACGGAGTTTGTCATCTGTTTGTGTAATGCGGAACAGATTCGCCGCAAGCTCTGTAGCTCCCATGTGGTCCAAGATCTGTTCGTTTTTCTTGAGTCCTTTGCGTTTGTGGATATCCTTCATTCCCAACCCGTTGTAAAGTCCCTGATAACCGCGATTTTGGAACACGGCGTAATCCACGGGCGTTTCAACACCGGCCGCCTTTGCAGAACTGGCGAGGAATTTGTTGCGAACGGTCACCTCGTCACGAATCGCCAGGCGCTTTTCGTCTTCCGAAAGCTGAGACGTTGCATCCGAGATTTCTTTCTGCCGGGTTTTAACGGCAAAATACGTTTGACCAAGGGCAATCACTTCTTTGCGGGGGTCCCCGTTCATCACAATCAGGTAACAAGCGTAACGGGAAAGCTTGTAGCTATCCATTTTTCTTTCCGCTCCGCTTCCGATTCTGACCATCTCGCTCACGTGGGCGAAATGGTTTCCCTCATCAAAGCCTGTTTTCCGACATGCTTCGATAGCCTTTTCTATCACAGGCAGAAACTTGCCATATTCGGTATATTCTAAGGCTTTTTGCAATTCCCTTGCATACCAGAATTCGGTTCCATTTTCGTCGGTGTGCTTGATATTCTCGAACGTCTGCTGAGAATAAGTGACAATTTCTTTTTTAGCCATAGGGCCTCCTGCGTTTATTGTTTTTACTAGGAACGCCCTCGCATTACGGCAAAGCCAAATAAAGCAAAAGCGCATCATTCCTTTCTACGGAATGACGCGCTGGGATGTAATGTAGGCTATTTTCAAAAAGCTGGCAAGAGGGGTAAGAAAATTTTACATGCGGTTTCACCAATTGTAGGTAAAAATTCAATTTTTACCTGCATCATGTTCAAAATTCAGCAGTCGTTGTGCATTGTTGATATTAACAACAATTCGCCTTAATCATACAAAGAATCACAATTATTGTCGCTAATAATGGTCCATATACAAGCAGTACTGACCATGACATAAAAGCCTTAAGGAAACCGCAAAATCCTTTTTCGTAAGACTTCATTGGCATTGTATATACAGCGGGCTTGCTATTATTGCCTTTTATATAATCATTATACATCCCGACAAACTTATGTTCTTGTTGCAAATACAATGTATCCAAAATACAGAACAATAATGTCGGTATTAAACATATCCAGACAAACAATTCATTTTTCGTTTCGGAAAAGATTGCCAACAACGCTGCAACAATTGCGATGCACCATCCTTTGGCTTGGGCAGAATTGGTATTCATTCTCGCGATGTTATTCTGCAAGAACTGCAAATACAGGCGTTCATCTTCTTTGTCAATTTTCATTGCTAGTCCCTTTTTAAAATAAACTAGAAAGATGTGAATTCCATCGGTAAAATTCCAAATCAGTGCATATCTTATAATCAAAAATATTTTCTTTACATCTTACGGCACATTCAACATATGCCATAGGATGCTGAATAAAATCATCCCATTTTACGCTAGGAATATATGACGAATCACTAGTTGAAATTGAATAAAATCCTTTAAACAGCGAATTTGAAGAATGATCCCATCGATTATTTTTCATATTCTTTCTAATTATCGGAAAAACGGGATCTCCTTCATTCAATTGACCATCCGGGTGTTGATATGTATGAGGATCGGTGAAATAATTATACTGATGAAGATAATCAGGAAGGACAACTGCCAAAATGGCGTTAGAATGGCTAGTTCTATCGCCTCTTGTTGTTTCGCGTAATGAATATGAGATTTCCCAAGGAATCCATTGAGACCTTTCAGAACGACGCGGCTCTCTCATGTTGGGAGAAATCATTACGATAGTAACAGAACTATCAAAAATTCTATCCTTTAGCTTTTCCCAAATTGCGTCATCGGAATAATTAGACAAATCTTCATTATCAGATTCGCCTTTGTAAATGTTACTTGTATGGTCAAAATACGTTTCCAGCTTATCCACATAATCGCGAACAGTAGTGGGATTCCCATACGGGAACGGAAATCCGCTTCGATATGAACTCAAAGGGTAAACGCTATTGTCTTTATACTTGTATGAAACGAATATTTTGTAGCCCATAATTTTTACTTAGAAAACCACTCTTTTAGAGGGATTAATTCGTTTTTGCATTTAACATAATATTTGTTCACTTTTAAATTATACTTAGAACTTACATATTCCAAACGAGAAACTATATAAGGATATATTTCCAAATACTCTTTTCCCTCATAAAACGAAGATGATGAAGAGTTTCTCATAGGAAAAAGAGCCAGATTGTTGAATGCATTCTTTTTCGCATCGCCATAACCCAATTCCCAATTGCACCATTTTGATTCTATTGCCTTATCCGTCGCCAATAAGATAAATTTATCACAATCCCTTATTTTCTTTTTTATTCGGGAAACTGTTATTCCGGATGTATTCTTAGGCATAGACTTATCCATGCTATCAATATAGACTTCTACATCATATTTTTTCTCAAGCCAACCGATAACACCTCTCAAATCTTCAAGATCGTCATGTTTATGTGAAAGGAAAATAGTAGTTTTTCTCTTTTCCCAAGCAGAATCGCGAGAATAGGCTTCAACGACGCTCTCTAAAGCCGATGTTAAGTCAGACACCTTGTATCCATCAAATTGACCGCGATAAAATATAGAACTCATAATTTGCTTATTCTTGTGTTTTTATATGCAATCTATTCATTTCTAATAGTGATTGTTGGTTACCCAAATATGTCTCGTTTTAATTCTTGATAAACCATTGTTTCTTCAGTAATTAAAGGAACCATAGTATTTTTCATAAAAGAATAGGCGTCATTTCCACATCTTGTCAATTTCAGCACCCTTTTGCATTCGTTATACAAAGGACCGACAATCGACTTTACGTCATCTAAAGGGTTCCCTCTATTTTCATGAGACTCTTGTAGAAGTTCACTTTTTTTGTTTTTTAATATTTCCGCTTTGTCTTCTTGATTATTGTTTTTGCATAGTTTTTCAATTAATTCGTCATCAAACAAATAACACTCAATGTGTCTTTTTGATAGAACTTTTATTCCCTTCTCGTAACATTCGCGAACATCGGCGTCATTTTTGTCATCATGATCAACAATCTTTATTATTTGAGAATTTGCTAGCATCTTTGAAATAATTTTCATACTCACATTATTAGCATCTTCTAATTCAGAGCACGATCCTACGGAGCAAAAACGAGCGTCAGGAAATTCTTTCTCAAAAATTTGATTGTATACATTCTCGTCAAAATTAGCTTTCTTTCCCCCACTAGGATTTCCTTCGCAAAAAACAATTGTTGACGGAGCAATTAGGGTGGATAATTCGCCAAACGCTAAATCAAGAAAACGTTTCCACATGGTAGAATCAATTCTTGATGGTTTCATCATTACGTCGGAATCAAAATCAACATTATCAAAATCAAGAAATACGACAGTACCTGGATTAGACTCTTCAATTTCTTTTGCTTTTTTCAACATACCCATTGAATGAGTCGAAATCCAAAGTTGAGATTCTTCTGGAATTAATGCGTACAATTCATTCAGTAATTTTGATTGTAAAATCGTGTGCATATGCGATTCTGGTTCATCAATACAAAAAATGGTATTTTTGTAATAAATAGATTTTATGATTAAATCCAAAATCAAGTCAAAAGCAGATTTTTCACCAGCAGATAGATTGGCATATGCAAAATCTTTTGAGGTTCCTTTTGTAAAATAAAAAGAGCCGTTTAATAGTGGATCACCAATAGATGATAATTCTAAATCTTCAAAAACATTTTTTAAAGATTGTTGAATTTTCCCAATAAGTTCATTTCTTAAATCCTGAACTGTTTTTGTATTGTTATTTTCATCAAAAACGCCAGATAATGTTGATGAAATCAGTCTTTGATAATTTGAAGATACTACAGCATCCGTTGACATTAATGTATCATGATCAATCAGCTTTGAAGGATCTTTTTGACGTTCAAGACGTGAAGTAACAAAAGATGGCTCGTTTCTATATGCAGATCGAAAATAAAAACTACCTTTTATTTGCTCTTGATTATGAGCTTGCGATTCGAAGAATTGTATTGAAACATTATTAGAAAACCAGTCATGCTGGCGAGACTCATCATTCTTTTGTTTTACGCAATAATTATAATCTCCAACAGTATTGAACCCCCTATATTTATACCAGTGATTAAAGGCCTCAAAAAGAGATGTTTTGCCACATCCGTTTGGGCCAACAAGAACCACTAGTTTTGCAGTCTCTGGAATGCCTTCGATTTTTAAGTTCGTAAATCGTTTAAAATTTTTTATCTGCACTTCTTTGATCTTCATAACACTCATTCCTATTCTACACTAGTCTAATTTTTCCTGTTAAGAGTTGTTGCATCATGCCGGTTTTGAGTTGACGGTATTTTGCGAGTTTGGTTTCTAGGGTTGCAATTTCTGCGTCCATGTCGCTGAGGATGTTTGCGATGGCAGTTTGTTCATTGAACGAGGGTAATGGATATGAAAATTCTGAAATTTTCGCCTGAGACAACGATGCCATTGTCGTTCCTGTTTGAACTTGATTAAAGTAAGTTTCAAAGAAAGGACTATTCAAAACATAATACAAGTATTTATTGTTCAAAAAATCCCTTAAAGGACGAATAATTAATAAATGACTGTTCAATGAAACTTTTTCTGGCTTTTTGTCAATGTAAGCAACCTTGCCTACAGTACCATCTTTTGTAATTAACAAATCATTTAGTTGGACATGTAGAGCAGGGTCTTCTTCATACCTTTTTTCTGTTATGTGATAACAAGTTTCCCAATTTACTCTTCCATTTACAAAATCAGTTCCTGTAACCAGGTATGGCCCTTCAGTTTTAAATTCGGAGGCCTTTAATCCTTGCCAACCAATTCGGCCTTTCAAAAAATAATTTCTCTTAATAAAAATAATTTCCCAATCGGTGGGTATCAATCCGAGTTCGGTCATTATGTAGCCGCTGGATTCTTCGACTTCGCGCTTTGCGCTTCGCTCAGAATGACACTCCTTTCGTC
>CAMKTL010000035.1:0-35691 GCA_946415675.1 uncultured Fibrobacter sp.
ACTAGACGGTGTAATCGGGTAAATTGCCGCGACTTCGCTAACCGCAAACGCAACGCTAGCGGTAGCTTCGTTACCGTCACACGCAATCATCTTTTTTGCCATGGATATCTCCAGTTTTTAGGTTTTTTCGAAAAAATTCTGATCATATACACCTTCGGCGTGCGGCACACGCATGAAGGGCAAAAATCCACGTTTAAAATTAAATAAGATTGAAGCTTTTGAACATTGAATTTTTGAAAAATTACTGAAATAAGAGTCCATAAATAAGGAGATTCCCCGTCGGAGTGGGGAATGGCAAGTTAAGAGACTGCCACCCCCGACTAGATCGGGCGGACAGCACTTAGCACTTTAGTGCTTTGTGCGCATGGCCACCAAGGTGGGAACCCCCTTGGCGTTATCCCAACAGCTTTTGGTTTATCTCTATCTCGAGTCCAGCGTAGGCGGGGCCGAACTTTTGGCGAAGCGTGGTCGTAAGGCCGTCGGATTTGCCGAGGTAGGGATAATTTTTGCGGATGCGGAGCGACGGTTCCCGTTCGTGGATGCTCTTGATGAGTATGTCCGCTAGCTTGGCTTCGGCGGGGCGGCTTGGGTCGTAAAGGATTCCCACGTCGGTATCTCGTTCGATTCCGTTCAAAACCGGCGTAAAGCTGTGGATGCCCAGATGGATGACCTTGACATGCATTCGTTTTGGGGTGTCCCGCAATTTTTGGGGAATCTTGCCTGAAACGAACTTATCGATTTTTTCACGGTATTTCTGCCAAAGCTTGAAAATATGGGCTTTGACGTGCTTCGGCAATTTTGTGGTGAATTCCGAAAAAAGTCTCGTGCTGGTCTCACCGCGGTTCATGTCGATGACAAGGCGCGAGAACAGGCTGGCGCAGTTAAAATCAGGTCTTAAGCGCTTGACCAAATTTGAAAATACTTTGTATGCGCCGATATCGTATCCGCGATGGGAGGCGAGGATTTCGTCGGGAATGCCAAAGCGGTCGCTAGACTCTTTGCCGAGGCTTCTAGCATCGAGGATGTTGTATTCGCGGAATGCGCGCAGGACAAAATCCGGCAGAGCGTTGCTCGCGTGTTCGCAGGTAATCATCAGTGCCGGTGTATTCCTCATTTTTTCTCCACTACAAGAATGTTGCCGTCATAAGTCATGACGCCAAGTAAAATACTGTGAATCAATCGGAACTTATCTACTTTGTAATAAGGTCCATTTGCCATCGGGTTTGTACAATCCGGGTCAGCCACCATGAATTGCTTCTTTTCGTCGAGGCCGTAAAGCACAACGAAATGGCCCATCGGGTCGCCGTGAATATCATCAAAGACGGATTGGTCTTTATCGTTAGTGTATTCACGGGGGGAACGGTAAAGGTAAGTGGCGCTCAAACCGCACAGAACGGGAATGCCTCGCTTGAAATAGCCTTCGAACATGCTGGCTCGGAGGTCTGCCGTGGCGACGGTGCCGCCCAAGTCTATGAAACGGATATAGGCATCAATCGCTTTCTTTAGCTTGGGAGCGTGTTTAGCCTTGTGTAAAGCGACGAGCTTTTCGCGCAGTTCCGGCATTTTGAGCTTGCTCCATGTCGGGTCGAAAATCTTCAAGTTGTACGAATAAATTGTTGCCTTGAATCCGCGCTTGAGGGCATCTATACCGAGGAAAACGCCGAGCGTACCACCTTCTTCCAAAAATTCAATTTCTGAAATGAGTTTTTTTAGGGGTATTTTATAGCCGAGATAAGAGTAAACAGCGTGTAGGCTAGTGGGTCCGCACGTAACATCGTCTGGCTGAGGGAGTATCTTTAAATCCATCTTTTTGCCTCGTTGAACGTGGCGGTTTGTTCATCAAATCGTCAATCCGTGCGTTAATATAGAAAAGTTCCAAGTTTAGAGCTACTCGTTAATAGGAATTTTTTACAGGACAATTCCCGATAACAGCAAGCTGGTATGTATTAACTACTAAAATTAGAGACTAGAAATTATTATTTTATACTTATGAATATGTTTGTAAGTAGATTCGTTCTGGCCTTGCTTGTCGCTGTGCTTTACGCATGCTCGGATTCCGATTCGTCGTCTGGAGCGGAGATCGGTGCGAACGTACTTGTGGATTCTCGTGATTCGCGTACTTACAGGACCATCGAAATTGGCGGGCGAGTCTGGATGGCGGAAAATCTCAATTATCAAGGACAAAATGATATTAGCCTTGCTGATGATTCGCTTCGCATGTGGTCCGGGTGTTACAATGATAGTGCCTTGTATTGCGAAAAGCAGGGGAGGCTTTACCAGTGGGATGCTGCTATGACGGCTTGTCCTGAAGGGTGGATGCTCCCATCCAAAGCGGATTTTGACAGCTTAATTGACGCTGTAGGTGGCTTTGATAAAGCTTCCGATTCTTTAATTTCGTTAGGCTTTATTGCGGATCTGCAAGGTGGCTACTACTTTATGGGGTATTTCAGTTATTTTGACGAATACGCTTACTTCTGGATGAGAGACGAAGTGCGCAACCTCAATGCACGCAGTGTCGTATTTGCAAATGGGAGCTCCGGCGTCTCGTACGACGAAACCTATGAACCGTTTGCGTTGTCCGTTCGTTGCGTTCGCAATCGCTGACGGAGACTTCTCTTTGTGCCATTTTTTTCTATGTTCTGCCTATAATATGCGACTTTGGCTTTGGACATGCCCTGATGATTTTGCTGGTGAATTCGACGATATCGAAGAGATGTTTCGCCGTGGACTCACCCGTCTGATTCTCGATAAACGCGGACGGGGCGGAAATTCCCGCGCCACATTTAATGATTATGAACGCTGGCTTCTGTCGCTCCCGATGGAACTGCGTGACCGCATCTGGGTCCGCGGAACGCCGGACTTGGCCGAACAGCTGGATGTCCGCGGCTGCGTGTGCGATGCCCAAAGCTTCATGGGCGATGTTCCCGAAAGCTGGAAACGCGTCAACTGCATTGCTTATTGCAAAACTGCCGAAGAAGCGTCTTTGCTCCCGGATTGGGTGGCGGGCGCTCTCGTTGGTCCGGTGATGTTGCCGCTTTCGGCAATTGAGCCTATCGAAACGCTGGGGACCTCGTTCAGTACAAATGCAAAAACGCCTGTCATCCTGTGGGGTGGCGTCGATACGGATACAGTCGAGGATTTCAAGAAGATGTCCCCTGCGGGCGTGGCTTCTCTAGGCGGCATCTGGAATTATGCCGACCCCGTAAATGCGTTTATAAAGCTAAGTAGAGTTTTAATGAGTTACTAGTTCTGAGTTACTAGTTACTAGGGTGCCTTCGGTACTGTTATGAGTTCTGAGTTACTAGTTACTAGAAATGTTCTTATTGCAATCTCTAGTAACTAGTATCTAGTAACTATTAACTATTAACTAGCCCGAAGGGCGGAGTAACTACCAGCTAGTAACTAATAGCGACGAAGTCGCTACCGTACCACAAACATTCCGTTGCGCGGTTTGCTTTTGAGCCTGTTGCCGAGCAGGTCGAAATAGACTGGGTCGCGATTCAAACGCAAATTTTTGCTGTTTTCGCGCATTTTGTGGCTGCTAATGCTTGTCCTTGTGGTATCCGGTTCGACATAAGGCTTGTCTGGATCATCAACGACCATCTTGATTTTGGTGACGCTCTTGCAACCGGTTTCGTTTGTATAAGTGATGGTGTAATAGCCGCTCTTGCTGCCATCGACGTTCTTCAGCGTATTTTCGCGGGTGGTCGATTTAAAGTTGTCCGGGCCTTCCCAGCTCCAGATTTTGCCGTCCCACGGGTGCGGGCCCAAAGTGATGGTCGCGCCTTTTTTGACTTTCAAATCGGTCGTTTCGTTCCATTCGCCGTCGCCGACTTTCACATATGGGATAATCTTGGTCTGCGAACACGGGCCCACAACTTTCTTGCCATCGCAGACGCCAATGGAATCGGGGATGTCGATGACCTTCGGCTCAAAGTCCGGGGTGGGGAACGCCTTCATGAGAGCCGCAGTCTCCTGTGCGGTAAGCGGGAGTACGGTGCCGTGGCGAGGCGTAAATGCCCCTTTTGTCTCTGTGTTCTGGATAAACTTAAATGTTTTTAAATCGGTGCTGCTAGTGAACTGGTAATGCCCGTTGTTGTAGCAGTCGTACATCAGCACCCACATATTCTGGTTGATGAGCTTGAACACGCCGGCGCCTTCGACGGCTTCGTTTGTCTGTTGTAGTGCGCCGGTTCGGTTGTACCAGGTCGGAGCCTTGCCGTCTGCCGAGGTTAATGTCCGGGCCTGCACCTTGCAGATTCCGCCGTCCCCCTCGTTCTTGTAGAATCCGTGGTATAGCTTGTCAACCGGATTATAGACAATGTCCATGTCAATGGTCGATTTACCGCGGTCGAAGAAGTACTGCGGGTCGCCTTCAAGGTCGGTAAAGTCCTCATTGGCGTAGTTGAAGAATACTTTATCGTATGCGATGGTACCGTCGTTGGTCAACAGCGAGTAATAAACGAGCGGCCTGCCTTTGCTGCCGTCCTTGTTCACGTGATTTTCGTCCCAGATGGTTTCGGGGGCCCATACGCGTGTCACGTTGGCGAAGTTCTTGCCCTTGTACTTGTCCGGGAAGTGCACCGTGCTGTGCTTCCAGCTGATGAGGTCACGCGATTTCATGAGTACCATGCCGCGGTTGCTTGCCCAGCCTTCGGCGCTCTTCATGTCGGTGTTGACCATGTAGAACCAGCCGTCCGGCGCACGTAGCACGTGCGGGTCGCGGAGCCCTTTCTTGATGCTTACCGTATCGGCGGCCACGACTCGTTTGCCGTTGTTCATCGGGGTGAAGTTGTAACCGTCGTTGCTCAGCGCATAATAAATGTTTTCGTTGTTGTTTGCCGGGAAATATGCGAACAGGTAGTTGGAGTATGGCTCAAAACCGTGGATAGAAACCTTGAAATCCTTTTTTTCGGCTCGTGGGGGGACACTTTGGTTGTCGTATAGCGTTGCGGTAAGGGTCACTTCCTTGTTTTCGCCCACAAAACGCCCGTTGATGCGTCCGTCGTGCCCCAAAAAGAGAGTGTTGGAACTTTCCCATGTAACCGGGAAAGGACCGTACTTTTTCATGGTGTCGGGGAGGTTCAAATCATTATAGAGGTCGTTGATGCCGGCAGGCTCAAGGTCGTCAAATGCCGCCCAGAAAGGGGACTTATCGACAATTTCCTGAGCCTGTGCGCCCAGTGCTAATAGAGCTGTCAATGATAAAAAACGCTTCATACGGTCTCCTTACTAACGACCCTTTTCCAAACAATTACCATCAATTGACTAATAAATAGTTACAACGAACCAAACTAAATATACTTTTAACTATGATGAAAATCACCCAAAAAAGGAGCTAAAGTCTTGAAAAAAAGTCAATAAAAAAAAATGTCTAATTAATTTTTATAGTTGAAATAGAATCTGTTGTTATATTTCTTTTTATTAGCGTATATTAATGACTATGGAACAAGCCCGTTTAAAAATTCTAGTAGTTGACGACACCAAGACGAATATCGAGGTGCTCGAAGGCATTCTGTCCAACGATTATGATGTTTGTGTGGCGCTTAATGGAAAAAAGGCGATTGAGCTCACGGAAAAGATTAAGCCCGACTTGATTTTACTCGATGTGATGATGCCCGAAATGGACGGCTACGAGACTTTGAGGATTATGCGTCAAAAGGATATCCTGCAAGGAATCCCGGTTATCTTTTTGACGGCTAAAGCTGACAGTGTCAGCGAACAGACCGGCCTGGATTTGGGTGCTGTCGATTACATCACAAAGCCTTTTTCTCCGGAACTGGTGAAACTCCGTATCAAGAACCAACTTCAACTGAAACTCCAGCGCGACCACCTGCACGAACTTGTTGACGAAAAGACTGCGGACTTGCGTAAGACGTTGAAGGTCATGTTGACAAGTCTAGGTGCCCTTGCGGAATACCGCGACCCCGAGACGGGCGAGCACATTAAACGTACACAGATTATTGTCCAGCGCATTGCAGAAGAACTTCGAAAAAATTCGAAATTCGAAAATGTCATCACTCCGGAATACATCGAAAATCTCGCTACGGCGGCCCCGCTTCACGATATTGGCAAGGTGGGCATCCACGACCGCATCTTGCGTAAGCCGGGAAGTCTCACGCAAGATGAACGTCAAATCATGATGCAGCACCCGCAGATGGGTTACGATGTCTTACTCGAAGCGACCAAGGAGTTGCATGACAATCCGATGGTGAAGATTGCGGCGGATATGGCTTTGGGCCATCACGAACACTGGAATGGCGAAGGCTACCCGAACCACAAGAAGGCGGACGATATCCCTATCGGGGCCCGCATCATGGCGGTCGCCGACGTCTATGACGCACTCGTGTCGAAAAGGCCTTACAAGGATCCGTATCCGCACAAGGTGGCTGTTCAGGAAATCATCAAGGGTCGCGGGACGCAGTTCGATCCGGATGTCGTCGATGCGTTCCTTGCGATTTCGGAGCAGTTGCCCGAGATTTATGAAGTGTATAAAGATAATGCTTCCGAGGTGAATTCGGCTTGACGCATAGCCCGCTAAATGAAAAACGCCGGCATCTCAGTTGGCGCATTTCGATTGTCTATACCATACCGATGCTAGTCTTTACCATCGCGTTGGTATTTGTTTTTTCGTATTACTTGAAATCAACGCTGATTTCGGCTTCGTTCAGTTCGTCCGACGTGAAGTTCCAGGATAGAGTCGTCACGGATGTCGATTTGTTTTTCTCAAAACTGGAAAACCAGTTCAAGTCTGTTCCGCAAATTCTCGAATATACCAAAGAAAACGATATTAAAAAGGTCCTGAAAAAAAATCTCCAGCTGTCTCCGTATATTGTCGATACTTATTACGGAAATACGAATGGTAAATACATTTCGGCAAGGGACTTCAAGCTGGATGAAGGTAAAAAGGAATTCAGGACCAAGGCTTGGTATCTGGAAGCGTCGCGTAGGAAGGGACTTGCCATCACGGGGCCTGAAATCAACGACAAGGCCAGAAAACGTGTCATGACGTTTTCTTATCCGTTGTGGGATAAGGCTGAAACTTTTGTGGGGGCTGTAGCCGAGGATATCGACTTGCAAAGGGTTCGTCTGTTGATGGGCGAATTTGCAAAGACCGAAGGCGGCATTACGATGCTTGTGGGGGCCGAGAACGATAACCTGTTTACGTATTTCCCGTACGAGACGAACCTTCATAAAATCGTGATGGATTCGGTTGCGAATCTTTTAGGTCTAGTGCAAGAGAATATAAAACTGGACAGAATGGTTGCCAATAGCGTGACTCGTTTTGAGAAGACCGATATTGTCGGTCGGAAGTTGATGTTCATGGTGGCTCCGTTGAAAAATGCCCCGTTCTATCTGGTCCATGTTGTCCAGAAAAACAAGATTGTCGCCATGGTCCAGGAAAACTTGCACGCTATTGTCTTGGTGATGGCGCTTGTCGTTCTTGCGCTCATGTTCCTTACTTCTTTAATAGTCCATTTCCTTTTCAAGTTCTTTATCGAGAAAGACTTGAATGAAAGTGTGAGTTCCAGTACGATGTTCGAAACGCTTTTGGGAAGCGACAACTTCAGGATTATACTTACAAACGATACGTTTGACATTTTGCATGCAAGCGCCTATATTGCGGAATTCTTTAATAAAGGTGATGATATCCGTGGAGAAATTCTCTGGAAATTCTTCCATTCCGAACAGTTCAAAAAGTTTGTCTATAAAGTTTCGAAAGGCGGAAAAATGCACGCCAGCGAACGGCAAATCATCATACCGGTTAAAAGTTGCACGGGTGAAGACGCCTGGTGGAAAGTCATCTTCCAGTTCCTAGTCGAGGACGATGGCTCCATACGTTATCTGTTCCTCATTTCCGATGAAACGAGCGGAATCCAGAAGGATACGATTCTCGATACGATCATGCTTTCGGCGGGTAACTCCATCCTCGTTATTTTTGACAAGAACCGCAAAGTCATGTACATGTCGAAGCAACTGACTGATTACTTGATTGTCGATTGGAAAGACGTGATTGGCCAGTCGCTTGAAAAATTGCCAAGTTGCGGGATGCCTGAAAAAGTTGTAGAGTCCTTGAAAAATACATTTGACGAACAAGGCGTCTGGAAAGATACGTTCATGTTGCAGACGCTGAATACGCATACGGAAACATGGTTCCGTGGCGAGGCTTGTACGCTCAAGGTTCAGGATTCCGTTGTCGGCTATATGCTTTCGATGATTGATATTTCGGAAGTGGTCGCGGCCCGTGAAATTGCGGAGCAGGCGACGCAGGCGAAGAGTGAGTTCCTCGCTAACATGAGCCACGAAATCCGCACGCCGATGAACGCAATTATCGGCATGGCGCACTTGATTCAGGAAACGCAACTGGATGAACGCCAGCAAGGCTTTGTCGAACGTATCAGCCATGCGGCGACATCTCTGCTCCGGATTATCAACAGCATCTTGGATTTCTCGAAAATTGAAGCCAAGAAGCAGGAACTGGAAATCACGCAGCTTATCTTGCAGCATGTCATCAACGAGGTGACGACGCTTGCCGAAGTCCGAATTGCCGAAAGGCCGATTGAGCTGATTGTCGATATGGACCCTGAAATTCCGGAAGTGTTGATGGGCGACCCGCTGCGCCTTTCGCAAATCTTTACGAATCTCATCAACAACGCGACTAAGTTTACCGAAAGCGGAAGCATTACACTTCAAATAAAGAGCGAACAAGTTATTGGAAATAACGTAAAGCTTTCGTTTAGCGTCATCGATACGGGTATCGGTATGACGAACGAGCAACTGAGCGGGCTTTTCACGGCGTTTACTCAAGCGGACGGTTCCATTACGCGTAAATATGGCGGAACAGGACTTGGACTTGTCATTTCTAAATCGCTTGTGGAGCTCATGGGCGGTGAACTTAAAGTTGAAAGCGAATATGGCAAGGGCTCCAGGTTCTACTTTACATTAACTTTGCCCATTGCTCAGCAGGCAAGCGTCCCTAAGTGGAAATCTGTTTCGACGTTCAGGAATATGAATGTCCTGCTTGTCGATGATTGCGATAAACTTCGCGATGTGCTGCGGCATTATCTGACAAAGTTACGCTGTGTGGTGGAAGAAGCAGGTTCTGTTGACGAGGCTTTGGACTTGATTCAGGCTCATGACGAGGCGGGCGAAACGCCGTATGATCTCTTCATTGTCGATTTCCAGATGCCGATTCTAAATGGTTTTGACTTTGTACAAGGACTTCCGTTCAAGATGAAAAAGATTCCGAAAGTCTTGATGCACCCCATCCATTTTGACGAACGGAATTACCACCTTGCCGAAGAAATGGGCTACAACAGTTGTGTGGCCAAACCGTTACAGATAAGCTCTCTGCTGAGTGCCATGCAAGAAGCCGTGGGCGAAAATCTTACGTATCAAAAGACGGTCAAGACCGAAAAGAACAAGGTCTTCTTTAAGGAAGCGAAAATACTTTTGGTCGAAGACAACGAAATGAATCAGGAGTTGACGGTATCGCTTTTGAACAGCGTCGGGCTTACGACGATGGTGGCGAAAAATGGTAAAATTGCGCTGGAATTGCTCAAGAAAGATGCTTTTGACTTGGTATTGATGGATATCCAGATGCCGGTCATGAACGGGCTTGATGCGACTGCTGAAATTCGCAAACGTCCAGACGAGTATTTCAAGAAGGTACCGATTATAGCCATGAGTGCAAGGGCGTTCCAGAAGGACAAGGACGACTGCCTTAAAGCGGGAATGAACTCGTATATCGCTAAACCGATAGACCCGAAATTAATGTTTGCAGAACTCGCCAAGTACTTGCCTGTTGCCGAAAAGACATCGATTGTTCAAACATCGAATGAACCGGAAGCGGAACCCACGAGTAGCGATGACAGTACTGTTTCGTTGTTCCAGAAGGTTCGCCATTTTGATGCCGCTGCTGGGCTGTATCATTCGAACGACAACCGCAACTTGTACTTCAAGATATTGCAGGGATTTGTCCGCGATTACGATGGCAAGGTGCAGAAGTTGAGGACGGCTTTTGAAAATTCCGAGTTTGAAGAACTGACTCGTAATATCCATACGATTAAAGGTCTTTGTGGCACAATCGGTTCGTACCATGTGCAGACACTTGGACATATTCTCGAAAATTCTCTGCTTAAAAAGGAACGTAATTATACCGATTTTATGGCGTTCGAGAAGGCTTTAGAAGAACTCCTTGACGACTTGAAGATTGTCATGCAGAATATCGCCGAGGAACAGGCCAACGCTGCTGTCATCATTAAGCACATCGACCCTGAAGCGACGAAAAAATTAATGACGGCCATTGAAGAACTCAAACCCGCCGTTGAATCGTGCTCTTCGACGCTTTGCAAGCGGATTCTCGATTCGCTGGAAGAAATCATGTTTACGCAGGAACAAGAGAAAATCTTGCAAAAGCTGCATAATCAGGTTGAAGATTACGATTTTACTGAAGCGGCTGCAAGTCTGAAACGCCTTGAAGAAACCTTAGAGGTGTGAACGGTGAGCTGAGTGTCGCAAATCGTCATTTCTCTTCTTTTTAGGATTCCTACAATATCATAGCCGCAACGAATGCAATCACAATGATGGTGGCTACGATAATGCCGAACGGGTTCGCCGTTTTCTTTTTGCCGTAGGGGCTGCTTGGGTCATCACCGAATTCATTCTCGATAATTTCATCGTAGTCGGGGAGGTCGAGGTCGCTGTATTCAGCACCTTCTTTCCAGCCGGTGTTTTTGTCGCTCCCGCAGTGGGGGCAGAAGGTTGCGCCTTTTTTCAGCTCGGCGCCGCAATGGGGACAAATGATCATAATGTGAAATAACCAGGTTTATGAACTGATGTGATGCGATTGACGCGTCGCGGAGCTCTAATTTGATGTCTAGAATTTAGAAAAACGCCCAGCGATTGCTGGACGTTTCTGTTTAAATTTTTGGATCCTTCGACTTCGCCTCAGGATGACTCAACTAAGGCAACAGAGTTGCCAAGTTTCGTTACACCTTCGGCAGCTGGGCGAGGCTCTTCGCGATGTCTTCATCCGTCGGGATGTAGTCGCTCATTTCGCCGTCGTTGAACTTCTGGTAGGCCACCATGTCGAAGTAACCCGTGCCGGTGAGGCCGAACACGATGTTCTTCGCCTCTCCGGATTCCTTGCACTTGAGCGCTTCGTCGATGGTCGCGCGGATGGCGTGGCTGGATTCCGGAGCCGGGAGGATGCCTTCGGTCTGAGCGAAGAGCTTGGCGGCTTCGAACACCTTGGTCTGCTCGACGGACGTTGCACGAATCACCTTCTGGTCGTAGAGTTCAGAAAGGATGGTGCTCATGCCGTGGTAGCGCAGGCCGCCAGCATGGTTGGCAGACGGGATGAAGCTGGAACCCAGCGTGTACATCTTGGCGAGCGGGCAAACTTTACCGGTATCGCAGAAGTCGTAGGCGTACTTACCACGAGTGAAGCTCGGGCAGCTTGCCGGTTCCACAGCGAGAATATCGTAGTCGGCTTCGCCACGGAGCTTTTCGCCGATGAACGGGCTCACGAGACCACCGAGGTTAGAACCACCGCCAGCGCAACCGATGATGAGGTCGGCCTTCACGCCGAGCTTGTCGAGAGCGGCCTTGGTTTCGAGACCGATCACGGACTGGTGGAGGAGCACCTGGTTCAGCACGGAACCGAGAACGTAGCGGTAACCCGGCTGCTTCACGGCGGCTTCCACGGCTTCTGAGATGGCGCAGCCGAGGCTACCCGTGGTGCCCGGAAATTCGGCGTTGATCTTCTTGCCGATTTCGGTGGTCATGGAAGGCGACGGGGTGACGCTTGCACCGTAGGTGCGCATCACTTCGCGGCGGAACGGCTTCTGTTCGTAAGAAACCTTCACCATATAGACCTGGCAGTCAATGCCGAAGAAGGCCGATGCCATCGAGAGGGCGGTGCCCCACTGGCCTGCACCCGTTTCGGTGGTCACACCCTTGAGGCCTTGCTTCTTGGCGTAGTAGGCCTGGGCGATGGCGGAGTTGAGCTTGTGGGAACCCGAGGTGTTGTTGCCTTCGAACTTGTAGTAGATGTGGGCCGGAGTGCCGAGGGCCTGTTCGAGGAAGTAGGCGCGGACCAGCGGCGACGGACGGTACATCTTGTAGAACGTGAGAATGTCTTCGGGAATTTCGAAGAAGCGGGTGTCGTTATCCAGTTCCTGCTTGATGAGCTCGTCGCAGAACACGGGCTGCAGGTCTTCGAAAGTTACGGGCTTGCCGGTACCCGGGTTCAGGAGCGGTGCGGGCTTTTTCTTCATGTCGGCACGGACGTTGTACCATGCCTTCGGGAGTTCGTTTTCTTCGAGGTAAGTCTTGACCGGGCCGTCGAGTTTGAGCGAGTTTCTCATTTTATTTTCCTTTTTAGGTTGTAACGTTTCAATTCAGGTCTTTTTGCCGGGCATCCAAAAGTTTTTTTCAAAAAAATTGGCTCCCTTTCAAAGGAGCCTGCATCTTTCAAATACCGTAACAAAAATACCAGGCTCCTGACTATAGGGCCTGCCACCACCAGAAGTTGATGCTCGTTACGAATTTCATGTGCAGAAATATACCTTATTGTAGGCGTACTGGCAAGCTCGTTGTGTAAAAAATTGTTCAATATTCCTGTCAGAGCGTTACAGAAGGGGTATTGCGTTTGACAATTTCAAAAAATAAATTATTTTCAAAAGACTAACGTTTTTTCCATTTTCGCTTTCACAGGTACGATTTATGGCTATTGACTACAGACTTTTATCAGGGCAGTGCTCCTCCATTGGTGAGGAAAAAATTGAACATACCCTTTCGGCAACCGCAAAGGTCATGCCGTTGCATCCGGGCAACAAGCGCCCGAGCGTGCACCGCGCTCCTAGAAAATCTTCGAAAAAAACTGCATAAGTCTGTTCGGCTGAATTATCGCGTTTTCTAAATTTGAGGCGTGAACGCAAACCCCTTTGAACTTTTAAAGAAATCCGAAAAATCCAAGGCCCGCCTTGGGGTTCTCCATACGGCACACGGCGATGTGACGACGCCCGTGTTTATGCCTGTAGGGACTGCGGCGACGGTTAAGGGGCTTACTAGCCGCGACATCCGCGAACTCGATGCTGAGATTATTCTTGCGAATACGTACCACCTTTATTTGCGACCGGGCACAAAGCTGATTGCGGAAGCGGGTGGCGTGCAGAAGTTCATGAGCTGGAACCTCCCGATGCTGACGGACAGCGGTGGATTCCAAGTGTGGAGTTTGAAGCAGTTCCGCAAGATTACCGAAGATGGAGTGCAGTTCAAGAGCTTGTTGGACGGCTCTCGTCATTTGTTTACTCCCGCAAGCGTGATGAACGCGCAACGCGAAATCGGTGCCGATATCATCATGGCGTTTGACGAATGTACGCCGTACCCAAGCACGGTCGAAGAGGCTGAAAAGTCGCTTGCGCTTACGCTCAAGTGGACGCATGAGGCGAAGGAATGGCTGGAGGCGAACCCGCCGATTCACGGGTATCCGCAGTATTTCTTTGGAATTGTGCAAGGCGGCATGCATAAGGAACTGCGCCAGAAGTCTATCGAAGCGCTTAAGGAAATTGCTCCGGACGGTTATGCGATGGGAGGACTTTCGGTGGGCGAGCCTGTCGAGACGATGTACGACATTGCGGACTTTTGTACAAACTTGTTGCCCGAAGATCGTGCCCGTTATGTGATGGGCGTGGGAACGCCGTGGAATTTGCTAGAGCTTGTGAAACGCGGCGTGGATATGTGCGACTGCATTTTGCCTGCGAAAAATGCACAGGATGGTTTAGTTTATACGCACCAAGGCGTGTTGCGTTACAAGGGTGCAAAATTTGCCCACCAGCACGATTTGCCGCTGGACCCGAATTGTGATTGCTATTGCTGCCGTAACTACAGCCGCTCATATTTGCGCCATCTCTTTAAGGAAAAAGAACCGCTCGGCTGGACGCTTGCGGCCATCCACAACTTGCATTTTTACATTCACTTGATGAAAGATGTCAAGGCACACATTGCCGCAGACACTTTTGAAGAATGGGCGGAAGAGCAAGTGAATGTGCTGCAAGGGAATGCTGGATAAACCTCGTTGTTGCATATAATACATTTATCGTAGCATAGGAATCTCGATTGTTCAAGGTGCCGTTTTTTTTGAAATAAGTGTCAAAAAAATATGGATAAATGCTGCGTTAGGCCGGAATAACAACTATATTTATTTGTGTGAAACCAACGGCTTGTTTTAAAAAAGGAGAAAATTGTGTCTAGGATTATTTTTAGCCTTTGGGTGTGCTTGCTAATTGTGGTGAATGCGTTCGCTATTAACAATGGCGATACGGTCTATGTCAATTATGACTTGCAGGGCGGCATTAACAATCCAAATAACGCGAATTTTTATGTATTTGATCGAAGTAATAAAATTAAATATCCTTTGTTGCCACCCACAAAAGAAGGCTTTGAATTTCTAGGCTGGTATAATACTCGGCAAACTCTTAATTTTATAGATAACAGCAAAAGAGATTACTTGTTCTCATACGAAAGTCCTACTCTAGGGAACCAGCTTAGAGTTCATGCTCGTTGGGGAATCATTTCGAAAAAGCCTCAGGTAGATGAATCGGGATGTATGCTGGTTCACGATGCTGCGGAACTTTATGGGGCAGTTAAATTTGCAGACAGCATATCTCGGCGTACCTGTATTTTCATAGAAAATGATATTGTTGTCAATAAGAATCTTTTGTCCTCAAATGGAAACGCGAATAAGGGCGATTTTTACTGGTGGCAACCTTTTAGATCTTTTAGTGGCGTAATTGAAGGGAATGGTCATACCATTTCGGGCCTGTACGGCAATGTGGGCTTGATTCAAGAGGTTTCGTATGGTAATACGGTTATTCAGAATTTGGGAATTGTAGATTCGTATTTTAGCGGCGAAAATGCAGGTTCTTTTATATCAAATGTTTTTTACGGCAACCTTGAACTAAAGAATGTGTTCAGCTCGGCTACTGTTATAGGTACAAAAGGTTATGTCGGGGGACTCATTGGCTTCGTCGATGTTTTTGGCGACCCTTGTGTTGATATCACTTTTGTTGCGGCTAGAAACCCAGCCGCATATACTATTCGTAATGGTCAGCGTTTCGTGACTATCGAAAATTCCTATTCTGTCGGTTATTTGAGCGGCGAGGAAGGAGGCGGACTTGTCGGAATTTTGGATGCTATTACTATTAAAAATTCCTTCTATGCGGGCAAAATTGATGTGACCAAAAAGTTCTCGGGAATTGGCCTAAAACAGAAGAAAACATGTTTGGTGCTTTCAGATGAAGATTTAACATTTGAGAATGTTTTTTACCCGGAAAAATTCTTGAATAGTGGATTTGAAGCTACGCCCGCATCGGATACGGAATTTGCCAATGGATCGGTTTACGAAAAATTGAAAAAAGGGACAGAGTACCCGATTTGGCAGCAGAAATCTGGCGATTCGTACCCGACATTGAACGGGGTGTATTATGACATTTTATATTACCTGAACAAGGGTGTCAACAACGCATCGAATCCGACCTACTTTATGCCCAAACAGGAAGTTGTTTTGAAACCCGCATCAAAAGATGGCGATGTTTTTGAAGGTTGGTTCGCCGATTCCATCTTCACGAAACCGGTTGAAAAAATTTCTGCTACAGCGGAAGGAAACCAAAGATTATTTGCCAAATGGAAAAATTGGTATTCTATTACTTACGTGAATGACGGTGACTATGGAATTGGAGGTTCGTCAAATCCAAAATACCGCGATGCGGATTCGGCGACTTTTGTGCTGGAGGAACCCATTGGAAATGGTCGCACTTTTGAGGGGTGGTTTACGGATTCGACATTCACGAAGCGGGTGACTGTACTGCCTCAAGGTAATACCGAAGATATCGTCCTTATCGGCAAGTGGAGCGGTCGAGAAATTACTTTGATTTACAATTTGCATGGCGGCACGATGGGCGATGAAAAGAACCCGGAAAAAATCGTAAATGGCGAGAATATCCTTCTTAAAAATCCGACTCGCGAAGGCTACATTTTCCGAGGTTGGATTGATCCTGCAAAGTCTGGAATTTATTTGAATACGCATTATGAGGCCTATTCTGCCAAATACGATACAATTTCTCTTCATGCAAAATGGGTTTATGAACCAGAAAAACCGGCGGTAGATTCTAACGGCTGTTACCTTGTAACCAATGTTCATGAACTTTATTATTTCAACGATTTTGCAAATGACTATTTGAATGAAAATCCGCCTGTCGATGCTTGTATCCAAATCATGAACGATATTGTTGTGCACGAAAAATTGGAAGGATTGGGTCCCCAAGTTTTCAGTAATTATCATAGTTATGTGAGCTGGAATCCTTTAAATGGTTATAATAATCCGTTTGTCGGAATAATTTACGGCAATGGACACACGATTAGTGGTTTGTTTATGGACACAAAACTTCCGCAACCCGATGTCTTTAACGGAATCATTCAAAATAAAGCATTCGACGGAAAGTACCCTGAAGTGCAGAATTTGTACATATCGAACTATTACTACGACTATGAAGTGCATCCGGCGAAGTTGTTAATAAACGCAAAGGGCTACGGCAATGGCGGCAGAACGTATATCCGCAACACGATAGCCCCAGCTCCGCTAAAGATAACTCGCGACCGCCGTTTCGACGTCAAAGGCCGTAGCTTGAAGATTCGCCCCAATTATGGCGTGTATTTCTAACTGCGTAATAACGTGAGCTTTTGAAAATGGGCGGGATAGAATCCCGCTTTTTATGCAACTTGTTTTTTTCGGGGAGGCTTGGAAACAAATTTTGGTTCCATTTTTTCAGCCTTGGCTTGTTCAAGAAACATGTTGATTAAGGTTTGGTAGGGAATGTTTGTTTTCTCAGAAAGTTTCTTGAAATAGGCTAAAACTGATTCGCTAATATTTATACAAATTGTTTTTTTCAATTTTTTAGCATATGGATTTTTTACTGCATTGCTGAAATCATAGTTGCTTTTCATAATGACCTCCTTTTCCAGTATTGTTCGATTTCCTTTTTGTTTGCTTTTCGAGATGAAATGATCCGGATGATTTCGTTATTGTTTGAGCTTCGTTCACAGAAACAGACTAGAAGAGTGTTCATCATTGAGGACATGCCCATTAGAATAAATCGATCCTCTTCATTGGAATGTTTTTCGTCTGCTAATAAAAGTGCATTTTCGTCATAGAATACGGTTTGTGCTTCTTCAAAAGTCACTTTGTGCTTGGTATAGTTTATTTTTGCTTTGTTTTCATCTCATTCGAAAATCATATATATAATATATATATCAAAATGTTTGTTGTCAATAGGCGATGTTATGCTAAATTTTTTTGAAAGAAAAGATTGAGTAAAAAAAGTTTTTTTTTTTCTTTTTCGATTCTTTGACATGTGTGTGGTTATTTTTTAACGGATAAACCTCCGCTTGGCAGTATAAGGACAATCCTTATCCATATATTTAACACGCTTTTTGGGGTGTTTTGGACTGTTTTTTATGAGTAAATTTTTCCAAACTTGCGAAATCGTTGTGATTCCCTTTTGTTTTTGAAAAATGCGTCATCTTGATTTGAACATGAAAAATTGTTATATAGAGGGTATGAGCAAGCGTATTGATACACCTACAATAGGGGAAATTCTTAACGTAGAATTCTTTATTCCCATGGGATTATCCGCCTATAAGGTCGCTCAGGCAATCAATGTTCCTGTTTCAAGAATCCAAGATATACTACATGATCGCAGGCGAATAACTGTTGATACCTCATTGAGGCTGGCGAAGTTTTTTGGCGTGTCTGATGACTATTTCATCTCTCTGCAAGATGATATTGATATCCGAAATCTTAAAATCGAGATTGCTGAGGAACTGGACAGAATTAAACCGGTTGTTGTCGCTTAAATTTTCTACCTTTGGCGCATGATTAGTATTACCAAGCTTTTGATGGATACCCCGAACTTTGGGGATTCTCTTCGTTATGAACCTCACGCTCACAAGGCGACAAACGGTGTGGGCGCAGGACGTGGCCCGGTGGTGGTGTGGAACTGCACGAAGACTTGTAATTTGAAGTGCGTCCACTGCTATGCACGTTCCGAGGCGATTAAGTATCAGAACGAACTTACGCACGAAGAGGGAATCAAGCTTATTGACCAGTTGGCGGATTTCAATGTGCCGGTGCTGTTGTTCAGCGGTGGCGAACCGCTTTTGCGTCCGGACTTTTTTGAACTCGCGAACTATGCGGCGAGCAAGGGTATTCGTCCGACGATTTCGACGAACGGCACCTGCATCACGCCGGATGTTGCACAGAAGCTCAAGGCGATGGGCGTTGGCTATGTGGGCATCAGCTTAGACGGTTGCGAAGAGACACACGACAAGTTCCGCGGTAAACCGGGTGCGTACCAGCTCGCATTGCGCGGTATCCGCAATTGTGTGGCGACGGGACAGAAGGTGGGACTGCGCTTCACGATTACGCGTTATAACGTGCAGGACTTGAATGCCATTTTCGATTTGCTCGAAGCGGAAAATATTGACCGCGTGTGCTTCTATCACTTGGTGTATAGCGGTCGTGGTTCTGCGATGGTCGCAAACGACTTGAACCATGAAGAGAGTCGCAAGGCGATGGATTTGATTATTGACCGTACGCTTGACTTTAAGAAGCGCGGCGTGAACAAGGAAATCTTGACCGTCGATAACCATGCCGATGCCGTTTATCTGTACCAACGCATGAAGCGAGAAGACCCGGTGCTTGCAGAAAAGGTTTTGGAACTGATTCAACGCAATGGCGGAAACCGCAGCGGTATGGCGTTCGGCAATATCGATAGTGTCGGCAATGTGCATCCGGATCAGTTTACGCAATACATCACGCTAGGGAATGTTCGAGAACGTAGCTTTGGCGATATTTGGACGGATTTGTCGAATCCGATTATGGCGGGACTCAAGAACCGCAAGCCGCTTTTGAAGGGGCGTTGCCCGAAATGCAAGTTCCTCAATTTGTGCAACGGAAACTTCCGCACGCGTGCCGAAGCGGTGACGGGCGATTTCTGGGCCGAGGATCCGGCTTGCTATTTGACGGATGAAGAAATTGGGCTTTGAGGTGTGAGGTCGGTTGCTGCGCTCCCTTTGAGGAGTGAGGATCGTGTGTCATTCTGATTGCGTTGTGCTCGTGTCATTCTGAGGACCGCAGGGACGAAGAATCCAGTTACTTATAATGAATGAATTAGATCAAAAAATTCTCGCGATTATACAGGACGGCTTCCCGCTGGTGGAACGCCCTTACGCTGTCCTTGCGGAAATGCTCGGCTCTGACGAAACGACGGTTTTCAATGCCGTTGAGAAAATGCGCGCTTCTGGCGTGATTCGCCGTATCGGTGGAGTGTATGATTCCAGGAATCTCGGTTTTATTTCGCGTTTGTGCGCAGGGAAGGTGCCGACGTCGTCGCAAGATTTTTCGACAGAATCACACGATGAAACGCCGATGGAAAAGTTTGCCGTAGTGGTGATGGGCGAACCTGCGATTACGCACAATTACATTCGCAGTCACGAATACAACGTTTGGTTTACCGTCATTGCCGAGAATGAAGCGGCTATTGATACGATTCTGGAACGAATTTACGCGAAAACGGCACTGCACGATGTTCACGTCTTATCTGCTACCAAGAAGTACAAAATCAATACGGTGATGGGTGCTAGCGCGCCAGTAGATAGTAGGCAGTGGTTAGTAAACGGGATTGGAGACGAGAACGTTGTGACGGAACGTCATTCTGAGCGTAACGAAGAATCCAGTAATTTTCGAGGAAATCTCTCCGAATCAGACAAGTCTCGCATTCGCACGGCATGCGGTGATATTCCGCATACGCTTACGCCGTTCAAGGATTGGGGCTTATCTTGCGACGAACTCCGTGAAGACCTTGCCGTAAAACGCATGCGTCGCTTTGGGGCGATTCTCCGCCACCAAGAAGCGGGTTTCGCTTGCAATGCGATGGTTTGCTTTAGGATAGACGAGAGACGAGAGACGAGAGACGAGAGTGGTTCGGCGTGCTCACAAATTTTGCGCCATCCTGAGCGTTTCGATGACATTATCCAGAACGGGGCTGCGGTTCTAAAGGCGGGTTCGATTCTTGCATTGAATCCGCATATTTCTCATTGCTACGAACGTCCGTCTTTTGAAAAATTTCCGTACAACTTGTATGCAATGATGCACGCTCCGTCAGCGGAATTGCTGTCACGCTATATCGAAGATGCCGCAAAATCCATTGATAATAATAATTATGTTGTTTTAAATTCCTTGCGGGAACTCAAGAAAACAAGTTATAGATTTTTTCTTTGAGTAAAACTATCTCAAATTCTAGAATCGGTAACCTACGCCGAGATATGTTAAACCTCGTTGTCCCCAAAGCAAAAAGGGTATTTGGAATCGTAGGGAAATTGGATGACCTATTTCAAAACCAAATAAGGATATATGCCCCATGGGAGCGATTTCGTTGCCGTTGGTTATTATACCTAAGTCTATCTCAAAAAATAGATTAACGAAGCTTCCTGGGTCACTTCCGTTAAACTTGAATTTTCCCATTAGGGAATATAAAGGATTTTTTGTAAGGGATATGTTTGCGATAAGTCCTGTTTCTATGTTGTTAGAAAATATATAACCATAGTTGATGGATATTGCTCCATAAGAACATTCAAAGATGTCTTCGCATTTATCATCAAAAAGGTGACCCAATGAAGTTCCAAAGTCTGTTAACGTTAAAAAGTTATACTCGATTCCTATGCTATGGTGCCTAAAATAGTCTTTTTGATTGTCTGTTTTCTGATTGCTGTCGGCTTTGGTTGCTGAAGTTGTGTCTTGGTTTGTTCTAGAATTTGTATCTACATGACTTTCGCTGATAGGCGTGTTTTCAACATAGGCATCCATCTCCCACGCGTTTGCGTACGAAACAAAAAATAACGAAATAATTGTTGCAATTACGGTTCTTTTAATCATTTGATGATATCCTCGCATATGTCGAACACGGCATCTAATATAAATAAAATAATTGATTAAATTCAATAAAAAGATGTCTTTTCATATAAAAATGAATGTCGGTTTGTTGCTTTCTATAATTTTGCTTTCTCAATAAGGAAATCAACGACTCGTTGTGTAGATTTATTGTCCTCATATTTGTGAATACGGTGCTTTGTTTTTTGACGTTCGTCTTTTGCAGAATCGATTCCGTTGGCTACATCTTCTATAAAATGTTTCAAGTCAGATACGTTTTTGAGATATACTCCCTTAATCCATTCAAAGTAATCGATGCAAAATCCAGGTTTTTGGGAGTATTCTTCATAATCGTCAATGCTTAATGCGATTGGTCTATCTAATAAAATATACTCATGATAAGCGGCTGAATAGTCTGTAATTAAGGCGTCAAAGCAATGCATTAGATTCATCGTGGATACGTTGAATATTTGTTTGTCTGAATTGTGGATGAGGATTATGTTAGAATATTCATGTTCGGGAAAATTTTTCTTTTGCGCGTGATGCATTTGAATTGCTAATAAAATATTATGTTCCTTTAATAACGAATTGATACTTTCAAAGTCTTCTTTTACTTTTAAAAGAGGAATACCAAATGGGAAAATATAGTCGGAACCTGCATTTGTAAACCTGTGCTGCCTATATGTGGGAAGCCAACCAATAATTTTGTCAAACTTTTGTGAAGTTTTTGTGATTTGTGGGAGAAAACCATTTTTATACAAGTCAATGTTCAAAAAAAGCTGGTCATTTGATGGATACCCAAGAATGAAAAAACGTCCCGCAGCATGAGGGAAAAGAACCGCGTCAATAGCCTTTGTTGCCTCTGATAAAGATAATATGGCGTCAACTTTCCCAATCTTTTTAGAATAAAATTTCCAGTTCTTTAGAGGTGCTCCATGTTGTGTATAAAGACGGAATGTTTTTGGATGTATCTTCGGTATGTAAATATTACTGTCTATGATAACCTTTGCGGAAATAATATATAGAAACTTGTCTATATAGTGCTTGAATCCTTTCCCGAAAAATGGAACACTCCTGATATCGGGCGAAGGTCCAATTGATGATTCTATAGCCCAAATGAGTTTGTATTTTTTATCGTATCCACGTTTTATTAGTTCTTGGTAAATCATCCATGGGGATCCTCCCAATTCTGGGTAGGATTCAAAAAGGATTACATTTTGTTTTATTGGAATAAAGCGTACGATGAGTGAGAGAATGTATAAAATTACTTGCTTCATTGTCTTTAATTAGAAATTTATTTCGATAATTGTATTGATAAAAGTTTTTTCATTCCTAATATAAAAAATGAATTTAAGTTCGAAATTTAGCGTTAATGAGAATGCGTGGTTGCGTTGATGAACAATCAGTTCTAATAATTTCTATCTTTGGATTATGCGAAAAATTTATATGGCAGGAATGAGCCACAAGGTGGCCGAAATTGCAATCCGCGAAAAATTTTACATCCCGATGGATGTCAAGACCGAGGCGTTAAGTCGTTCTCCGTTTGACGAACTCTTGATTCTTGCCACATGCAACCGTACCGAAGTCTATGTGGCAAGTGACCTTGATTTGAACTCCGCGGATTTGGTTCGGTACGTTTGCAACCTGGCACATCAGAACTATGATGACTTTGCAAGGTTCTTCTATACGAAGGTGGGCGAGGATGTTGTCCATCATGTGATGAACGTGTGTGCGGGGCTTGATTCTGTGGCAATGGGTGAAGACCAAATTTTGCACCAGATAGACCGAGCGTACGAAACGGCACATCAGCTCAAGGCGACTGGCAATAGCTTGAACAAGCTTTTTCAAAGTGCAATTCACACGACAAAGCGAATAAAGACCGAGACGAACCTGAGCAAACTCAGTTGTAATATACCGTTCCTTGCTATGAAACAGGTGCAAAAGACTTTCGACGATCTCGAAAACCGCACTGTTTATATTGTCGGGCTTGGCGAGATGGGTTCGCTCATGCTCAAGTACGTGCAAGAGAATACGACGAAGATTTTTGCGAGCAGCAGGACGTTCGCGAATGCGGAAAAGTTTGGCGATGTGTTGACTCCGGTTCGTTTTGAAGACCGTTACAGCGTTTTGGGCAAGAGCGATGTGCTGATTCTTTGCAGCGCAAGCCAGGAACCGATTATCACGAAGGATGAATTTGAAAAGGCTGTTTTGTGCCAATTAGATGGTAAATCTGCAACTTCTGAATTGCGTCATCCTGAGCGACGCGAAGGATCTAGTGATTCTTGTAATGAAAAATCTTTAACAAAGCGTCTCATCGTGGACCTTGCAAATCCGCGTAACGCTGAGCCTTCTATCGGGGATTTGCCCGGTGTGCAATACGTTTGCGTCGATGATTTGGAACAAATTGTTTCCGAAAATCGTCGTTTGCGGATGATTGAACTTGAGGCCGCTCAAAAGATTTTGCAAGAAGGTATCGAAGAATTTATGCAGTGGTATCGCATGGACGATATCGCGAAGGATATCCACGTCCTTGCCGAGAAGATGGTGGCGACTGCGAATAAGGAATCTGAGAAACTGCTTCGCTCGCTCCCGGATGTATCCGATGCGGACAAGAAACGCATTCAGATGATGTACGAGCGATTTGCTAAAAAGATGGCCAATGATTACTTGTATAAAGTAAAAGATTTGAATTCGGCTGAAGACGTATTGACGTACTTGAAATGCCTTCGTGAATGCAATTAGGGGTGACTATGAAATTTCGTGTAGCGACTCGTAAAAGCGCATTGGCTTTGGCCCAGACAACGATGGCCGCAGATGCTATTGTTGCGGCGAATTCTGCGCAGAACGCGGAGTTGTCTTATGAGCTTGTCTCCATGACGACCGAAGGCGACAGACGTTTGGACAAGTCGCTTGCAAGCTTTGGCGGCAAGGGCGTGTTCATCAAGGAACTCGAAATTGCGCTCCTTGAAAATCGTGCGGATATTGCTGTTCACAGTTTGAAGGATATGCCCGCCGAAGTATTGCCCGATTTTAAACTTGCCGCTGTTCTAAAACGTGAAGACCCGCGTGACGCGTTTCTTTCGCGTGGTGGTGCTGCTGGTGTACGCTTTATGGATTTGCCTGCGGGCTCTCGCGTCGGGACGGGGAGCATTCGTCGCATCGTCCAGCTGAAAGCACTCCGCCCAGATTTGGAATATGTCCCCATCCGCGGAAACATCCAGACTCGTATTGGTAAACTTGCGGATCTCGATGGCGTTGTGCTTGCGGCGGCAGGCCTCAAGCGCATGGGACTTGCGGACAAGGTGACGGAATACTTCAGCACGGAACAGGTGCTTCCTGCTAGCGGTCAGGGGATTCTTGCGATTGAAACTTTGTCGGATAACGGGGCTCGTCATTCTGAGCAACATAAAGATGCGAAGCCGTTTCAGCCTTTAGCCCCGGCCCCCGAGCCGGGGGAAGAATCCAGTGAAATCCATGATTCTATTGTGCAAATGCTCGCTCGCGTGAACGATGTTGAATCATTTTGCGTTGCTTCCGCCGAAATGGCTTACTTAAAGGCTCTCAATGCTGGCTGTCAATTCCCGGTGGCGAGCTTTGCTGAATTTTTTGGTGATGACGGTAGTGAATCCGGCAAATGCGAATCCGTCGCTCATGAAAAGTGCGCAAATCGAATAACGAAGTCTCTAAAAATTCGTGGCATTTATTGGGACGAAAAGTCTAACCGCCTGCTCCGTGCAGAGTGCTTAGCCTCGATTGACTTGAGCTCTGCAGATTGCGTCCAACATGCCAAAAATTTGGGTGTTGCACTCGCCCAAGAAATTCAAAAGCAACTGTAATAGGCTTTGTCATTCCCGACTCCGTTCGGGAATCGCCATCTTGTATCGCTAAAAATAGCCCGCCTATGCTTTATTTCTTCACAGGTTTTGACACAATGGGCTTGATTCTTTTGCCGCAGAGTGTCACGATAATTCCTGCCTGCGCGAACATGTAATAAGCCGTGTCACGGCTGTTGTTCAACGTAGATTTCGGGTCGTAGTCGTCCTTGGTCACGAAAACTTCGGCAACGCCGGAGAGGCTTACGTCCAAAGCGCAGCGTTCGCATGGGAATCCGATGACGTAAAGCTTGGAACCGGCAGGAACTTTTCCGCGGGCGTAGTGGAGCGCGTTGATTTCGGCGTGGACCATGAACGGGTACTTGTTCGCTTCGAATTCGTGGTGGCTTATGAGTTCGCCGGAATCGGCGTCGAGCAAATCGTATGCGAGGAGTTGCTTTTCGCGTGTGTAGGGAACGGTGTCGTCGTCAAATCCGGCGGGAGCGCCATTGTATCCTGTGCTGATAACGCGTCCGTCAGCGCTGACCAGGACGGCGCCCATTTGCGTGTTTTGGTCTTTGGAAAGTCGTGCCTGGGCACACATCATCTGCGTATAGACTTCGTCGCGGAGCTTAGATCTAGAACTATTCATGCTAAAAAATATAGGCAAATTTCAAACAGGTTTTTTGGATTATTGGATAAAATCCGTGGATTTTCATGTTTCATACAGCTTGGTTATGTATAGGTCCAAACGATGCGAGAAAAAAACTCAAATAATCTGAGGATAATGGTTGTTCGTTGTAAGAATGGAGGCGTCGGCCACAACCTTAAAAGGCGAACGCAGCGGGGCTGCTTGCAGCCCCATTGCTGAGCCGTAAGGTTGGCGCTTGCGCCAGGATGGGTAAAAAACTCTGAGCTGGGGCCCCGCCCGCATGACGTACTATTGACTTTAAAAAATGCACTTTTGGCGGTGAGCCGAACTTTTTCTAAATTTATTTTCGATGGAAAATTCGAATCATTTTGGCAAAGTTTATTTGATTGGCGCGGGTCCCGGTGATCCCGGACTTTTGACCGTGCGTGGAAAGTCGATTCTAGAAAAAGCCGATGTCGTAGTTTATGATCGCTTGGTTTCACCGGGCGTACTCTCGTTATGTAATCCGAAAGCAAAGATGGTGGATGTGGGCAAAATGCCGACGCACCATAAAGTGAAACAATCCGAAATCAATAAGCTCTTGGTAAAATTTGCCGTTGAAATGCCGGGTGCGACGATCGCTCGTCTGAAGGGTGGCGACCCGTTTGTGTTCGGCCGTGGTGGCGAAGAAGCGTTGGAACTTGTCGCTGCCGGAGTCGAATTTGAAGTTGTGCCGGGTGTGACTTCTGCCATAGCTGTGCCTGCTTATGCGGGAATTCCCGTGAGTCATCGCGGAATTGCAACAAGTTTTCATATCATCACGGGGCATGAGAAGTTAGACGAGAGAACGCTCGCAGGCTCGCTACAGACGAGAGACGAGAGAAACGTCATTCCTGCTACTGAGCCGGAATCTCTTTCAAGTAAGCCTCTCGGCCTCGACTTTGAAGCTCTTGCGCGTTGTCCTGGTACGCTTATCTTTTTGATGGGTATTGCCAACATGGACTTTATCGCTCGACGTTTGATGGAATGCGGCAAGGAACCGAAAACGCCTCTTGCGTTTGTCGAAAAAGGGACGACACCGAATCAGCGAACCGTCATGGCGACGCTCGAAACTGCGGGGGAGACGATTGTTCGCGAAAACGTGACCGCCCCTGCAATTACGATTATGGGCGGCGTTGTTGAACTTGGCAAGACTCTTGCTTGGAAAAAGAATTTGCCGCTTTCGGGCAAGCGCTTGGTTGTAACTCGTGCCGCAAAACAATCTAGCGGGATTACCGCTCGACTGACTGCTCTCGGTGCCGAAGTCATCGAAACTCCGATGATCGAGACCCGCGATGTGGCGCTTTCGAATTGGGATGACCTCGCAAATTTTGACATCCTCGCATTCACGAGTACGAACGGCGTAGAAAGCTTTTTCAAGCAACTGTTCGCTGCTGGTTACGACGTGCGTGTGCTTGCCGGCAAAAAAATTGCTAGCGTCGGGAAAATTACCGAAAAGAAATTGCTCGAATACGGCATCCGCTGCGATTACGTTCCCGAAGACCACACCGGCGAAGGCCTCGGGAAGCTTCTTCGAAGCATTTTAGACGAAAGATGCTCAACAAATTCGCAGACTTTAGCAAGTTCCCTAAGCTTGTCGAAGGGAACTGAATTCACGAATTTGGATGAATCCCGAATTCTCCTCCTCCAAGGCAATCTCGCAGACGATACTTTGCTCAAATTCTTGCCCAAGGCAACCCGCTGGGTCGTTTACGAAACGCTTCCTGTGGCAGAACTCCCCGAATGGAAGCGCGAAGCTGTTGCTAGCGCCGATGCCGTCGTCTTCGCCAGCACCAGCGCCGTTGAGAATTTCGTACAAATCTCTCGTCTCTCGTCTCTCGTCTCTCGTCTGAGTTTCTGCATCGGTCGCATGACGGAATCCGCAGCCCGCAGGCATGGCTTTGAAACGGTCACCTCCGACGAAACCACAATGGATTCGCTTGTCAAGAAAATTGCGGAATACTATGCTGGGGAGGGCGCATAATGAAAGCCATCCTCATTATCGCTCATCATTGCATTTTGCCTGGTGCGTACAAAGGGTTCGAAGAAATTCTCGACCGATTGCACCACGATTTGCCGGGTACACGTGTGGCAAGTACGAGCCTTTTGGATTTGGAAAATGATCTGCGCACGATTCTTCGCGAAGATGTCGAATCAGTGACGCTCTTGCCGTATTTGCTGTTGAATGGTCAACATTCAAAAAATGATGTTCCGCGTGTTGTTGCAAAATTACAGGCTGAATTCCCGCAAATCCCGATTACGCTTTTACCATGCCTCGGCGATTGGAAGGAATTCTCTAGCATGGTTGTCTGTGGCATCCGCAATGCACAGTTAGACGAAAGAACGCTCGCTGAAGCGAGCTGCAGACGAAAGACGAAAGAGAATAATGCCCTTGTTGAAGAAAACCATCTCTCGTCTCTCGTCTCTCGTCTTTCGTCTAAAACATCAAACCTTTTCTCCATCGAATTGAATCTTGAGGGCCGTAACGTTCTCGTTGTGGGCGGTGGTCGCATTGCGCTGCGCAAGGTGAAAACGCTTATCCCGACGGGTGCGCACATTACCGTTGTCGCTCCGCAATTCGACCCGGAATTCAATGCGTTTTGTCGTCATTCTGAACGAAGTGAAGAATCCAGTCAATTCTCGAATTCAGCATCTGCAGAGCGGTCTTTATCGATCACTCTAAAGCAGCGTCCTTACGAGCCGCTTGACCTCCGTGGCGTTTTCATGGTCTTTATCTGCACCGACAAACCTGACGTCAATGCGCAAGTTTCAAATGATGCCCGCGCCCGCCGCATTCTGGTGAACAACGCCTGCGATTATCTCGATGGCGATTTCATCGTGCCTGCCCGCATGGACTTTGGCGAAAACATTGCTGTGACAGTCTCCACGCAGGGCCGCGCCCCTTCGCTTGCCAAGAAACTCAAGCAGAAAATTCAAAGCGAATGGGCTGAAAGCCTCGAACAAATTGAACACGAATTTTTAAATTCATGATACTATGATTATCCGTCCACGTCGATTACGTAAAAATGAAGTTATCCGCAACATGGTTGCGGAAACTGCCGTGAATCCCGATGCCCTCGTTTACCCGATGTTCGTGGTAGAAGGAGCGGGCGTCAAAGAAGAAATTCCGTCCATGCCGAACCAGTTCCGCTTTTCGATTGATGAAATCTTGAAGGAACTTGAAAACTGTGTGGCGCTTGGCATCAAGTCGATTTTGCTTTTTGGCATCCCGGATCACAAGGATGAGATGGCAACTTCGGCATACGAAAAAAATGGCATTGTGCAGCGTGCGGTGCGTGCTATCAAGGCGAAATTCCCGAGTTTGTACGTGATTACGGATGTGTGCCTTTGCGAATACATGAGCCATGGCCATTGCGGCATCATCAAGGATGGCGATGTAGATAACGATCCGTCGCTTGAACTTTTGGCAAAGACCGCTCTTTCCCATGCGGAAGCGGGTGCCGACATGGTGGCTCCGAGCGACATGATGGATGGCCGTGTGGCTGCCATTCGTGAGATTTTGGATGCAAACGGATTTTCGAATACGCCGATTATGGCGTATAGTGCGAAGTTTGCGAGCGCTTTCTACGGTCCGTTCCGTGATGCAGCCGATTCCGCCCCGCATTTTGGCAACCGCAAGAGCTACCAGATGGACGTGCGCAACGGTCGTGAGGCGCTTCATGAAGTGGAACTCGATTTGGAAGAAGGT
Source organism: uncultured Fibrobacter sp. (assembly GCA_946415675.1). Taxonomy (GTDB): domain Bacteria; phylum Fibrobacterota; class Fibrobacteria; order Fibrobacterales; family Fibrobacteraceae; genus Fibrobacter. The sequence continues at coordinate 29,184 of CAMKTL010000035.1, forward strand.
GCCGATATCGTGATGGTGAAGCCGGGGCTTGCTTTCCTCGATGTGCTGCGCCAGACGGCTGAAATCAGCAATGTGCCGGTCGCTGTGTATAACGTCAGTGGTGAATATTCGATGGTCAAGGCGGCGGCAAAGATGGGCTGGATAGACGAAAATGCTATTATCCGCGAAAATATGATTGCGTTCAAGCGCGCCGGTGCTGATATCATCATCACGTACCACGCTAAGGAAATTTTAAAAAATAAACTTATATAAAATAAGGATGAAAATCTATGAAAAGAATTGAAAAGTTATTAGTAAATCTTGGCGTTGAAAATGACATTTTGCAAAATGTTATTGAAATTGCTGTTGTCATTATTGCTGTTATTGTCATTTTGGCGATTATCAGGTTTGTTCTGAGTTTTGCCATTAAGAAGGGGGCGGACGAATCGGTAAAACCGTTAATTTATTCAATGCTTTCTTATGCGGTATATATTTGCGGTTTGTTGATGATACTCCACATTCTTGGCGTAAACACTGCCGGAATCGTGACGGTGATTGGTGCCGCCTCTCTTGCGATTGGCCTTGCTCTGAAGGATACGCTGGGTAACATTGCGTCGGGAATCTTGTTGCTTTTCCTCAAACCGTTCCGTGCATCGGATTACATTGAATGCGGTTCATTGAAGGGCAAAATTGTTGGTGTGGGACTTTTCAATACGACTCTCGTTTCGCTGGATGGGCTTTTTGTTTCGGCTCCGAACAGCATGTTTTGGGGCGCTCCCATTGTGAACTTTAGCCGCAATCCCGTACGTCGTCTGGATTTGGCTTTTGGTATTGATTACGCCGATTCTGCAGAAAAGGCGATGGCTGAAATGAAGATGCTTGTTGAAGCGGATCATGATGTGCTGAAGAAACCGGAACCCTCCTTTTTCGTGGCGTCGCTGGAAGATAGCGCGGTTTGCGTCAACATGAGAGTTTGGGTCAAGACGGACAAATATTGGGATATGCGCTGCAAGTACATGAAAGCAGTCAAGGAGCGCTTTGACGAAGTCGGTATTTCGATTCCGTTCCCGCAGCGTGTGGTTCATATTGTAAAAGAGTGATGTGCAAGGTTCGGTGCTTATGAATCATTCATTGAGTGAAACTTTATTTGCAGAAGCGAAGACGCTCATGCCGGGTGGCGTGAATAGCCCAGTTCGTGCATACGGTAACGTGGGGGCCACACCTCCGTTTATCGCTCGCGCCAAAGGTAGCCACATCTATGATGTCGATGGCAACGATTACATCGATTACGTGGGCAGCTGGGGGCCAATGCTTTTGGGGCACGCTCACGACGCGGTGATTAACGCGGTTGCAGAAACGGCGAAGAACGGGCTTAGTTTTGGCGCTCCGTGCGGTTTGGAATCGGAACTTGCGAAACTCGTGATGGAGCTTGTGCCGAGCGTCGAGATGATTCGCATGGTGAACAGCGGAACCGAAGCGACGATGAGCGCTATCCGTGCCGCTCGCGGGTTTACCGGCCGCGACAAGATTGTGAAGTTTGAAGGTTGCTACCACGGTCATAGCGATAGTCTGCTCATCAAGGCGGGTTCGGGCATGCTCACCACGGGCAAGCCGAGCAGCAAGGGCGTTCCTGCAGACCTCGCGAAATATACTCTCACGCTCCAGTACAATGACGTTGCTGGCGTTAAGGAACTTTTTGACAAGATTGGCGACGAGGTTGCCGGAGTCATCGTGGAACCGGTGGCAGGGAATATGGGTGTAGTGCCTGCGAAGCCCGAGTTCTTGCAGACGCTTTCTGAAGAGACGAAGAAGCATGGCGCGCTTTTGATTGTCGATGAAGTCATGACGGGTTTCCGCGTCGGGATTCATTGCGCGCAGGGGCTGTACGGCATTAAGCCGGATTTGACGACGTTCGGCAAGATTATCGGCGGAGGCATGCCGGTGGGCGCTTACGGTGGCCGCCTTGATGTGATGCAGCAAATTGCACCGCTCGGCGGTATCTACCAGGCGGGAACGCTTTCGGGTAATCCGGTCGCGATGGCGGCAGGGCTTGCCACTATGCGTGAACTGCATACTCACCCGGAATACTATGTTCACGCCTCGGCGATGACGAAGCGGTTAATTGCAGGCCTTCAGAATGCCGCAAAGTCTGCGGGTATCCCGCTCACGGCAAACCAGGTGGGCTCCATGGGTTGCATCTTCTTTACGGAAGGCCCGGTCTCGTGTTTTGCCGACGTACAAAAATCCGACTTGGAACTCTTCCGTCGCTATTTCCTTGGAATGCTGGACGAGGGCATTTACCTTGCACCGAGCCAGTTCGAAGCCATCTTTGTGAGTGCCGCTCATACGGAAAGCGATATCGACCGTACCATTGATGCTTCAAAGAAAGCGTTTGCCAAACTGTAAAATTTGCGAAAATTATAAACGAAAACGCTCCTTTTGGGGCGTTTTTTATGTCTTTTTTATTTTGTTAAAAATATTGAATCGAAATAATTTGTAGCTTTGCGGAAAACAACTGCTAGTAAGAGTGTGCTGGCAAGGCAAAAAACGAAATACAGATACTTATTGCTGTTCCAGTGGAAAAAATAGCCAAGATTCATTGGTAAGCGTTGAAGAATGTATATGCCAAAAACGTTGGCTCCAAACCAGTTTAATATTTTGCTGTTTAGACGGATGTGGAATGAAATGAAAATAATGGCCGTACAAAACGATAATAGCGCAATTTGGCTGTTGATAAAAGGCTGGGGAAAAATTTTTATCTTAGCGAGAATCAAGATGATGATGCTCAGAAATGCGCCCCACAGCGTGAAAGATTTTTTGCTGACCCAAATTTCAACTTTGTCCTTATATGTGGAAAGGAATGCTCCCAACGGGAATGCGAGTATTGTATTTATCCAATAACTTCTTTCTTTCAACATGCTGATGATGGCTATGTACGCAAAAGTCATGGCGGTGATAAAAATCGCTGAGTGTTTTAAGTTTCCCTTGAAAATAGACAAGCCTGCAAAGGCAAACACGTAGGCGCACAGAATTGCGAAAATAAACCAGTTTGAATTGCCTATCGACACCCATCCGATGAGGGATGACAGAAACTGCGAAATGGAAACGTGGCGCCCGATAAACATATCGAGAATCAAGAACAATATAATAGCAAAGTCGAAATGCAGGAGCGTTTTTAAAATGCGTTTTTTGGGAAACGTTGGAATGTAGCTTGCTCCCTTGTGTTTGACGGATTCAAAAATCCCGTAACCGGAATAGAACAGGAATGGTGCAACCATCAGCTGCCCAAAACACGAACAGTATTTTTGCATCGCGATATCGAACCATTTGTTTAGAACAACATAGGAGCAAAAATGGCTAAAAAATACGGTGATGACAAATATACCTTTTATGGTTTGTGTCTGGTCTATGGAGCAATATGATTGCAACAAGACCTTTTTTGAAGGCTTTGCTGCAATCATTATAAGAATTGCTAACAGAATGACGGGAACAATCATTTGTCAGAGACTTCGGCGGTGTTTGTTGTGGTGCTTGCCGTGGCAGTTGCGCTATTCGTGGTTTCTGCAGCGGTTGCAGCATTCGCTGAACTTTCTGTTTCCGCATTGGCCGCAGCGTCCTTGTCGCGGATTGTCGCACGGCGGATTTTGCCGCTAATTGTTTTCGGCAGTTCTGTCACAAAGTCGATAATTCGCGGACTCTTGTAGCTTGCGGCGATGTTCTTTGCAAAAAGCTGGATTTCCTTGGCGAGATCCTTCGATGCTTCGTAGCCTTTCTGCAAAACGACTGTTGCCTTGACCGCCTGGCCGCGGGACTTGTCTTCGACACCTGTCACGGCTACTTCCAAGACGGCCGGGTGTTTGTGCAGCACTTCTTCGACTTCGAAGGGGCTGATGCGGTAACCGGAACTCTTGATGAGGTCGTCGGTACGGCCTACGAACCAGTAAAAACCTTCCTTGTCACGGTAAGCCGTATCGCCTGTGTGATACACTCCTCCCTCGAAAACCTTTTCGGTGCGTTCCGGGTCGTTGTAGTAACCGCCGAACATGCCGAAAGGCTTGCCCTGGTCAATCTTGATAATCAGTTCGCCGACTTCATCATCGGCGCAGGGCTTTCCTTCGGCGTTCACGATTTCCATACGGTAGCCGGGGGAGGGCTTGCCCATGGAACCGGGATGAGGTTCGCTGAAACCAAAGTTGCCCGTCGTGAGCGTGAGTTCGGTTTGGCCGTAACCTTCCTGCATGCGGATTCCCGTCTGCTCGTAGAACTTGTTGTAAATGTCCAAGTTCAAGGCTTCGCCAGCGGTAGTACAGTACTGCAAACTCGAAAGATCGTATTTCTTTATGCCGTGCTGCAAAATGTAGCGATAGACCGTGGGAGGGGCACAGAATGTCGTCACCTTGTATTCTGCCATTTTTTCGAGAAGTTTACCCGGAATGAACGTGGTCATGTCGTAAGTGAATACGGCGCTCCCAGCAATCCATTGTCCGTAAATTTTGCCCCAGAGGGCTTTGGCCCAACCTGTTTCGGCGACGGTCAAATGGCGGCCTCCGTTAACGACGTGCTGCCAGTACTTCGCCGTCACGATATGTCCTAGCGGGTACGTATAAGTGTGTGCGACCATTTTCGGATTTGAACTCGTGCCGCTTGTAAAATACACAATCATGATATCGTCGTTGTGCGTCGCAGCATCATCTACGGGGCGTTCGAACTTTGCCGAAAAAATTTCGTAGTCGTCGTAAAAGCTAATCCAGTTTTGGCGTGCGGTCTGGCCTACGGTTACGAGCATCTCGACCGATTGGCTCTTTGCTTTTGCCTTATCGACTTCCTTTTGCAGCGAGGGTTCGTCGTAAGTCACGACCATCTTGACTTTGGCTGCGTTAAAGCGGTATTCCAGGTCTTCGGCGGCAAGCATGTTTGTTGCCGGGATGGCGATTGCGCCAATGCGGTGCAGGGCCAGCAAAAAGAACCAGAATTCGTAACGGCGACGGAGAATCAGCATTACGCGGTCGCCTTTCTTGATTCCCTGCTCCACGAGGAAATTCGCCGTGCGCTGGGAGGCTAGCGACAAATCCTTGAATGTGAAAATATGGCTTTCGTCGTTGTCATCGCACCATACGAGCGCTTCGCGCTTTGGCTCCGTCATGGCGTATTCATCGACCACGTCGTAAGCAAAGTTAAAGTTGTCCGGAATAGATATCTTGAAGTTCTCGTATAAGTCTTCGTAAGAACTGTAATCAATCCTAGATAAAAACTTGTTTAAAATCATTTGTGCGAAGTCCTTAAATTATAAGTCTTTGTACATGATTTTTTCTCGTTTGGATGATGCGTAGCGCACCATGTTCAGAATGCGTTTTTCGCCAATGGTTCTGAAGTCTTTGTCGTGGAAAACCAGTCGATGGACTCCGCCCGGCAACAGCATCTTGAGGCAAGCGTAAGTTTGCGCGATGCCGAGAAGCAGTGTAGGCAAAATGGAAAAACTTAACGTGCTCGAATGCGTTTTCTTGATGTTTCCTTTTACCTTTTGGTAAATACCGTGGAAATCTTCGTAATAGTCGAAAATCGAAAGCGCCTGTTCCTTGAGGAACTTGTTCCCGAACCAAATCGGCGGGATGAAGCCGGACGGCTTGCCTGTGCCGTGAGCCTTCCACAAGGCGAGACTGCGCTTGAGGAGCGCTTGCGTGAAACGTTCATCAATACCTGCAAATTCCGCTTCGTTGTTCGATACTAGAAGGGCGAGTTTACCTGCTATGCTGCGCTTTAGCGAAAGGTCCGCGCGGTGGCGTGCACCGTGGAGCATGATTTCGTAGCCTTCCTTCACGAATTTTTCGAGTTCTTCGCGGAACTGTTCCGCTTCGGATTCTGGAGCCGCTCCAAATGCGGGAATCACCGCGATGCTGATAGGAGCTCCCGCCGCTTCTGCAAGCTTTCTGATTTGGACGGATGCCTTCTTGAAGTTGTTCACGCTAAAGCTGTGATAGCAAAGGATGTACTTCTTCTTTTTCTGGTATGTCGCTTCGGCTGCCTGGATGTCGGCAATATCTTTATTCCGTTCCATAAACTACTCCTGTTCCTTGGAGTTGGTGGAAACATCTTCATCGAGCTTCTGCGTGATGAAAAGGTGATAGAAGAAAAACAGCACGATACTGCAAATCGAGAATTTTAAACACGATTTGAAAAACCATTCAGACATACGACGCTCCTTTCATGCGTAACTGAAAGATATAAATTTTTATTCGCAAAAGACGGCTAAAACCGCTTTTTCTATTAATATGGAGGGGGGGAGGACTCCCCCTAATTGCAGCCCCGGTGTCCTGTCACCTTGGAGTACCGCGATTGGGGCCACCGGGTCTTCCATTACCCCCTCGCCTAGGGGGACACCCCCTAAAACCCCCGTTGCATACGTCATTCTGAGCCGAAGGCGATATATGAAACTAGGCAGCTTGCTGCCGTAGTTGAATTGTCACCCCGGACATTGTTGAACTGAACCCAAAAAGTTGGACGGTTTAAAGTTAGGATAAAACAGTGTTAT
>CAMKTL010000036.1:0-35667 GCA_946415675.1 uncultured Fibrobacter sp.
GCTCTACCAACTGAGCTAATCATCCATTGTCGCTTGGACGCGCACAATTATAGAAATAACAGGGTGAACTGGCAAGGGAAATGTGCGTTTTTTTTGAAAAATTTTATATTCAGTCGTAAAAGAATCCAAACGACTGCCAAATACAGCGAGCGATCTAAGTTTTGCCAACTATAAACCTATGAGTCTCAATTCCAACCGTCTAGACGCATTTCTTTCGCACTTGGGTGTGGAGCGGAACCTTTCGCCCGCCACTATCCAGAGCTATCAAGAAGACCTGCGGCACTTTGTCGCATGGCTAGATGATTGCGGCATAGACCTCAAGGACTTGAAGCCAGAAAAGCTCGACGAATTCTTGACACTCACCGCCGGGCAAGTGGAGTACTCCCCCACGTCCGTCGCTAGGCATTTTTCGAGCCTGCGCGGGTTCCTCAAGTACATGCAGAACCAGGGCGAGTACGACTACAGCACAGAATCCATGCTCGCGACTCCAAAGCTCGGGCACTACCTGCCGCAGTACCTCACCCGTGAAGAAATCGATTGCGTTTTCGAAAGCGCCGCGAATGGCAAGAACCCGCTTCGCGATACGGCTTTGTTCGAACTCATGTACAGTGGCGGGCTGCGCATTTCAGAAGCGCTCGGGATTAAGCTTGCGCAAGTGGACCTCGACAACGAGTGGCTCACGCCAATCGGCAAAGGCAACAAGCAACGCCTCGTGCCGCTCGGCAGCAAGGCAAAAGAAAATCTCCGTGTCTGGATTGAAGAAGGCCGTCCGCTCACGCACCCAAAAACAGATAATGTTATTCTAAACTCTCACGGCAAGCCGATGACCCGCATGGGGGCCTGGAAAATCGTGCAGCTACACACATTGCACTTGAGCAAACAGGTTTCGCCGCATACGTTCCGCCATAGCTTTGCCACGCACTGTCTAGAAGCCGGTATGGACTTGCGCGTTTTGCAAGAACTGCTCGGCCATGCCGACATCAGCACCACGCAAATCTACACGCACATCGACAAAGAATTCATCAAGCAGGAACACCGTAGTCACCATCCGCGGGAAATCGCAAGACGAGATTCCAACTAGCAACAAAACACGAATAAACCAAAACAACGTGTTTTGAGTTAAAAATACAGCAAAAACTTTGCCAGCATTGGCTACATCACACGCCGGCGTCTTCGAGGCGTTTCACGTGGCAATATGCTAATTCTTTTGTTTTCTCGTCTCTCAAGTGCAGGCTTGAGCCTTCGCAGTAACGCCAGAACTTGCAATCCTTGCAGTCCCCAATTTTCGCCCAGCTGCGGTCGCGCATCACCTGGTAACGATTCTGCCAAACATCCCACAAATCGTCTTTGTAGATGTTTCCCTGGATGTAGTCACCGCGTAAGCTCGGGCACGCCGAAATACTCCCGTCGCAAAGCACCGACGCAATGTTCACGCCCGCCCAACAGAAAAACGGCTGATCGCGAACCACCTTTTCATAACTGCCCAGAAACCCTTCGCAATCGTAGTTCACATTCATGAGGTTCTGAGATTTCGCTTCGCGGATAAACTCAAAAGTCTGCCTAAATTCCTCGTTTGAAAGCTGGAACAGCGGATTGTCCTTGGCACGACCTTTCGGGAACACGTTCGAGACTCTCCACCGCCTGACGCCGAGATTCAAAAGCAGGTTAAACAGCTGAGGCAATTCCTTGAGATTCTTTCTGTTCACACAAGTCATCACGTCAAACAATATGCCATCGGTATGCGCCGCCATGTTTATCGCTCGTATAGCACGTTCATAGCTATGCGGATTTCCACGGAAATGATTGTGATTATCTTCAAGTCCGTCAAGGCTTATCGTGAGCGATTTGAGCCCTGCATTCAAGAGTTTCGTATAACGTTCAGGCGTTAACGCCAAAGCGTTTGTCACCATGCCCCACGGATAACCACGGGCCTTGATTTCCTTCGCGCATTCTTCAAGATCAGGGCGCATCAAAGGCTCGCCGCCCGTAATCACCACGGCAAAATCCTTAGGGTCAATATGCGGAGCGAGACTGTCCAAAATGTGCAAAAAATCTTCACGCGGCATGTCAGGAATTGCATCGACGACGCAATCGCTACCGCAATGGAGACAATGCAAATTGCAACGCAAAGTACATTCCCAGAAAAGGTACGTTAACTTGTGCGTTTTTGTTTCGCTATGGCGATAAAGGCGGTATGCCTCAAGAGCAAGTTTTTTCTTTAAACCAAGCTGCATTTTTAGACGAGAGACGAAAGACGAGAGATTTCAAAAGCACCTATTTTTACTTTTCCTCGTCGCAAGTACCGGTGAACATGCAGGGCGGGCCATAAACGGCAATCGGCTCATCAAAATTTAAAATTTCGTACTTGTCCAAAAATTCTTTTTCGCTTAATCTTACATATTCATTTTCATATACCTTATTGCCTTTTTCATCCGTGTCTATATAAAAATCCATACCATCGTCACAATATTTAATATAATCACTACTACCGCGATCTTTATAACAAGGGATCTTCTTTTCTGGTTTCGGGAGAATCGTAATCGTATCATAACGGGCCTTGAATTCCGCTTCGTTATAGACCTTGCCATCGGAGCATTTATATATCTTATCCTTGATGATGACAACACCATATTTTGCACAAATTTGATCGCCAGAGCAACTAGGGATTTGCGTTTTCTCCGTTACCGATTCAACGCATGTCACGCCATTACAACTCAATGTCGAATCGTTTTCTGATTTTACGCAAACGTTTGACACGACGCCGTACAACGGAACAGCCTCAAAGCCCTGACTAGAGCTGGACATTACCGGAACGCCGTACTTAGGCGCAATCATGCCTTTGCTGCTGGAACTCATTGGGACGCCATACTTGGGTGCAATAATCATGCCCGCACTACTACTAAGTTCGGCACCGCAAACATCTGGCGGACAACCGTAAAGGTCTGCATTCTGGTCCAAGCTACTGGAGCTTACTTTTTCTTTGACAGAACTCGAAGACGGAGCTACCGCGGAACTGGACTTTGCTGTTACAGAGCTGGAACTTGGATTCGGAGCGACCGCACTCGAAGCAGGCTTTTGTTCCGAAGAACTAGGAGTCGCATTTTCAACAGCGGAACTGGAGACAGACGTGTTCGTTGCAGAACTCGAAGTAGGTTCTATATTTGTTCCCGAACTTGAATCAGGCGTAACTTGCGGAGCGGTCGGCGTACTGTTATTGTCACATGCGTTCCAAAAAAATGCAGTCATCGCCAGCAAAATTTTTTTCCAATGCTTATACATTAAACCACCTCCATATGAGAGATATTCTTCTCCATTAATATAAATAAGCAAGAGCGATTTTACAATTGTGAAAAAACGTCCAATTGTAAAAATAACTCGTTTTAAAGGGAAAAAAGCAAATTTTCCGCTCAATTGTATAATATAGACATATCACTATTGAAGTTATAGTCAATAATAAACAGTCTTTTTTTGAAATCATTAGCAATATGAATATATTTTTATAGTGGTTTATGTCTTCTAGAATTTCAAAAATTGCCACCTGTGCGCTGTTCTGCGCGTTTACAAGTGTATTTGCAGGCCCAGGCCTTGCCGACGGGGCCGCAAAGTTCGTCGGCAACATTCCGGTTGATGGCGAAGTTCCGGCTGATTTCGCGGAATACTGGAACCAAATCAGCCCCGATAGAGAATGCGTATGGATCCAAATCGAAAAGAATCGTGGCGAATTCGACTTTTCCAAGTGCGACGCAATTTACAACTGGGCAAAACAGAACGGAGTCCTATTCAAGTTCCGCACGCTCGTGTGGGGTTCGCAATACCCAGGTTGGATTCGCAACCTAAATGTCGAGGAAACCAGGGAAGCCATTACCGCCTGGTTCGATGCCGTCGCGGAACATTACCCCGACCTGGAAATGATTGACGTGGTAGCCGAAGCCGGCCGTTTATCGAAAAACAAGTATCATTCCGCATTTGGCGTAGACAACCACCTTATCGAAGCGCTGGGAGGTGACAACGATGGCGACTACAAGTTCGTGGCTACGGCCTTCAAGATGGCTCGCGAGCGCTGGCCGAAAGCAATACTCATTTACAACGACTACAATACGTTCCAATGGCAGAGAGATGTCGGAATAAACCTTATCAATACCATCAAAAAGAACGGTGCACCCGTTGATGGCTACGGATTGCAAGGACACGATTTAGTGTCAACGGGTTCCGGCCCGACAAACTGCCTCAACATCAACATCATCAAAAAATACCTACAAGAAATTATAGACAGTACACAGATTCCATTGTTCATTACCGAATACGATATCGGAACCACAAACGACGACATTCAGAAAAAATGCTACTCCGAACAAATCCCGCTCTTCATGGAAGAGAAATACATTGCAGGCGTTACCCTTTGGGGGTATATCTACGGCAAGACATGGATATATTGTAGCGAAAAGGATCTAGGATGTTCCGGCATCATCAAGGACGGCGCGGACCGCCCGGCAATGACCTGGCTCAAGGAATACTTCGCGGAACACATTGCCGACAGCAAGAACATTTGGTTTCCTACATCCGATTTTCCGGGAGATGGTCCGACAGCAATTGGCGGCAAGCTTCACCTGCAAGCAAATACCCTCCAGGCATACGACGTCTTTGACGTAAACGGAGTGCGCCTCGGCCGCCTGCGCGCCTACACCATGGACGAGGCCGTCTCGACACTCCAGAACACCCGCGACATCAAGGCCCAAGGCATCTACATGCTCCGCTCCGTGAAAAACGGCACCGTAAAACAAGTGCGGATTGCACAGGCTAAATAAATAGGGAGATTGGGCCCGCACACTCGGGCCGCGGCGCTAACGGTTAATCCTTACCGGATAAAAACGGCCGTCAACCCGCAGCAGGTAAGAACCGGCGCGGGGTATCTCGATAGCCTCGTTTGCGTTCACGACCCTTTCGAGAACAACCTTCCCCTGCATGTCGAACAACTGCACTCTGGAAGCATTGGGTACGTTCGAGACGCTTACGGAATGCCCTGCAACATGGACCTTCGCCTTCAAGCTATTTGAAGGGACTGGCTTCACGGTGACGGTCTTGATTTCCGACGCCGTGGTATCGATTTTAAGTTCATCGTAAACCTTGGCCAGTTTTCCGTCCTTGTTCAAGAACTTGATATCCTGGATTTCGATAGAGGCGTATCCACCCGAAGTCATCATGGGTTCGAAAGCAAAGCCCTTGACCTTGCCCATGCTTTCTCTTTTCATATCATAATTATTGATGGCAAAACTCAAGGTCGTAAATTCATCGCTCGGGTGAATGAGATTATTTTCCCAATAGGTGATTCGATTCCCTTCATCATTCTTGCCGTAGCAAAGTGCAGAAACTCCGATAACCCCCTGCGTCTTGAGCGTCATGCGGATAGTATCCACATCGCTCAGGTCTTGGAACTTGTCGTCAAGATAAAGCGCAAGTCCGCTAAAGACGTTTTCGCGGTCGTCACAATATGCTCCAGAGCATTCCTTGCCTACGCTAGACTCCGCGCGCATTTCCGCTTTGACAAGAGCCTTTCCGTTATCGGCAAAGAGCGGTTTCTTGGTAGAATCGGGGAAGATGGTGATTTTGTTAAAGCCGTTCGATTTGGTAACCCAGTTCCCGAAGCCGGAAACCTTGAGCGTGGAATCCTGCGTACCTTTGGGCATCTGAGGCTGTCGCATAACCGATACCGTGGCAATATCCTTCAGGTTTTCCATATGTGTCAAGTTCGGCATGTTGCCGGTCAAAAGAAGTAGTTCCAAAATACGTTCCGTTTCGGTTCTTGCAGATGTCGAGTTTAAGTTCATCAATGATTCGTAAACCGTTTCTAGATAAGGATTGTACTTGTCCGTAGAACTAAATGCTAGACCAACACCGCTAGCTTCTGCGACATCCTTCTTGCCGTAAATCGAGTTTGAACCATCCAATTTATAATAGGTTTTGATATAGCTAGCATGTCCATACGATGCAGATGACAACCACTTGGTAAGTTTACCATTAACTTTCTTGGCGTTTTCGTCGCCGTACCAATAATACGCCGTAGCCATTCTCCATGGGACCAATAAAGCATCGTAAATGAAACCAGGGCCTTCTTCATAAGAATAAGAATCTTGAACCTTCACCGGTTCATGCGTGCTGTAATCGCACCAGAGTGGAACGAGTCCTGTTGTAGAATCCTGACAAAGGGCGAGTTCTGCGGCGGTATTCTTTGCCAATGTATTCCATGCATCCTTGAGCGCGGCTCCAGATTCAGCAAAAATTTTAAAGTTGGCAAAGGCGGAATAACTAGGGTTAAATGCAGCGTCATAGTTCGAGAATGCATTTATATGCATCTTTTCGCCGGTTTCTATATCGTTGTCATAGATGTCCTGCAATAGTGTTTTTGCATAGGTCGCATATTTTTCTGCACCCTCGGAACCCCACTGCTTGTCGGCCAAGAGAAGTGCAAGAGCGGCATCCATGTCGGCATCGGGGTTGGATACCCCTGCATACCGAACTAATGCGGAATCTTCTTCGTAGACTTCGCCTGCCATAATTTTGAAGCTTTGGCTTTTGCAGGTTTTCGGTTCTTTATTCTCGTTTGCAAAACAACGGTAGAAATTCATGAACTGGTTGAATAATGATTGGGCGTCGTTGGAGGCGTCGGCCATATACACGGAGAGCAACATGCCGAAAGCGATATCCCTAGATGAAATGCGGAATATCTTAGAATCCGACATTTTGATGTATGCGGTTTTGACACCGTCTATCTCGACGTTCTCGGTTACCCAATTTTTGCGCCAGTCTGCAAACTTTTGTTGAATGGCAGTTTCCGTTTTTTTCAGGTCGGGGTTGAAAATTTGCCCATAGGCGTACTGCTTGTTTTGCGGGAACGGGTACTGCGGTGCCGCGCCGGCTAAGACAGATGCAAGCAAAAGCAGCATCGAAAAACGGAACAGCATGTGCATAAGATCTCCTTTCTTCCAAAACACTCATTTAAAATAGAATCTTTCCCCCGAAGAAACCATTCACTCTAGCTAAAAAAGCTATCTTTGTGCCGTTCAAATTATAAACCAAGGATTAACAATGAGCAAGAATTACAAGATTGCAGTGCTTCCGGGCGACGGTATCGGCCCCGAAGTGATGAAAGAAGCTGTCCGCGTGCTGGACGTGGTTTCCAAGAAGTTCGGTTTCGACGTGAACGCCGAATGGGCAAACGTCGGTGGCGCCGCCTACGACGAAAGCGGTTCCCCGCTGCCGGAAAGCACCCTCAAGCTGGGCGAAGCTTCTGACTGTATTCTTTTCGGTTCCGTGGGTGGCCCGAAGTGGGAACACCTCCCCCCGAACCTGCAGCCGGAACGCGGCGCTCTCCTCCCGCTCCGTAAGCACTTCAAGCTTTTCTGCAACCTCCGCCCGGCCCGCGTCTACAAGGAACTCGCAGGCGCATGCCCGCTCCGCGCTGACATCGTCGGTGACGGCTTCAACATCCTCACCGTCCGCGAACTGACGGGTGACGTTTACTTTGGCCAGCCGAAGGGCCGCGAAGGCGTTCCGGGCTCCAAGGAAGAAATCGGTTTCGACACCATGAAGTACAGCCGCTACGAAGTCGAACGCATTGCCCGCTTCGCTTTTGACGCCGCCATGCTCCGCAACAAGAAGGTCGCCTCCATCGACAAGGCCAACGTGCTCACCACGAGCGTGCTCTGGCGCGAAGTCGTGAACGAAGTCATCAAGGACTACCCGGAACTGACTCTCGAACACCTCTACGTGGACAACGCTGCCATGCAGCTCCTGAAGCGCCCGCGCGAATTCGACGTGCTCCTCTGCCCGAACCTCTTCGGCGACATCCTCACCGACGAATGCGCAATGCTCACCGGTTCCATGGGTCTCCTCCCGTCCGCTTCTATCGCCGAAGGTTCTTTCGGTCTGTACGAACCGGCCGGTGGTTCCGCTCCGGACATCGCAGGCAAGGGTATTGCTAACCCGCTCGCCCAGATCCTCTCCGTGGCCTTCATGCTCCGCTACACCTTCAAGGAAGAAGAAGCGGCCAAGGCTATCGAAGCTGCCTGCGAAAAGGTCATTGCCCAGGGCTTCCGCACTGGCGATATCTACCAGGAAGGCTGCACCAAGGTCGGCACGACCGGCATGGGCGACGCTATTATAGCCGCACTTGCCTAAGTGTAACTAAGAACCTACGACAGGCAAGTGCTCTCACCTCCACGACTCGTTAAATAAACCCAAGCCGAGTACAGCAGAAACAAGCTTGCTTGTTTCTATTGTTGAGGCGCCGATTTATGCGATGAAATCGCAATACGAGTCGCTTGAGGCTCACAGATCAAGGCACTCGCTTAATGACATTGTCATTCCGGCCTCCGTGCCGGAATCACCATTCTTATACAAAAAGCGGCCGGATTTCTCCGGTCGCTTTTTTTGGGGTTGGACTCTATAATTCTGCAAGTTTATAACATGTACGGATTCTTGAACGCAATTTGCTTAATTGAAAAATCGACAACGGATTCGTCTTGACCGGTATATTCAAAATGGAATTTTATCCCTGTCACATGCTTAAGAGCCTCTTTCAACTCCATTTTTTTCCCCCATCCCGCTTGTCTAAAATCTTCCCATACATAACATTTCAGAACGGTCGAATAAGTTGGAAGCAAACGAGCCGAAAATAAATCAAAATTGATAGCAGCACTCAGCGAATCGCTCAAGTCAAGTTGCAAATAAACCTCAGTATATCCTGTACTTGTAAATCCTGTACTTGAAAGGTCAAAATCCAAACATATTCCCTCTTTATCCGTAATATCAACCGCGTCATGGCCTCCCTTGCCGTCTTCTCCAGCAAGCCAAAAACCGAGATTCACAAAAGGAGTTCGTATCGAGGTTTTGACAAAATAAGCACTTCCAATCAATTGTCTATCATTCCGAAGCAATGTATCTAAAGCGTTCGGGTCGTTCCAATCTTTAACGACATAACCATTATTCCATTCAATATGCGATTTTCCACCATCCGCAGAATCTGTCACATAGAACCATTTACCCGAAGTTTCCGAACCATTGTCAAATCCGGTATTGACTTTCGTCCAAACAGCATCCCAGATGATACCGTTATTTCCGTAACCATCAACACATGTATTGAACTGATTTTCCATCAGTTGCAAAGAATATTTTTTTGCGGCATCGTAAACATCCAATGAATCCGTGTCATCTTTAATGCCAAACTCCTGCAAGAACTGTTTATATTCATCTGTATAATACACGTTTCCGCTTTTACAACGAAGGGATTTGACAATAGGATTAAACAACATTGGTGCCATACGAGGCTTTTCATTATGAGCAACATTCGGGAATCTTTGCTGAATGCAATACTGGGTTGCTTCGTCCAAAGAGTTAGTCCTATAAAGAGAATCTATTCGTTTTTCAAATTCAGCATCAGCGTCCATAAAAGCACTATTCGCATAAGGCAAGCTCATAATATTTTTATTCATCAAAATTTCTTCTCTACGGCATGAATCTGGAACAAGTTCACCATTGAACAACGTATCACGCATATTCAAGCATACCTCAAACAAGGAATCAGCCATTGGTTTCTGTTGTTCAAAAAAAGCATTCGCATTCGCATTGAATATTGACATCATTTCTGCAAAATCTTGAGATTCGCTTTTAGAACCGTCATCGCAAGCAATTGTTTTAGGATGCAAATCGTCACAAGCACAATCCCAATTTTTATTAGACGGCACTGCATACTTTTGCAATTCAAAAGAATGATTCGCAATACATGTTTCTGCATTCTTCGTTAACCAAACCGATTCATTTACAGCCTTTGTCCCTAATGATATAAAGTACTGGAAAACCATTAGCCTTCCTACTTCATCACTCCGTTCTTTCGGGTAAGAGCATCCGCAAAAATAATCCGTTACAGATAAAACTTGACAAGTTTCATTTGCGGGGAGTACTGGAATCAATTTCACAGCAGGACTTGCGTATCGCCCTAAACCGATAATATCGAATTGATTTATGACAGCATAGCGCTGATTCGTAGATATGGTAAAACGCAGACCCTGCAAATGCGAAACAGCATCGTCTATCGAAACTTGCGGCGGATTTTCGCCAGTTGCATTCGACAATTGGAACTGACTCCATGGATAGCAAATTCTGTTTCCTTCAGCATCGCCCTGAAAATGCTTGACCGGGAACGGCGGCAAATCCACTCCATAAAAATCACCGTTCATAAGCGTATTCAAGGAATCATCAAGGTCAAGTTCCACCCGCATCGCATCAGCGATGTACTCTATACAAATTCCCTGCATTGCACGAGCGTCAATGGTTTTAAACTTTCCAGACGCATTCTTGCCCGCAAAACTGAATTTTATTGAAACAGAACTACGAGAAGAATCTTCCGCTTTATCAAAAACAGCCATACCACAAAGGCTTCCATGGCAATAGTCAATGACTTGGGCTAACGACGTAGAATCGTAACTTTCAGAAGAAGGTTTACTCCAATTGACACGAACGTTTCTGCCATTTGCAGCACTGACAGACCAATTCCAAATACCCGAAGTATTGGTTCCATTATCAAAACCGGTTCGTACACGATAGCCCGATGTACGGCTCCACATTTCATTAGAGTAAAAGCATCCATGCAGCGTATCGTCTGGATGATTCAAATCGGCACAGTTACAGTCTTCATACGACATATTGGCCACAGGCACATTTGACGCGTCTTTTGCCGGCGAATTCAAATCTTCAAGAACCCCCGAAATCGGAGCATTATCGTCAGAACATGCACCCCCCAAAAGAATGCTGCCTACGATTAGCAGATCGCAAATAATCTTTTTCATTTTTTACTCCTCTAGTTTTTCAGGGGTTCTTGTAATAAATTTTATTGAAAGAAAATCCGTGACGGTCGCCATCTTCTTTTTGCATGTCTTCTGGATTTTGTTCAAAATGGAATTTAACTCGTTCGACATGTTTAAGGGCATCTTCGCGATTTACCGCATTGCCGGAACCCGACTGTTTAAAGTCTTTCCATAGCAAACAAACATCAAATGGTATCTTATAATCGTCGGCTTCTGTTATCTTTGCCGCAGCACCAAATAAATCACCACCAGCAAGCGTATTGAGCGAATCACCCATATCAAGCTGAACATAAAGCGATTCAGGAGACATCGTCAATACAAAACACAGACCTTGTTTTTCTGAAATATCTACGGCTCCGTGAACGCCATTCGCATCTTCTGGAGCAAGCCAGAAACCTAAATTGACATAAGGATTGCCTTGCATATTCCCTTTCTTGAATACAGCCGATCCAAACAACAAGCCATCCTCGATATGCAGGGAATCAGGAGTTTTAAAGCCTATTCCATCGTCTATATTATAGAATAAATCTATACGCGAGTTGCCGCCATCAGCCGAGTCCGTTTCGTAGAACCATTTGCCCGCAGTCCCTGAGCCATCATCGAATCCCGTATTGACATTGGGCCATGAGCTATCGAACGCATGCACGTTTTTTTTGTACGAATCAAAACATGATTGAAAAACTTCATCTGCTTTTTTCAAAAGAGCTTTCTTTGTGGCTGCATAAATCTGGAGCGAATCCATGTTTTCTTCAATTCCATATCGCTGCAAGAACGCCTTATATTCACTGGTATAATAAACATTCCCGCTCACGCAACGCATTGTTTTGTACTCAGGAAGCGAATCCAAACCTTTATCAAGCATATCCAGTTGGTACAAATGATAATCCGATGTCCTAGCCAATGCATACGATTTTGCACAAGACTTTGTCGTATCATCCAATGTTTCCAAAGCATTCAGCGAATCCATTCTGTCGTAAAATTCGTTTAAGACATCCCTAGAAGCATCATTAACAGCGCCAATTTCTTCTAAATCGCTAAGGAAAAATAATTCTTCTGTACGACATGTATCAGAAATTACCGTGCCATTGCCCATCGTATCACGAAGAGATAGGCACTGTGCTACGATAGAATCTACAAACACCTTTTCCTTTTCATAATTCACATTCACTTTCGTTTCGTATTCTGCATAAACTTGAGCAAATTCCTTCGAATCGCTTTCAAAACCGCCACTACATAAAAACTTTTTAGGCAATGGATTATCACATGGACGTTCCCAAGAAGAAACTGTTTGGACAGAATCGACAAAATATTTTCGATAGACATTTTGCAGACACTCAAACGAAGCATTGGGCATAAATACTGATGTATCAAGAGCAGTTTGTTCAAGCAATCCCAAGAGACGAGACATCGCTTTCGTTCTCCCGTCAAACACGCTTCTTTCATCTGAATAAGAGCAATCACAGAAGTAATCCTTTACAGAAACAGCCTCGCAATCACTATTTACTGGATGAGGATCGCCCACAATGGGACCAAAGTAAGAGTAGTCGCCCAAACTGATAATATCGAAATACGCGCTCACTTTTTTAGGATCGTTCGTATTTACAGAGATGCGAAGCCCTTGCAAATACGGAAGAATAGCGCCCAGTTCTGGAGCATATCGAACAAACGCATTCCAAGGATAACAGAGTTCTTTGCCTTTTTGATTTGGTCCAATCTCTGCCGGCATAAAATCAGGCAATTCGACGGCGACCAACCAACTTTCTCTCCAACCAGTCAAGGAATCCTCGCCAAGAACCAGTTCCATTTTCATTCCCGAGCCAATGTATTCAATACAAAGTCCCTGCATCATATTTCCGTCAGCGACATCAAACTGACCTGAAGAATTTTTACCTGCAAAACTAAATTCAACAGAAACTTTACTCTCTGACCAAAAAGTTCTATTACGATATTTAGCCGTCATATCTTCAAAAACAGCCGTTCCACACAAACTGCCATGGCATTTGTCAATCACATCAGCAAGTGCCATCGAATCATAATCCGTAGTTGCATTTCCAGGCCAGTCGATACGAGCTTCACGGCCATTAGAGCCCTCGGCTTTCCATACCCAAATTCCCGAAGTATTCGATCCATTATCAAAACCGGTATGTACGCGATATCCCGAAGTGCGGTTCCACATTTCAGCACTCCAATAGCAGTTATTAGCATTCAAAGAATCGGAAGAAGAATTGCCTCGGCTACACAAAACCGAGCCTGCACCCATGTTCGGCAGTTCCGTCGTACCTGCAGATGGATTACTTTGGTCGGAACAGGCTGTCCACAAAAGAAGGGCACTTATAAAAATAAAAGCATTAAGATTCGTTTTCATCCTAATTCTCCTTAATTTCATCAAGTTTCCAAGTCATCGGGAAAAATTGTAGATTCAACTGATAGATTTGATCTGCCTCGTCGATATCCGATGCAATGGCGATAATCCTTTTGCGAAAATCATCAATTTCCTTGGCAATACGCTCGTAAGCCTTCCGGTTTACGGTCAAAGTAACTCCAGAAACGCTGCGCTTGTCGGCATCAAAGCGTTCAATAGCCTCGCCACCTAGCGAAACCATTTTCTTTTGCAAAGCGTGAACGGCATACGTCATGCCATCTTTAGACGCTACGACATTCTTTTCGGTCTGGCGGTAAACACCGTTTGAATCCTTTTTCAAGAATCCCGCTTTCGTCAAGAAATCGAGCGAAGAACTGACTTCGGCAGCAGAAATTTCGTTGCAGCACGTTTTTGCCATTTTGCCTGGAGTAGCACCCGTCATCATCGGAGCTAGTTCACGGACGACAGAATTTTTCCACCCATCAAAATATTCCACAGCCTCCTTATCGACTACGCGAACCTTGTATTCCAACGCAATCCGACGCATCTCTTTCCAAAACGGCATTTTGGATTCGTCATCTTTGGCATTGCAAAAATTCACCAAAGCTTTGAAATAAGTAGCTTCATAACCAGCAAGACCCATCGCCGAAATCATACGGGGCATTGTCACACGGCTCAAATTGCTCTTGCCCTCACTTACAAGTCGCAAATAAGTCGGCGAAGAAAAACCAGCAAGCTTCGCGAATTCCCGCCAGGAGAAGTACGAAGTCCGTTTTTGATCTTCGTAAAAATCCTTGATCAAGGGATGGTAATCTTTGTATTCTGTTATCGGTTTCATGCTATCAAATTTACCCTATTTATTGATATTAATGACACAAAATATTCATTTTTAATCAAATTTTCTATTTAAATTTAAATTTTTTTCGTATATGACACACTTAATGTCAAAAAACAAAAGAGCCGGGCAATTTCAAAAAAAGAGATGCCCGCTCGGTGGCGGGCATGACAGCGTGAGCAGCCCCAAGCAAACGACACAAAAAAAACACCATCGACATTTCGCCGACGGTGTTCGTTTTGAAAAACTGCGGAATTGAATTACTTAGCGCAACCAGTGCCGAGTGTACCTTCCAAAACAGATTCGCACTGAGCCTTCATAGCAATGGCTTCTTCGCTACCCGCCGGAAATTCAAGGCATTCGCCCAAAACGCCCGGGATATCGCACGAGACCATGTCACCCGTGGCTACTGTTGCAGAGCTGGAACTCGATTCGGAACCCGTTACAGAGCTAGAACTGGATTCAGAATCAGCGACAGCGCTAGAACTGGATTCAGTATCCGCAGAACCTGCCGGAATCTTGTCCTTGCACATGCGGAGTTCGCTATTGTACATAGATTCCTTTTCAGACGTAATGCCCGAAGAAGAAACATCCATCAAGCCATCCGCAGAGCAGTAATTGTTTCCAGAAATATCCGTGAAGTTCTTGGCGATGCATTCCGCATGCTGCAACGGATGCTGTTCGGCCTTCACGCGCAATTTTTTATCAAAAAGGAACGACTGAATCACGACGACACTGTCCTGACCACGCCAGCCTTCGTCAAGATAAGAATAAGACCATTCATTGTCTTCGGCCTTGAAATCGCAAGTCGTCTTTGTGGCAAGAGGAATCTTGTCATAAGTTCCGCCGTTTACAGCGACGCCACAAGCCTTTTGCACTGCAGCATGGACCATTTCACGCGAGTTCGCAGCAAAGTAACCCTTTTGAGTAACCGTACCGGCAATGATCACCGTGCTACCGTCGCAATACTGCACACCAACAAATTGACCATCACTGGAACTAAAATCAGAAGCGCCATCAGCGATTCTGCAAATCATGCTAGCCTGATTTCCCGTATAACGGATTGTATCGAGAATTACAAGATTTTCGCCATCAATTTTGTAGATAGTCTTGACGTTGGCATTGCCCTTGCTATTGCTTGCCTTGTACGACATTTCCCAAGCATTGTCTGTAGCTGCAAAAGTGCAAGGTTCCGTTTCTGCAACGGAAGAGCTTGAAACAGTTGCAGAAGAACCAGGAACGCTTACAGACGAACTAGAATTCACGTTTGAAACACTTGAAGAACTTGTTCCAGACGGGCTAGATTCCGGAGATGCCCCGCCAACACTGGAAGAAGACACCTGATTCACAGCATCCACGATCGGATTCGATGAAGAATCGTCTCCGCAAGCCATGAAACACATAGCCGTCGAAAGAGTAAGGCCCAAACCACACTTTTTTAAGTTCATTACAACTCCTTATTTATTAAATGTTGGACGCAATATACAAAATAAGATAATTAAAAACAAGATATAAGATGCAAAAAAAAGCCCGACTCGAACGAGCCGGAACTTTATAAAAATAACCAAATTAACGTTGTCATCAAGACAACAAACGAATTAAGCGTTCTTCGTGAAATCGACGTATGCCTTGAGCACATCGAGGAAGACTTCGTCCGGAGTGTTGTCACCAACGATGTGGCTGATGATCTTCGGGTCGTACTTTTCGAGAACCTTGGCGGTGGATTCCTTATAGACGTTCAAGCGGTTCTTGATGACGTTCACGTCGGCGTCGTCCTTGCGGCCTTCGATCTTAGCGCGGTTGAGGAGACGAGCGACGATGGTTTCTTCGTCCTTGATGTCGAGAACGAAGATGTGCTTCACGTCAACGATCGGCTTGATGAGATCGACCTGTGCAACCGTGCGAGGAATACCGTCGAGGAGGAGGGTATCCTTTTCCGGGTTGAGCTTGTTCGTGTTCACGAGGCCTTCGACAAAGCGGCCGAAGATTTCGACAGTGGCTTCGTCCGGGACGAGGAGGCCCTTGCTGGAATAAGAAGCAAGGAGCTTGCCGGATTCGCTGGACGGAGCGATGCCACGGAAAATGTCGCCCGTGGAGAGGTGCTTGAGAGCGGTTGTAGCGGCGAGCTTTGCGCCCACAGTGCCCTTGCCAGAACCCGGTGCACCGAAGATAAGAACTGCAGAAATCTGAGACATTTATAACCTCATAGGTTGATTGTTAAAATTCCGAGGCAAATATAGAAAAACTACGACTTAATCTTTTCGCATTTGAACGAGAGTTTCCCGTTTTCGACACCGACGTAAATCGTGGAGAAATCCGTCATCGTCCCAAGCAAAAGCCCTTCGGCGATTTCGTCTTCAACCAGATTCTGGATAGAACGGCGAATGGGGCGAGCCCCCAACGAGGCATCGTAATTGTTATTTACGATAAATTCCTTCGCTTCCTGGTTCATTTCCAGAAGAATTCCGCGATCGGAAAGGTTCTTCTGCAAGAATCCCATCTGGATATCCACAACAGACACGAGGTCGTGCTTGGAGAGTGCGCGGAACACAATCTGCTCGTCGATACGGTTCAGAAATTCCGGCGAGAACACGCGTTTGACTTCTTCGCGAATGGCGGTTTCCATACGTTCGTAATCATCGGTCTCACCCATCTTGGTAAAGCCCATACCACTGCTGTGGCGGACTTCGCGAGCGCCGGCATTACTCGTCATGATGATAATCGTATTCTTGAAGTTAATCTTGCGGCCATAGCTATCCGTCAAGATGCCATCGTCCAAAATCTGCAAAAGCAAGTTGTAAATGTCCGGATGGGCCTTTTCGATTTCATCCAAAAGCACGACTGAATACGGATGCTTGCGTACCTTTTCGCTCAGCTGTCCACTACCGTCTTCAAACCCCACGTATCCCGGAGGAGCGCCTATCAAGCGGCTCACGCTGTGCTTTTCCATGTATTCGCTCATGTCGATACGAATAAGTGAATCTTCACTGCCAAAAAGTTCCTTGCTAAGGACTTTTGCAAGCTCCGTCTTGCCGACACCCGTCGGGCCAAGGAACAAGAAACTTCCCATCGGGCGCCTGTTGTTGCGGATTCCCGCACGACTGCGACGGATGGACTTGACTATCGCATCGACAGCCTGATCCTGGCCTATTACGCGTTGCTTAATTTCGTCGCCCAAATGCAAAAGCTTTTGCGCTTCTTCACCACCGAGCCTGCTGACCGGGATTCCCGTCATCTTGCTGATAACGTCACGGATAACGTTTTCATCGACAATCGGCGTTTCCGATTCTTCATTCTGGAGTTGCTTTTTGCGTTCGGCAATGCTGTTCTGCAATTCCTCTTCGCGAGCACGGAAATTGGCTGCAGAACTATAATCCTGATTGGCAACAGCTTCTTCTTTTTTCTGGATGCAATCGCCGAGTTCATCTTCCATGTTCTGCAAGTCCTGCGGAATCTTGATGGAATTGAGACGCACACGGGCACCCGCTTCATCGAGAACGTCAATCGCCTTATCTGGCAAAAAGCGTTCGCTGATATAACGTTCACCCAATTCAACGGCTGCACGCACAGCATCCGGCGTGTAGCGCACGTTGTGATGTTGTTCATACTTCGGACGAAGCCCATCAAGAATTTGTATAGAATCTTCGACTGATGGAGGATTCACAATAATCGTCTGGAAGCGGCGTTCAAGAGCGGCATCCTTCTCGATATACTTGCGGTATTCATCAAACGTCGTCGCACCAATGCACTGGAGTTCGCCGCGTGCAAGAGCAGGCTTAAAGATGTTTGAGGCATCGAGGCTGCCTTCGGAACCGCCAGCCCCCACAATCGTGTGGAGTTCGTCAATAAAGAGAATCACAGAATTGCCAACGCGCTGGAGTTCCGTAATAAGCCCTTTCACGCGTTCTTCGAACTGTCCACGATACTTTGTACCGGCCACCATGGCGGCAACATCCAACGTAACGACGCGCTTGTTGGCCAGCAGATCCGGAATCTTACGTTGCACAATCTTTTGCGCAAGACCTTCGATAATAGCAGTCTTACCCACACCCGGTTCGCCAATGAGCGCCGGATTGTTCTTTTTGCGACGGCAAAGGATTTGAATCAAGCGTTCAATTTCAGCTTCGCGACCGATAATCGGATCAAGCTTACCTGCACGCGCCATCGCCGTCAAATCGCGACCGAAATGTTCCAAAATCGGCGTCTTGGAACGCGACGGAGAAGCTTGACGAGTTTGCGTATAGCGTTCACGAGAATCATCATCAGGCTGGGCATCATCTATCGGCTGACCATCAGCTTGACGCTTGATTTGCATCAACATGTCCTGGTAATTTTCGAACGTCACATTGTACGTCGAAAGCGTCGCCGCCGCCGGAGAATCCGTCTGTTGCAGAATGGCGAGCATCAAGTGTTCCGGTCCTATGAACTGCACACCCTCTTCCTTGGCAATCTTGGCAGCATTGTAAAGCACGGCCTTGCACTGTGCCGTAAACGTCAAAAGACCGCCACGGGCATCGCCCCCGACCGTCATGAGACCGCCGCTTGTACTGAGCGCGCGCTGGATGGTTTCACTGAGTTCCGTCAGGTTGACTTTCAGCGCCTTGAGCGTTTCCGAAGCCACACCTGAATCTTCGCGTACAAGACCAAATAGCAAATGTTCTACTGTAACACAGTCGCTCCCTAAATTGCGGGCCGCGATACGAGCCGCCTGCAGCGCTGCTTTTGCCTTAGCTGAAAAAATACCGTTAATATCTGCCATAATTGCTTCTGTCATCCGCCGCTGAGCGGAAATCTCCTATTCATTCTCAAATCACGCTCTAAAAGATAGTTACTTCGCCCTTCGGGCTAGTTACTAGAACCTAGTTACTAGAGATTCTTGCTGGAAAAAATCTAGTAACTAGTAACTCAGAACTCGTAACTCCCTATTGTATCACTCCATTGTGCATGACGACTCTGCGTTTTGCAAAACTAGCCAATTTTTCGTCGTGCGTCACGATGAGGAACGCTTGGTGGAACTTTTCGTTCAGTTCTCCAAAAAGTTCGTTCAATTTCGCCGAATTCGCTTCGTCCAGGTTACCGCTCGGTTCATCTGCAAATACAAGCGACGGATTGTTCATGAGCGCACGGGCAATCGCAATTCGCTGGCGTTCACCGCCCGAAAGTTCACGCGGTAAATGCTTTAGACGTTCCTTGAGGCCCACCGTTTCCAAAAGCATCTCGGCACGTTCACGGCATTCCTTTTCAGGAGTCCCGAGAATGCGGCCCGGTACGCAAACATTTTCAATCGCAGTAAACTCGCTAAGCAAATGATGGAACTGGAAAACGAACCCAACATGCTTCCGATGGTACATGTCACACTCTTCGCTACTGAACTTACTGAGCGGCTTGCCATTGAACAAAATCTCGCCCGAAGTCGGGGTGTCCAACATTCCGACCAAATTCAAGAACGTCGATTTGCCGGAACCCGAAGAACCCGTGAGCGCCACAAGCTCGCCCGCATCCATCGAAAAATTCACGCCCTTGAGAATCTCAAGAGATTCACCTGTCTCGGAGAAGACGCGACGAAGATTGATAGTTTGAAGGAGAGGAGAGACGAGAGACGAGAGACGAGAGATATCACCTTTTTCGTCTTTGCGCGAAGCGCCATTATTCGCCCTTTCGTCTTTCGTCTGTAGCGAGCTAGCGAGCGTTCTTTCGTCTAAATTACTCATGTCTAATCGCCCCCACAGGATCCAAGCGGCTTGCTTTCCATGCCGGCAAAAGCGTCGCGGACACGCACAAAACAATACCAATCACAAAAATCAAAATAACATCAACCGCGTGCACTGAAATCGGGAAATACGGAATCACATACACATCGCCCGGGAGCTTAATGAAGTGGTAGGCCTCTTGCAACTTGCAAAGCACAAGACCAATCGTCCCACCCACAACAGTTCCTCCCACACCTATGAAACTACCCATCAGCATAAACACACGCATAACGCCCGCCTTGCTAAAGCCCATGCTGCGCAAGATTCCGATTTCCTTCGTCTTGTCAATCACAACCATGATGAGCGAACTGATAATGTTGAACGCTGCAACCAAAATAATCAAGCAAATCACCGCCGCCACGATGAACTTTTCGTAGTTCATCCACTTGAGGAGCGTGATGTTCTTGGATTTCCAGTCCATCCCGTAGTACGGATAAGAAAGCCACGTCGCCATGGAATCCACAGCCTCACCCGCCTTCCAGTGATCCTTTATACGGAACTGAATACCAGTCACAGTGTTTCCCATGCCAAGCAACTTTTGCAAATCCGAAACGCCGACATAAGCGAGGTTGCCATCATATTCGTACGTACCCGTTTCGAAGATGCCGCTCACCACGCACATCATCATCTTCGGGCCGCCCGCAGACATTGCCTCGTCCGGACTCTGGAACGTCTGCAACACGAGTTTGTCACCAACGACAACTCGCAAGCGCGCAGCCAAACCCGTTCCAAGAATAATCCCTGGACGAAGTTTACCGCTCATGTCTTCAAGACTATCAACGGAATATTCGCCCCACTTGATGTACTTGTGTATGTCCGTCACGCCTTTCGCCGTTGCCGGGTCAATGCCGTAAATGACAATGCCATCGTTCACCTTCTTGGAGCTGATGCCCACCTTATAGACGATGAACGGAGAAGCCGCCACCACATCCGGCACGCGCTTTTGCACCTCCTGCGTGAGGCTATCGTACGGGCCAATCGGAGCTCCATTGTACGCCATCAGTTCAAAGTGAGCGTCCTTCCCTATCATCTGGGCAGTGACTTCTTCTTCGAAACCATTGACCGCCGCAAGCGCCACCACCAGCGCAAACACGCCGATGGAAACACCGAGCATACTGAAAATACCAATAAGCGAAACAAAGAGACTCTTACGTTGAGCCCCCAAGTAACGCCAGGCGATGAGAAGTTCGAGCTTACTAATCATAGACGAGAGACGAGATGCTACACTTCCGGCTTCATGAGCGGGAAGAGTTGCACATCACGGATGGTCTGCTGGTTCGTGAGGAGCATGACCATGCGGTCGATGCCGAAGCCCACGCCACCTGTAGGCGGCAAGCCAGATTCGATAGCGTGCATGAAGTTTTCGTCCATCGGATGCGTTTCGCCTTCGCCACCACGGCCGCGGCGGACCTGGTCTTCCAAAAGTTCGCGCTGACGAATCGGGTCGTTAAGTTCGGTGTAAGCGTTACCAAGTTCCCAGCCGTTGGCGTACGGTTCGAACTGTTCGATAAGACCTTCGATGGTGCGGTGCTTCTTGCAAAGCGGAGTGCTTTCCGTCGGCATATCCTTGATGATGGTCGGCTGGATAAGTTTGTCTTCAACAGTGAGTTCGAAGAGTTCGAGGATGCCACGACCGCGAGAGAATTCGCCGTCGAGGTGTCCGCCGAGTTCTTCCATCTTGGCCTTGATTTCGTCGTCGCTCATGTCGTTGACCTTGAGACCACCGAACTTTTCGATAGCTTCGATCATGCTGTAGCGCGGCCACGGAGCCTTGAAGTCGATTTCCTTGCCCTGGTAATCAATCTTCGTCGTACCGTTTGCAGCAATGCAAGCACGTTCGTAAATGTTTTCGAAGTGGACCATCATGTCGTTGTAGTCAGCATAAGCTTCGTAGAATTCGAGACCGGTGAATTCCGGGCTATGCGTGCGGTCCATGCCTTCGTTGCGGAAATTCTTCGAGAATTCGAAAACCTTTTCCATGCCGCCCACGATGCAGCGCTTGAGGTAAAGTTCCGGAGCGACGCGCAAGTAAAGCGTCATGTCGCAAGCGTTGTGGTGCGTGGTAAACGGACGGGCGTTCGCGCCGCCGTAAATCGGCTGGAGCGTCGGCGTTTCGACTTCGATGAATCCCTTTTCAATCAAGTATTCGCGGATAGCCTGCATAATCTTGAAACGCTTGATGAAGACTTCCTTCACATCATCGTTCAAAGCCATGTCGATATAACGCTGGCGGTAGCGGGTATCCACGTCGGCAAATTCGTTGAACACAACCTTGTTGCCGTTTTCGTCAATCTTTTCCTTAGCGACCGGAAGCGGGCGCACAGCCTTCGAAAGCATCGTCACCTTTTCGGCACGCACGGAGTATTCACCGCTCTGCGTTTCGAACATCGTACCGTTCACGCCGATGAAATCACCGAGGTCTGTCATCTTCACGACTTCGTAATTTGCCTCGCCCACTTCGTCACGGGCAACCACAACCTGCAAGCGACCGTAGCGATCCTTGAGGTGCATAAAGCACATCTTGCCCTTGCGATTGAAACGCACAACGCGGCCGGCAAATGCAACCGGTTCCTTAGAAGCCATCAAGGCGTCCTTGTTATCCTTCAAAACCTTGGAATCATGGGTCCTGTTAAACTTGTGAGGATAAGCCTCTACACCCATTTCCTTGAACTTGTCGAGCTTTGCCAAGCGAGCCTGCACCTGGTCATTCATATCTTGCATTGCCATATTATTTTACCTCGTGAATATATCACGTCTTAAATTTGAACGGGGTAAAATTTAGAAAAATAGAAGGAAGAACTAAGAACACAGAGCCTATAATAAGGCTAGAGACGCGAGCAAAAAGCAATCTTACAAGCCATTTTTGCCTGTTTTATTCAACCAAAAATCTTTAAAAAATCCATTTTGACACTTTGTGACAAAACGGGAATGTATATTTTGCAGTGTAGTAATCTTGCGTTTTTTTTGCTTGTAACGCAAAGGAGTTGATGATGAAAGAAATGAAAAGCGTCCCATAAACTTGTTGATGGAACCTGGTTGCAAATTGTGACCGGTTCCTTTTTTAATACGGAGGTTGACAAGTAATAAAAAGTAATATATATTTATTATGTACAATATTTTCATGTCGAGAAGAGTTTCTCGGGCTGTTTCCGCAATACCCCAAAAGCAGCAAGAAAAACTTGCATTGCTTGTTGACGACATACGGCTGAACGGCCCCGTCAGAACAAATTGGCCAAATTACGGAATATTGGCAGGAACATCTATTCATCATTGTCACCTATCCCACAAATGGGTGGCATGTTGGGTTGAAACGGAAAAAGGAATAACTGTGGAGGTTACTTATGCAGGCAGTCGTGGAAGCGCCCCCTATGCAGAACACTGATGAACCGGTGTCTTTCAAAATTTCGGGCAAGAATATTCCGAAACCTGTCATTGCCTTTTTGGACGCGCTGTTCCCCGATTCCGTCCGTATCGAAGACGACGATGATGTTCTCGAGCCGGTGGAAGAAATGGACTGGTACAAGAAGGCGAAAAAAAATATTAATCCCGCCAGAACGTTGAAAATAATGCGAGTAAATGCTGGACTCACGCAAGCGCAGTTGGCCCAAAAAGTTGGTCTCGCAAAACAGAATTACAATTCGCTTGAACGGGGTGCCAGACCCATTTCTATGCTCATGTCAAAGAAGTTAGCCGATGCGCTCGGGACATCTTATTTGATGTTTTTCCGCGAAAATAAAAATCGGTCGCCTTAAATCTGCCACGTTTTTTTGAACATTCCAATATACAAAAAACGACAACTTCGTTAAAAGTTGCCGTTAAAAATATCACTGGATCCTTCGCAGAGTTTATCCCGGACTCTGTTCCGGGACTCAGGATGACACCACGTTGCGTCTCTCGTCTAAATTTACCCCTGCGAGGTTTCGGCGAAGCTCAAGCGTTCGTAGTTCTTGAGTGCGAGATTCAGGCGATATTCATTCGGGAAAAGACACACGAGATTGCGTTCCTTGTCCATCATGCAGTCACCGGCGTATTCGTCGGCAAACTTGCCCACGTCTTCTTCGGGGCCGTTCACCCAGCGGATGCAATGGGCGGGCACGCGGTCGAGCTGCACGTCGGCGCCGTATTCGCTCTGCAAGCGGAACTTGAGCACGTCAAACTGGAGTTCACCCACAACGCCCACGACAGGCACGGCAGACTTGAGCGGTTCATAAAGCTGCGTTGCACCTTCTTCCGAAAGTTCGGCAAGGCCCTTCGCCATCTGCTTGGACTTGAGCGGATTCAAAAGTGTCACGCGGGCAAAGTGTTCCGGGGCAAAGTCCGGGATGCCAGTAAAGTTCATCTTTTCGCCATCCGTGAGCGTATCGCCAATGCGGAAAAGTCCCGGGTCGTTGATACCCACGATGTCGCCCGCCCAGGCGTGGTCAATCACTTCCTTGTCTTTTGCGAGGAAAGCGGTCGGAGCGGCCAAGCGGATGTCGCGGCCAGTACGCACGTGGAAAACCTTTTCGCCACGGGTAAAGCTGCCCGAGCAAATGCGAAGGAATGCCGTGCGGTCGCGGTGTTTCGGGTCCATGTTGGCCTGAATTTTGAAGACAAATGCGCTGAAAGCGTCTTCGTCCGGCTTGACCGGGCGCTTGTCCGTATCACGAATCATCGGCGGCGGAGCGAGTTTTGCAAAAGCGTTCAAGAGCTGGCGCACACCGAAGTTGTTCACTGCAGAACCAAAGAACACCGGGCACATTTCGCCCTTGAGGAACTTTTCGTGGTCGAACGGATCCATACCGCCCGTGACCATTTCATATTCTTCGCGGAACTGGTTTACCCAGTTTTCACCGCAGAGTTCAACGAGACGCTGATCGTCCGGGCCTTCCATCTGAATAATTTCTTGTTTGCCATCATCCGGGTTGAACGTGTGGAACGTATTTTCGGCGATGGAATAGACGCCCTTGAAAAGTTTACCGACGCCAATCGGGAGCGTAAACGGAGCGGTCTTAATCTGCAAAACGCTTTCAATTTGGTCGAGCAAGTCGAGCACATGGCGGCCATCCAAGTCCATCTTGTTGATGAACGTGATAATCGGCGTATGGCGCATGCGGCAGACATTCATCAAGCGAATCGTCTGCTTTTCAACACCGTTCACGCTATCGATAAGCACAAGAGCGGCATCCACGGCGGTCAGCGCACGGTACGTGTCTTCGCAGAAGTCCTGATGCCCCGGGGTATCGACGAGGTTGAACATGCAACCTTCAAACGGGAAGTTCAACACGGAACTCGAAACAGAAATACCACGCTGCTGTTCAATCTTCATCCAGTCACTGACAGTATAGCTGCGATTTGCCTTCGCACGCACGTGACCAGCCTCGCGAATGACATTCCCGTACCACAGGAACTTTTCGGTGATGGTGGTTTTACCGGCGTCAGGGTGGCTGACGATGGCGAAGGTGCGGCGTTTTTCAATTTCTGGATTCATGGCGCCAAATATAGTAACTTTAAGGGGCTGCTTCAATATTTCTATTATTATCGTGGTATGGCAACTAAGAAAGCGCAAACTAAAACCGCTAAGAATACGAGGACTCGGGTCACGCATGAGTTCCCTGCTCTTTTCGATGCAAATTCGGAAGTTCTTTTGCTCGGTTCCATTCCCTCGCCCAAATCGCGGGAACAGGGATTCTATTACAGCCACCCGCAAAATCGTTTCTGGAAAGTTCTCGCAAGCGTCTTGAACGAACCGCTCCCCACGACCATCGACGAAAAACGCAGCATGCTCCTAAAGCACCACATCGCATTGTGGGACGTTCTTGACAACTGCACCATCATTGGCGCAAGCGACACGAGCATCGAAGACGTGGTTCCAAACGACATCGCCTCGCTACTCGCCAAAACAAAAATCAAGCGCATCTTTTGCACAGGCGCCGCCGCTCACAAGCTCTACGAAAAGTACTGCGAAAAAGCGACCGGCATCAAGGCCATAAAGCTCCCGTCCACCTCCCCCGCCAACTGCGCCGTCAAATTCGAGAAGCTAGTGGAAGCGTACCGAGAAATTATGGATTCTTCGGCGATTCTCGCCTTAGAATGACACATTCGCAAAAAAAGTCCCGCGAACGTTGTCGCGGGGCTTTTCACATATTCAATTTTGCAAGTCTAAAGAATATTACTTCTTTTTCTTGTTGTTATTGGCGGCATTACCGCGAATATCGTTCATCTTCATCATCACGTTGATTTCGGCATTCGTGACCTTGGAGCCTGCACCAGCCGGGTCAAAGACCTTGAAAGTAAACTCATCAATTCCAGTGAATCCCTTATTCGGGGTATATTCGAAGGAACCGTTCGTTTCGTTCAAGATGATTCGGCCATTACGCGGTTTCATCACGAGCTTCACGGACGCAAGCTTGTCGCCGTCCGGATCAATGGCGCCAGACATCAGGCCACCCGAAGCCGGAACAGTCAGCTTCTCGTTCTCACGAGTGACGTAGTTCTGAGCCTTCGTTTCAGGAGCATTGTTCACGGCAATCACAGTGAACGTAGCAGTCTTGTGGGCCGTACCGCCTTCCGGGTCCGTCACCGTGAACGTGATGCGTTCCGGCTTGCCCTTCCAATGGGTATATGGCTGAGAAATGGTGACCGTCTTCTTCTGCTTATCGTAATTCACCTGCAACTGCTTCTGACCTGTAAACTTCCACTTGAGTTCATCGAAGCTATGGTCCTTATCGCGAGCATACTGGTCGAGCTTAATCGTCGCAATCACGCCTTCGTTCTGATTTTCCCTGATGGTGAAGTCCGGGATATCGCGCATGACCGGAGGTGCGTTCACATGCTTCACGACAAACTTCACAACAGACTTGTCAGAGGCGCCAGACGGGTCCGTCGCCGTAAAGATAACGGTTTCATCACCGAACCAGTTATCCCTTCTCGGCTTGATTTCAGCAACGCGTGAACCGTTGATTCTCACGTCGAGATTCTTTGCGCCAGAGACAGACCATCTGATTTCGTTCTTCTTGTGGTCCGGGTCACTTACAAATTCGTCAAGATTGATAGGCTTGAAAGTCTTACCTTCTTGCGTCGTCTGTCCCGGGATTTCCTTCACGACCGGCGGGTCGTTCACGGATTTCACGGTAAAGCGAATTTCTGTAGAAGCCTTTTCCCTGCTCGGGTCAAACACGTTGACGGTTACCGATTCAGAGCCGTTCCAGTACTTGTTCGGGATTTCAACCGTGAGGATGCCCTTGTCGCTAATATGGTACTTGAGTTCATGCTTCCCTGAAGAAACAACCGGAGCAGGAGCCTCTTCAACTTGCTTCTTTCCACCCTTCTTTTTCTTCTTGTCCTTCTTCGAGCTCTTGGAGGACTTAGCAGGGGCGGCAGAAGCATACGGATTTTCACCGTCAATAGACCACTTGAGTTCATCGACAGTGTTATCCGGATCCGTAACGAACTTCGTCAAATCAATTGCCGGGAAGGTCTTCTTTTCTTCGATGACCTGCTGCGGAATCGGCTTGAACTTCGGCGGATCGTTCACCGGAATCACTTCGAACGTGGCCTTGGTAGAAGCGCTGGCGCGTTCAGGGTCGCTAACCGTAAACGTAATCGTTTCCTTGCCAAACCAGTTCGGATTCGGCATAGTCACAGAGGCACGACCATTCTTGACATCTACAGCAAGTTCCTTGTTGCCAGAAACAGTCCACTTGAGTTCATTCGGCTTGTCATCCGGGTCATTGGCAATCTTTGTAAGATCAATGATTTCGAATCTTTCCTTTTCCTTGATTTTCTGGCTCGGAATGTCCTTCACGATTGTCGGCGGGTCATTCACCGAGGACACTTCAAAGTCAATCTGCTGCACAGCCCTTGCGCCTTCCGGGTCGGTCACTTCAAGGCGAATCTTTTCCGAACCGTTCCAATACTTGTCCGGGGTCGCAACAACAAGCTGCTTCTTGGCGTTGATAGAAGCCTTGAGAGCGCGAGTCTGAGCAATTTCGAACTTGAGAGAGCTGGTCGGATGATCCGGGTCAGAGACAAACTTTAGCAAGTCAATCGGTTCAAAGTGTTCCTTTTCCTTGATGCTCTGAGCCAAAATCGGTCTGATAGCAGGAGGATCGTTCACGGATTCCACAACAAAGTTAACGGTCTTGGAATCAGAAGCGCCTTCCGGGTCCTTCACGGTGAACACCACGTTACGTTCACCATGCCAGTGCGGGTCGCCAATCTCGATATGGGCAAGACCGCCCTTATAGATAACAACGCTAAACGGATCCTTTACAGGCGTATCGTCTTCATCGTCATCATCTTTCTTACCCTTCTTACCCTTCTTGCTCTTCTTGGCATGTGCAGATTCCGGGTTCACAACCTTGACACTCCAAGTAAGCTGTTCCATTGTATTATCCGGGTCACGGACAAACTTGCTCAAATCAATATCCTTGAATTGGCCCTTTTCGCGAATTCTCTGCGGTGGAATATCCCTCAATGTCGGAGGATCGTTCACAGACGCGATTTCGAATGTGATGGTCTGCGAGGCCTTGGCTCCATCCGGGTCACTCACTTCGAGAACCATCATTTCTGGAGCGCACCAGAAATCCTTGTTAGGAGCACTCACCATAAGCATGCGGCTCGGAGTGACTTCGGCCTTGAGCTGCTTTGCACCCGTAATCTTCCAGCGAAGTTCATTCGGCTTGTTATCCGGGTCTGTCACGAATTCGTCAAGCTTGATGGGCTTGAAGACTTCCTTTTCCTTGATTTTCTGGTCCGGAATTCTCTTCACGAATGTCGGAGGGTCGTTCACGCGGGTCACTTCGAAGACCATCTTATGGCGGGCAACAGCGCCTTCCGGGTCGCTTACGGAGAACGTAATCGTTTCCTTGCCGCTCCACTGCTTGTTCGGAACATTAACAAGCACGGTGTTATCCTTGCGGATATCCAGCTTGAGGTCTCTGTTACCAGTCACTTCCCACTTGAGAGAAGATGCCGAATGGTCCGGGTCATCAGCGAGAGTGGAAAGATCGATAGTCTTGAAACGGCCACCTTCGAGAATCGTTTCGCCCGTAGGTGCACTAGCAGCAATCACCGGAGCATCATTCACGGAGCGCACTTCAAAGCGAGCAGTTTTGCTTGCGGAGGCGCCTTCCGGGTCGGTAGCGGTAAAGGTGATATTTGCAGCACCATGCCAGTACTTGTTCGGAATGACAATCATTGCTTCGTTGTTCGCTTCAATCTTGACCTTGAGCGAAGAAGCAGAAGATTCCTCATCATCCTTTCCTTTTTTCTTGGAAGAGCCCTGGCTAATCGGGCTAACCTTGAATGTCCACTTGAGATCGCTAATCTTGTGGTCCGGATCCTTGACGTAGTCGGCAAGTTTGATCGGCTGGAACTGTTTCTTTTCGTCAATGGACTGGTCGCGCAAATCACGGACAAATTCAGGAGGATCGTTCACGGAAACGACCGTAAAGGTCACTTCCTTGCTATCCGAAGCGCCATCCGGGTCTGTTACCGTAAAGCGAACCTTTTCAGAACCGTTCCAGCTTGCGTTCGGCGGAGTAACAGTCACCTTGTGAGCGGCATCCATCGCAACACGGAGTTCCTTGTTACCTTCAATCTTCCACTTGAGCCTGTTCTTCGGATGGTCAAGGTCTTCGACGTAATTGTCGAGTTCAATCGGCTTGAACGATTCCTTTTCCTTAACAGACTGGCTTGCAATTTCCTTCATAATCGGCGGGTCGTTCACGGATACAACCGTGAATGTTGCCGTCGTGCGGGCCTTGGCTCCAGCCGGGTCTGTCACAGTGAACGTAACCTTTTCGGAACCGTTCCACATCTTGTTCGGTGTCTTGATGGTCACCAAACCGGTCTTGGACATATCGACCTTGAGGTCCCTGTTTCCAGTGAAATCAATCTTCAAATCTTCAAAGCGGTCATCCGGGTCGGACACGAGTTCCGCTACGTTGAACGCCGTAAATTCGCCCTTTTCCTGGATGGTTTGGTCTGCAATCTGCTTGATTTCAGGAAGGTCGTTCACTGATTCTACAGTAAATACAGCGGTCGAGGTCGCCTTTGCGCCTTCCGGGTCCGTCACGGTAAACGTAATTTCTTCGGCGCCATTCCAAGACTTGTTCGGAATGCCAATCGTTGCAACCTTGTTGCCATCAATATCGACCTTGAGTTCACACTCTCTCTTCTTGGAGCCCGCAGCCGGCCTGCAAGACGTAGCAAACGAGAGTTCCGAGAGTTTGTTATCCAAATCCTTCACCATGTCGCCAAGCTTGATTGGCTGGAACTGGGCTTTTTCCTTGATGGTTTGCGGAGTCACTTGTCTGGTAAACATCGGCACGTCGTTCACGGATTCAACCGTAAAGTTAACGGTCTTTTCATCGCAAGCGTTGTCCGGGTCACAAACCTTGAATGTAATCGCTTCGGCACCATGCCACTGGGCAGACGGCGGAGTAATGCGGGCATTGTGTGCGGCATCCAGGGCCACCTTGAGTTCCTTGTTGCCAGTAAACGTCCACTTGAGCCTGTTCTTCGCATGGTCCGGGTCCTCGACATAATTGTCAAGTTCAACGACCTTGAATTCGCCCTGTTCCTTAATCGTCTGTTCACGAATCTCCTTCATGACCGGAGGATCGTTAATAGCCTTTACAGTAAACTTGGCAGAAGTCATCGCACGAGCGCCTTCCGGGTCCGTAGCCGTAAACGTCAAGGATTCAGTACCGCTCCACTGTTCATGCGGAATCTTGACGGACACTTCATGCGTCCTGTTGTCGATATTGACCTTGAGATCCCTATTGCCAGTCACTTCAATCTTGAGCTTGGAGAAGTCATGGTCAGCATCGCTCAAGTAATCATCCATGTTGAACGAAGTAAATTCATTTCTTTCGTCAATCGTCTGGTCAGGAATCTTCTTGAATACCGGCGGGTCATTCACGGACTTCACGTTAAGGGCAACTTCCTGCTTGGCGGAACCGCCTTCCGGGTCCATCACAGTGAACGTAGCGACCGTATTGCCAAACCAGCTCGGGTCCGGAATTTCGACTGTTGCGACATGCTGGTCGTCAATAGAGACATTGAGCGTGCCCGTTTCCGGCATCGGTCCCTGATGCTTGACTTCGACATCCCAGGAAAGTTCGGAATTCTTATGGTCTTCGTCCTTGACAAAGTCATCCAGCTTGATCTTGGTAAACTGCTGTTTTTCGTTGATATTCTGGTTCGGAATCGGGCGGATGAACTTCGGCAAGTCATTCACGGAATTGACCGTAAACATGGCCTCGCATTCGGCAGAAGCGCCTTCCGGGTCCGTAGCCTTGAACTTGATGGATTCAGAGCCATTCCACATTTTGTTCGGAATACGGATTGTCGCGACTCCGCCAGAAACGGAAACTTTCAAGTCCTTGGCGCCCGCAACAGCCCACTTGAGCATTTCAATGCGGTGGTCCGGGTCCTTCACGTATTGGCCAAGCTGAATCGGGGCAAATTCCTGCTTTTCGTCAATCGTCTGGTCAGGAATATTCTGGACAAACTCAGGAGGATCGTTGATGGAATTTACTTTGAACAAAACGTCCTGCTTGGCGGACGCACCGGCAGCGTCGGTCACCGTAAACGTCACACGTTCCTGACCGCTCCAGTATTCATTCGGAAGATTTACAATAGCAGAACCGTACTTGTCGATTTCGATCTTCAAGTCCTTGTTGCCCGTCACCGTCCACTTGAGCTTCATCACGTCGTCATCCGGGTCCGTGACGTAATCTGCAAGAGAAAGCATGTCGAACTGATTCCTTTCGTCAATCACCTGGTCAGGAATCTTCTTCGTGAACGTCGGAGGGTCATTTATCGCCGACACCGTAAAGGCAGCCGTCTTGTTATCGCTACCGTAATCCGGGTCCGTCGCAATAAACTTGATTGTCGCAGAACCGTACCAATGGGCATCCGGAATCACAACCGTCGCCACGCGGTTCCCGTCAATCGTCACGGACAAGTCGCCATCGCCCTGCGGACCACCCGCCGGACGGATTTCTGTATCCCATGAAATTTGGTCCTTCTTGTGGTCAGGGTCATTAACAAAGTCATCCAAGCGGATTTTTGCAAACTGCTTGCCTTCTTCAACTACCTGGCCCGGGATTTGCGTCACAACCGGAGGATTGTTCACGGATTCCACAGTGAAGTTCACCGTCTCGGAGGCAGAAGCCCCCTTAGAGTCCGTCGCCGTAAAAGTAATGTCTTCGGAGCCGTTCCAAAGCGGCCCCGGAGTTGTAATTATAGCCGTATGGTCTGCACCAATTATCACCTTGAGATTCTTGTTGCCGCTAGCCTTCCAACGGATCTGCGCGGGTTGGTCGGAATCATCCGTTACAAAATTATCAAGTTTGATTGGTGTAAAAGCGCCACCTTCTTGAATGTATTCACCAGGAATACCGCTAACCTGCGGAGGGTCGTTTGGTACGGCAGCCGGCGCTTGAGCTGCGGGTTGTGGTTCGGGATTTGCAGGAGCCGCTGCAGGTGCCGGAGCGGGAGCTTGAGCTGGGGCCGCAGGGGCCGGATTTTGCGCAAAAGATGCTGTTGCAATTACACTAGTAGTAACAAGCACGGTCGCCATGGACCTTTTCAATTTATTCATTTTTATTCTCCGAATGACCATACACGAATGCAAAATTTCAGAGCGAAATTTCTCAGACGGTTTAAAAACATCTGTAAATATAATGTTTTCAAAAAAAAAACAAAGCACTTGAAAAAAATGTTTTTTCGCACTTATATAATGCAATTTCGGCCAAATTCGTAAAAAAATTTTCATAACTTACCAACTGTCAACGAGTTATAAAACCGAGAATTATTTTTTCTCAAAAAAAATTTTTTTTTGCGAAAACTCAAAAAGCAAATGCAAAATGTAAAATTTTTGTAAAACACGACAATTTTTTGTTTTCGGCGTTCCGCACACGCCCCAAAAATCGACAAAATCCGCAAAAAAAAACTAATTTTACGAATACAACCATTAAATCTAACCAGGAAAAACAATGAAATTCGTATTTCTCTGCGACGCCAACTACCTCAAAGGCGACATGGTAAACTTCCAGAACAACTTCCCCACCAATCACGAACTCGTGACGATGACCTCTGAAGACCTTCTCCAGAGCAAGTCCATTATCGAAGGGACCTTTGCTATCTTGGCAGAACGCACCACCTGGCAGAAGAACTTCAGCCTTTTCCGCTATTTCGGCCTTTTGCCACTCCTGGAAGTGCTCCCGCTCGGCATCGTCTCCCGCGGACGCCGCAACGAACCCATCAAGGGCCGTAGCCAGAACAGGAACCAGGAATTCTACTTCAACCCGGCAGCATCCGCCGAAGAACTCTATCTTCAGGTCGATAAGTTCGTCGCAGCGCCGCCTTCCGGCTACACCTATCCGCGCGGTACCGCCAAGTAAGGGGACATGCAAAGAAAGGTTCTAGAAAACCTTTACAGTCAAGGCGGGCTCACTCTCTTCGCCATCGCCGACGGAGACGAAATGCCCATCGAAGCCTTGCATAAATTCGCACTGGCGCTCAATGCCGGTGCGCATTTTATTGTACTTGATTTTTCAGGCAGGCAACTTCTTGCCGGGAACGCCCCCTTCCCAACGCAGGAGCTTTTCAAAAGGGAGCTCTCCGATGAAGAAATCAAGCAAATTTCCGGAACGCTCGCTGTTGACGAAAAAATCACGTTCGCGGGCACAAAGGCGATGCCTTCGTCGGACAGCGAATTCAGAATTCTCTACCACAACATCAAGAAGTTGGAATCGTTAGTCCCGCAAATTCTCGGTATCGTATCTGCAGACGAAACCGAGAATGTCGGAAATCTCGTTTCGATGTCCCGCATTCTCTTGATGCACGTGACACCCATGTCCATCGACACAGCGGCATCGTTTATCGAGGATGTAAAACAGGCACACAAGGCGCAAATACTTTGGCTTTCAAATGACCGCCCAGCAAGGCGGATTTTCCCGAAAGCATGCAAGGCAATACGCCGCAACAAAAGCGCGACCAAGGAAGCCCTGAACTCCAATTTTCGCGAGAACCCGGAAGAACTTGCAAAAATCGTCAAAAAGCTGCACAAGGTTTCCATTCTCGTCAAGAACCCGCTGGACGGCATTCCGCGAATTATCCGCAACTTGTTCCCGCTTCTACTGCTTTTCGTCATCATTGCGCCGTTCCTCTTCGTTACTGACATCGACCGTAGCGATTCAAACCTCCGCGACCGCATCCAGGAACGGAACAGACTCTCCGTCGCCCCATCTTTTGAATATACGTTCGACGGTATAGAGAACATGCAGCGCATCGCGCGCTACGCCATCGGCCGCTTCGACGCCATCATCACAAATGAAAAGATGGTCAAGAACTACGTGGCAAAAACGCTTGAAGACAACGGATTCAAAGTAACATCATGGGAAAAGGGGAACCAGAACATTCCACCCAAAGGAACCACCATCCGCTTCTCGCGCCCGAACGAAATCAAGCGCCCTGCATCGGCAGACACCATCGGCGCCGCATGGAAGTTCTGGACATCCGTCATATCGGACAGCATCGCCTACCTCACGGAATTTTATCACGAAAAAGCAACATCCACACAAAGGATGCACAACGGGATTGACGTTGCAAGCCGCATGGGCGCACGCATCCTGGCGCCGTTCGGAGCAAAGGCCTGGACAAGCCGCGACGAGCGCGGTGGCGTCATCATAGCACTTGTTCGCAAAAACGACGTTATCTTGTTCATGCACTGCGACAAGCTCCTTTATCTGAACGGACAAGAGGTCATGCCGGGCGATCCTATCGCCACAGTCGGCACCACAGGACATACGACAGGCCCCCACGCCCACATCGTCACCGGGATAGTCCGCAAGAAGGGTAAAAAGCAAATCGGGAACGTCCGATACGACGTAATTGACCCCATCAAGTGGTTCTACAAGTTCAAACCGACCTCAAAGTAAATTTTTTGGTGCTTTGTATCACATGTAACTTAAAAATATGCAAAAAAAGCCCTTTTGTAACCTCGAATTTACATACATACTATCGCAAATCTATCAACAATTAAGTAACTTTGAATGCGGGATTGATGTAGTAAAAAACAATGTCAAAACAAAAGGATTAGGACATGAAAAAAAACATCATTTGGGCAACCATCGCACTCGTTGCATCTTTCTTTGCTGGATGCTCTAGTGTCACCCCCCCGAAAGCCGAACTTGCAATACACAACGACACAGTCCACAACATTCCTGCGATTGACAGCCTCATCGTCAGCATGAAGCAAGACTACATCAAGCAGTGCTATATGCCTGTTGCAAGCCACCTTCCTCCGGAAAACTCCTGCCAGTCCGACTTGTTCCAGATGGTGGAACGTCGCTACCACATGGAATACAACCAGAACCACGTAGCAGCAGCAAGCAACGAACT
The DNA here is from genome assembly GCA_946415675.1 of uncultured Fibrobacter sp. GTDB lineage: Bacteria > Fibrobacterota > Fibrobacteria > Fibrobacterales > Fibrobacteraceae > Fibrobacter. The sequence goes on from CAMKTL010000036.1 coordinate 35,206, forward strand.
TTTCTTCAAGGATGTCGTTCCTGAAATTCAGAAGAAGGTCAAGAGGGAACCCGCCCTCCGTGACCCGCTCCGCAGAGCATTCAACAACAGCGACGACATGCTCGCCTACTACAAGGACAAATACAAGTTCAACACCCAGATTGAACAGTTCTAATTTAAAGACTTAATTTTGACGAAAGCGCGGCCACAAGTCGCGTTTTTTTTGTCATCCCGGACTCCGTTCCGGGATCACCTTACACAATTCTAATTACGATTTAAATTCAATACTTTACCTTTTAAGTATTTGCAAAAAATTCTATATTTCGCCGCAATAAACGCCAAAACAATCCCAATGGATTCTATCGCTCCGAAAAGCCCAGCGGACAAGGTCCCTGAGCTTGCCGAAGGGCCAGAATGACAGCGGGAATAAAAAGAGACAAAATCATGGGAAAATCACTCTATCAGAAGATTTTTGAAAGCCAC
>CAMKTL010000037.1:0-34304 GCA_946415675.1 uncultured Fibrobacter sp.
AAGGTGAACGGGTCCTTGATGGAGCGATCGACATGGCTTTCGGCAGCGAGGTGGATGATGCCATCGACCTGTTCGTCCTGCATGAGCTTGTAGAACGCGTCAAAGTCGCAGATGTCCATTTTCACGAACTTATAGTTCGGCTTGCCCTCGATGTCCTTGAGGTTCGCGAGGTTGCCCGCATAGGTAAGCTTGTCAAGATTGATAATCTTGTATTCAGGATACTTGTTCACGAAAAGGCGAACTACGTGGCTACCAATGAAGCCTGCGCCGCCGGTAATGATGATTGATCTTTTCATGTTTTTTTCCATTTATTTGGTCTAAATATAGAAAAATCACAAAAAGCCACCAAAAACATTACTTGCATATGGCATTTTTAAGACAATCTATTTTTTAAACCCCAAAATTTAGTTCTAATATAGAGCCAAGGGATAAATTTGAACCTGATAAAAAGGTAGTCGATTTTGTGACTTAATTTCAGCCTAAAAAAGGGACATTCTTCTATAACACGCTGAAAACATTTTGAATGCAGAACTTGTTTAAGCCTATTGAGATTTTTCTTAAACGAAAGAGGGTTATCCTTATGAAAATAATCATGAGACAAAGAATCTATAAATTTGTATAGAATCAGAATACATATTTCACTATGATACAGCCCATTTGACAGTTCTTCTAATTTTCTAATATATCTCAAGTGAGAATCAAAAGCATCATGGAAATATCCGTGAGTTATAGAACTTTCATTTCGTCGATAGAAATAAGCATCCCGATTTAAATAAGCCACACGAACTTCTTTTGAAAATATTTGTAGATTAAATACGCGATCCTCTCCCATTTCAAGATTTTCTTCAAATGACATGTTTTCCACCAAGGAAGCCCTATACAATTTGCAAGTAGCAAGAATAAGAACTGTATATTTTTTTTCTTCAGCAAAAAAGAGATTCTTTTTTATAGAGCACAACAAATCTTTTGATAAAAGACCATTATCCATTGATGAAAATCTCTGCGAAATCTTTCTTTGTGAAGATACGACAACATAATTCCAAAACGTCACATCACTATCATTTTTCTTTGAAAAATCATAGGCTTCTTTAAAAAGATACGGTTCAACCCAGTCGTCACTATCCACAAATGATATATATTCACCATGCGCTTGAGCCTTGCCAAAATTTCTTGTTGCTGAAATACCCGCATGTTCCCGTCTAAAAAACCTAAATCTGTAATCTTTAGTAACATATTCTTCACATATAGAGCATTCAGCCTCTGGGGCTCCATCAGATACCACGATAAACTCGCATTCTCGCATAGTTTGGGAAACTAGCGAGTCTAAACAAGTTCGCAGATACTCCAAAGGAACCTTATAAACAGGGATGATGATTGATACCCTAACATTATTCATAATAATATCAGATTAAAAGTTAAAACATTCTTTTTTTTAACGAGAAAAGGAATGTTCTAATATAGAACCATGAGAACATTCTTGCCTTAATAAAAAGAAAGTCAATCTTATGACATCCATTCAATTTACGGAAAGCACAGTTATCTACAACATGTCGAAACTCTTTAGAATAGAAAACCCGTTTAAGCCTTTTGATATTTTCCTTAAATGGAAGAGGATTATCCTTATGAAAGTAATCTCTAGACAAGCAATCTATAAATTTATACAAAGTCTCGTTGCATATTTCAGCATGATACATTCCTTCAGACAATTCCTCCGCTCTTCTAATATATTTCAAGCGAATGTCAAATGCATCATGGCAATATTTCTTTGTTATCGAATCTGCATTTTGTCTATAAAAATAAGCATCCCTATTCAAATACGCCACACGTATATCTTTTGAAAATACATGTATATTAAAAATCCGGTCTTCTCCTATTTCTAAATTTTCTTCGAACATAAAATTTTTCACCAACGACGTTTTATATAATTTACAAACCGGATAAATAAAAACTAGATATTTCTTTTGTTCTGCAAAGAAAAGATTTCTTCTTATTGCATTTAACGATTCTTCAGACAAAAGAAAATTATCCATCATTGAATATCGAACAGGATACTTCTTTTTGCTAGATACCGTAATACAATTCCAAAATGTCACATCACTATCAATTTCTTCCGAAAAATCATAAGCCTCTTTTAGAATATTTGCATCTATCCAATCATCACTATCAACGAAAGATATATATTTTCCCAACGCCTGAGCCATACCATAATTTCTTGTTGCAGAAACCCCAGCATGCTCTCGCCTAAAAAACTTGAATCTGCAATCTCTAGCAACATATTCTTCACATATAGAACATTCAGCCTCTGGCGCGCCATCCGACACCACGATAAACTCGCATTCATGCATAGTTTGGGCAGCTAGCGAATCTAAGCAAGTTCGCAGATATTCTAAAGGCACCTTATAAACAGGGATGATAACGGAAACTTTTATACCATTCATTCTCATACCATTTCAAACATAAACATATTATTACATATCAAGCCATTTTTCTCTTTAACAATAGATAAAACGCTCTGATATAAAGCCACAAGAAAATTTTTGCTTTGAAAAAGATATAATCTATTTTACGACCTCGGCTCAATTTACAGAATGAGCATTCATCTATAACATGTCGAAAATCTTCCGAGTAAAAAACTTGTTTAAGCCTATTGATATTTTCTCTAAATGAACAAGGGTTACTCTTATGAAAATAATCTTGAGGCAAAGCATCAAGAAATTTGCAAAAAATTTCATTACAAATCTCAACGTGATATTTTCCATTTGACAATTCATCCCTTCTTCTAATATAGTTCCAACGAACTTTAAAAACATCCGGGAAATACTTTTTTGTTAAAGAGTTGTTATTCTGTCTATAAAAATAGGAATTTTGATTTAAATACGACACACGAATCTCTTTTAAAAATAACTGAAGGCTAAAAATCCAATCCTCCCCTATTTTTTTGTCTTCTTCGAAAGCCATGTTTCTTATTATTGAAGTCTTATACAATTTGCACCACGAATAGACCAAAGTCAAATATTTCGGATGTGTCAAGAAAGAAAGATTTTCTCTTATAGCAACCAAAGTCTCTTTTGATAAAACACCGCTATTCATTGGCGAAAAAACATGCGAAATAAGGCCTTTGGGTGTTACAACAGAGTAATTCCAAAACGTAACATCACTATTAGTTTTTCTCGACAATTCATAGGCATCCTTAAGGATATCTGGAGCAATCCAATCATCACTATCTACGAAAGATATATATTCTCCCTGCGCTTGCGTCATTCCAAAATTTTTTACTGCGGCTAGTCCTCCATGATTTCGTCTAAAGAACTTAAATCTTGAATCCTTAGCAACATATTCTTCACATATAGAGCACTCAGCTTCTGACGCACCATCCGACACCACAATAAATTCGCACTCACACATAGTTTGAGCGACCAAAGAATCCAAACATGTTCGCAGATATTCTAGAACATTATAAACGGGAACAATGACAGAAACTTTTATATCATTCATAGCAATTTTTTTTCACAAGAACCAATATCTCCCATTTTAGGGGGAATGGTAACGACAACAAATTGATTTCGAATTTTTTGAAAATCCACCAAGAACAAGGAAATCATCGGATAAAAAAATTCATAGTAAAATTCTCTTGCATAAATTCCACAAAACAGGTATTCAAATAGTCCAAAGAACAATAACGTTCGATAACCAGGAACTAATTCCAATTTCATAATATTTCTCACACAACAGCACAAAAAGAACACCCACAAGGATGCGCCAATCAATCCTCCTTCACAAAGATGAATCATATACTCGCTATGCAAAGGATAATCGCCTCCAAATTTTTGTTTAAATCCCCACATGCCTATACCAGTCAAGGGATTTCGCTTAAAAAACTTCCACCCTTCAACATAATAAATAAGCCTATCACCAGCAATCTTGTCAAAAACAGTATTTGTAGCATTTTTTTTCAAATAGTATGAATTCAAATTTTTATCCGTCGAATCCAGAGCACGTTCATACAATGAGCTATTCATAATCACAACAGCTAAAAGACCTAATCCAAAAAGAAACACAAAAGCAAGCTTAAATACGCCGAAAATATCAAAGCCCCTTTTTAATCTATTAGCCAAAAAATAACCAACAACAATTACAGTTAACATTGCAACTGAATTTCTAGATTGCGTCAGCAAGGTTATAAAAAAGGGAACCAACAAATACATGCTAAAAGCAATGTTGTTTTTCGATTTGAAGAAACACAAAACCGCTCCGAAAAAAGCTGTTGTTGCAGCAAATTGTCCAAGTTGCGTAGCATAGATGGCCCCACTTAACCGAGCTCCATCTAGATGCAAGCCGCCACAAACAAAAAAACATACTATTAAATAAATGAAAAAGCACCTATAAAGAATTTCTACAGTTTTAAGCAAATCAATTTGAGCCCAATAGATAAATATCGCTATACAGAAATAAATCTTCAGACCATGTAAAACATCAACGGCATCAACTTCTAGCACACCTTTCGCCATAGCATTGAAGCAATGATACAAGGTCAAAACAAGCCATACAACCAAAGGCGTTGTCTTTAATAGATTACGGAAATCATTCGTCAAAGAATAATATAGACCGAATAAAACAAAAATACTAGAAATAATTGCAAAATGACCCGGAACTCCAAGCCATGTTATTATAGGATCAAGAATAAATAATAAATAGCAAATATACTGCTCTTTATCACCAAATCGTTGCTGAATCATTTTGTAACCTTGCGACAAACCATTTGATTTTACAAACCATCTAAATAAATCCTTTGCAACAAATCAGAAACATGTTTTACATCGAAACCATTTTTTTCCACTTCATTTACATATAGGGTACGGTCATTTGGAGCCGGATATTTTTCTAACGCTTGCAGCCAACATTCAGGTCCCTTATCAATCGGCAGCCAATGAACCAAATCCGTCATTCCAACTTCTTTCGAAATGGTATTTGACATAAAAGTCGGCAACCCTGAGGCTTGGGCTTCAACAGAAACTATTGGAAAACCTTCAAAAAAGGAAGGCAAGAAAAATGCATCCATCCCCATCAGGAGTTCATTCACATCATTTCGTTGACCTAAATAAATGATATAATCAACAACATTTAAAGATTTTGCATATTCTTGAACATTTTTCAATCCTAATCCACAACCGGAACCGATAAACAGCATTCGAATATTCAAATTTTTGTTCTTTACAAGACTTACAAAATCAATCAGAAATTTATGATTTTTCACCGCAGCATTTAACCCTCCAATATGTCCAACAAGAACTTGATTCTCGGAAACATTTAATTTTTTTCGTATCGACACCCTAATATCTTCCCTAAATTTATACTTCTTTAAATCAATTCCATTGGGAATAATTTGAAACGGTATTTTTTTTCCATACATCCAAAGGCCCGCTTTTTTTCCACACGCCAAAGGAATCGTCGTTATCCTGTTCAATAGAATTCTGCAAATTTTGTGGACAAAAACATGATTACCACCTGTACTATGGGCATGTGTACAAATTTTTTTCACACCCGCAAATTTCGCCGCCAAAGCCGCAAGTACAATACTGGCGCTACTTCCATGAATATGGACAATATCATATTTTTGTTTTTTTAGATGAAAAAATAAACGAAAAAAATATTTGATAAGCCCCTGCGACTTCGAAATGCAAACAGAGGAATCCCCGTTCTCAGCAAATTCCAACATTTTCTTTTTGGCAATGTCAACATCACCCAAAAAACTGGAATAAATAAGCGTACAATGAAATAATTTGTGATCTAAGGTCCGATAATAGTTCATGATAAATGCGGAAATTCCATCAGAACCGAACCACTTATATGGAATAATTGCAACTTTCATCATGCATAAACCTTTAACATAAACATCTCTTTTTCTTCTAATTTACAGGATTCAAATCAGCCTTGTGCAAAGCATCTAACAAAGCCTTATAAAACACATGGGGTTTTTTGTAAGCATCCCCCACTTCGCCTTTTTTTTCGTATTCTTTCAAAAACAGACAATTTTTCGAATTCACGCGTTTCGACGAGAAAAAATATTTTTTTTCAAAAGAAAGTTGGTCAAAAGCTGCGATTTCTTTTTCGGTACAAAGATTTTGCTCCATCCCCACTACAAGAAGTTTGTTGAAATTTACACGAGCAGCACGACGATGCCATTTTTCTCTAGCATCTTCTTCTGAATGATAATGCAAAAAATGGATTTCAACTTTACCATCAAGCAATCCTATCGGATACCAATGCTTCCAATTTTTTCGACGTTCATCACCAAGGGGGTACTTTGAATGTTCAACAAAAACAATCTCAGCCTTTGTCAAATAAAATTCCAAATGTTTTAAAAACTCAATATAATCAGGAGCCATAAAATACAACCCTAATGTCGGAGAATTGTATTGCATTCCAAGATCTTGCATAATAAGACCCGCAAAGCAGTTACTACTAATTATGCTCGTATTTGCATCGATAATTTTTTTCATTTCCTCGATATACGGTTTACGTCTAAATTCAAGATAAACATTCAACAATTTATGATAGATATACCGAATCATACCAAGACCTCTCAAAAACATTCTATTTTCCAATATTCAAAAATAATTTATTAAATTCAATCATCGTATCCATTGGATAATCGCTTTGGATTCTCCCTAATTGAACAGCATTGAGCATAGCTTCTGCCAAAGAATTTACATCTTCCGGTCTTGCCAAATACCCTGTTTTACCGACTTCAACAATCCGAGTAACAGCAGGAATGCATATTGTTGCTGCAGCTGGAGTCCCCAAATACAAAGCTTCAATCAATACATTTGGAAGACCTTCATTTCGACTTGACAAAACAAAGCAGTCCGCATTTTTCACATATACGTAAGGATTCTTTTGATAGCCCACACAATGAATTTTTTCTTTCATGCCCAATTTATTTACCAAATTGCAAATTTGCATATAGCATGACTCATTTGGTCCTGAATTTCTACCAACAATATAAAGTTCCGCTTCTTTTATTTTTTTTGAAACAAGAGCAAACGCTTGAACAAGAATATCAAATCCTTTTTGGTAAGCGAATCGACCAGAAGCTACAAAATATTTCTTCGAAGAATCTTTAAACGGACTTGGTTCCTGCGCAAGTTCACTAATCATTTTAAAATCTTGAGGATTTTGAATTGCAATTACTTTAGAAGCTGGCAAGTGAGCCTTTTCAATAAGTTCTGTTCGCATTTCATCCGTCTGTGCAATAATATTCTCTGCTCGTCGATACAAAAGACGAATCATCCACTGCTGTCTTTTATTGAACGAGAAAAAATTATTTTCGCTTCGTACAATAAATTTTGTAGCCCTAAAAAAAGGTTGCAATAAAAGCAGTTTTGTACTAATATACATCACTGATGTAAATATGATATCCGGAGACTCCTTACGAATGGTCTTATATAGGCAAGCCAGCAATTTGATTGGATTTGAATACCGTAAATGACCTCTAAAATGTTCAGGAGAAATAAAATCTGAAATTTCGCACTTCCAAGGACCTACAGCATAATAAAAAACATCAAAAAATTCAGAATCCAAATTTTTTCCGATGGTCACAGAAACCCGTTCTGCACCGCCAACACCCGACAATACAAATATGAGAACCTTTTTCTTAGTTGACATTATAAGCCTTTATTTTTTGGACATATTCCGAAGACGCCCTCATTATGTGTCCAAAATTAATGAAAAGAATCCACAAACCTAACAATGCACCACGGAAGCCATTTTTTTTCGTAAGCCGACTCATATACCTTATGATTGGAAGCATCTTCATCCCTAAGAACTTCTTAAAATACAATATTATATTTTTTCAAAAAAGACAGTTTTATCATTTTATTCCATGGAATAATGGGACACATATTTTATTTACACTTCGAACACTTCCATCGCAATTTTCAAAGAATTTTTTCGTGAAACTATACGAATCCAAGACATTCATAAAACCTAAATCATAAAAATCGCCTGCATCAGTAAATAAAATCCATTTAGCCATCACCCGAGCTAAGCCTACATTTCTTGCACGACCAGCACCTTTAGAACGGTTTTCATCCAATTGGATAATTTCAAGATTTTCATGCATCAAAGCTATTTTTTTTTCATAGTCGCTTTTATCATCGACAACAATAATTTGAATATCCGAACGATTCGGAATAGAATCAATGCAACGCCGAAGCAATTCAGGGCTGTTCTTATGCGGGATTATAAAAGAGTGCACGAAAGGCATTTTAACGATTCTTTTTTAAAACAATCTGAACAATTTTGCGACGTTCATCAGCAGAAACACCTATAAACCACACAATAAAACTAGACAGAATTAGCGAAACTACAATATACAAAAAAGTAAGAGATATTGAACCTGACATATACCGAGTCAAGGGAATATTAGCAACACCAATGAATGCTGTTACCACAAGTATATAGAGAAGGACTCGCCTTAAAAAAAACATCATTTTGAATCCTGTTATACTTTGAATTGCGTAAAGTCGAGCAAACATACAAACTATATTTATAACAATAATGACTATATAGGCACAATAAGGAGCATAACCTAATTTCAAGAAAACATACGAAATGGGGAATGAGAGAAATCTAATACAACTGACAATGAGAACGTTGACCCTAATTTGACCAGTTGCAAAAATTTCAGTATTGAGGGGATGATTTATCACTTGGAACAAAGAAGCTATTAACGTCAACTGAATAAAAACAACAGCGTAATCAGGATAAACATTCAGCCATAATTTCAATATTTCCGGAGTCTTAAAAAAAATGGGAACAGAAAGCACAAGAACTAAATAATATGCAAATTTGGCACCTCTGCACATAAGGCTCATTGATTTATCGAGTTCACCAGCAGCATATGTTTTTGTAATTTGAGGGTTTAACGCTGTCATAAAATCATACACAAATTTAGTTACTGCATTCTGTACATGAACAGTAATAGAACGAGCTGCATTCACGGAAACTCCACAAAATAAATTTAAAATAAGACTAATTCCTTGGTTTGACAATACGAAAGCAATATTCTCAAGAAAGGTAAGGCCTGCAAAGCTAGTTTGTTTGATATAGGCATCTTTTTCTTTAACTAAGTGAATTTCAACAATGTCTGAAAAAAACTTTTTACAATAGAAAACGTACATCAATTGATTCATAATTGACACACAAAGCAAGAGCACTGCGTATAAAACGAGCCGGTCACCGTCCGAAAAAAACAATCCATAGGAAATAGCAAGTTTCAATACGGCATCCAACAACGATACATATGCAAATGCCTTCATTCGCTCATAAGCAACAATAACCGCAATAAAAGGCAGGCAAAAAATATTCAACAAAAAAGAAACAACTGATGTTTGAAAGACTACATTTGCGGCAATCAACCGCCCTTCAGGAAAATTCATTCTACAATTAAGGAACCATAATCCAAACGATTCGAACAAGATTAACGTAACAACAGCTATGGATGCATGAATAGCCATTGCTGTGCAAAAGATTTTATTTACATTTTGGTTTTCCGTTTTTCCAAGTTCATAATTTATGAATCGTTGAGTAGCGCTGACCAATGTTCCCCCAAGCATAGAAAACAGGGCAACGAACCCACCTACGGCATTATAGGTTCCGTAATCTTCAATTCCTAGAGAAGCCAACACAATCCTAGAAGTAAACAGCGTTATGGCCATTACAATCGTAGATCGAACATACAACAACAAAGTGTTCTTCGCCAAGCGTTTACTACTAGATGCGGAAATCAAGCTGCTCATACTACATATTAATAGAAACTTCTGTCTAGATTTGCAGAACTTTCTAATTCAACCTTCTTTTTAAGCATTTATCCATTCCCCGACAAACTTAATCGGGAAAAGAAATAAGGCATGCAAGTAACGTTTTCGTGTATGTTTTTCTTTAATCATTCGATACAAAAACCGCAAATTAAGTTTATCGAAAATCCTTGGATAGTAATTCAAACTCGACCTAGACGCCTGAGAAACAAAACCGCCACATGTAAAGGCAATTCCCTTAAACCCAGCTGATTTTAGAAGAACTAAAAACTTTTCCTGTAAAACAACTCCCATACCGCATATTACATAATCAGGATTAAGGCTTACAATTTTATGGACTTCGTCATTTAATTCTTGATCATCACGAAAATACCCATTTCTCGCACCCACTATATTCAGATTAGGATAGACTTTACCAAGGATTCTCATTGCGCGTTCAAGCTCTTTCTGCTTACTTGCAACAAAATAAATTTTCTTGCTATGAATTTCGGAATACCGAAAAAACTCCGATGCAAGGGAAGTCATATCAAAACTGCAGCGATCCACCCGTTTATGATAGAACAAGCAAATCGACTTAGCTAGAATTTTCCCATCGCAAAAAATTCCATCCATCTTTTCAAAAATTTCTTTATGCTTAAGAGCTTCTAAGTAAGAAACCGGATTCAAAAATGTATAGATTTTACCTTGACATTCAAGCAAATCCGCATAACATGGATTTGTCGCAATGATTTTTTTTATCAAAGGAGGCAGATTCATCCCATTCACCATCTTTAATAATGGATTTTTCCTTCGGCGACTTTTCTCAGATGTTGACCGTAAGGCGACTTTCCATATTTAGCGGCGGATTCCAAAAGTTTTTCCTTGCTAATCCAGCCATTCTTGTAGGCGATTTCTTCAATAGCGGAAATTTGGATGCCTTGACGGTTTTCGACCATTTTCACGAACTCGCCCGCTTCGATGAGGCTGTCCATTGTACCGGTATCGAGCCACGCAAAACCGCGACCGAGGAGTTTCACGTCAAGTTCACCCTTGTCGAGGTAGGTCTTGTTGAGGTCGGTAATTTCAAGTTCGCCGCGGGCGCTAGGCTTTTGCACCTTGGCAAAACCACTCACGCGATTGTCGTAGAAGTAGAGGCCCGTAATCGCATAGTTGCTCTTGGGTTCCTTCGGTTTTTCTTCGACAGAAATCACCTTGCCATTTTCGTCGAATTCCACGACTCCAAAGCGTTCTGGATCTTCGACGTAATAGCCAAACACACTTGCACGGCCATTTTCTTCGGCATTTTTGACGGCAGCCTTCAATAGCGGGCTAAATCCGTTTCCGTAGAAGATATTGTCGCCAAGCACCATCGCACAGCAATCATTTCCGATGAATTCCTCACCAAGAATAAACGCCTGAGCAAGTCCATCGGGACTCGGCTGCACCTTGTAACTCAAGTTGAGGCCCATTGCAGAGCCGTCACCGAGCAACCGTTCAAAATTCGGTAGATCCGTCGGAGTCGAAATAATCAAGATGTCGCGAATGCCCGCCAACATGAGCGTCGAGAGCGGGTAATAAATCATCGGCTTGTCATAAACCGGCAACAACTGCTTCGATGTGACCATCGTCAGCGGATACAAACGCGTGCCGGATCCCCCAGCGAGTACGATTCCTTTCATAAAATCTCCTTATTTGCAAAAATAGAAAACTTATTACGTTTTATTTTCAAAAAAGTTATCTTTGAGTCATTATGGCAGAGCAAAGCAAGCGGATTCTCAAAGATTTTTTGAATGAACTGGTAGAAAATGCGCGTGGAAACCGTGCAGATATTTCATCAGAAGACGTTTTGGAACAATTTATGGCATGGGCGGAAGCCCGTGGTACAACGTTATACCCAGCGCAAGAAGAAGCGATTCTTGAACTGCTAGACGGCAAGAACGTCATTTTGAATACACCGACCGGAAGTGGGAAATCCATGGTGGCGCTTGCACTCCATTTTGACAGTCTAGTGCATGGGCGCAGAAGCGTCTATACATGTCCCATCAAGGCTTTAGTGAACGAAAAATGGATGGCTCTCTGCAAGGAATTTGGCGCCGAAAGTGTTGGACTTTCGACCGGTGACGCGACTGTCAACCGTGATGCCCCCATCATCTGCTGTACAGCAGAAATCCTTTCGAACATGGCGCTCTGCGAAGGCGAAACGCTCTCCATCACCGATATCGTAATGGACGAGTTCCATTACTATTCCGACCGAGAACGCGGTGTCGCCTGGCAGGTTCCGCTTTTGACGCTCCCGCAATCGCGATTTCTCTTGATGAGTGCAACCGTCGGTGCTACGGAATTTTTCGAACGCGACATGACCAAGCACACGGGCCGTGAGTCCATAACGGTCCGCTCGACGCAGCGCCCGGTGCCGCTCGACTTTAGCTATAGTACGACAGAAATTTCAACGGAAGTACAAAAGCTTGTGAACGAAGGCAAGGCTCCCGTTTATGTTGTCCACTTTACTCAGGCCGCCGCCGCAAGCAACGCACAAAATTTCATGAGCCTCGACTTGTGCACAAAAGAGGAAAAAGCCAAGATTAACGAAGCGATTAAGGAAGTCCGATTTGCAAGCCCATACGGCCCGGATGTCAAACGCTGGCTCAAGCAAGGCATTGGGTTGCACCACGCAGGTCTTTTGCCGAAATACCGTATTCTCTGCGAAAAGCTCGCCCAGCAAGGACTCTTGAAAGTCATCTGCGGGACAGACACGCTCGGCGTTGGCGTGAACGTTCCCATTCGTACGGTTCTCTTTACGCAGCTTTGTAAATACAGCGGCGACAAGACCGCAATTTTAACCGCACGCGATTTTCACCAGATTGCAGGTCGCGCAGGCCGCAAGGGCTTCGACAATGTTGGTTACGTTGTTGCACAGGCACCGGAACACGTGATTGAAAACTTAAAACTCGAAGCAAAGTCTCGCACGACAGGAAAGAAATTCCAGAAACGAAAACCGCCCGAGCACGGTTATATTCCCTTTGACGAAAATACGTTCAAGCGTTTGATTGATTCTGCACCGGAGCCGCTCACATCGAGTTTCCAAGTGAATCACGGAATGCTTTTGAACATCTTGAGCCGCCCAACGGACGGCTGCCGAGCCATGCGAGCGCTCCTCAAAGATTGTCACGAGAGTGCGGCGAGCAAAAAGCAATTGCAGCACCGTGCGTTCCTCTTGTTCCGGAGCCTTGTCGAAAAGCACATCATCGAATTCGTGAAACCTGTCGCCGAGGGTTACAGTCACCTGCGTGTAAACATGGACTTGCAAGACGATTTTTCGATGAATCAACCGCTTTCGCTGTACCTACTTGACACACTCCCGAAGCTTGACAAAGATTCACCGGAATACGCTTTAGACGTTATTACCTTGTGCGAAAGCATTCTCGAAAATCCCGAAGCCATCTTGCGAATCCAGTTGAGCAAGGCTCGTGACGCCCGCATGAACGAACTCAAGGCACAGGGTATGGAATACAACCAACGTCTCGAAGAATTGGAAAAAGTCGAATACCCGAAGCCGCTCCGAGACTTTATTTATGACACATTCAACGCATTTGCCGATGTCCACCCGTGGGTCGATGAAAACATCGAACCCAAATCCATCGTGCGCGAGATGTTCGAGAATTTCAGCACGTTCAGCGGTTACGTCAAGCAGTACAACTTGCAGCGCATGGAAGCGATTTTACTCCGCCACCTGAACGGTGTCTATAAAGTACTTTCGCAGACAGTACCCGACGGTTACAAGAACGAAGAACTCTTGGAAATGCAGGATTACCTCGGCGATATGATCCGCCGCGTGGATTCGAGCCTGCTTGAAGAATGGGAAAAGATGGCGCACCCGGAGGATTATCAAAAGCGTTTGGACGCCGGTACCGCCGAGGACGAAGCAGAAAAAGCGTTTGGTGCAGACAAGGCCGCCGCAGACATCACATACGACAAGAAGCGATTCCTCTCCATGGTGCGTCAGCGCATTTTCCAGATTATGATGAGCCTTTCAAAACAAGATTTCTCGGACGTTCTGGACAGCCTAGCAGACGACCTTGCCGAAGGCGAACTTTTAGCGGATGCCGAAGGCACTCCATGGACAGAAAAGCGATTGCTAGAAATAATGGCCGCCTACACCGCCGAGCATCACAAGTTCCGTATGGACGTGGAAGGTCGCGCCCTCGCCCACACCATCGTCACTTACGAAGGCAACATCATGCACATCCAGCAAATGTTGCAGGACGAAGAAGATTTCAACGACTGGAGCATTGATTTTACGGTCAATCTCGACGAAAGCCGAGAAGCCGGAATGCCATTGCTAAAGCTTGCTAGAATCGGAGAAGTTTAAAATTCGATGGATTAAAGAAATTGCGAACAATTATGAGAATGCTATAAAAAACTCATTTCGCACAATTACTTTTTTTCATCACCAAATTTCAAATTAACAACAAAATGTCGTTCTCTTTTTTCCTCAGGCGGCAATTGCATGTAATCACCACCAAATATTTTCTCTAAGTATTTTGTACAATTTATGGATACAAAAAATTCAGTACTTTCAAATTGAGTTAGTTGCATTGGCATATACCAAGATCGTTGCAACATTTCTCCCATATAATTTTTTCGTCCTGTAGGCACGGTAATGCAAGAAGTTTCTTCATGATGCCGCGAAACAAATCGGTCATACAGAGCGCAAAATTTTTCGTGAGAAATAAACGAAAACATGAAACCTAAAAAACGTCTCATATTATAATATACTTTTGTTTTGGGTGTTGCTTCATAGAACTTATCCATAAGTTCGTTAGGATATTTATAATAAACCATCGAGGTTGCAACACCTTTCATAAAATCGGACACAATAGAATCAAATTTCCTGATAATTTTATTATCCGAAACATTATCGTAAAAAAAGATATCTACAAAAATACCCTTTTCATAAGGAGCATTAACATCGTTAATTTCTTCGAGAATCGTCCCTTTCTTATAAACTTTCGCCCACGTTGTCTTGCAATCTTTATTTCCGTATCGTGGAGCTTCCATTACATAATTCTCACCCAATTCCTTATCGAAACATAACTTGAATTTTTCCCAATCGTCTCGATGCATCGTTATGTCAATATCATCATCCCAAGGAATAAAACCTTTATGGCGAACAGCACCTAAACAAGAGCCACCATATAAGGAATACCGTATATTATTTCTTACACAAACATCATGAACATCTTGCATCATCAAAAGAAGAGTTTTCTGCAGTTTCGTTCTATTATCGCTAGATACTTCTTCCAAGAGATTCGTCTCTTGAGCCAATTCGTTCATAATCGATTTTGCACTTATTGCCATATTTTATCTCTATAGTAATCTTTTCTCTGTCACTAACCTCTCTTGATAATGTAGAAATTTTTCATCAATTCTTCGGTATAAAATTTTAAACTTCGCCGCCGAACTCGAACCCAGCTTCTTCAACTGCAGTTTTTAAAGCGAACTCGTCGATATCATCATCGTCGTGCCATTCCACATGCAACGACTTGCTCGCAACATCGGCTACGGCAAAAACGATTCCATCAAGCGAGCGTACCGCTTTTTCAACGCATGCCTTGCAATGGCTGCAATTCATACCGTTCACGCGATATGTTTTAGCCACAGGTTCGGAATGCTCATGATGATGGTCATGATTACTGTGTTCCTGGCATCCACAAGATTCGCCGCATTCACAATGTTCGTGGTCATGTTCGCAAGAGTCCGTGCATTTGCATGAATCACCACAACCGCAGCCGCAACCGCAATGACCGTCACAGCACTTGTGCGCAAACTTCGCATACAACATAAACACAGCCAAGAGCCCTGCGCAAATGTAATCGAATACGCCTAACGCTTCGTGACCATGGCACTCCGCAGAACCTTGTGGCAACATCGCCGAAAGGAACGTGTCCATAAAGAACGTATCGACAATAAAGCCAAAGAACATCGCCCCAAACGCAATCGAGAACAAGTACGCTACAAGAGTGCGCTTGCCAAAAGCTTTACCGACCACAAGCATCGAAGCAATACTCGTTGCAGGGCCAGCCATCAAAAGGACAAGAGCCGCACCCGGAGTAATTCCCTTTGCAACAAGCGCAAGCGCCAGCGGAATGGAACCTGTAGCACACGTGTACATCGGCATCGCTAACAGCAACACGCAAACCATGCAAAGAATCGGTTTTTCACGTAACGCAAGGAAGAGCTCATTTGGAACAAAGGCAGATATCAACGCACCCAGCACTAGGCCAATCATCAGCCACTTGCTCACATCACCCACCATATTGACCAAGCCATAGCGGAACGTTTCTTTAACCTTTTCCGTAAAGCTAGCATCGTGAACGTCGCGATTATCGCAGCAACAACCATGTTCACTGCAGTCACATTCACAATCATCGTCGCAATCACCATGGTCGCCGCAATCGCAGAGCTCAATATCTTGGTGATGATGTTCATGCTCATGTTTCAAGTTCGCCGGTTCACTGCGCAATCCCGCTACGACATCGCGAGATTCTTCCCCACGCGTTGCAAAGTTCGTCAGCACGCCGCCAAACAGCGCCGTCGCAAAAGCGGCTACCGGCCGCAGAATCGCAAACGGGAGTCCAAGCAGAGAATACGTCGCCAAGATAGAATCCACGCCCGTCGCAGGCGTCGAAATCAAGAAGCTCACGCTAGCGCCCTTACTTGCGCCTTCCTTACGAATCGCAATCGACGTCGGAATCACGCCACAGCTGCAAATCGGCAGTGGAACACCGAACAAAGCGGCCCATAGTACCGATGCAAAATTCGACTTTGCAATTTTGGGCACGTACAAATGATTCGGCACCCATACATGCAAAATTCCAGCCAGCAAAAAGCCTAACAAAAGGAACGGAGCCATCTCCGAAAACAGAGTGATAAATTCCCTAACAAATTCTAAAACAACGTTCATCGTCAACCCTTCTTCTTGTGTAAAATATGTGCAAGGCCCGTATTGAAGATTTCGCCAATATGTTCGTCATCGAGCGCATAATAAATCTTACGGCCGTCACGAGTCGGCTTGACAAGATTCGCTGTGCGTAAAATACGCAGCTGGTGGCTCACCACGGACTGTTCCAAATTCAATTTTTCGGCAATGGCGCTTACGGACATTTCACCAGAAAGCAACAGATGGATGACGCGAATGCGAGTCGTATCGCCAAAAAATTTGAAGAACTCCGAAAGTTCGAAAAGCGTATCCAACGAGATGTTTTGCATAATCGGCTCTTTTTTCATAGAAATTCCCGTTTTTAATAGTTTAAATATATGAACAACAATTCATATATACATATTTTCATAGTTTTTGTCAAGCAAAAACGCGTCTATTTCCGACCATTTGGAGTAAATTGCGTCAAATCAGGATATTTTGTTTATTATATTTTCATTACAATTAAGAGGTTCCTCAAAGGAATCATATTAAAAAGGAGTTTTTATGAAGAAATTTGCAGCCGGTCTCTTGACCGCACTCTGCGCCACGGCTCTCGCAACAGCACAGCCAACGGACGAGTGGACAAACCTGTCATCTCAAGATAACACTCAACAATCTGGATGGACTGACACTCAGCCAGCAAATCAAGCAGAGCCTTCTTTCAACACTCAAGCTCCAATCGAAACGCAAACGGTGGAGACAGTCGCTGAACCACAACAAACGTCAACCGTACAAACCAACATCAGCGCAACAAACGCGAACGTATCTAATGTGACCAACGTGACAACCGTGACGAACATCACAAACGTCAACACAAGCAACAGCGACAACAGCAACGATCCCATGCCCATCGACGAGCAGCCCGCGCCAGCAGTCAAGCAAGCCCCAATAAGCGTCGGCATTCGAGGTGCATTCATTTACGGAAACATGTGGGGATTCAAAGACCTAAAATCCGACGGACTAGAACCTCCCACAGGCATCGGTGGTGAATTTGGTATCGCAGCCCGTTTCATCATGGTCGAAGGGCTCCAATTCTCTCCAGAAATCATGTTCCGCATATTCAACTTGAGCCATGAAGAAGACGAAATCGAAAGATGCTACAAACAAATGTTCCTCGATTTCGCATTTTATATACGCGGCGTTTTCGGTGGCGGATTTTTCCTTGAATTCGCGCCACAAATATCCATCAATACTAGCGCAGAATATACTTACGACGGAACAACCAACAACTTTGAAAGAATCGAACAGTCCGCAGCCGAATTCGGTCTCAATGTCGGCGTTGGCTACTACGTTATGAACAACTTAAGTCTCAACTTCCGTTGGTACTTGGGACTTACCGAAGTATTTCCCGACGTGAAATATGAAGGCGAAATGAATTCCATAAAAGAAGAAAAGAGCAAGAACAATGTCAGCTGGGCAACCATCAACCTGAAGGGGGCCCATACGATGATGTTCAAGTTCGGCGTCACCTACTGGTTCCTCTAATTCAAACATAATGAGTTCGCTCGAGTTTTTACACTTGCAACCGGTCCTTTCGACTAAAGGTATGCGCAATATCGATACCGCGTCAAAGGAATTTTACGCAAAACAAAATACGAGCGAACCTTCAGAAAAAGAAATAATCCAAAGCGGTTACACGCTGATGAAAGAAGCGGGCGCCGCACTATTCAAGTTTGTCCAAGCCAAAACTCTAGAACCCATCGCCATTTTTATTGGCGGCGGAAACAACGGCGGGGACGGACTCGTTCTTGCAAAGCTTCTTTTGCAATCCGGAATCAAAAGTTCTGTTTTTAGCCTTGCAAGTACAGATAAATTAAAAAACGAAGCGAAATTAGCACTAGACGATTTTTTAGACGCCGGCGGAACAATCAAACAGAAAACGCCCGACGGATTGACCAACTTTAAACTCGTGGTCGATTGCATGCTCGGCAACGGAGCACACGGTGAATTGCGTCCAGAATTCGCCACAGTTGTACAAACAATCAACGAAAGCGGACTTCCTGTAATCGCCGCGGATGCGCCCACGGGTTACGATTCTTCAGCGCATGTCTGCAATGACATTTGCATTCACGCCAATGAAACAATGTTGTTCGGGTTCCCGCGATTAGACGCTTACGCAAAGGAAGGCGGACCAGCATTCGGAAATGCGGTAATTGCGTCGCTGAACTACCCCAGCGAAGTTGTCCAGCAATTTGACGAAAAGAATTACCTCGTCACAGAAGATTATATTCCGCAACTTTTGCCCACGCGAGACGAGTGGGGCGACAAGCGGAATCAGGGAACGGCCCTGATTATAGCAGGCTCCAAGGATATGCCTGGAGCAGCCAGACTTTGTACGGAAGCTGCGCTCCGCAGTGGAGCAGGGCTTGTCACACTCGCCACGACCGAGGCGATTACGCCGATTATCCAAGCTAAACTTTCGGAACCTGTATTTTGCAGTCTAGAAGATTGCTCTAATTTTAACGGTGTTCTGCAACCGCAACACATCTCGGCGATTCTCCAGCGCGCAAAACACGCAAGCGCTATCGCCATCGGTCCAGGACTTTCTACAAACGTCAGCACGGTCCAAGCCGTCCTCGAACTACTCCCGCAAATCAAAGCGCCGACGGTCATCGACGCCGACGCCTTAAACGCCATCGCGACATTGAACGAGAACACCGCAAAAGGCGCGGCAAATGACAGCACGGTGGACTGCGCAGCAACGGACTGTACGGCAGCGGACCGCGCGACAACGGACCGCGCGACTGACGCAAACTGCAACATCAAAAAAGACTGCGCCACAACCCGCTATTTGCGCGAGATACAGGCGCCAGCAATTTTGACACCGCATGTAAGGGAATTTGCACGACTCTTCGGCGCACTTCCAGAAAATAGTTGCGACATCCCGAGCTATTTGAAAAACATTTCCGCAAGCACGAACAAAGTTGTTTTGCTAAAAGGTGCTCCAACATATATTGCTGCACCCGACGGTCGCGCATTCGTGATTTCCGCACACAACTCAGGGCTCGCCAAGGGCGGCTCCGGCGATGTTCTTACGGGAATCATCGCAGCACTCCTCGCACAAGGTTTACCGACTGCAGAAGCCGCCGTACTCGGCGCACTTTTACACCAAAAAGCAGGCCGCCTCGCCCGCACAAAAATGGGAGCATTCAGCATGCTCCCAAGCGACGTGATTGAAATGTTGCCCGCAGCATTTGGTTGCTAGGGCTGCTAATGTCATGCCCGTCCCGGAACAAGTCCGGGATGACAGTCGGGCATCTCCATTTCTACCAATACCATTCCAAAACGGAATTCGCAATGACGTTATACTAAATCATCTCGGACACGAGCTTGTCCAGCGCAGCTTCGGATTCGGCGCTGAGCGTCGATTTCACCGTCACTACCGTTTCAGCAAGCGTCACGTTCTTGAGCGTGGCGAGGATTTCGGTCATTTTCTTCGCGGCCATCGGGGCCCAGGTACCGTTCTCGACAACGCCCACCTTGCGGTTGCTGTAATTCTTCGCCTTCAGGTGATTGAGGAAATCTTCCATCACCGGGAAAAGGCCCGCGTCGTACGTGGGAGCGGCGACCACCATGCGGTCGTAACGGAAGGCGTCCTCGATGACTTCGGCCATGTCGCTGCGGGCAAGGTCAGAAACCACCACCTTCTCGACACCGGCGGCCTTGAGCTTTTCGCCGAGCAATTCCGCGGCCTTCTTGGTTCCGCCGTAAATCGAGGCGAATGCCACAAGCACGCCCTTGTCTTCGGGAGCGTAGCTGCTCCAGGTGTTGTACTTGTCGATATAGTAACCAAGATTTTCGGTGAGCACCGGACCGTGCAGCGGGCAAATCGTCTTGACGTCGAGCGCGGCAGCCTTCTTGAGAACTGCCTGCACCTGGTTACCGTACTTGCCCACGATATTGAAGTAGTAGCGGCGGGCTTCGCAAGCCCAGTCGTCCGGGTCGGCGTCATACACGCCAAACTTGCCGAACGCATCGGCAGAGAACAAGACCTTTTCGCTCTGCTCGTAGCTGAACAGCACTTCGGGCCAGTGTACCATCGGGGCTCCGATGAACTGCAAGGTGTGAGCACCAAGAGAAAGCGTATCGCCTTCCTTCACGGCCTGCTTCTTGACCGATTCAGGGAGCGCCATGAACTGCGGCAAGAGAGCAAAAGCCTTCGCTGAGCCAACCAAAGTCGCTTCTGGGTACTTCGCGACAAAGTCCGCAATGCCGCCTGCATGATCCGGTTCCAAGTGATGAATCACGAGGTAATCCGGCTTGCGACCCGCGAGAGCCGCATCCAGATTGGCAAGCCACTCGCCCACCTTGTGCGCATCGACCGTATCCGTCACAGCAATCTTTTCATCAACAATTACATACGAATTGTACGCCATGCCCTCGGGCACCACATACTGACCTTCGAACAAATCCAAATCGCGGTCATCGACACCGATGTACTTAATATTTTCGCTAAAGTTCTTCATGACAATTCCTTTTTTTGGGGAAATATACAAAAGCCGGCTTACGCCTTGTAAAATTAGCAGAAAAATTTGCGATTTTTCTCAATCTTAACCTGTGCAATTTTTGCACAAGATGAATCATCTTTCACTCCCTGACGCCTACATGCATAAAAAGGCGGGGCTTTAGTCTTGGGTGATCCCGATCAAGCCGGGATTGACGACATTACTAGATGACGGGGATATGACTGCACTGGAGGACGATGATTTATCAAGGCAAAAGAAAAACGTTTCATACTGTTATCCAACTTTTTAATACAAAATACAAAAAACGCGACGTATCTTAAATTTTGACGATTGTTTGTGAGCGATTTTTTGACGGGAAAGCGATTCTGGCGGTGAAATCCGAGTTTTTTCGCCATTTTCACCGCCACTTTTATAGTTTGTCTAAAACATTTTGCGCAAAAAAGAAGCATTTTGGCGTTGGATGGCGGTGATTTTCATCATTTTTCGTTCATTTCACCACCAGCGAGGCCCCTAAGGGTCGATTTTGGCATATTTTAAGACAGACAAGTTAATTTTTGGCGGTGAAATCCGAGTTTTTTCGCCGTTTTCACCGCCACTTTTGCAATTTCGGCGTTTTTAGCCGGCCCGTTCTTTAGTCTCTCGTCTGTAGGGAGAAGCCCGTTCTCTCGTCTAAATTGCACTCCGTGCAAAATGCTAGCCTCGGTCATATACATGCAAGCATGTCAGCGACGCTCGGCTTACTCGTTTTTGCGCTTCGCGCCAAAACCGCATCGGCTCGGTTATACAGGTAAGCAAGCTTACCTGTGCAACTCTCGCCTCGCATGTTTTTTCTACATTCCCAGCATGGCAGAAAAGACTTTACTCCTTCTTGATTCCTTCGCGCTCGCGTTCCGCATGTTCTACGCCTACAGCCAGAATCCGCTCGTCAACAGCAAGGGCGAAGAGGTTTCCATGATGCACGGCTACTGGGGTGCGGTGTTGCGCATTTTGGCAAAGCACAAGCCCACGCATTTTGCGATTGCACGCGATGTCGCGCACACGAAGACTTTCCGCCACGAACTTTACCCGGACTACAAGGCTAATCGCGGCCCGATGCCCGAAGAAATGGCAGCGCAGATGCCGCTCCTTTGCGAATCCTTGGAAGCAAGCGGCATTCCACTTTTGTCGGAACCCGGCTACGAAGCCGACGACGTGATGGCAAGCGCGGCCGAAGCCGCCGTGAACGCCGGTTTTGACCATGTCGTGATTATCAGTAAAGACAAGGACATGTCGCAAATCGTGACTGATAAAATTCACCTTTTCCATTTGGAAAAAGGCGCCGACGGCATTGATTTTGGGCCGCAGCAAGTCCTCGAAAAATACGGCATTCCGCCTGAAAAAATCCGCGACTACCTCGCGCTCATGGGCGACTCTAGCGACAACGTTCCGGGCGTCCCGAAAGTCGGGCCGAAAACCGCAATTCAGCTGTTGACTGAATACGGCGACATGGACAACATTTACGCAAACCTCGACAACATCAAGAAGAAGGGTTTGCACGACAATCTCGCGAACAACAAGGAACAGGCGTTCCTCAGCCGCGAACTCGTGACGTTACAGACAAAGCGTGCCTACAGCGGGAACCTTGACGCACTTGAATTCTGCGGCATCCACAGCGATACGCTCGAAAACATTTTCAGGGAACACGAAATCAACAGTCTCGTTCGTTTGCTAGAAAACGTTCCGAGCAAGACAGGATTTGTGCGCAACTCCGACAGCGACTCTGGCGATTCTTGCGGTTGCAACAGCCCTTCGGCAAGCTCAGGGGCCGAAAACAACAAGGTTGGTAAGCCAGCCGAACCACCCGCCGACCTCCCGCCTGCATACATTTGCGTCGATAGCGATGAAATTTTCGAACAGATGAAGAAGGAATTTGACGCAGCAACCGAAATTGGCATCGACACGGAAACAAACGGACTCGACCCGATGCAGTGTAGCATCGTCGGGCTTTGCCTCGCCGCCGCAGCAAAAGACGGAAGTGTACCCAAGGGCTATTACATCCCGCTCGGACACACCGACGACATCGGATTTCCGTACCCTGCCGGCAAGGGCGGCAACTTCGACTTCAACGCCACCAAGAAGTGGTTTATCGATTTCTGGAACGATTCCTGCACACTCCCCGACGGCAGCTCCGACAGCGTTTCCAAGCATCCCGACAGTGCAAAGCGTTCACTTGTTTTCCACAACGCGAAATTCGACTTGCACGTTCTCGCCCGCACCTTCGGACTCACGCAAAAGCAAATCGACTCCGCGAACATCGTCGATACACTAATTGCCGCATGGATGCTCTCGCCCGGCCAAACTGGGCTCGGCCTCGACAATCAGGTGATGCAACTTTTGCAGCACGAAATGATACCCATCGAGAACCTCATCGGACGCGGCAAGAACCAGATCACGTTCAACCGCACGCCCATCAAGGACGCCACCGAATACGGTGCCGAAGACGCGGTCTATACGCTCCGCCTGTGGAAGCCGCTCCGCGCCAAGTTGCAAAAATACGACTACGAAAAGTACTTCTTCAGCCAAGAAATGCCGCTCCTCAAAGTACTTTACCAGATGGAAGGCGTTGGCGCATTCGTCGATACAAAGATTCTCAAGAAGCTCGAAACCGATTTGCAGCACCGCATCGAAAAGCTGGAAAAAGAAATCTGCGACATGGCAGGTTGCGAATTCAACATCGGCTCGCCCAAGCAACTCGGCGAAGTGCTCTTTGACACGCTCGGCCTACCCGAAATCAAGAAACGCAGCACAGACGCCGCCGTCCTCGAAGAACTCAGCTTCCGTGCCGCCCACCCGATTGTTTTCGCCGTCATTGAGTATCGCGAACTCAAGAAGATGCAGAGCACTTACGTTTCCGTGCTCCCGACGCTCGTGAATCCGGACACAAAGCGCATCCACACGAGCTTTATCCAGTGGGGCACCGCGACAGGCCGCCTTTCAAGCCGCGACCCGAACTTGCAAAACATCCCCGTCCGTAGCGAACTCGGCAAGCAAATCCGCGCCTCATTCGTGCCGCAGAACCCGAACAACGTGATTCTTGCCGTCGATTACTCGCAAATTGAACTCCGCATGCTAGCCCACCTGAGCGGGGACGTTGCGCTCATCGAAAGCTACAAGGAAGGCATCGACATCCACGCCCGCACGGCCGCCGCCATCAACCGCGTTAGCCTCGAAGACGTGACCGCCGACATGCGCCGCGACGCGAAGGTCGTGAACTTCGGCGTACTCTACGGCATGACCGCCTTCCGCCTCTCCCGCGACCTGAAAATTCCGATGGCACAAGCCAAGAGCTTTATCGACGGCTACTTCGAAATGTATCAGGGAGTGCAAAAGTTCATCGACGATACCAAGGCCGCAGCCCACCGCGACGGCTATGTGGAAACGCTTTCCGGTCGCCGCCGCTACATCGCAGGCATCGACTCCAGCGACCGCATGGAATCGCAAATGGCAGAACGCA
This sequence comes from uncultured Fibrobacter sp., assembly GCA_946415675.1. Classification (GTDB taxonomy): domain Bacteria; phylum Fibrobacterota; class Fibrobacteria; order Fibrobacterales; family Fibrobacteraceae; genus Fibrobacter. Next base: position 24,736 of record CAMKTL010000037.1, read on the forward strand.
TGGCCGTGAACACCCCCGTGCAGGGCAGCGCCGCCGACCTCATCAAAATTGCCATGATTCGCATCCAGAAGCGCATCAACGACGAAAACCTCCCGCTCCGCATGATGCTCCAGGTCCACGACGAACTCGTTTTCGAATGCCCCCGCGATCAAGTCGAAACGCTCTCGCAAATGGTCAAGTCCGAAATGGAAGGCGCCATGGAACTCAAAGTTCCGCTCGTGGCCAGCGTCGGATTCGGCAAAAACTGGCTCGAAGCGCATTAAAGTTCGCGCATTCCCCGCATAGCCCCATGTTCTCAAAAAAAGTTCTCAAAATATTTGCAATTTTCATCACATAAAAACTTACAAACTTGATATTTTTCGCAACTTATCGATTTCTCTGTTGCGTTTTCAAACGTAATCATGTATATTAAAGTAAAGATTACGGGTGTTTTCTTTAACGAGTATGAGAATAAGGGATGTTTGGGAAATCATGGGGGATGTTCTCAAAAAATTCTAAAAATCATTAAGAAAATCACGACAAAGACACCCACAACAAGTCACAACAAGGAGTCTTCGACATGAGATTCAATACCTTTGGCATCGCCGCAAGCACGCTGCTCTTAGCCGCAGCTTCGGCTTTTGCGCTTCCCAAGGCAACCGAAATATTCCCCAAGATGGGCCTCGGCTACAACATCGGCAACACGATGGAAGTGCCGAAGAACCCGACACTATGGGGGAACCCCTTCCCGGACGCAGCTTACGTGAAGGCAATCAAGGACGCCGGTTTCAACACGGTGCGCATCCCTTGTGCCTGGAACAGCCACTCCTCTAACGGCACAATCAACGCCGGCTGGCTAGACTCCGTCAAGACCGTCGTCGATCTCGTCATTAACAACGGCATGTACGCCATTTTGAACAGCCATTGGGACGAAGGCTGGCTCGAAGACCACGTGTTCGACGGAAAAGGCTTCGACAAGACCGGCGAAGTGACTGTTTCCGCAGCCGAAATCGCCGCCAAGCAGGAATCTTACTGGAAGCAAATCGCCACCAAGTTCGCCGCCTACGACGAGCACCTGATTTTCGCATCCGCCAACGAACCGGGCGTAAACGACCCGTGGAACGGCGGTGCCGATAACGGCCAATGGGCATTCGATTCCAAGCGTATGACCGTTCTCAAGCAATATCACGAAGCATGCCTCAAGGCCGTGCGCGCAACAGGCGGCAACAATGCGACCCGCATCGTGGTCGTGCAGTCTCCGCGTACCGAAATCGACAAGGCGCCACTCCTCTCCGAACAGTACCCGACCGACCCGGCTGGCGACGGCTACACCATGGCCGAAGTCCACTTCTATCCCTACCAGTTCTCGCTCATGACTAGCGGCGACGAAGACTGGGGCAAGATGTTCTACTACTGGGAAGATCAGACTCCGGGCAACGACGCCGCACACACCTGCTCCGGCTCCGCACTCGGTTCCAAGAGCTCTATCGACCAGCTGTTCAGCGGGCTCAAGACTCGTTTCTACGACAAAGGCATCCCGGTCGTGATTGGCGAAATGGGCGCCGTCAAACGCCTCGACCTTCTCTCCGGCGACAACCTGAAAGCACACTTGAAGGCACGCGCAGCCTGGTACGGCTACACGGTCGCCGCCGCAAAGAAGAACGGTCTCGTCCCCTGCGTATGGGATACCGGTGACGAAGGCGACGGCAACTTCACAATCATCCGCCGTCAGGTGAACAAGTTCGGCGGCAAAGTCGGCGATATCACCGATGTCGAAACGCTCAACGCCATGCGCGAAGCTTACGGTCAGGCCGCAGTTCCGGGCAATTCCATCGACTCCACCGTCAAGGAAAACACAACTATTCTCGATGGCGACATGGCCCTCCACATCTCTTACAAGACGGTTCAATCCGACACCAGCGAAGCAGGCACAATGCGTATCGACCTCAGCAAAGACTGGAGCCAGTACGTCGCCATTTCCTTCGACTTGCGCGCCGCTGGCGAAATCGCAGGCCCGTGCATGGACAAAACCCGCGACGGTTGCGGTGATTACGGCTGGGCAAGCGTCTCCCTCTTCAACATGAGCGGCGAATGGAAATGGAACGAAGTCTCTCTCGGTAATGTCGAGGACCTCGGCACCCTCAAGAACTACAAGATTGAATTCGGCGACGGCGAAGGCAAACTCGCTTTCGAAAACGCGGCCAAGATGAACGCCATCGGCATCAACCTCTACGGCACACAGTTCACCGGCGACATGTACCTCGACAACATGCTCCTTTGGAAAGCCGACGGTACCGCCGACACGCTCCAGGACTTCAACACCAAGAAGCCGAAACTCGAAGGCACCGCCAAGGGCGAACTCATCAAGGCTAACGACAAAGGCGACTGGGGCGCAGACACCAAGAGCGGCATCTGCATGCCACGCGTAAGAACAGCCTCCAAGATGCTCGTGAACGTGCAACCGGGTTCCGTCACTGCCATGTTCACCGCAAGCAAGGCCACCCGCGCAACCGCCATGCTCATGAACTCCATGGGTCAGGTGATTGCACAGCAGGCCTTTAACGCCACCGCAGGCGCAAATGAAGTCAAGCTGAGCACAAGCGCACGTGGCCCGGCAGTTCTCATCGTCAAGATGGGTAGCCAGAAGAACGTGCAGAAAGTAACGCTGCGTTAACTTTCGGCATTGACCGCAAAAAAAAATTCCCTTGCATGTTGGAGTGTTTACGCAAGGGGCAACACAGAGAACAAATTCTCGTTGTTGTTTGGGAAAGGGCCCGGCTTTCGCCGGGTCCTTTTTCTTTTCCTCCTAACTATTTTTCCGTTTTCTATTCGCGATTCGTTCCAAGGGCCTTTATATTGAACTTTCCTTGGTCCCCATTTTTCCCTTTTATAATGAACCTCATCGTCACGGCTCGTTTCGCAGCCTCTTCGCCTGATATTTTGAATTTTTCACCATTAGGCATATTATCCAAATCAGTTTGTTTAAAATCACTCCACGCAAAGCACTTGGACGTTTCGACAGACGATGTTGGCAGTACGACAGACGGCCACTTGTAAATATCAAAGCCATCGTCTTCGACATAGAACCCCGAAGACGCCGTATCAAAATCAACTTTCAACGACACAGGATCCAAATCCAGCGTTATAGGAATATCTGTACTATAGGTGACACAGATTCCGCCCCAGTTCGAAACATCGACAGGCACCGCGATACCAGAATCATTGTGCGCCAGCTGGAACCCAAATAGAGCAAAAGGATCCCGTTCAAGGCCTCCGTTATCTAGAACAACATCACTACACATGCCCTTGCAGTAATCAACTACATATTCAAAATAAATGCTTTCATAATCATCCAACGACTGGTAATTCCACCAGCTGAACGAGGAACTTCCACCTTCGTTTTTATCCGTATAATCATACCATTTGCCATACGGCTTCGCCTTCCACGCTCCCTCCGCATAAAGTCCCGTCTTGACAGTAGTTTCCCCTGCGGCTCCGTTCCACAAATCCGCATTGAACGTCGAAGCCGAAACGGAACTTGACGAATTATCGATCACGGAACTTGACGAAACGCTTTCCTGACTTGCCTGAGATTCTGCAAGCGTTCCTAGTGATTTTATATTGAACTTATATTCTCCAGAATGGGCCTGGATTCTAAATTCCAATGCAACAAGCCGTTTCGCCGCCTTTTCCCCAACATCGTCCATCCAATATTCGGGAATATCGCGCACCCAAACCGGAAGTTTAAAATCGCTCCACTTAAAGCATTTCGAGGCAACTTCTTCCGTCTTAGGCAAAGCAACACTCGGCAAACCGTAACGAAGCACGTATTCAAGCGAATCGCCCAGATCGAGCACCAACGAAGGAGACGCTTCAGAAGAATAGCTAATGCACACGCCACCCCAGTTCGAGACATCAACCGGAATCGGCAAACCGGTGTCATCTACCGCCAGCGAAAAGCCGACACCGACAAACGGATTATAAGTCATTTCGCCTTTATCTAGAACCGCCGTTCCGCAAATTCCATGGCATGCCTCTATGACTGGAGCCAAGGAGTCCGTCCCTTCGCCTAATTCGACCGGCCATGATATATACGACGTGCCTCCGTCTACTGCATCAGTTTGCATTTCCAAGAACCAGTGACCATCCGCGATAGCGTTTTTAGGCCACGAAGATGCATAAAGGGCTGTCCTAACCGCATAGTCACCAACAACAGGATCCCATAAGTTTCCATGTTCACTCGGTTCCGAGCTCGATGAATTTTCAAGAACCGAACTGGACGACCCAAACGCCACCGTATTGGGTTCCGTCGATGTCCCGACTATGCCATTGTCATCGGAACATGCAGTCACAGCGAGAGCCACCGCACCGCAGGCCATATATAGTTTCTTATTCATCCTTAGCCTCCTCACGTTTCCCCACTTCTTTCGAAAGAGGGAAGATTTGTAAATTCATCCTGTAAACTTGCGTCACATCGGTGCACGCCTCGGCAATCGCCGTTATCCTTTTCCGGCACGCATCCAATTCCGCAACAATTTGTTCGTAAGTTTCGCGATTGATTCCCATCGTGACGCCCGTAACGTTCCGTTCGCTCGACGAAAAGCGGTCCAGCGAATCGACAGCCAAGTTTCCCATTTCGCGGTGCATCGAACGAATTGCAAGCGGCAAGCCCTCCTTGGAGCCTTCCACGGACTTTTCTGTTTGCACATAAACATTTTCACCAACCTGTTTCAAGAATCCAGCGCGCTCCAAAAAAGCAAGCGACTTGCGCACTTCTAGCGCAGAGATTTCTTGCGTGCACATCTTGGCAATTTCGCCAGGCATCGCACCGGGCATTATCGGAGCGAGTTCACGCACCACCGGATTTTTCCAGCTGTCGTAATATTCGAACGCATCCTTATCGACAATGCGAACTTTATGGTCAAGCGCAATCGACTGCATTTGTTCCAAGAACTTTTTCTTGACCTCATCCGTCTTGGCATTGCCAAACTGGACCATCGCTTCGAAGTAAGTTACTTCATGCCCGACAAGTCCAATCGCAGAGGCGACGCGCCCCATGGTCACTTTGCTGAGGTTCGTTTTGCCACTGCAAACATCCTTGAGGTACGACGGAGAAACAAAGCCCGCAATCTTCGCAAACTCGCGCCACGAAAACGCCGAAGTGCGTTTGCGTTCCTCGTAGTAGTCGCTCAGATAAGCGTGGTAATCTTGATATTCAATTACTGGTTTCATATTCACAAATATACTCTACCAAAAAACAAAAGTCAATAGTTTAAAGTACATTTTTAGCTATTTTCTTTAAATTTCAATATTTTTAATATTTATAAAAACAAAATTTTAATCTATATAGTACACACCGTACGATATACAAAAAGGCCGCAGTTTTACCCGCGGCGACTTAATTATGTTACGAGATTCGCCCGTGCTGTGGCGAGCACAAATCGCGACTTACCACATTTTGTCGAACTTCTTGCGGTTCTTTTCTTCGTCCTTCTTTTCCTGCACTATGGCGTCGATGACGGCGGCGACGGTCAAGTTAAAGATATCGTGCACAGAAGCGTCGGAGTCCGTAAAGTGCACCGGCTTGTTCAGGCCCATCTGCACAGGACCGATGGATTCACCCACGCCCATTTCCAAAAGCATCTTGCAAGTGGTATTTGCAGAAGAGAGGCACGGGAAGATGAGCGTGTTGACAGTCTGGCCCTTGAGCTTGTTAAACGGATACTTCGTGTCGCGAAGTTCCTTGTCCAAAGCCACGTTCACCTGCATTTCGCCATCGATCACGTAATCCGGATACTGTTCGTGAATCATCTTCACAGCTTCGCGGGCGGTATTGGACGTTCCGCGCGGAGCACCCTTGTCAGAACCGAAGTTTGCGTAGCTGAGCATGGCCATCACCGGTTCGTGAGCGAAGAAGCGGACAGCATCGTGCGTGAGCTTCACGATATCCACGAGCGTTTCTGCATCAGGGTCGCGGTTCACGAGCGTATCGGCCAAGAAGAACGTTCCCTTCTTGGTGCTCAAGATATGCAAAGCGCCAAAGTGCTTGTATTCTTCGCGGATGCCGATAATTTCCTTGGCGAGTTCAATCGTTTCGGAATACTTGGAGTAGCCACCGGAAATAAGGGCGTCAGCATCGCCCACCTTCACCATCATCATGCCGAAGTGGTTCGGTTCGAACATATCGTCGCGGGCTTCTTCGAAGGTCACGCCGTTGCGACCGTTTTCTTCGGCGTAAATGGCAGCGTACTTGCGGCGGCGTTCGAATTCTTCGGGCGAACGCGGGTTCACAATCTGGATGCCCGTGAGGTCGAGTTGTTCACGCTGGGCGATAATTTGTATGCGTTCGGGGTTGCCAAGCAAAATCGGATGAGCCACACCTTCGACCTTCGCCTGCACCGCCGCCTTGAGCATGTTAAGGTTGCCGCCTTCGGCGAACACCACGCGCTTCGGATTACTGCGAGCCGTATCGCTGAACTGACGGATAAGTTTGTTGTCATAACCCATCATATCGCGGAGTTTGTCGTAGTATGCATCCCAGTCGGTAATCGGCTTGCGGGCCACGCCACTTTCAATAGCGGCCTTGGCAACTGCAATCGAAACTTCCGTGAGGAGGCGCGGGTCCAAGGGCTTCGGAATCAAGTATTCCTTGCCAAACGTAAAACGCTGTGCGTTGTATGCGATGTTCACCACGTCCGGAACCGGCTTGTGCGCAAGAGCCGCAATCGCACGCACGGCGGCATGCTTCATGTGTTCGTTAATCGTCGTTGCACGCACGTCAAGAGCGCCACGGAAGATGTACGGGAATCCGATGACGTTATTCACCTGGTTCGGATAGTCGCTACGGCCCGTCGCAAAGATGAGGTCGCCACGGCTCGCCATTGCCTCTTCGTAACTGATTTCGGGAGTCGGGTTTGCAAGCGCAAAGACTATCGGTTGGTCGGCCATGCTGCGGACCATTTCGCGGGTCAAAATGTTGCCCTTGGAGAGGCCCACGAACACGTCGGCGCCCTTCATGGCGTCTTCAAGAGTTTCAATATCGGTACGGTCCGTCGCAAAGAATGCCTTCGCTTCGGTGAGTCCCTTGCGGTCCTTGCGAATCACGCCCTTGCTATCGCACATCACCAGGTTTTCTTTCTTGAGACCGAGAGACAAGTAAAGCTTTGTGCAAGCGCAAGCGGCAGCGCCAGCGCCGTTCACCACCATCTTCACGTTACGGATGCTCTTGCCCGCGACTTCAATAGCGTTCAAAAGACCAGCGGAAGAAATGATGGCCGTTCCGTGCTGGTCGTCGTGCATCACAGGAATATCGAGTTCCGCCTTGAGCGTGTCTTCGATTTCAAAGCATTCCGGAGCCTTGATGTCTTCGAGGTTGATGCCACCGAACGTCGGAGCGATCCCCTTCACGATTTCGATGAACTTCTTCGGGTCCTTCTCGTTGATTTCGATATCGAACACGTCGATGCCAGCGTAAATTTTGAAGAGCAAAGCCTTGCCTTCCATCACCGGCTTGCCCGCCAAAGCGCCAATATCACCGAGGCCGAGCACCGCGGTACCGTTGCTAATCACCGCGACGAGGTTGCCCTTGCCGGTATATTCGTAAGCGAGATTGTTGTCTTTTTCAATTTCAAGGCACGGGGACGCAACACCCGGAGTGTAAGCAAGCCCCAAGTCCGTTTGCGTGCTATGCGGCTTGGTGGGCACAATTTCAATCTTGCCCGGCTTGCCCATGGAATGGTATTCAAGAGCCATTTCTTTTAATTCTTTACCCATACTTTTACTCCTTTGAGCCTTTTTTGCGGCGAATGTGCGTGCCGCCGGAGCGCAAATTTAGAAAAATTTACACAATAATAAAAGGGTGCTCAAAACGTGTTTTTTTATGACAATTTTACCCAATATTTTCTATCGTTGTTAGCCGCGAACGCAACTTTCAGCTCCCTTCCGACGCGTCGATTTACAAAAAATGAAGCAAACTATAAAAAAGACAGTTCTCGAAAACGGAATCACCATTTTAACGGACTACATGCCGCACGCCTACTCCGCGGCAGTCGGCGTCTGGATTCCACGCGGGAGCCGCCACGAAGCCCAAGATGAATTCGGGCTCAGCCACTTTTACGAGCACCTCGTTTTCAAGGGAACCGAAAACCGCACCGCACTCGAAATAGCACACGCCATCGAAGACCGCGGCGGAAACCTCGAAGCCTATACGACCCGCCAAGAGACCGGCTTTTACGCGCAAGTCGAAAGCGGCGACATGAAACTCGCCATCGACGTCATCTCCGATATGCTGATGCACCCGCGTTTCGACAAGAAAGAGATGGAAAAGGAACGCCACGTCATCATCGAAGAAGTCCACAGCTATGACGACATTCCCGAAGAACTCGTTGGCGACATTTTCAACGCTATCCATTTTAAAGGTTGCGGCATTGCACACTCCATCACCGGAAACGTGAAGCAGGTGCAATCCCTCACGCGCAAGCAAATGCTCAAGTACGGGCACCAGGTCACCGACGAAATCCCGCTGTACGTTTGCGCCGCAGGTAAAGTCCATCACGAAGAGCTCGTAGAACTTTGTGCAGAAAAATTCAGACAAAAGAAAGTCAACGGAGCTCAGCCGCAAGACATTTATAAATCCAACCAAAGCGTAAAAGTCGTGCAAAAAAGCGACATTGCGCAATCCAACCTTTTTTGGGGACTGAGCTTTGACCGTTCGCTCATGAGCGACCGCGACCGCTGCGCATTTTCACTCTTCAACATCGCGATGGGTGCAGGCATGGCAAGCCGCCTGTTCCAAAAAATCCGCGAAGACAAAGGCCTCGCCTACTCCGTCTATTCCACTGCCGACCTCTACAGGGACTGCGTCGATTGGGGCGTTTCGCTGGCCACGGAACCGCATCAGCTCAAGACAGCGCTCGCGCTCTCCGTCGCCGAAGTCAAAAAATTCCTGCACCACGGATTCATCAAGGATGAATTCGAACGCACCAAGACGAACATCCTCGGCGGACTCCACCTCGGCGCCGACAGCCCCGAGAAGCGCGTACTCCGCATGGCAGAACAGACGCTCCACCTCGGCGAGTTCCACACGATGGAAGACGTCGAAAAGAAAATCCGCGCCATCACCGAAGACGAAGTCCTCGCAACAATCAACCGTCTTTTCAGCACCGCAAAATATTCCATCGCCGTCGTCGAGCCCAAGAGCAAAAAGAAGACCGTGTTGGACATGGATTTATTTTAAAATAACTCGTCCCTGACCTGTCACCCCGGACTCCGTTCCGGGGTCGCCATCTTGCAAACAAAAAAGCGCCCCGCCTTTTCGGGCGGGGCGCAATTTCTCGCGTTTTCGCTAAGTCAGGACTTAAGCAGCCTTCACGATTTCGACGACCTTGGCAAAAGCTGCCGGATCGGCGACGGCGGGACACGACCGCATGCTCATTACATCAAAAATCGAGACCTCCGGTTTTTCGCATGCTCTCGCCTCCACGGCTTGTCAATACAAGCCGCTCCGGCTCACACTTGGCCGACGCCTTAACTCGCGCAAAAAAGGAACCCACCGGCGTAGCCGGTGGTTCTTCATATGCGGGCCCTGCCCT
>CAMKTL010000038.1:0-33702 GCA_946415675.1 uncultured Fibrobacter sp.
TCGGCATCATGGAGTAGATACCGGTAGAGACGGGCTTGATGTAGCCGCCGCGCATGAGGAAGATGTGGCTCGGCATGGTGGCGTCGCTCGGCGTTTCGCGGAGCGTGACGTAAAAATACTTGGAGAGTTTCATTGTTGTAACCTTTTTAAATTCTACGGCGTAAATTTAGAAATTAGACATGAGACTTGAGAAGAGAGACGAGAGAATATTAATCTTTATTGAATGTTTTTTTATCTTACTGTCATGGAATTTTTAAACAAGTTGCGGGAAAAATCCGCAGTTAAAAAAACAGAGAAATTTTTCCCGGCTTTTGCTTTTTTAGGCGGGTTCAGCTGGGATTCGATGACCATCGGGAGTAAAGTTTATGGAACGGACCTTGTCATCCTTTTTCTCTATTATTTGCTTGCGCTTGTTTCGATTTATTTCATCGCCACGCGAATATCTGTAGAATCAAAAAACGTGAGCTCTGGTGAAATCTTCTATGGGGATGATTCCGATGTTGAAATTCACCAGAATTTTTTTGGCAAACTCTTGAATCGCGAATGGTCGTCTGCTTGGATTAAGCGATTGACTTGCGTTGTGCAGTTCTGCTTCGGAAACCTTTATAGCGCGCTTGTCATCTGTTACTTTAAAAGCTCCGGTTCCATAGCATCTTTCACTATCGTTTTGATTCTTGCGGCTCTCCTTGTCGGTAACGAGTTCTTGAAAGAAAAATACGAGAATTTTGGAATTTGCCTTGCGTTTTTATGCCTGCTGGGGACGATGTTCTTTAATTTCTTGATTCCTCATCTTGTCCATGGAATGGGGCCTTTCTGGTTCTTTCTCAGTACATTGCTGTCTGCCGTAGTTTGTTATTTACTTTGGACAAAATCTTCCCGAGATTTTTCCCGAAAAAAGCGGTTCTTGGTTGCTCCTGTTGCAATTTGTCTTATTCTTTTCATCGCATATCTTGCAAATTGGATTGCACCGGTTCCGCTTGTCTTGAAACAACAAATTGTTTGTAAGAACTTTAATCGTGAAACGTACTCGTGTGATGCCGATAAACCGAGTTTTTGGCAACGTATTGGTTTTAAAGGGACTTCCATTCACAAGGACGAAGGTGATGAAGTGTATTTTATGTCGTCGGTTTACGCACCGGCAGAACTCAAGGCTCCAGTCGAATTCCGTTGGTATTATAAGGAACCATCCACAAACAAATTTCAATTAACGGATAAAATTACATCTAGCCGGATGGTTGTCCGGGGTGGGCGAGATGCTGGGTATCGGAGCTATTCTAAAAAGAAAAATATTCCTCCAGGAACCTATAAAGTGGAAACGGCCTACAAGGACGGGGCAGTTATAGGGGCAAAAATATTCAAAGTTTTCGAAGGAATCCCCGAACAGGGCTTTGTCCGTGATTCATTACAATAAAATTATGCTATATTAGGAACCGAAAATAGGAATGGACATTCCTAATGATTTTTGACTTTAAGGAGTCTTTAAAAATGAAACTGAAAAAGATTGCTCTTGGTGCGGCTGCCCTTGCTCTTGTCGCTTGTGGTGAAGCCCAGAAACCGGTAGCCAAAGTTGCTGCTGTTACCCCGAGTTCCACGGATGACCAAAAATTCGCCTACATGCTCGGTGCACAGTTCGGTCTCCAGAACTTTTTAAATCTTCCGATGCGCACTGGTGAAGGCATTGACGAAGATGCGGTTGTTCAGGCTTTCCGCGATGCTTTTGGCAATTTAAACGATTCTACGGTGAAGGTCCAGCTTCCGCATGATTCTCTTGCCGCTATCAGTCATCGCATCCAGAAGAAAATGCAGGAACGCTATATCAACACGCGTCCAGACACTAACGTGACCAAGGGAATGGATGATGCTCAGATTCGTGCTTATGCCGATTCTCTTGAAAAGGCTCAGCCAGTTACCGCCGCTCCTGCCGTAACGAATGCTGCTGTCAAACTTGGTGAACAATCCTCGGAACAGCAGAAGTTCTCATACGTTATTGGTGTTCAGTTCGGTAACCAGTTCTACAACATTGGTCGTCAGTTCCAGACCACTTTTGATCCGGACTACTTTGTTCTCGGTGTTCGCGATGCGGGCAAGAAAGTTCGTGATACAACGTTTACGATGGCCCTCCCGGAAGACTCGCTCAGGGCTGTCGGTGACCGCTTTAATGAAAAACTGAAGACTCTTCGTGAAGAAATGGTCAAGAAACAGCAGGCCGAAGAAGAAAAACTCAAGGCCGAAGTTGCATCGCTCCGCGGTGACACGCTTGTAAACGGCATGCCCGCCAAGATGAACTTCAAGGTGAAGGCTTCGGGTATCACGGTCAAGGCCGAGGATTTGAGCGCATTTGCGGGCAAAAAGCTCTTGATGTTCTATTTCTCCGCAACCTGCGGCCATTGCGCTCATGCTGCTCCGCAGATTCTTGAAATCGCCAAGGAATTTGCTCCGAAAGGCCTTACAACGGTTGCTATTGCTAGTGGCGGAAACAACAAGCCGGGTATCCGTCGCTTTATCGACGATGCGAAGTTCGATGAAACGATCAGTGTCGTTTGGGATGAAGGCCGCCAGTTCGGTGAACTTTACAGCGATGGCTACGTTCCGAAGGTCTATCTCGTGAATCCGGATGGCTCTTACAAGGAATACGTTGCTTTTGAACGTGAAAAGGAAGACCTGAAGAAGGAAATCGCAGAACTTCTTAACGGCAAGAACGTCGAATGGAAAATTGAGGTCAAGACTGCTGCGGATTCTGCAAAGGCTCCGGAAGTGAAGCCCGACGCCAAGAAGGACGCAAAGCCCGCCAAGAAAGCTAAGTAATGTCATTCCCGTCTCCTTTGTCATCCCGGACGGAGCTCGCACTGAGCTTGTCGAATGTGTTCCGGGAGGGAATCCCCTTATAAGTCTTGTTAAAACGCATCTCGCATTCGAGATGCGTTTTTTTGTCGCATTTTTATATATAGCCGAAAACCCCATAAATTTCTAAATTGCGGGTGGAATTAAAATTGCATCGTCATTAGAATCGCAAAAATGTCTATGGTTATCGCAGAATTTGACGTCGTTGTTGTCGGAGGCGGTCACGCCGGAATCGAAGCCACGCATGCAGCATGGAAACTGGGTGTTAAAACGGCCATGCTTACGATGGACTTGAACGCTATCGGCAGGATGTCTTGTAATCCGGCCGTTGGTGGCGTAGCGAAAGGTCAGATTGTCCGCGATATAGATGCTCTTGGCGGACTCATGGGGCTTTTGACGGATAAGGCAGGTATCCAGTTCCGCATGCTCAACATGAGCAAGGGACCTGCCGTTTGGGGGCCCCGTGCGCAGTGCGATATGAAGTATTACAGCGAAGTTGCCCGCGAAACTATGGAAAGTTTGCCGGGGCTTATGCTGATTCAAGGCGAACTGGCATCGTTCGAACGCATGAACGATGGACGCTTGGAACTCACGCTTTTGAATGGTGACCGCTACATCACGCGTGCGATTGTGGTGACGAGTGGAACATTCCTTGCGTCCAAGATGTTCACCGGGCTTGAAACGAGCATCGGCGGGCGAGTGGGTGAACCGAGTGCAGACAAACTCTCTGAGTGCCTGGCGAAAAACGGAATTCGTTTGCGTCGTCTTAAAACGGGCACACCAAGCCGCTTGGATCCAGATTCTATTGACTTTAACGAATGCGACGTGCAGCACGGCGACGAGCATCCGTGGCCGATGAGCGACCGCCATTTTGACGGTGCAACGCCCGATAAGTTCTGGGGTGACCAGATTAACAAGTTTATCCGCAATGATTGCGTTTGCTGGATTACGCGCACGAACATCAAAACGCACGATATTTTGCGCAGTGGCTTTAAGGATAGCCCGATGTTCAGCGGCCGTATCCACGGCAAGGGCCCGCGCTACTGCCCGAGTATCGAAGATAAAATCAACCGTTTTGGCGACCGCGACGGGCACCAGCTGTTCCTCGAACCGGAACAGGCTGACATCGGGCGTGTTTATATCAACGGTTTCAGTTCCAGCTTGCCAGCGGACATCCAGCTCGCGGCTATCCATACGATTCCCGGCCTCACACGTGCGAAGGTTCTGCAAATTGGTTACGCCGTGGAATACGATTCTGTCGATGCCACGCAACTTTATCCGACATTCGAATGCAAAAACGTTCCCGGTCTCTACTTTGCAGGTCAGGTTTGTGGCACGAGCGGTTACGAAGAAGCCGCTGGTCAAGGTCTTATGGCGGGCATCAACGCTGCACTCAAGGTCAAGGGCGAAGAACCTTTCATTCTAGGGCGCTCCGAAAGCTATCTCGGTGTGATGGTCGATGACCTCGTGAATATCTTGCTTGACGAACCGTATCGTATGTTCACGAGCCGTGCCGAATACCGCCTCTTCTTGCGCAGTGACAATGCTGAAACGCGCCTCAAGGAAAAGGCCCGCAAAATTGGCATGATTAGTGACCGCGACTGGTTCGACTGGGACCGCCGCCGTAACCTCATGGCGAGCCTCAAGACGCAATTTATGGAAACTTCCGCTACTCCGGAAGAAGCAAACGTTATTCTAGAAGCGGGCGGTCAGGCTCTTGCCTCCGAACGCACTCGTTGGATTAACGTGCTCCGCCGTCCGGGAATCGACCCTGAAACATTTTTTAATGTGGCTGCTCCCGATGCACAAATTACGCGCCGCGACCAGTGGTTCATGTACGCCGAAGAACTTTACGCTGGTTTCTTCGACCGCCAGGAACGGGAAATCGATGACCAGAAGAAGATGGAAAAGGTTAAGCTTTCGCCGGACTTCGATTATATGTCCATTACGGCAATAAGCATCGAAAGCCGCCAACGCTTGAACGCCCACAAACCGCTTACTCTCGGGCAAGCAAGCCGTATCCCTGGAGTGCGCCCCGCCGACATCACCGTCCTTGCACATTGGCTGGAATCTAGAGACTAGACGAGAGAACGGGCTTACAGCCCTACAGACGAGAGAGTAATAATGGCACTTCGCGCATGAATAAATAAAATTCTCTCATCTCTCGTCTTTCGTCTCTCGTCTAACCCCTCTCTTGCATTTTCCCAAATTTTTACTATTTTTGGGCGCGACAATTCTAACAATTTTCCAAGAGGTATATATATGGCAGAAGAAGCAGAAGTCAAATCCACAGAAGAAGTTAAGCCTCAGGAAACAAAATCCCAAGAAAAATCTCAAGTAAAGAAGGCTCCGTCCAAGAAAAAGCGCCCGTTCAACGGCAAGCGCAAGGGTGGTGCTCCTGCTGCTAAGAAGCCGGCTATCTTTAGTGATTCCCTGGAAGAACGTTTCCCCAACCTTGCCGCCAAGCTCAAGAAGTCCATCGAAGATGGCATTAAGCAGAAGATCAAGGACGCACAGAACGATCCGAAGGTCAAGGCCGCCTCTAAGAAATTTGCTAAGGCAAAGTAATTCTACTTCTCGAAAAAATTTGAAATGCTCCGCTACTCCGCGGGGCATTTTTTTTGAATTTTAATTATTAAAAGCGAGTGCTTCTAAGCTGGGACCCCGCCCGTATGAAGTTTTTTTTCTGATTAAAATAAAAGCATCCAGTCAAGGCAGAATGCCTTATTCTAACTTGCCAAAGCCCCCTCCAATAGTTAATTTTATCGTGTTTACGGGAGCTTGTAGAACGGGCTGAGAGGAAGTTGAAAACTTCGACCGAACCTGATTTGGATAATGCCAACGTAGGGAGGTTCATTTGAACTCAAATCAAGTTAAAATCAACGGTGAAGACGTCGCGGCGGCAGGTATGACTATCGCTGAATATTTGGCGTCCGCGAATTACGATACAAAACGCATTGCCGTTGAACGCAACTTGGAAATCGTCCCCAAAGCAAAATACGCCGAGGTCGTCCTCGAAGCGGGGGATGTCGTCGAAGTTGTGAACTTTGTTGGAGGCGGGTGATGGCCTGCGGTAAAATTCCGAGCAGGGAAGAGTTCAGACGCGCTCTTGTTCAAAAACAGGGTGAAGAAATCGTTCAGAAACTGGAACAGGCCACGGTTGCAATCTGTGGCGTGGGCGGTCTTGGCTCTAACGTCGCGATAAACCTCGCTCGCGCCGGCATAAAAAAACTTATTCTCGTGGATTTTGATTGTGTTGATGTGACGAACTTGCAGCGCCAGCAGTACAAGGTATCTCAAGTCGGAGAGGCTAAAGCGCAAGCTCTCGTCGAGAACTTGAAAGAAATTGCGCCGTACATTGAACTTGAAGCGTACGATGAAAAAATCACGGAAGAAAATATTGACAAGTTTGTTGCAAATGCAGACGTTGTATGTGAAGCGTTCGACAATCCCGAAGCAAAGTCCATGCTCGTAAACGCAGTACTTGAAAAGTATCCGCAAAAGTATCTCGTCGCAGCCTCCGGGATGGCGGGCACGGATGATGCGAATTCCATCAGGACTCGCAAGATTTCAAAACATTTTTACCTCTGTGGCGATGGCAAGAGCGACGTGACTCAAGGACTTGCGCTTTTAGCGCCGCGCGTTCAAATTTGTGCAGCGCATGAGGCGCTCACGATTATCCGGATTATTGCCGGTCTAGAAGTTTAACATAAAGGACATGCAAATGAATTCTGACAAACTTGTTATTGGCGGTCATGAATTTGATTCTCGTTTTATTCTCGGTTCTGGAAAGTATTCCCTCAAGCTCATTGAAGCTGCGGTCAAGGATGCAGGCGCTCAGATTGTAACGCTTGCCGTTCGCCGTGCAAATACAAAGGAACACGAAAACATTCTCGACTATATTCCGAAAAACGTCACACTTTTGCCGAACACGTCGGGAGCTCGCAATGCAGAAGAAGCAGTGCGCATTGCAAGACTTTCCCGTGAACTCGGTTGCGGCGACTTCGTGAAAATCGAAATCATGCGCGATACCAAGTACTTGCTCCCGGACAATGCCGAAACCATCAAGGCTACCGAAGCTCTTGCGAAGGAAGGCTTTGTGGTGATGCCTTACATGTACCCGGATTTGAATGTGGCTCGCGACCTCGTGAATGCCGGTGCAGCTGCCGTGATGCCGCTTGCATCGCCAATTGGTTCGAACAAGGGCCTTTGCACAAAAGACTTTATCCAGATTTTGATTGACGAAATCGAACTCCCGATTATCGTGGATGCGGGTATTGGCAAACCGTCCGAAGCATGTGCTGCCATGGAAATGGGCGCTGCTGCTATTATGGCGAACACCGCTCTTGCAACAGCGGGCGACATTACGCAGATGGCTTCTGCATTTAAACTTGCTATTGAAGCAGGCCGTAAGGCTTATCTCGCAGGGCTTGGCCGTGTGCTTTCCCGTGGTGCATCAGCATCCGATCCGCTCACAGGATTCTTGAGGAACTAGGATAGAGGTTTTGGGCTATGGGCTCGGACCTTGCGGTCCTTTGGGCAGTGAGCAATAACGATTACTTTTTGCTCATAGCTCAAAGCGAAGCGACCCCAAAGCGAGTTTACGAGCGACCTCATAGCATGCATTTATAAATCGAATTTTATTTTGACTAAAGCAATGACAACAGAACGCAAAGACAACAATTATTTTTTTGATTCCGGGAATCTCTCGCCGGCGGCTCTAGAACGCAAGCACAGGATTGAAACGGATCCGTCTGTCCGTACGGACATCATGGAATATCTGCCGGGAATGGAAGTGATTCATTCCGACATCCGCGACAAAGTTCTCGCGGCATTTGATAGCTACGATGCGTCTAAATATACGGCACGTGATGTGCAGTTTGCATTGCAGCACGACACCTGTTCTATCGAAGATTTCAAGGCTTTGCTTTCACCGGCTGCGGCTCCGTTCCTTGAGCAGATGGCCGCCAAGGCAAAGATTGAGACGGGTCGCCATTTCGGCAACAACGTCTATCTCTTTACGCCGCTCTACATTGCAAACTACTGCGAAAACTACTGCGTCTATTGCGGATTCAACTGCTACAATCACATCAAGCGTATGCAGCTGAACATGGAACAAATTGAGCACGAGATGAAAGTCATCGCCGACAGCGGCATGGAAGAAGTCTTGTTGCTTACGGGCGAAAGCCGTGCCAAAAGCAGTGTCGAATACATCGGCGAAGCTTGCAAGCTTGCCCGCAAGTACTTCAAGCTCGTGGGCGTCGAAGTTTATCCGGTGAATGTCGATGAATATAAGTATTTGCATGAATGCGGTGTCGATTACGTGACCGTGTTCCAGGAAACGTATGACCGCAAACGTTATGAACAACTTCACTTGATCGGCCACAAGCGCGTTTTCCCGTACCGCTTCGATTCTCAGGAACGCGCCCTCATGGGGGGTATGCGCGGTTGCGGATTCTCGGCACTTCTTGGTCTTTCAGACTTCCGACGTGACGCTCTCGCGAGCGCTCTGCATTTGTATTACTTACAAAAAAAGTATCCGCATGCCGAAATGAGCCTCAGTTGCCCACGTCTCCGCCCGATTGTGAACAACGAAAAAATAAGCCCGCTCGACGTTCACGAAAAAGAGCTTTGCCAAGTTCTTTGCGCTTACCGCATCTTCCTCCCGTTCGTGGGCATCACGGTCTCGAGCCGCGAAAGTAAGGAATTCCGTAACGGCATCGTGAAAATCGCAGCCACGAAGATTTCTGCAGGCGTTTCGACTGGCATCGGTGATCACGAAAGCAAGTACAGCGGTCACGATGATGGGGAAGGTGGCGACGAACAGTTCGAAATCAATGACGGTCGCAGCATCGACAAAATGTACGCCGATATGAGCGGCGAAGGCATGCAGCCCGTGCTGAACGATTATTTATACGTTTGATTTTAATTGCTGTTTTTGCACCCTTTATTGCCAAGGGTGGAGAAGCAAACCCCGTGGTCTGATCTATAGGCTCTTTGCCAATCATCTTTTTGTGGATTGTTTTTATGCGGCAATAAATAGACTTCGACAGAGTATCCTTCGCTACCGGGAGCCCAATGGACGCTCATTGTGTAGCGTGTATTGGCGCTTTCTTTACCAATAGTAAGCGCTTTGCTGATAAATATGGGATTTCTTGGTGCTGTACGATGGTCGATTTTCCCATCTGGGTTGACGTAGGGTATTGTTGAGTATGTTGTGCTGTTTTCATCGTAAGTATTTCTTTGGGGTGGTAATCGCGCTGCAATGATGTCTGCAACGCCTTCAAAACGGGCTTCATTAAGTGCATCGTACCACGTGCCTTTATTTCCAATTATTCTACAAATATTATACGCGTTGTTTGCGCTACCATGCTCTCCTTGTACATTGATGGAAAGTCCGTTATGCAATTCTATTACAAATAAAGTAGCTCCTCTTTTTTGATCTTTGAGTCCTTGATCAAGGGTGTTTATTATATCAGCTCGACTCTTGTCATTTGTTGTTTGCGAAAAATTTTGAAAAGCATCCAAGTCTTCGATTAAAGCTCTATTTAGAGCGTCTCTCAGGTAATATAATTTCAGCAAATCTACTTTTTCACGAGTCTTTTCTGTGACACCGAAAATATTAGGCAAGGCGACCGTCACGAGAAAGCCCATGATTGCAATAGTGACCATGAGCTCGATAAGAGTGATTCCCTTTCGTGAACGTAAAGTAGTCATATTATTACCTACCTGACTAATTTTTTCCATTCGCGTAAATATAAATATACATGTGAAATTGAAAGATAAGTGTTTTTTTTTAATTTTCATTGATTTAAATCACTGTTTGTAAATAGAATTTTTCAAAAATATGCCTGATCGCTATTGAAAGTGATTTTGAATTTTTGATGCGTAATAAATATGTAATCATGAGGTGGTTCTAAATTTGCCTAGCATTGCAAGATATGTTGATTTTTTTTCTAGTTTTGCACTCGATGAAAAATATTGACACGACTCTATATTTTATTACGGATAGCACGTCTGTTCCTGAAGAACGTTTTTTGCCGACTGTTGAGGCTGCGTGTAAAGGTGGGGCTACTCTCATCCAACTTCGTGAAAAAAATAAATCGACTCGTGAATATATGGATTTAGCCTTGGCGACACATGAAATTACCAAACGTTATGGGGTGCCGCTGATTATTGATGATCGCGTTGATGTCGCTCTTGCGATTGACGCCGAGGGTGTTCATGTAGGGCAAACGGATATGCCGGTGAAAATTGCTCGCCAGCTGATGGGGCCCGATAAAATCGTTGGCGCTACGACTAAAACTGTACCGCAAGCGCTTGAAGCTTACGAACAGGGTGCGGATTATTTGGGGGTCGGGGCTATTTACCCGACGACAACCAAGGTGGTTACGATTCTCACAAGTGTCGATACGCTTAAGCAAATCGTCAAAGCAGTTCCGATTAAAGTGAATGCGATTGGTGGACTCAACAAGGACAATATCGGCGTGCTCAAAGGCTCTGGCATTGCTGGTATCTGCGCTGTTTCTGCCATTATGAAAGCTGCAGATCCCGAACTCGCTACGCGAGAATTGAAACAAGCGTTTTTGAACTTGGTGATTAGTGGTTAGGGTTGCAATACAGCCCTGTTTACTAACCACTTAAAACATCCCTGTTTACTAACCACTGCTTACTGTCTACTTCTAACTTCCTACTTCTAACTTCCTATTATTTACTATCTTTCACCGCGATGAAAAAGAATTTGAATAAAACCTTGTCCTTTGTTGTCGATGTGGGCAACTCGCATACGGTCCTTGGAATATTCAAGGGCGATAAGGTTGTCGATCACTGGAGACTTACAACCCGCAAGGAAACGACTTCGGACGAAGTCATGAACCGTGTGGGCGGACTTATTCACTTTTCGAAAATCAAGCCGGAATCTATTACGCATGTCGGTCTTTCGACCGTGGTGCCCTCTTTGGAACGTCCGTGGGTCAAGGCTTTGCAGACGCTTCTTAAGCGTCCGGTTCAAGTTGTAAATTCAAAAAATTGTCTCAATTGCCCGATTGCGTACCCCAATCCGGATACTCTTGGTTCGGACCGTCTCTGTAACATTATAGCTCTCAAAGACCGTGGCTATACCGACGCTATCGTTATCGATATGGGCACGGCGACAACTTTTGACGTGATGAAAGATGGCGGATTTGCGGGCGGCATCATTATTCCTGGAATTAGCGCTAGCCTTGACGTGCTTACGGAAAAAGCGGCCCGCCTCTTACCGGTAAGCATCGAATGGCCCAAAAATCTTATTGCTAATAATACCGATGACGCGATTCGTGCTGGTCTTCTATTTGGCTTCATGGCGGAGTTGGAAACTCTTGTGACGAAAATCAAACACGAAATGCGGAAAAACGACGTTCCTGTCTTTGCTACGGGTGGCTGGGGACGTACTATCGTCGGCCATACAAAGATTATTGACACGTATGACCCGTATTTGACTCTTGATGGTATTCGCCTGGTTGCGCTTCGTGGAGATTCTGCAGCCGAAGTTATCGATAAGGATTCCGAAGAGTAACGTTTGCATGGAGGGTGCATGAAAACTTTTTTTGCTGGTATTGCTTTTGCGGCTATTTTCGCATTTGCCGAAACCGTTAGTTCTCCGGTTATAGGTGCCGAACGAACTCGCAACTTGCGAGGGCTCGACTATGCGCCGATGCTTTTGGAATACCATCGACAGACTGTGGGCGAGGGGCGTCATTTTTTCACATACCCGCGTCGTGATACGACATTCCGTAAAGAATTTGAAAAAAATAATTCCAATGCAATGGCGTACTTTAAAAGCGAAGAAAATTCCTCGCACAAGTTTGCCATCGCTGTAAGTCCGGTCTTTGGAATCGATTACCGTTCATCCACCGCCCTTGGTGATACCATTTGGCCGGCGTTTGATGGAGGCCTTTTTATACGGGGTTTTGCGGACTCTGTTGATTTTGACCTCGATGCTAGGATCTACTCTGAAGGGCACTCCGCTAAAAAGCCCAAGAGTTATGATTATGAAGTCTTTGATGTCCAGTCCAGCGATCGAGGAGATGGCGGAATTGACTACGTGAGTTTCGCTCGCTATCGCGCCCATCTCGGATTCAATTCTGCTTGGGTACGGCTTCAGCTGGCTCGTGATGTGTTGCACTGGGGGCCGGGGTACTACAATAACCTTTCGCTGAACCAGTTTGCTCTTCCCTATAATATGTTGAGTCTCGATGTCACGTTTGGGCCGTTACGTGTTTTTAGTGTCTATGCAGACTTGCGCGTCAATTCCTGGAGCTACAGCAAGGATAACCTGAACGACCGTAACCTTTACGCTCATCGTTATGAACTCGCCTTTAAAAACGTTACTTTTGGAATTTCTGAATTGCAGATTCTCTACAATGAGAATAAGCCGTGGCTCTTTGTCCCGATAGCTCCGCTTTTTATTGAAAAGGGAAATTACACGGAACGTGTGAACAACGGCGCACTCGCGATGGACTTTAACGTGCAGATGTTCCGCAAGGCTCGTATCTATGGTGAGTTCTTTTTAGACGATATGGAATCGCCTTATGCGGTTTACCAAAACCGCTACAGTAACAACCGCTGGGCTGCCATGCTTGGCCTGCAGGTCGCTCATGATATGGAGGTTAAAGGAAAATTTCTTCAATTAGGTTCCATTGCTGAAATTGCCCGTGTGGAACCTTTTGTCTATTGCCATTATGATACTGCGCGAGCTCAAATTGCCCATCTCGGACTCCCGCTAGGAAACCCCAATGGCCCGAATTCATTAGCTCTCGATTGGACTCTTTATGGACAGCTTTTCTGGAATCCTTCGGCGAAGTTCTTCTTCGGTCTCCACAACAAGTGGCTCTGGAAAGGAATCGATTACGGAAGTGGCTTAGATGACCCTTACAAGACTGTGCACAAGCGATTTACCCATAATGCACCCCTCCAATACACGATATCACCATCGTTTAGTTACGTTGGAAGGTATGCATCCTTTGAAATAGATGCTGATTTTGGCGATATTAGGGCGTTTTTTGTGCGTTCTACCTTGCATTGGTAGCTTTTTATAACTATTTTTTAAGCGCTTTGATATTCGTATAAAAGAATAACTGAAACGAGAGAGTATGTCGAAAATAACGCAACTGTTTGTAAACTTTAGGATTCGTAAACGTGTTTTAGCGTTAGCGGATGCATTTATTGTTGTTGTTGCGGGGCTTTTTGCTGCCTTTATATATTCTTTGTTCAATGAACCCATGGATCGGGCAATCCTGTTAGCCTATTTCTTTTTAAGCGTTTTGATGTGCTTTGGCGGCCTCTTGTTCTTTGGAGCCTACAATAAGCTTTGGAGATACCTCAATCGATCTGATTACTGGAGTTGCGTAAAGGGGGTCATCGCAGGTGTTCTTGCGACTCAGGTGTTCTTCTTTATCGCCATGCGCGTCCAGCACTGGCTGTTCGCTTTCTTGCAAATCGTAATTGCTTGTATCGGAGTATGCCTTTTCCGTTATATGTTCAGGAATGCTTTTATATCTCTCGTTGAGACCGGACGTATTGAGGGTCGTAAAAAGCGTACCATGATTATTGGTGCTGGCAATGCGACTAAGCTTTTGCTCGATGAAATAAGAAACAGTGCAAAGGATGCCGAAAAGGGGTTGGAGACATCGGCCGCCGCTGAAATCTATCCCGTCTGTCTTATCGATGATGACCGCTATAAAATTGGTAAGCCTTTTGAAGGTGTGCTTGTCGCCGGTGGAACAAGCGATATTCCCAAAATTGCGAAGCTGGAAAATATTGAACAGATTCTTTTTGCCATTCCTAGTTGCCCGCCTAAAGACCGTCAGACGATTTTGGACCTCTGTAGCAAGACCGGACTTCCTGTGAAGGTTCTCCCTTTCATTGGTGCTCTTTTGGATAGTTCGTCTATTGGTAATGGTTCTACGAATTTTGCGACACAAATCCGCGATATTAAGGTCGAAGACCTTCTTGGTCGTGATCCCATAAAGTTCGACAATAAGGATATCCGTGCCTACATTGAGAACAAAGTATGTATGGTAACTGGCGGTGGTGGTAGTATCGGAAGTGAACTTGTTCGTCAAATTGCCAAGTACAATCCGAAACAAGTCATCATTGTGGATATTTACGAAAACAACGCCTACGATATCCAACAAGAACTGGTCATGGAATATGGGAAGGATCTCAATCTCGTGACGATAATCGCTTCTGTCCGTGATTACTTCCGCATGAACCAGATTTTCAAAAAATACCATCCGGAAGTTATCTTCCATGCGGCAGCCCATAAGCATGTTCCGTTGATGGAAAAGAACCCGATGGAAGCAATCAAGAATAACGTTGTTGGTACGTTTAACGTTGCCACTCTTGCGATGTTTAACAACGTAAAAAAGTTTGTGATGATTAGTACAGACAAAGCTGTCAATCCAACGAACGTCATGGGGGCTTCGAAACGTTGTTGTGAAATGATTGTTCGCTTCATGTCTATGCAGAAGGATAGCGATACGGAATTTGTCGTCACTCGTTTTGGCAATGTCCTTGGCAGCAATGGAAGTGTCATTCCTCTGTTCAAACGTCAGATTGAACAGGGCAAGCCGGTCACGGTAACTCATCCGGATATCATCCGTTATTTCATGACGATTCCTGAAGCGGTAAGCCTTGTGCTCGAAGCGGCAAGTATCGCTCATGGTGGTGAAATATTCGTGCTTGACATGGGTATGCCGGTAAAAATTGTTACTTTAGCGGAAAACTTGATTCGCATGTACGGAAAGGTTCCGTACAAGGATGTTCCGATTAAGTTTACGGGACTTCGTCCAGGAGAAAAAATTAAAGAAGAACTGTTGATGAACGAAGAGGGCTTGAAGAAGACTAAGAACAAGCTAATATTCATTGGGAAGCAAATTGATATTGATACATCTAAGTTCATTAACGAATTGTGGAAACTAAAAAATGCAGCCGCTGAAAACGATGATGAAATTGCTATTCGCGCACTGCATGAAATTGTACCGACTTTTACAACACCGGAAGCTTTCAACAGAACAGTCTTAAAAGAATCTGCTACAGTAGGTTTCGATGAGGCTTCTGGTGACCAAGTTTCATTAAAAACAACAACCAAACAATCTCAAAAGAGGGATCAAACATGAAAAAGGTCGTATCGTTAGCGTTGCTAACCACAACCCTGGCCTTCTCCCAGGCTGGTATAATGGGTGGCACCGAAGGCTTGCATCAAATTACTGCAAAGACCCTAGGGCAATGGCAGATAAGCGTCGGTACCGGCGGAAATATTTCCATCGGTTCTTGGGGCTTGTCTCGTGGAGGTGTCTTCGAAACTAAAGGAAAGAGATATTCTTTTAATGACGCAGACTACTCCCAGGCCGGTAACTTCTTTTTAACCGTCGGTGTGCTCGACTTTATCGATGTCGGTGTTTCACTTCCGGTTTACTATGAACATGCAAACGCAAATGGTGGCGCACCTGGTCGTTCCAATATGTGGACAACTAGCCGCGGTGACTTGGACTTGTTTGCAAAGGTCGGTCTCCCGTTTGCTTCCGACAGCTCGGGTTTCTTCAAGACGGCTTTGATGCTTGACATGTACTTCCCGACGGGTGAAGAGTATGCCGGTGTCCGTCCTCGCCATGCTTGGTATTTGAACGGCAAGAAGAACACGCATCCGTTTACGGCGGATCACTTTGCTTTCGGTGCCGGTCTTGTCGCCACCTTCGACTTCGCGAAGATTGGTGCGCCGATTACATGGAACTTGGCTGCAAGCTATGTCTTCCCGAATAACGCCAATCAGGCTAACACCCTCGTCTATAGCACGGGTGTTGATTGGGACGCTCTCTCCTGGATGACTCCGTTCTTGGAGTTCTCTGGTGAAATGCGTCTGCAGAGTAAGGGCCGTTACAAATTCGGTCCGATGCATGACCCGATGCTCATCACTCCGGGTTTCCGCTTCCACCTGCCGTATCGCGTTGAATTCGCCATCGGTCTCGAAATCGCAACACGCCTCTTCAAGACGGGCTTCGATCATGATGAAGACATCAAGGATGGCAAGGATTATACAATCCTTTACTATGGTGAACATGGTACGAGTGCCACTTATGGTTACACGCCGGTTCCGCTTCTCTCCGGTGCAGCCATGTTGAGCATTGCCTTTGATGCCAAGCCGAAGCCGAAGGATGCCGATGGCGATGGCGTCATTGACGAACTCGACAAGTGCGCTCATACGCCGAAGGGAGCCAAGGTCAACGAAGAAGGCTGCCCGCTCGACGAACTCGAAAGACTCGCTCGTGAAAAGGCTTACAACGATTCTCTTGCCCGCATCGACAGCGACAAGGATGGCATTCCGGACCTCAACGACAAGTGCCCGAATACTCCGACCGGTATTACGGTTGACTCTCTCGGTTGCATGCTCGACTTCGACAAGGACGGCGTGAACGATCCTCTTGACAAGTGCCCGAATACTCCGGTTGGCGTTCCTGTTGATGCCGCTGGTTGCCCGCTCGACTTCGATAAGGATGGTGTTCCGGACTTCCTCGACAAGTGCCCGAATACTCCGGCTGGCGTGATCGTCGGTGCTGATGGTTGCACGCTCGATTCCGACAAGGACGGCATCGCTGACTACTTGGATAAGTGCCCGGGTACTCCGGCTGGTCATTCTGTTGACTCTCTCGGTTGCTTGCCTGACTTCGACAAGGACGGCGTACCTGACATTCTCGACAAGTGCCCGAATACACTCCCGGGTGTCCGTGTTGATGAAAAGGGTTGCCCGCTCAACAAGAAGGAAGACCTCGATCAGCTCAAGAAGGGTATCAAGTTCAAGACTGGTTCTTCTAAGCTCACCAAGAGCAGCTACGGCACTCTCGATGATATTGCAGACCTCATGAACAAGATTCCTGAAGCCAACCTCGAAGTGCAGGGTCATACAGACAATGTTGGTTCTGACAAGAAGAACCAGAAGCTCTCCGAAAAGCGTGCTCAGTCTGTCGTGAACTACCTCAAGAAGCGCGGTGTTGATAGTGCTCGTCTGCGTGCTGTTGGTTTCGGTAGCTCCAAGCCGATTGCCGACAATGACGACAAGGAAGGCAGAGCCCAGAACCGCCGCGTGGAACTCGTTCCGTTCTCGAAGTAACACGTAAAAATCCAGTTTATGTTCCTTAATTCATCATTATTGAAATTGCTGATTTTTTTCAAATGATGAATATAAGGACTTGATTGGTTCAATCCTGTAAAAAGAAAAGATTGGAATCCATATTGTCAAAAAAACATTATGGATTCCTTCTTTTTTTTTGCATAGATTGTTTTTTTTTAAATGACAAAAGTGTTGAAATATTTTATTATTGTTGCAATAATAATTGCTAGGACAGCATATGACTGAAAAAGAAGAAAAACAAGTTATAAGTCAGGCTACAATCCAAATTCCTCAGGATAACAATACCATAACATTGCTTGAAGCTCTTCAAATTCTTTGGGATAAGAAATGGATATTGTTCTTATTCCTTATAGTGGGCGCTTTAGTCGGTTTTTCCATAGCCAACTGGATTCGTCCGCAATTTACGAGCGATATATTATTGCAAGTCGATGCTAAAGGTGGCAAGTCGGGTCGAGCCATTGGTGATATGGGCGCTCTCCTTGACGTGGCAAGTCCGGCCGATGCTGAAATAGAACTCATTAGGAGCCGCATGGTTCTAAGCTATGTTGTGGAAGCAGAACGTTTATGTTTTAATGCAACTCCCATTGGTGCTGTTGATCGCTTTACGCATAAAGAAGGGCGTATGGATTTGGATTCCCTCTACATCCCTATTACGGCACAAATGGAAACATGGAGAGCTAGAGTCACTTCTCCTGAAACTTATGAAGTTCTCACTCAGGATGATCAGGTACTTTTAACCGGTAAAGTCGGTGATATGAACCGTGCAAGCTATGCTGGCGATACATTAAATATCCGTGTTTCCCAAATGTTTGCTTTGCCTGGACAGATGTTCGTCCTTTCTCAGTCGAACGAGCTGGGGGCGATTTCGGCTTTGAAAATGGGCCTGAGAATTTCGGAAAAGGGTAAACAGACTGGAATTATCGAAGCTAGTTTCAGCCATCGTTATCCCGATAGGGCGGCCTCTATTTTGAACACCATTGCCAAGACTTACTTGCGCCAAAATGTCGAAATGCGAAGTGCTGAAGCTGAAAAGACCCTTGAATTCTTGGAAAAGCAGTTGCCGGGTGTCAAGGCAAAACTGGACAGTGCCGAAAAGGTTTTGGCGGATTATCGTTATAGTATTGGTTCTGTTGACTTGACCGGTGAAACTCAAGCTCATTTGCAAAAAGAATCTCAATTGCAAAGTCAACTGTTGCAGTTGGAACAGCAACGTCAGCAGGCAACCCGTTTGTTCAAGGAAGAACATCCGAATGTCCAGACAATTATCAAGCAACAGAATAAGTTGAAAGCAGAACTTGCAAAGTTGAAGAAAAATGCAGAAAAGATGCCTTTGACTCAGCAGGAAGTCTTGCGATTGAAGGAAGATGCCGCTGTTAACAACGAAATTTATACGAGCATGTTGAACAGAGTCCAGCAATTGCGAATTGTACGTGCTGGTGAAGTGGGGAACGTGCGCATTGTTGACTTTGCCCGAGCTGCTCCTTTGCCGAGTAAGCCCAAAAAACTGAACATTATTATTTGTTCTGTTGCTGCATCTTTGATGCTCGGCGTGCTCTTTGTATTCCTCCTTCGCATGATGCGTAATGGAGTCCGTAGTGTGACTCAAATCGAACGCGAAACAAATACGAGTGTCCTTGCGAGGATTCCTGAACATCCGAACAAAATCCGTAACAAAGGGCAGATTTTTGTCCAAAAGTATCCTGATGATACGATTAGTGAGTCCATTCGCTCTGTTCTTACTGCTGTCGATTTCTCCTTTAGTGTTAACAAGGAACATCAGGTCATCATGGTTGCCGGATTGATTCCTCATGTCGGTAAGAGTTTTGTGTCGCTAAACCTTGCTGCATCATTTGGACTTGTTGGCAAAAAGGTTCTTTATATCGATGCTGATATGCGTAAAGCGGTATGTCGCTATACGCATGAAGGCCTTACCGACGTCCTTATGGGAAGAAGAACTTTCGATGATGTCGTTTATAGGGGTAGTGGTATTAAGGATTTCGATATTCTTGAGTCCGGTTCATTTAATATGGCTGCATTTGAACTTTTGCGTGGCGATATGTTCAAAAATCTTCTTGAAGAATTGCGTCCGCAGTACGATAAGATTATTATCGATACGCCGCCGATTAGCCTTCTTGCTGATGCCTACATGATTGCACCGTTAGTCGATCTTAGCCTTATTGTTTTGCATTATGGAGTACACTCTATGGAGGCGATTAAGGAAGCTTTGCAAAACATGAATCGCTATACTGATAAGCCTAAAGCCTTTATCTTTAACCATTGCGAACATAGAAACGGTTATGGTTATGGCTACGGCTATGGTTATAATGCGTATGGCCGTAAATCACGCGGTACTAAGAAAAAATCAAAGAAATGATAATTTTCCCGTTTATAAAAATGGTTTGACAAATTTTAAAACATTAAAAAAAACTAAGCCCGCCATAGAGCGGACTTTTTTCGTCTGAAAAGACAATTAATCCATATTTTTTCATGGCAATGTATCTTTTTTTCTTAAAATAATTGATTTTTAATAAGTAGGGTGCCATGCTGTATGATGCACCAAAAAAGGGGTTGAGAAATTGAAGAGTAAACTGATTTGGATGATTGCTGCAGGCCTGGCATGCGGTGCCGCCCATGCACAGACAAAAGTCGTCGTGGATCCGGGCAAGAAATACCAGCTATTCGAAGGCTGGGGAACAAGCCTTTGCTGGTGGGCCGAACTCGTCGGGGCCTGGAACGAAACCAATCGCGACCAGTTCCTGGGGGCGCTTGCCGACCCTGATACGGGCCTTGGCTACAATATATTCCGTTACAACATTGGCGGCGGAGACCAGCCAGGTCACAATCACCTCACGAAGGGGGATGGCGGCGGCAAGGTGCCGGGTTACAAGCCGACGGAAAAAGGCAATTTTGACTGGACCGCAGACCCTGCTCAACGTGGCGTGGCCCTTCGGCTCAATAAGGTTGTCAAGGACCCAATCTTCGAGGCGTTCAGTAATTCCCCTCCGTGGTGGATGACCAAGAGCGGCTGCGTCTCGGGCAGTAACGACGGTTCTGACAACTTGAAAGAAGATTATTTCGACGACTTTGCGGATTATCTTTCCGAGGTGGCGCTCCACTTCAAGACGGAATGGGGGCTCACGTTCCGTACGGTTGAACCGTTCAATGAACCGAGCGCCGGCTGGTGGAAATCGAATGGTGGCCAGGAGGGCTGCGGATTCAAGAACAACCAGTCCAAGATGATTGTGGAACTGGGCAAGGCTCTCAAGAAGAAGGGACTTTTCCCGGAAACGTCCGTGAGTGCTGCCGACGAGACTTCTATCAAGCAAGCGCACGACCAGCTGGGTAACTACACCTCCGAGGCGCTTTCGTATTTGGGCCAGGTGAACACGCACAGCTATTCTGACGGAAGCTACCGCAAGCAACTTTACAACAGGGCTTTTGGCTTGAACAAGCGTCTTTGGCAGTCCGAAACAGGTCCGTTAAGCAAGAGCGGTGACGAGCATATCGCCTTGTGGATGGCGAATGTGATTATCCAGGACTTGCGCGACATGAAGGCCGAGGCTTGGGTGGACTGGCAGATTGCGGACCCCGCCGAGAATTGGCGTTCTATTAAAGCAGACCATAAAAAGCAGACCTTCTCCTATATGCCGCGCTACTACATGCATGCGGCGTTCAGCCGTTACATCCGTCCGGGTTCGCGTATCATCGACAGCGACAATGGCAACACTGTTGCCGCCTTGCGGCCTGACGGGGCGCTCGTCATTGTGGTGCGTAACAGCGGTTCCAGTGATGTGAAGTATAATTTTGATTTGACGAAGTTCGACAAAATCGGGACTAGCGCAAAGGTTGTGCGTTTTGAACTTCCCGGCAGTCTTACGTCGCAGTCCGATATTGCGGTTGCAAACAAATCGCTATCCATGACTGCTAAATCCAACACCGTAACAACAATGGTCATCGACGGCGCTGAAGGCGGCGCTTGCGCTCCGAGTACGATTATTCCTTACGTCAAGGTTCACAATGGCGGCTGGAATGAAACGACCGAAGTCAAAGTAAATCCCGGCGATTCGCTTGTGATTGGCCCGCACCCGTATGACGGAGGTCGCTGGACATGGAGTGGCCCGAACGACTTCTATTACTTGGGCCGCGAAGTACGTTTCAAGAATTTGCAATGGCAGAGCAGCGGCGTTTATACGGGAACTTACGTGAATTCCGTCGGCTGTGAAAGCTCTGTCGATATAAAAGTTATTGTGGATGATCCGGCGCACCCGTATGTGGAACCCGTGAAACCTGATTCAGATAGAGTAAAGATAATTCCGCAAGACTTGCAAGCTGTAGCCGGTAAAGTCTCTGTCATGAAAATTGGGGGCGATTTGATGGTCAATGTGTCTCGCAATGGTTTATCTGCAAAATCCGCTTCATTGACGCTCACGATCCACGATTTACAAGGCGTGCTTTTGCTGCGTAGGCAAATTGAAGGTTCTGCGGTCGTGCCTGTGGCTCATTTAGCGAATAAGCCGTATGTCGTGCGATTGAAAAACGCTGGGAAGGTTGTGTTCCAAAAAAGATTCAAGTAAAAAATCATCTCGGCTGCTTATGCCGTGTCGTTCGAAACAACTCACGTCTATATACTTTGTGTTGAAGTTTACAAATGACTATGATGGAGTTTGTTTGCAAATGCACGGCACTTCGCAGTTTCGCGTGAGGTGAGTTCCTTATTCTTGATGGTTCCGCCTTTTTGCAGTACGCCTGCAATCTTGAACCCACTCCAGCAAAGGATTTCCTTGAGGGCGCGGACGGTCCCCGCTGACTGCTTGAATAAAATGTTGAACGGCCATGCTGTAGAACACGTGGTGACGATAACGGCCTTTTTCCCTTTTAACAAAGGAATCGGGTAACCGCGTTCGCTGTGGTCCATCATGCCGTAAACCCAACGGTCAAAAAGCATTTTGAGTTGACCTGTCATGTTGCCCCAGTAGCATGGGGAGCCGACCACAAGGGCGTCGCATTCTTGCACTAGGCGAAGCACCTGTTTCGCATCATCTTCGGGCAAAACACAATCATGTTCGCTGCGGCATTTCATGCAGCCCATGCACGGCTGAAATTGCAATTTGCAAACATCGACGTAAAAAACTTTGTTTCCACAAGCCAACAGTTCATTGCGGATGATGCCGAGCATTTGGCTGATATTGCTGTTGGGGCGCGGGCTAGCGTTCAAGATGACGATTCTTTTCATTGGGTCTCCAGGTTCATAGCGTTCTTTTATTTATAAAACACCTGAAGTTGCAAAAATGTTACCCCCTCTAAAATTTTTTTATCTCGTCAGACCGGCTTGCACGAACCATTTCTTTTCTAAATCGCGGCTGAAGTTTTTCTCGAATCGAAATCCGCCGTCTGCAAAAAATCCAATAATAAAATCATCTGGATTGATTTGGAAACGGAGGCCTATATCGTCTTGGAAGGTGAAGCTTTTCTTATGCCAGCCTTTGGTGATGATTTCGGTTACAAGACGATGCTTGTTTACGATTCCAAAATAACTGTTGGGCACTACCGGGAAATAGAGTGAACCATGTAATATAAATCCCATCACTCCTATAATGCGCGCATACAGAGCCATCTTATTGAGACCACACCTCGTAGAGCAGTCATATCCACCAAAAGCAGCAAAAGGGAGTGCAAGGATTAAACTAGGTAATTGGAATAAGGATTCGTCTGAGACCGTTTGAAAACGGTCTGAGGGTGCTATTTGAAAATGGAGAAAATCTATCCCCACTCGCATATCATAACTGTCAAAGAAATCGAACGACGTTCCTACACTCAAATCGCCAACAGGAGTAGTTCCTGTCAATGTTTGCGAATAACCACCTGATAAATACAAATGGAATTCACAAAACGCCGATGTCGCCAAAAAGAGTATGGCTATAAAAAAATTTTTTTTCATGAACAAACCAACGAAAAAACAAATTTATCTTGCGATAAAATTATATAAATTTTGGCGAAAAAATGGCCAATTGAGTATATATTAAACAAAAACCTTCGAATTGAAGGCTATTGAATTTGGGGAGAACCTGAAAACTTTGATAAATTTCAAGACACCAGAACTTTCGGATATGTTTGCAGCAAGGCGTGCTCACGCCGATTCGGGCTACATTGGAAGCGATGCCGGTTTTGCGAATGTTTATCTGTTACGCAAAAAGTATGGTACGCTGATTGCTCTGCAAGACGGGTTCCTTTTTCGCTATTATAATGGACAGGGTAGCCGTCGGGGTTATGCGTTTCCGCTCGGGGAGGGCGACTTGCCGCAGGCACTAGCTGCAATTGAGGTCGATGCCCGCGAAACGGGCCGTCCGCTGGAATTTTGCCTTGTCGATGAGCCGCGGGCACAGATTTTGCGCGAATATTTTGCAAACACCAGGATGAACCGTGCCGATGAGATGAACAGCCTTGATGGCAGGGGATGTGCCAGAGCCGTTTTGCATTTTGAGAATAATCGTGGCGACAGCGATTATATCTATTCCGCCGAAAGTCTCGCGACGCTTGCGGGTAACCAGTACCGCAAAAAACGCAATCATATCTCGCGATTCAACCGTACTTACGCAAATTTCGAACTGCGAGAAATCACGGCTGAAAACATCGCCGATGCTCTCGATGTTGAAAAACTTTGGCTGAAAGGCGATGCGGCAGATGTTGGCAAAGCTGCTGTAAACGCAAACGACAATGCAAGTGAGAACGCGGGTGCCGCTTCGAGAGAACCGAGTGTCGAGCAGCCTTGCGACTGTGCCGAAGTTGCGTGGGCCGAACGCTCCGAAGATGAAAAATCCCGCATGGCGGAATACTGTGCTATTGTGGAGGCACTGGAAAACTTTGACGCTCTCAGCATGAAGGGCGGCGTGCTGTATGTCGATGGCAAACCTGTTGGCATGACGATGGCTTCAGAAATTGCACCCGGCGTTTGGGATATTCATTTCGAAAAAGTCATCGGCGAATATGCGGTCAACGGCGGGTATGCTGTTATCAACAGGCTGTTTGCGGAACGCCTTGTAGCTGCTGGTGCGAAACTCATCAACCGCGAAGAGGATATCAATATCGAAGGCCTCCGCAAGGCAAAACTCTCGTACTACCCGATGATACTTTTGAACAAGATACACGCGGTCATAGACAGCGAAACCTCATCGAGTCATCCCCGCGACCCTCATTGTCATCCCCGCGAAGGCGGGGATCCTATATCGAGACCTGCCTTCAACGTGATGTGGAGCGGCCCGGATGTTATCTAGAATTCTTTCTCGCGAAACCTGTGCCGCCTGCAAGTTTTGCTGCTCTTTCCGCAGGCAGAGCCTCTGGGAAACGCCGCTGTTCCCGCCCGAAGTCGTGGAAAAACTCAGCAAACCTAACGAATACGGTGTGGTGGGGAAGTTCTGCGCAGTTGACGACCCGCAAAAAAACTGTGCCTACCGCCTTGTTCTTGAAAACAATTACCGCACCGACGACCCCGAAGAAGAAGTTCCCTGCACGTTTCTTGACCCGCACAAAGGCTGCATCTTAAAGCCCGAAGACAAGCCTTTTGACTGTAGCATTTGGCCGCTCCGTATTATGCGTAAAGACGGCGAACTCGTCATCGCGCTCACGCCCACGTGCCCAAGCATCGGCGCGACACCCCGGCCCGAATTGATTGAACTTGTAAAGAATGGACTCGGTGAAACAATCCTTGAATACGCCAAAGCGCACCCGTACATTGTCAAGGAATACCGCGAAGGCTTCCCGATATTTAGTTTGGAAATAACCGAAGAAGCCCGTCATGGCTTGGAACAGAAAGATAAATACTCGCGTCTTCATCGAGTTCGGTAAAGTCGGAACCTTCGTCTTCTGTTGATGATCCTCAGCTGTCCAGCAGTGAAAAGACGAGTAGCTCTTCATCCGTCATTCTGAGCGCAGGCGAAGAATCCAGTAGCAGTTTGGCGGAGTCGAGTATCAGTTCTACAGGCAAGGTAGATTGTTCGGCACTTCTGGATGGTGAAACAAACTGGAATTGGAGTGTTCCGAAGGTATGCCGCTTCAACCCTGATATTGATTACGGCACCATGACCGATGAACGCGATGGCAAAACATACAAGACAGTGAAAATCGGTGATCAAACCTGGATGGCCGAGAACTTGAACTATGCCGACAGCACAAAGACGCCGAGCCTGAAGGGTAAATCCTGATGCTACGACAACGAGGCGGCCAACTGGTCGGCTTTACACCTGGGCTGCGGCCATTGACTCGGTAAAGTTGGTTAATGATGCGGACAACCCGCAGGACTGCGGCTTTGGTAAGACCTGCGACCTCGCTTCGACAGGCTCAGCGACCTTGGTCCAGGGCATTTGCCCGAGCGGCTGGCATTTGCCTTCGCAAACAGAATGGAACACTCTGTTCACGGCGGTGGGCGGCAGTTTTTTAACTGCGGGCAAGGTTCTCAAGTCCCAGACGGGTTGGTATAGCAATGGCAACGGCACGGATGCCTTCGGTTTTTCCGCGTTGCCCGCTGGCCGCAGGAACGACGATGGCAGCTTCCGCAGTGATGGCATCAACGTTAACTTCTGGAGTGCTTCTGAGGACTCTAGCTATTACGCCTACAACATGACCTTGCGCTACAATTACGAGGTTGCGTACCTGAACTTCAACGATAAGAACTATGGTTTTTCTGTTCGTTGTCTCCGGGATTAGCGGTGATTTCGCCCAAACGTCACTTAGGCGCTCCATTCCGTTTGCATCAAAAAATCCAGTAGGCCGACAACTAAAATTCCGTCGTCGTCGTATACCTATTTTTTCAAAAAATTGCAAATTCTATTTAATTTTTCTGCTACTTTCATCAAAAAAATTAAATAATTAGCGGTTTACGCAAAAACACCCAGGTCGATGATTGTCTGCAAGGAGGCTATGGTGTTCTTGTATCTGGTGTTGTCGAAAATAAAGAACCGCGTCACGCCTTCGTAGTCCTGCTTGAAAAAGTTTTTTTCGCAGATTTCCTTCAAAAGCTGATTGATGTTTATCCCTGGTTTTGCCGAAGGGCAGATGTCTAATGAACAGCGAATTTCGCGAACTTTCTCCAGAAGTTCTTTGAAATGCTCGTCGAATTTAACTAGCGGAAGTATTTTATGGATATCGTAGATATGTCGCGATAGACGGCGGGACTTTTGGGTAAGATAGTAGTCGCAGATGGCGAACACCTTGTCGATTAAAGTTCGTTCCAAAGCCTGAACATTCATCATGAACGGCACCAGTCCGTAATCGCTCAAAGATATGTCTTTTGCATAGTCGGCGATGTAATTTCCGATAGGCTTCGCCATGAACGGAAACACTGCCGTGACAAGGCTTGTTTCTACCTTGACTGCAGGGACGATATGTGCGTTGGATTTGCAGAGCGGCTTGTATTCGAATATGTAGTTGTTTATGTCGCGGTCGCTTTGCGTCTTGTCAAGATTCGTGATGACAAGGCCCAATTTATCGGCGATGGGGGCGATTATGTTGTATTTGAGTTTCTTTCGACGCGATGCCCCGATATGCTCCGAAAAAGAAATGTCAATATCTTCCGAGAAACGGTTAATGACCTTCAATGCCTTGGAAAGCGAAGTACCGCCCTTGAAAACGGCCTTGTCCGACGAAGCCGCAATCACTTTAAGAATAAGGGAAACGTAGTAGTCCTTTTCAACTAGATCTGCTTGGATTCCGGATATCTTGCTTACTGCTTCCAAAACATTTAAGAACCTTTCTCTATTTTCATGCAAATACATCGTAAAGCCTCAGGTCATAAATATACTTGTATGTTTTTAAAGGGAAGTTTTCGATGTACTTGTCCACATCGGCACGGAGAATCTTGTTGCGCAGGATATGCCTGCGGATGATGTCGGGGGCTTCTTCCTCGCAGCAGTAGTCGGTATATTCCTCGACATCCTTAAGTAAATCCAGAAGCTGAAGGACATTGCGGTTTTCCTTGGTGACGGCGACCTTGGCGCGACGGATGTAAAATGGGATTTTTCCAACCTTCACTTCGCGAGCGATGGCGGTGGTGTTGTTCGTGACGATTTCTTCTTTATACGGCACCTGCAGACACAATCCCAACTGGTTAGCGAAGGTGTAACCCGAATAATAACCGTAAATTTCATCGCCATCGGTGATATACTTATACTCGGCGACCATGTTCGAGGATATGGGGTAGTATTCGTGGTTGGGGTCCGGCAAAAAATAGACCCCCGGTTCAAACCGCGAAAGTTCGCCCGCATCGACCAGTTTCTTGAATTGCTGACGCAGATTACCAGCCGAAAGCCCGAGCGGTTCGGCATCTTCGGTGAAAATAGGTTTCCCCGGCCCGAATTTTGATTTCAAGAAATCCAAAAGCATTTTATACCCTTATTAACACTTTTTAATATATATAATAAAAAAGCGTTTGTCAATAGGTAAAAAAACACCCCCGACACTTCAATGCCGGAGGGTGAGATGTAACTGGATCCATCGCCGCGCTGCGGCTCAGGATGACGCGTCAGAGACCCATCTTTCGTCTTTCGTCTATAGCGAACGAAGTGAGCGTTCTTTCGTCTATTTAAACAGATTCTTCATCTTCTCGAGGAAACTTTCTTCCTGCGCGGTTTCCTTGTCCTTGCGGAGTTCGGCGAGCTTTTGGTAAAGCTCCTTCTCTTCGCGGGAGATGTCCTTCGGGATGTCAACGCCAATTTGCACGTAGAGACTTCCGCGGTCGCCCTGTTTTTTGAGCGGCCACAAGCCCTGATCGCGCAGACGGAGAACGCTACCAGCTTGAGTGCCGGCGGCAATCTTGATCTGGATTTCGTCACCGTTGATTGTCGGGATGCGTTGTGTACCGCCAAGCACCAGCTTGTGCACCGGCACCTTGACTTCGCAATGCAAATCGTCGCCTTCGCGGCTGAAGAAATCGTCCGGCTTTTCGGCAATCACCACAAGCAAGTCGCCGCAAGCGCCACCGCGCGGACCGCAGTTGCCTTCGCCACGCAGGTTCAAGTACTGGCCTTCGCTCACGCCTGCCGGAATCTTGATAGAAATTTCTTCGCTTTCTTGCACACGACCTTCGCCGTGGCAATGGGAGCACGGATTGGCAATCACTTCGCCCATGCCGCCGCAAGTGGGGCAAGTGCTTTCGGAAACCATCTGGAAGAAACCGCCGGACACACGACGTACACGACCCGTGCCATGGCAGGTATCGCAAGTCTTGACGTTCGTACCGCCCTTGCCGTTACATTCCGTACACGGTGTATAGCGTTTTAAGCGAACCTTCTTGGTGCAGCCTTCGAAAATTTCCTTGTAGCTGAGTGCCACCTTGATCTGCAAGTCGTTACCACGCGGAGGCCCAGCCTTGCGACCGCCACCACGACGTCCACCGCCGCCAAAGCTGAATCCGCCACCGAAAATA
The DNA here is from genome assembly GCA_946415675.1 of uncultured Fibrobacter sp. Taxonomy (GTDB): domain Bacteria; phylum Fibrobacterota; class Fibrobacteria; order Fibrobacterales; family Fibrobacteraceae; genus Fibrobacter. The sequence continues at coordinate 28,425 of CAMKTL010000038.1, forward strand.
TCGCCAAACTGGCTGAAGATATCGTTGAGGTCGAAGCCTGCACCGCCGAATCCGCCACCGCCAAAACCGCCACCAGGAGCGTTAAAGCCGAACTGGTCGTAGTTCTTGCGCTTTTCAGGATTAGAGAGCACGTCGTAAGCTTCGGCAGCTTCCTTGAACTTTTCTTCAGCTTCCTTGTCGCCCGGATTCTTGTCCGGATGGTACTTGATAGCAAGCTTCTTATAAGCGTGCTTGATTTCATCAGCACTTGCGTCCTTGCCGACGCCCAAAACTTCGTAATAATCTCTTTTTTCAGCCATAATATGCCTTCGGCATTAGTAGACAGTAGGAAGTAGACAGTAACAGGGAAAAGCTTTGTTGTCCTTTAGTAACTGCAAACGTCCTAATTCATACTAATAAACAGATACCCTTATTTACACAAAAAGGATTGCTCCCTAAAAGAGAGCGAATCCTATTTTGTAAGTTGCAGATGGAGGATGTATAAACTAATGTTTTAGATCCTTCGCCCTTCGGCAGGCTCAGGGACCTTATTAAAGGTTGGTGAGCTTGTCGAACCACGCTCAGGATGACACTTCCTACTTCCTACCGTCTACTTCCTACTAATTAGTCAACCACTTCAGCGTCAACGACTTCCGGACCGTCGCCCTTCTTGTCGGACTTCGGCTGTTCAGAAGCGCCCGGCTGCGGACCCGGCTGTGCCTGGTTTGCACCGGCGGCCTGGGCCATGGAGCTGATCATGCCCTGGAGCTTGTCCATAGCGGCCTTGATCTCTTCCTTGGTGCCGTTGTCCTTCTTGGCCTTGATGTCGTCGATAGCAGCCTGCAGCTGGCTCTTGGTGTCGGCCGGGAGCTTGTCGCCAAATTCCTTGAGCTGACCTTCGGCCTGGTAAGCCATCTGTTCGGCCTGGTTCCTGATATCCACCAGTTCGCGCTGTTCCTTGTCCTTGGCAGCGTTGGCTTCGGCATCCTTCACCATCTTGTTGATTTCGTCTTCAGACAAGCCGCTGGAAGATGTAATCTTGATGGACTGCTCCTTGCCGGTTTCCTTGTCCTTGGCAGACACGTGCACAATGCCGTTTGCGTCGATATCGAAGGTCACTTCGATCTGCGGCACGCCACGCGGCTTCTTCGGGAGGTCGGTCAAGTCGAACTTGCCGAGCGTACGGTTGTCGCGGGCAAATTCGCGTTCGCCCTGCAGCACGTGAATCGTCACGGCCGGCTGGTTGTCTTCGGCGGTAGAGAACACCTGGCTCTTCTTGGTCGGAATCGTGGTGTTACGGTCGATGAGCTTGGTCATCACGCCACCGAGAGTCTCGATACCCAGAGAAAGCGGGGTCACGTCGAGGAGCAACACGTCCTTCACGGAGGAGTCGCCGCTAAGCACGGCACCCTGGACGGCGGCACCGATAGCCACCACTTCGTCCGGGTTCACAGTCTTGTTCGGTTCCTTGCCGAAGAACTTCTTCACGGCTTCCTGCACGGCCGGGATACGGGTAGAACCACCGACCAGGATCACTTCGTCGATTTCGCTCAGGGAGAGGCCGGAGTCGGCGATAGCCTTGCGGCACGGTTCCATGGAGCGTTCCACCAGGTGGGCGGTCAGCTGGTCAAACTTTGCACGGCTGAGCGTGAGGTCCAAGTGTTTCGGGCCCGAAGCGTCGGCAGTGATGAAGGGGAGGTTGATGTTCGTAGAAGTCGTGGCAGAAAGGTCGATCTTCGCCTTTTCGGCGGCGTCCTTCAAACGCTGCAGGGCCATCTTGTCCTTCTTCAGGTCGATGCCCGGATTGTCCTTCTTGAATTCGTCGTTGATCCAGTCGATAATCACTTCGTCGAAGTTGTCACCGCCGAGCATCGTATCGCCGTTGGTGGCCTTCACGCTGAACATGCCGTCGTCGATTTCCAGGATGGAGATATCGAACGTACCGCCACCGAGGTCATACACGGCGACCTTTTCGCTCTTCTTGGAGTCAAGACCGTAGGCAAGGGCGGCTGCCGTCGGTTCGTTCACGATACGCAGCACTTCGAGGCCTGCAATCTTGCCGGCGTCCTTCGTAGCCTGACGCTGGGAGTCGTTAAAGTAGGCGGGAACCGTAATCACGGCCTGGGTCACCGGCTGGCCCAGGTAGTCCTCGGCAATCTTCTTCATGGTCTGGAGAACCATGGCCGAAATCTCGGGAGGAGCGAACTGCTTGTCGTCCACCTGCACGCGCACCGGGTCAGAACCCGTACCCACCAGCTTGTAGGGCATGTTCTTTTCGGCAGCGGAGCATTCGCCAGCCGTACGGCCCATGAAACGCTTGATAGAATAAATCGTCTTTTCCGGGTTCGTGATTGCCTGGCGCTTTGCAACGTGGCCCACAAGACGTTCACCGTTCTTGCCAAATGCGACAATAGACGGCGTGGTGCGGAAACCTTCTGCATTGGCGATGACGACCGGCTTGCCACCTTCCATCACGGCAACGCAGCTGTTTGTCGTACCCAAGTCAATACCAATAATCTTACCCATGATTTTAATCTCCTATTTTAAATTCTTGATCCCCGGTGTTTTTGTTTGAGAGGGGAGCTTTTTACGCCGATACATTAGCAAAAGCCGTGCCAAACCCGAAAAACGCCCTTTTTGTTTCGTTCTGAAACAACAAAAGCCCCAAAATCGGGGCGAAAAAGGCGTGTTTCATTATGAAATAGTGGTTGGTGATTAGTGGTTAGGAAGACCGCAGACTGTGTCATCCTGAGCGGAGAGCCGCAGGCTCGAAGTCTAAGGATCCAGACCAACATAGGGGTAGGTGGGGGAGGCTTCCCCCTGGCTTTCTTCGCCAGTCGCAGGAACCAAGGTCCCTGAGCCTGCCGAAGGGCCGCCACCCCCTCGCCTAAGGGGACACCCCTTAAAAACCCCGAATATTGTTGTGTCTACTTCCAGTATTCTATCATCAGGTACTTTTGGGGGTACATGTTTTCCTAATCCTTGAGACAGCGAACCGATCTTGCATCAAATTTGAAATCCCAGTCAAACGCAACTACCATGTATGAAGAAAAAATAAAATTTCTAGCATATCGGTCGGTATATTGTTCAATCGTCCAATAAATGACCGTTTTTCCAAAGTCAAAGTTTCCGGTTTGTCCCTTGATATTTCTATATCCAGACAGTTGTACATCAAATCCAAAATCATCATCGTTGTTTGCGCTTGATAAAATACTTGAAATTGCTTCACTAGAACTGCTACTCGATTCTTCCACCACGCTGCTGATTGAATCCTCCGTGCTTGAAGACGACTGTTTAATTTCTTCACTGCTACTGGACTTTGCAGAACCGCTAGATTTTGTCCCTGGAACGGAGGACGAGGATTTACCATTACTGGATCCTTCGCTTGAGCTCAGGATGACGGTTTTGGATGATGACGAGGACTTGACGGTTTTGGAGGAAGTCGAAGATTTAGCATTTTTACTATTCCACAACCATACTCCCCAAGAACAAACATCTTCAGCATAAAAAAACTCATCCCTAAATATAACCCAAACCCCGCCCCAAATCAACCAACCCGTAATCAAAAGCACCGAATATGTCCGATTTTGTCATAATCTGACATGGCAATTAAAGTATATTTGTCCGCAGACACTAAACCTCAAACCCCGCCTTTTTATGCTTGTAGGCGGAAAAGCATGCAAGGTGAATGAAGCAAAATCAATTCTATTTGAATTTATTTCTGAGCCGTAGCTGCGGACGCCGTAGGCGTCAAAGGAGTAAAAAATGCCAGAATTATGCCGTTTTTTAGGCATCGTCATCCAAATGTACTTCAACGATCACATGCCTCCACACTTCCATGCGATATATAATGACTTGGAAGGTGTCTTCGAATTATCTACATTTGAAATGCTGGAAGGCAATCTTCCGGCAAGGGTCAAAGGACTTGTTGTCGAATGGGCGACTCTTCATAAGCAGGATTTGCTAGACAATTGGAATTCTTTGACAAGTACCGGAGAATACAAGAAAATTGATCCACTGGTCTAGATTATGCTTCATGTGACTGACGCGAAATATATTGGCGACTACAAGATATCCGTCGAATTCAACGACGGATGCCGTTTTGTCGCTGATTTTGAAGGCGTCATCAAGTCAGACCATCGACCCATCGTGCAGCAACTTGCGGATATCAATACCTTTAAGGATTTCTCGCTGCAAGCGCACACAATCACATGGTCAAATGGGGTCGATTTCGCCCCGGAATTCATCAAGAGCCTTCAGTAGGCCGACTTAATCGTCAAACGTCTTCGTAATGTCCTTTGCACGAAAGGATGTCAATGAACAATTAGTCGTTCTCCATTGACTCTAATTCGCTGAGTTCATGAACAACACCTTTCCCGGCATTGAGCTGTTCGATGCCTTTCTTGAGGGCTTCGATGTCGCTTGCGTTGTAGCGGGGAGAGGGCTCGCGGACTTCAAAGGGGATGCGGCGCTCGTTTATGACATTTTTCACGAACATGTAAATGGCGGCAGAAGTGGACAGCCCCACATTGCTGCAGAACTTGTCAAAGCTTTCTTTGTCCTTGCTGTCGATGCGTGCGGATATCGTTGCCTGTGCCATATAATGCTCCTTTTCTACAATATATATATATATTTATCAACTGCAAAATGCTAGTATATTTAAGAATTTTAAATGCATTTTAATAAATTTTCTGCATTTTGCATAAAATTGCATTAAACTTTGACACTAAAAATCCCCGGCCTCGTGAGTGAGGTCGGGGATTTTAAATGCGGGGGAGGCCGGTTTTCGCCTTTTAGATCCTTCGATTTCGAGCCAGCGGCTCTCCACTCAGGATGACATGGAGCCTGCCCTGAGCTTGCCGAATGGGTGTCATTCCCCGACTTGCAGTTTCAGGGACTTTCCGGTGGGGCTGCGGACGATGTAGGTTCCTGCGTGGAAACTTGCATTTTTGAGACCTACTTTGAGTTCTGCAATTGTCGCTCCAGCGTTCAGGCGGACTTTGCCGAGTTCATTTCCCATGAGGTCGAAGACTTTGTAGGTGCCCGCGGTTCTTGCAAATGCGCCTGCAGTACCGGCTGCGATTTTCGGCTTGATGCCCGTGGTTCCGTTGCGGATGTCCTCAGCGCTGCCTTCGCTTTCTCCAAAGGTAATCCAGTCGAGGTTCACGTAGTCGCTCGTCATCACCACCTTGAATATGTGCTCACCCTTGGTTAGTTCCTTGGTGGTCGTGCCCTTGAATGTGTCGTAGGTGTCGAAATCCCCGGTGCCCGCGAGTGCGAGCGTGTCGGTAATCGGCTC
>CAMKTL010000039.1:0-32955 GCA_946415675.1 uncultured Fibrobacter sp.
GGCTATAGGCCAAAAAAAATTTCTACTCTTGTAGATAAAAGTCGTTCCACGGTAGCCCGCAATGGCTATAGGCCAAAAAAAATTTCTACTCTTGTAGATATGTGTACACTATTTTTAGAAGGTGATGGCTATAGGCCAAAAAAAATTTCTACTCTTGTAGATTTCTAATGGCGTTCCAGGTGCTTATTCGGCTATAGGCCAAAAAAAATTTCTACTCTTGTAGATTTCAAATGGCGTTCCAGGTGCTTATTGGCTATAGGCCAAAAAAAATTTCTACTCTTGTAGATTTGGTAAGCATGATTATTTGATTGAGGGGCTATAGGCCAAAAAAAATTTCTACTCTTGTAGATTATATATAGAATTTTATTTTAGCCCGGGGCTATAGGCCAAAAAAAATTTCTACTCTTGTAGATATATTAAGGATAGCTGATATTCCCAAGGGCTATAGGCCAAAAAAAATTTCTACTCTTGTAGATAAAGGCCGATTTCCGGGAAAATTTTCATGGGCTATAGGCCAAAAAAAATTTCTACTCTTGTAGATTCAAGTGCGCCGCGAATTAGATTCTTTGGGGCTATAGGCCAAAAAAAATTTCTACTCTTGTAGATATCGCTGCTTTCTTTGTTGTTGCTTTTGGCTATAGGCCAAAAAAAATTTCTACTCTTGTAGATCTCTAAGATATTCATCCGCCATCGTCACGGCTATAGGCCAAAAAAAATTTCTACTCTTGTAGATCGCGGAAAGTTGGTCGTTCTTCGCTTGGGCTATAGGCCAAAAAAAATTTCTACTCTTGTAGATAGCTATCTTGGCTCCTACGCTTACTTTGGCTATAGGCCAAAAAAAATTTCTACTCTTGTAGATTTGATTTCCGCTTTGAGTTCTGCGATAGGCTATAGGCCAAAAAAAATTTCTACTCTTGTAGATCAACGGCATTAAATACCTCCCAAGGTATGGCTATAGGCCAAAAAAAATTTCTACTCTTGTAGATTCATATCCTTGTAAAGTTGATTACTGCGGGCTATAGGCCAAAAAAAATTTCTACTCTTGTAGATTTGACAAGAACGATCTTGTCAAGAGGTGGCTATAGGCCAAAAAAAATTTCTACTCTTGTAGATTCGGTAATCTGTGGCCTTCCGGTTTTGGGCTATAGGCCAAAAAAAATTTCTACTCTTGTAGATGCTCTCGCAGGAAGCCCAGAAAAACGCCGGGCTATAGGCCAAAAAAAATTTCTACTCTTGTAGATATTTTAATGATATTTTGAGACATATTAGGCTATAGGCCAAAAAAAATTTCTACTCTTGTAGATAGAACCGATATTCAATCGTCTTTATCGAGGCTATAGGCCAAAAAAAATTTCTACTCTTGTAGATAACAAATCGATGATGCACCTTGTAATTGGCTATAGGCCAAAAAAAATTTCTACTCTTGTAGATCATCTTTACAACACTTTATAGATTTTTTGGCTATAGGCCAAAAAAAATTTCTACTCTTGTAGATACACATGTTAAAACGGTAAAGTCCGAAGGCTATAGGCCAAAAAAAATTTCTACTCTTGTAGATACAAATTTGTACGGAATACGAGGCACATTGGCTATAGGCCAAAAAAAATTTCTACTCTTGTAGATACGTCACCGGAGCACCGAAAACTCTGCGGCTATAGGCCAAAAAAAATTTCTACTCTTGTAGATGAACGTGTAAGCTCCCAACCTACTCCCGGCTATAGGCCAAAAAAAATTTCTACTCTTGTAGATTTCGTTCATCGGCGCGATGTTGTTCAAGGCTATAGGCCAAAAAAAATTTCTACTCTTGTAGATCTATGAGTTGCTTGGCATAAGGATTGTGGCTATAGGCCAAAAAAAATTTCTACTCTTGTAGATATACTTTTAGTTGTAAAAAGTAGTATAGGCTATAGGCCAAAAAAAATTTCTACTCTTGTAGATATTCCTTTATAGCAAACTTGTCTGTTGCGGCTATAGGCCAAAAAAAATTTCTACTCTTGTAGATAACAAACTTCCAAGCGTCCAAGAGAAAGGCTATAGGCCAAAAAAAATTTCTACTCTTGTAGATAAGAAAGAACAACCTGAGCGTCGTCAAGGCTATAGGCCAAAAAAAATTTCTACTCTTGTAGATAACCAATCTTTTGCCTAAAAGGTTTAAGGCTATAGGCCAAAAAAAATTTCTACTCTCGTAGATTTGTGAATTGCTTTCAGATTTTTTGGGGGCAATAATTCTTTGAAAAATTTTGCTCTTGTTGTTTAGTTGTAATTAGGCAATAACAGTGTTTGATTTGTCTGATATTCTTGAAATGAAAACTTCCAGAAGCGCTTTCTGAGAGAAAGTTCAAACAGTTGACGGAGTGTTCGCGAGTATCTAGATTTAGTAAAGAAGAATTTGAGGCTTATCAGAAAGTGTATCACAAAGAATGGGACCATAACGCCATGGTTGATGGCATATTTGAGGACTTCGCGGACGAAATCAACGCGAAGATTGCCGAGAATGTGTCTGACAAAACTCGTGAAATCGCTAGAAGGATGAAAGCTAGAAACAGACCTGTTGACGAAATTGCTGAGGATACAGGTCTTACCAAAAAAGAAGTTATGGCTCTGTAGTTTAGACGATAAATTACGCCACCATTATGGTGGCGTTTTTGCTTTTTTGCGAATGTGTCTTTTACAACTTTCGGATTTCTTCTGCGGAGAGGCCTGATCTGCGGACGATGATTTCCGTCGAGACTCCATCATCGCGGAGCCCTTTCGATATTTCACGAGCCTTCTTCAGTTCGCCTTCTGCAAAAGATTCTATGAAACCCTCTGCAAAACCTTTCGCGAAACCTTTCACGAATCCCGCTTCGCGGCCTTCTTTCTTGCCTTCGGCAAATCCGATTTCATGTCCTGCCATCAAGTCCTTCACTTTTTCACCTCGTAGTTGAATAGCTCTTGGATTAATATACCACAATCCAAATGGTGGTGCAAGGGGGCTAGCGTTTGGCCAAATTATACGGAAATTCCCGACTCTGATGAGCCGGGAATTGTATTCAGCTTTTTGTGTTATACTCTACTTGACGAGAATCGGCTTGGATGACGCGAATCCGGCTCCTTTCACGCGGATGATGTACTGGCCCTTGGAGAGGTTCTGTAGGCTGAACGAATGTTCGCCTGCGCTGAGGTTTCCGCGGTGGAGTGTCGCGATGCGCTTGCCGCTCATGTTGAATACGTCGATGCTTGCAAATGCGGCCTTGGCTGTGGTGAAGGCGATGTTCGTGCCGTTCATGTGGAGCCCGGACTTTGTTGCAAATGCGACCGGCTTGATTGCGTTCGGAGTGACCGGTGTGCCGTCTTTGTTGTAAAGTTCGATGCTTGTGATGTGTCCTGTGCTGATGCTTGCTGCGGAGAACAATTCCGTTTTCTTGTTGAATCCGCTGATGACTTTTCCGTTGTCTGCAACCATGTTGTCGAAGAGTACGAGTCCGCTGAAGCCTGCGGCGCCGCCTACGATCAATGTGACGGAGAAGAGGTTGTTCAAATCCATCGGCTTTTCGTTGCCTGCGGCATCTTTGTAGGTCGAGATGTCGAATTCGCAGGTGCCCTTGGCGCCGTCGTTGAGCCAGCAGCCGTCAGAGGCGGACTGTTCCCAGGTCCATTCCTTGTCTTTGGAGCCGTCGCGGACGAAGGCGAGGCCGACCCAGATGCCGTTGTTTTCGCCGCCGGAGCCTTTGTTTTCGATTTCGACGGTGATGCTCTTTGCGCCGGTCAGGTCGGGGACTTTCTGGAATTCGATGTTGGCGCCGCTGTCGTTGAATGCCTTGAACGTGACGCCCATGAGGAGATCGACGTTTTCCGGATTGGCCTTGGCTGTGTCTGCACCGAACTTGGCGTTCTGCGTAGATGTCGGGCAGACGTTCGTGGCTGCTGCAGCTTCGTTATAGTTATCCCAACCCGGCATTTTGTCGAGGGTGATGATGCGTTCGTCAGCGAGGTTCTTCTGCCATACGCTTGCTGCGGTCTGACTTACATAGCCTCCGTTCCAGCTCGGAGATTCGTACCACGGCATCCACCAGCTCCATGTGGCTCCGTCTTCGTACATCTTTTCGACGTCAGGAATCGGGCCGTTTTCGCTGAGGGAGATAATCTTGTTGGTGCCAGCCTTGTTCGTAAGGTCGATAAATGCGGAGCTGTTGCTCTGGTGGTCATTGGCCTTGTTGTAAATGTCAACGCTCAACACGTCATAGTAGGTTTCGCCAGGAGTCCAAGACATCGTGGCGGCATCCTTCGGATTGAAGTCCCAAATGAGGTTGTTGACGCCGTTCGTGAAGACCATGCGTTCGTAGAGCAACTGGTAGAGGGCTGCGAACTGCTTGCCCGTATGCGTGCTCCACCAGAACCAGTTACCACCGGATTCATGGAGCGGACGGAAGATGGCGGCAACGCCTTCTTTTTGGAGGTCAAGGAAAATCTTGGAAACGAGATCGATGTCAGCGACGAGAGCCTTGTAGGCGGTCGAAACGGTATCCCAGTTGGTCGTGCCGGTCACGAAAGCTTCGGTGAAGTCGAATTCGGTGTAATTGTCGTTTGCGCCTTTCACATAGAAGTTCTCTTCGTCACCTGGACGCCAGTGCCATGTAAATGCCGGAATGCCGCCCTTCTTCCAAGTGCTCTTGGCGATATCGATGGCCTTTTCGGTGTATTCCTGGAACCAACTGTTGTCCTTGCTGCCGCCGGTTGCGTTCATCAGATCGACACCGACGAGTGCCGGGTACTTGCCGCCAGCCTTGAAAACGGCCTGCACGTCTTCGTGCTGGGTGGCGTCGCCCTTGGTGTAGGCGTCCATGTTACCGGTCATCACGCCGGAAATGGTCTTCTTGCCAAAGTTATTGACGAGGAAGTTGTAAAGCTTGATGGCGGACGGGGTGGCGGTCTTTGTCACCGGGGCGTTGCAGAGGTTGAATGATTTGGCTTCGTAGCCCTTGACTTCGATGTAGTCCACGTCAATCCAGCCCCAGCTATTGGTGATGGCGACGGTGTTCTCGCCGGCGGCGAGGTTCAATACGGTTTCGACATCGACGAATTTGCCCTTGTCTGTCACGGGGAAGGAAACTTGGGAGGAGTTGCTGCCGGCACCGACGTCGTTAATCTTGTCTCCACCGTAGTTGTTCATGTAATGGATGACGATGGTGTATTGGCCCGCTTTTTCGGCAGTCACCTTAGAAAATGTGATGTCTCCGCCGTTCATCTTGACGTACTTGCCGCCGGAAGCTTCGGCGTTGGAGGCGACTGCGGCGTCTTTTGTGATGGCTGCGTCTTCGGCTTCGTATTGAGCTGCGAAAGCGGAACATGCAGCAGAAAGTCCGCATGCTAAGAAAACCTTTTTGAATCCCATATTCACTCCTTAAATCTATGTTCTCAAAATATATTTCAAAAAACGAAAATGCAATAACATTTTCGCTTGAAAGGAAAAAATATGTTTACTGGCAATTATGGAGCGTGATTTAGCGCACTTTTTTAAAGGTTTTGGAATTTTGCTCCAAAGACAAACGTGCGGCTTTCACCCGGCTTGATGACAATTAAATCGCGGTGATGGTTTAAAGTATCGGGTTCCGCGGTCATTGGCTCGATGGCGATGCTCATGCGGTCGGGCGGTGTGTAAATCTGGATGGCGTTATATTGTTCGTTGCCGGCCTTTTGCCAAATCTGGAGAGATTTTGTGTCGCTTTTGAGTTCTACGGTGGCTAAAATGTTCTCAAAAATTTTCTTGTTTTTGCTGACGAAAGTGCTTTCGCCCTGGTTTAAGCAGAAGCAATCGTTGATGAATTCATCATTGATGAGCCTGCCTCCCACGAAACGGGTATCTGGCTTGAATTCGCCCGTGGGGATGTCCGCCTTGTCGAGAATCGCGAGGTTCGATTCCGGGAGTGTCATGGTGAGACCGTTGATTTTTTCGCCGAGCGTGTAATAGGGGTGCCAGCCTTCGGAATAGGGAAGGTCGCTTTTGCCGATGTTCGTGACAGTCGATTCGACGGTGTAACTTTCGCCGGTGAATGTAATCTTGTTGACTGCGCGGAAGGGGAACGGGAATCCGGTGAAGGCGCCCGGCCAATCGATGGCGAATGTGGCGACGCACTTTTCGCTATCGCTTTCGAAGCTCACGAACTTCCATTCCTTGTTCTGCAAGAAGCCATGGAGGGCGTGCGGTGCCCAGCTCACGTTATTGACGAGCTGGTAATCGCCTCCGTTCCAGTTGAATTTGGCGTAGGCCACGCGTCCCGGAAACGGGGCTAGCCTGCAACCGGCATTGGTGTCCGGGCCGATTTTGAAGATGTCGTCGCCTTCGCGGTAGCCGAAGAGGAGGTCGGAAAGTTTGCTGTTTTTGTCGGGAATGCGCCATGCGTTGAGGCCTGCGCCGTATCCGCTTAAAATTTCAAATTCAGCGCCGTCGTTGCGCTGCAAGACGTAGCACTCTATGGTGCTCAAAGGACGGGAGATAATTTTAAACTTGCTCATGGTAATTAAAATAGAAATAAGTAGCTTGTGTCATGACGTCATCCTGAACCCCAATGGGGTGAAGGATCCAGTTAAGTATAGTTCTACCAACTAAAAAAAGCTATCTTTCCCTTCATGGATTCCCAAACGATTGTAGCCCCGATGACGCCTGCGGGCATGAGTGCCGTTGCCGCCATCCGCGTAAGCGGCTCGAAGGTGCGTGAAGTTATGCGCCTGTTGTTTGGTGATGTGTCTCTTAAAAATCTGAAAGCCCGCGAAGCGAAACTGGCGACGGCTCGCGACTATCGTACAATGGATGGCGATGACCGCAAAACGGCCCAAGTCATCGATAGCCTCCTCTACATCTTTTTCGAAGGCCCGAATTCTTACACCGGCGAAGACGTGTTGGAGCTTTACCCGCACGGGAACCCGATTATCGTCCGCGAGCTGATTCAGGTTATCAAGAGTATTGAAGGCGTGCGTCTGGCGGAACCCGGCGAATACACGCGTCGCGCTTTTTTGAACGGCCGCATGGACTTGGTGCAGGCGGAATCCGTTGCCGACGTCATCCACAGCGCGAATCGTGACGAACTGAAGAACGCCCATCGCTTGCTTGGCGGTGCGCTCTCGAAAAAGGTCAAGACGCTCACGGAACAGGTCATGGACATCTCGGCGCGCCTCGAATTGGACGTCGATTTCTCCGAAGAAGAAGCCGACCCGGATTATGCTACCTGGGGCGTGAAAATCTCTGCGATTCGCGAAAGCGTGGAATCCATTTTGAGAAGTTTCAAGGGCAAGGCGGCGGTCAGCCGTTTGCCGCTCGCGGTTCTGTACGGAGCTCCGAATGCTGGCAAGTCAAGCCTCGTGAACGCGCTGCTCGGCGAAGACCGCATCTTGGTGAGCAACATCCCTGGCACGACCCGCGACTTTGTGGAAGTCCGCCTGTTCCTGGACGGGGGAGAAATTCGCCTTGTCGATACGGCCGGCATTGCCGACAAGGCGACGGATGCTCTCGACGCGCTCAGCATGGAAAAGAGCAAGGAAATCCTCGCCGAAGCCGACATGAAGATTCTGGTTCTCGATGGATCAGATGAGCGCGGCGCATCTTGTTATTCTGAGAATATAAAACCGGATTTTGTCGTCGTTTCGAAGAGCGACTTGGTCGCATCTCGTCCGGGCGGCGCCTCTCGTCATCCTGAGTCCCGGAACGGAGTCCGGGATAAACTCCGCGCGAGCGGAGTTGAAGGATCTAGCCTTCGCATTTCTTCGAAGACGGGGGAGGGCCTTGCGGAACTTCGTCAAGTGATGAACGCCGCCCTTTTCAAGAAAACGGAAAATTCCGAGGACCTCTGGATTACGAGCGAACGAGAAAAGACTTGTCTCGAAGAAGCTCTCGCTGGCATCGACCGTGCGCTTAGCCTTATCCGCACGAATCCGGCGGTGGAACTTCTGGCGTTCGAAATGCAGCTGGTGCGCCGTTCGCTCCAAAGTATAACGGGCGAAATTTCGTCCGAAGATGTTTTACAAAAGATTTTTGCGGGGTTCTGCATTGGGAAATAGCTACTTAGGCGTCGTCCTTGCCGTTTTGGCGTTTGGCACTTACATGGTTCCGCTCAAGGCGTGGCCCAAGTTTTCGTCGTGGGCGTACCTTTCCTGCGTCGCTCTTGGCATTGGCGTCGGGGAGCTCGCCATTTCGCTTTTGACGGGCACGTTGTGCGTTTCGCCGGTGGGTATCCTTTCTGGGTTCCTCTGGGTGCTGGGTGGCGCGTTCTGTTTCTGGGCCGTGCAGGCTGAAGATTTGACGGGTGCTGGCGTGCGTGCGATGGGCATGAGCATCCTCGCTTCGTTTTTGAGTGGCGTGCTGATATTCTCCGAATCGACCTTGCTCTATTTCTCGATTCCTGCCATTGCGCTTTTGCTTTGGGGTTTGAAGTTGCTGGCTCCTTCCCATGGCAGTCTGTGGAAAAATTGGCGTTCGCTGTTGGCAGGTGCCGTGTTCGGGCTGTTCCTGATTCCGTATAAGTTTACCGATATTCCCTTGTTGGAGTTCATGAGCTCCTTTACGATAGGTATTTTTATTGCCGCGGAACTCCTGATTGCCATAATGTGCATTAAACGCCGTGCTCTTTTTGAATACAAGCTGGCTCCTTCCGTTGTCTCGGTGTTGATGGGCTTTTTGTGGATTGCCGGACAGCACGGCTGTTTCTGGGCGATTGATACGAAGGGCGCTCTGGGTTATGCCGTGGGTTACCCGTTGACGCAGCTGAATTTACTCGTGAATCTGCTTTGGGGTGTGGTCGTTTTCCATGAATACCCTACAAAGACAGAGAGGATTAGGCTTGCGGTTGCAACTTCGGTCATTTTAGTCGGCGCGGCGCTGCTCGCACTATCTAAAGTGTAAAATTTTGTTAATATTTGTGCCGACCGTTGACTTTTATTGGCGTTCTGTCAACAGAAAACTTAAAAAAAGAAGAAAAAAAATGAGGGATATTCCGCAAACTAATATATGTTTATAACCATGAGTTGGTGGAAATCTTTTCTAGTAAGTTCTTTTGTTGGAGCCTCATCGATATGGGCGATTCAGGCATCCCCGTTCCTTATGAACTCTATGCAACCGGATGGTTCTGTAGTACAGATTCGAAAGGTCGGAAACGAACACTTCAATTACACGCTGACTGGCGAAGACAGCGTGCTCATTGTACGAGATTCTAGTGGATACTGGAATTACGCCGATGAACATGGCAAAAAGACCGGAATTCGGGTGCATGCCAAGTCCAAACGTGGACAAAAAGAGAAAAATTTCCTCGGAAATCGGGATTCCCGCCAAATTCTTGAAAAATTCCACCAGAATCATCGTAAAAAACGCGAAAAAGAACTCGAAAACCAACCTTTGATGCTCCAGTCGTCTGCCGATGCCCCGCAAATGGCAAATGAATGGGGAGGCTGGGGAGGTGGAGTCACCCAGCCGACCAACACCAACTGGCCGACGCGTCCTACTTTGAATTCTGTCCGTAAAGAAGGCGATGTCCGTGGTCTTGTTATTCTTGTCCAGTTCAGTGACGTGAAGTTCAAGCGCGATAACGCCCAAGAAGAATATTTGAATTATTTGAATAAGGAAGGGTATTCCAACTTTTACATGAGCGGAAGCGTCAGGGATTTCTTTATAGAAAACTCGATGGGCAAGTATAGGCCGACTTTTGATGTCGCCGGGCCGATTACGCTAAAGGGCACTCGTGATTCGTACGGTTCGATGGTGAATCCGAATAACATCGCTGCTGGTGCCGTGAATGCGATTAGCGAGGCGATGGATGCTCTGGTGGCTCAAAATACGGACTTTTCGCCTTACGATAGCGACGGGGACAAAATAGTTGACTTTGTCTATATGATTTACGCTGGCGTCGGTTCGGCGGATACGGACGTGCAAACTGCAATTTGGCCGCATTCGTACAATGTGAGAAAACGCCTTACTTCTGGTTATACCATGAACCGTTACGCCTGTTCTCCCGAAATTGACGGGCAATCGTACATGGTTAATAGGAATACGACTGCGTTGAACGGAATAGGCACATTCTGCCATGAGTTCTGCCATGTGCTTGGGCTCCAGGACCATTACGATGTGAATGTGAACGATACCCGGACGAAGGTCCGTTTCACGCCTGGGTCATGGGACTTGATGGATGCCGGTTCGTACAACTGCCCGCAAAACAGGTCCTATACGACATCGTGCTCGCCAGCAAATTTGAACGCTTTTGAACGCTATAGCCTGGGCTGGCTGGAACCACGCCGTCTCGAAATTTCGGATACGACGTTTGTTCTTAATTCCATTCTAGGAAATGACGGACTCGTGTTGACGAGCAAGAACGACAATGAATACTACTTTGTTGATTTCCGTTTGAAGCAACACTTTGACATTGGGCTCCCTAACAAGGGAATGTTGATTTGGCATATCAATTACGATAGGTATGCGTGGATGAACAATGCCGTCAACGTGTCTGATCCGATGCGTGTGGATTTGGTCGAAGCTGATGGCAAAGCGGACAGCTACTCCATCGCAAACGACGCGTTCCCGACGAACCGTGTCAATAGCTTTAACGGGTTTGTAACGTGGTCTGGCGACAGTCTCGGCCTCGAAATTTACGACATCAAGATTGCCGATAGCGTGGTGACTTTCAAGACTCGCGGCAAGCGCGTTTCTCCGGATGCGGGCAAATCTTCTTCCAGCGTGGCGTCTTCTTCGAGCAAGGTCGTTTCTTCGTCTAGCGTGCCGAAGTCTTCGTCCAGTTCCTCGGTTGTCGTAAGTTCTTCGTCGGTTCAGTCGAGTAGTTCTGTGCCGTTGAGCAGTTCTATTGCTGTTGTGCCATCTTCGTCATCGGTTGCCCTTTCCAGTACCTCGGTATTTTTTGAAAAATCCAGTTCTTCTGCCGCTTCAGTTGTGGAGCTGAGTTCTTCGTCGGAAACGATGTCTGTAAAGACTTCTGTTGCGGTACCGGTTCGTTTCGCTGTAAATAACGGCATGCTGACCGTGAATGCGAATTTCGACGGAAACAAGACTGTTCACTTGTTCGATGTCAACGGAACCCTGCTTCTGAAAAAGACTTTTGACGGACATTCCTGCGAAATTCGACTGAAAAATATTCGCGGAAAATCGTTCATAATCGGTACGCTGGAATCGGGCGGGCGGATGCTCAAATCGTTCAAGCTGCGATTAGACTAAAACAGGGGGCGAAAGCCCCTTTTTTTATTGCTTAATACAAATTTTTTTTGAAAATATCTAAATTGCTAGGTATGAAGAATCTTTTAGCTAGACTCGTTTTGAGTTGTGTTTTTATTCCTGCCTTGCTTGCCGGAATCTCTGTAGCAGCCGTGAATTTGCCCGTGCATAAGGCTGTTCTGGAAAATGGGCTTACGGTGCTTTTGTATCCCAACAGTCAAGCTCCTACGGTGAGTTTCCGCCTGTTCTATGTGACCGGTTCGGTGCACGAAGTCCCGGGCAAGTCGGGTCTTGCACACATTTTGGAACACGAACTGTTCAAGGGGACGAAGAAGGTCGGCATTTCGGATAGCATTGCCGACGCGAGGTTCATCGCGACACAGGATTCTTTACAGGCTCTGATACGCCCGGCAAAAATCGCAAACGATACTGCCTTGGTGAAAAAGCTCATCGCCGAACACGATTCCGTTTTGAACGAACACCGCAAGATTTTCGTCAAGGACGAACTTTGGAGCGCTTACCAGGCTGCCGGCGGTACGGGGCTCAATGCGTTTACGAGTGACCTCTTGACGGCATACACGGTTACGCTTCCCAAGAACAAAATTGAGCTGTTCATGTGGCTGGAATCCGACCGTATGCAGAACGCCGTGCTCCGCGAGTTTTATTCGGAACGCTCCGTTGTCCGCGAAGAACGCCGCATGCGTTACGACGACCGCCCGACGGGCCGCTTTTACGAAACGCTCAATTCCATGATTTACGAAGCGTTCCCCTACCGCGTGCCGACTATCGGCTGGCCAAGCGACATCGAGAACTTGACCCGCGAACAGGCCGAGGAACACTACCGCAAGTACTACAAGCCGCGTAACGCCATCCTCGTGCTGGCTGGCGACCTCGACACGCTCGAAACGATGAAGCTTGTCAAGAAGTATTTTGGCCCGATTCCTGCGGGCGATGCGTTCCCGCCGTTAACGGTGCGCGACCCGGAACAGGCTGGCGAAAAGCGCCTGACGGTCAAGCGCAAGGACGCTCCGAACCTCTATACGCTAGTCTTCAAGACTCCCGCTGTGGGCGACAGCACGCTTTACGCGCTCGATATTGCCGAAGGCGTTTTGAATGGCCGTTCTGGCAGGCTCTACAAGCGCCTTGTCGAAGAAGAAAAACTGGCTGTCGGCGTAAGCGCGAGCAACAGCCCGAACAAGTACGTCTCTGAGTTCGCGGTCCGCGTGAATTTGCGCCCGAATGCCAACCGCGAAAAAGTCGAAAAGATTGTGTGGGAAGAACTTGAAAAGCTGAAAACGGAACAGGTGAGCGAACGCGAATTCCAGAAAGTGAAGAACCGTGCATACGCGGGCCTCATCCGCAGCCTGACCGACATGGAAAATGTGGCGACGATGCTCGGCTGGTACGAAATCTATGGCGATTACCGCATATTCCTCAACTGGGCGGATAACTTGGATAAAGTGAACGCTTCTGATGTGCAGAGCGTGGCGAAGAAGACTTTTGTCCGCGAAAAGTCCATTGCGGGCTTCCTCGTAAGGGAATAAGATAGAGCGGAAAAACATGGCGTTCGTTCATTTACAGACTCATTCTGAATTTTCGATTTTACAGGCTTCGGCTAGGCTTGACGATATTTTGGCGGCTGCTGCGGCGGAAAATGCTCCGGCTGTGGCTCTTACCGACCACGGAGCGATGTTCGGTATCTTGGAAATCCAGACGCGCGGAAAAGACTTGAACAAGAAACGCAAGGAACAGGGGCTCCCGCCGGTCAAAACTATTTATGGTTGCCACATATACGTGGATACGCCAAGTGCAAGCCAGAAAGACCCCATGACTTTCGATCGCTTGACGCTCCTTGTCGAGAACGAAAAAGGCTATTATAATCTGCTTCGCATAGTGAGTTACCGTTATGAAGATGGTGACCGCTGGGCCGAAATCCCGTCCGTTCCGCTTGATACGATTGAACAGTTCAAGGAAGGGCTTATTGCGATTGCGGGCGATTACTTTAGCCGTTACGGACAGAATGTTGCCGCGGGTAGGGATTCCCTGGCGCTGGAGTACATGGACCGTTTGAATCAGATTTTTGACCACGACCACTTGTACATTTCAGTTTGCGATAACGGTATTCCGCAGCAGAAACGGGTCAACGAATTTAACGTGGAACTTGCGAAGAAGTACGGGCGCGAGGTGGTGGCCGTTGGCGATGTCCATTACATCAAGCCCGAAGATGCGACTGCACACAAAATTCTGCGCTGTATTTCGCTCAAGGTGACGCTGAACGGCTTTGAAGACAAACGCTTCCCGACGGACAAGTTCTATTTCCGCACAGAACAGGAAATGGTGGAACTGTTCGGGCACATCCCTGGCGCCATCGAAAATACGGTGAAGATTGCGGAACGCTGTAACTTCACGGTGAAAACGGGTATTGGCGATGATTTCTGGCCGCGTTTCAAGATTCCCGATGAATTTCTTGCTTCTGACGAATACCAGAACATCAAGTCCATCATGAAGGCGGAATACGAAGCGGAATATCCGGTCGTCCACGAGCGTGAACTCAAGGGCGTCATCAAGGACCGCAAAAAGAAGGTCAAGGCCAGCTACTGCGCCGAAAAAGGTATTGCCGAAGATGCGCTGACGGACGCGGACAATGCGGAAATCGAGCGCTTGTCGCAGCCGGAATTTTTTGATGAAGACGACCAGAAGGCATTGAAGAAGAATGTTCACCGCTGGTGCAAACCGGGCGGCGATGCCGACATCTACATCACGCACCTTTGCAATGAACGCCTCAAGTGGCGATTCCCTGACGAAGATTTCAAGTTCCCCGCTCACGAAACGAACGTGGGCAAGCGCATGTACAAGGAACTCAACTGTATCCGCAACATGAACGTGGCGGGCTACTTGCTTATTGTGTGGGACTTCATCAACTGGTCACGTGAACACGGGATTCCTGTGGGGCCGGGGCGTGGTTCTGCAGCTGGTTCCCTTGTTACTTACATTATCGGTATTACCGACATTGACCCGCTTACTTTCGACCTCCTTTTTGAACGTTTCCTGAATCCGGAACGCGTGTCCATGCCGGATATCGATACGGACTTTGCTGATAGGGACCGCGGTCGCGTGATCCAGTACGTGACGGACAAGTACGGCAAGGAGTGCGTGGGCCAGATTATTACTTACGGCATGCTCAAGTCTAAAGCGGTGATTACCGACGTGGCCCGAGTCTTGGGGCTCCCGCCTGCCGAAGCGAAGGCCATTACAAAGCTCTTCCCGCAGCGCACTTTGAACTTTAGCCTAAAGCAGGCCTGGACGGGTAAAGACAAGAAGGGCAACAACCTCGAAGACGGTTACAGCCCGGAACCTTTGCAGGCGATGATCAACAGCCGTGCCAGTTACCAGAACTTGTGGGAAGTCGCGAAAAAGCTTGAGGATTTGCCGCGCCAGACGGGCGTGCATGCTTGCGGCGTGGTGATTACGCCGACACCGATTTATAACCTTGCGCCTTTGTACCGTGCCGCCCCGGAAGATACGCCGGTGGTGATGTACGATAAGCACTACGCCGAAGACATCGGACTTTTGAAGATGGACTTCCTTGGGCTTATCAACTTGTCCATCATTCAGGATACGGTGAAGATGGTCGAACAGAACCGCAACATCAAGCTTGTGATGAACAAGATTCCGATTGATGACAAGGCAACGTTTGATCTCCTGGGCAAGGGCCTTACGACAACGGTGTTCCAGTTCGAATCTCCGGGTATGCAGAAGTACCTGCGCGAACTGAAGCCGACCCGAATCTTTGACCTTATCGCTATGAACGCCCTGTACCGTCCGGGGCCGATTGACCAGATTCCGCACTTCATTGCCCGTAAGAACGGTAAGGAAGAAATTGACTGCTACCATCCGGACTTGGAACAGGTGCTGGGCGAAACGTACGGCGTTATCGTTTATCAGGAACAGGTGATGAAGCTCGCCCAGATTCTGGGCGGATATTCGCTGGGTGGCGCTGACAACATCCGACGCATCATGGCGAAGAAGATGCCGGAAAAGATGGCGAAGCTCGAACCGGAGTTTTTCCAGAAGTGCTTGGACAAGGGCTACGACCGTGCGATGATCCAGAAGGTTTGGGATGCCGTGCTCCCGTTCTGCGGATACGCATTCAACAAGAGTCACGCTGCGGCTTACGCTTACGTTGCCTACCAGACGGCTTACCTCAAGACGCATTACGGTCCCGAATACATGGCCGCCTCCATGACATCCAAGATGGGCAAGACCGAAGATACGGTCACCATCATTCTGGAATGCAAGCGCCTCGGCATCGAAGTCTTGTCGCCGAATATCAACACGTCGTTGGGTGTGTTCTCGGCAAATACCAAGGGGCAGATTCTCTACGGACTTGCGGGTATCCGCAACGTGGGTATTGCTGTTGTCGAAGACGTGGTCGCGGAACGCGAACGCCGCGGCATTTACAAGGATATTTTTGATTTTTGCAAACGCGTGACGGAATACCAAGCCGCACAGACGGAAAAACGCCCTCCGCTGAACAAGAAGGTTTTGGAATGCTTGATTATGGCGGGCGCCTTGGACGATTTGCCGGGGAGCCGCGCTGTGCAGATTGCGACAGTTGACCGCGCGTTGGAAGTGGCCATGCGCAGTCAAGAAGACAAGGCCAAAGGCCAAGTTTCGCTGTTTGATTTGGGCGGCCCTGCCGCCATGCCGAACACGGCTGAAGTCTTGGAAGAAGCCGAAGAATGGACGGCGATGGAAATGCTCAACAAGGAACGAAGCGTGCTTGGGCTTTTCCTTTCGGGGCACCCGCTTGACGAGTTCCGTCCGGAGCTTTCGGGCTTTACCTCTTGTTCGCTTTCAGAAGACGAAATTACGCGCCATGTGGGCGACACCATTGTCGTTGGCGGTGTGGTCATTCGCATGCGTTCCATCGAGACGAAACGCGGCGATACGATTGGCTCTGGCGCCGTACAGGATTTCCATGGCGAAGTCGAACTGTTCTTCAAGAAGGATGTCTGGGAACGTTTGCGCGATACGGTTTCGATTGATGACCGCGTACTTGTGAAGGGTGTCCTGGAACAGCAGCGCGACCGCGACGGTTACCAGATTATCGTCGAAGAGGTCTTGCAACTGGACCGTGTCCGTTGCGATATGGTGAGCCATATTCATGCATCGCTATACACGGGAATGCTTACGGACGAGTTCCTGGACAAACTGGAAGTTGAAATGAAGGCGAATCAGGCCGATGAATACACTCGCGGTTGCGAATTGGTGTTCCATTTGGAGACGGAATCTGGATTTGAACACGTCGTCGTCTTGAAAAAATATAAAGTTGTATATACACAGGAATTGTTACAGTGGCTTAGAACGGATCTGGGCGTTCTGAAGGTTTGGGTGTCGAATCGTGCAAAACGTTAACGAAGAAAATTCTCCTTATATTCTCTTCTGCGCGGGAGAGGATTCTGGCGACATGATTGGCGCCGAGATGGTCGCGGTCGCCTCGCTGCGGGGCTTTAAGACTATTGGTGTTGGCGGACCGTTGATGCAGGAGCAGGGGCTTCAGCCCTTGTGGGATTACAACGAACTCCCGGTTTCGGGTGTGGGTGATGTTATCCCGAAGTATTTTTCTTTGAAGAATGTCTTTGACGTTTTGCGCGATGCGGCTGAATCGAAAAAGTGCCTTGGCATTGTCGCTATCGATTACCCCGGCTTTAACATGAAACTTGCCGCACTGGCAAAAAAGTGGGGGAAACCTATGCTTTATGTGGCGCCTCCGCAAGTGTGGGCGTGGAAATCCAAACGGGCGAGCCTTTTTAAACAGGCCGATAATATCCGCTTGGCGGTATTCTTTGATATCGAAGCGAAAGCGTACGAACAAATGAATTGCAAGACGATTCGCTTGAAGCACCCGATTGCAAGTTGGGATCATCGTTATGCGGAAACCAAGTCCGACATGCTGCTTTTGCCGGGGAGCCGCCGTGCCAGTGCGCTTCGCAACTTGCCTGCCTTTGTTACGGTAGCCGAAAAGTACCGCAAGGTGTGGGCGGAACGCAATGTGGGGCTGCTTCCAGACGTTATTGTCGTTGCGTCGCGTGAGCACCTGGAAGTTCCGCTTTTGGTCGCTCTCGAAAAATTTTACGACGGACGATTGCCGAGCTGGTTAAAGGTTGTTGTTGCTCCAAAGCGTTTAAGTGACCGTTTGAATTTTTATTCGGCTTATTCGGCTGCGGTCACATCGTTTGGAACGAGTACGCTTGAAATGGCTTGCGTCGGGATACCGTTCGTGGCATGCACTGCACCGGACTTTCTCACATTCATGATGGGAAAGTTTATGGTCAAGTCCGAGTTTCTGTCGCTGCCGAACGCCATCTTTGGCTGTGGCGTGACTCCAGAATTTATCATTCGACATAAACTGAATGACCGTATGGCCGAATCCATTGTCGATGCGATGTTCCAGCAGGATTTGGGAACTGTAGAAGAAATCGCTTCGCGCCTTCGCAAGTCATTGAATGTCGGCCAGACTTCAAGTGAATTAATGTCTGAATTTCTTGCTCAGTTCGTCAAGAGTTAAACGCATGAGCGTCGGGTTCCCGAAGGGGGACTTGAGCGGATCTTGCGTAATCATCAGCTGACCGACAAGTGATGTGATTTCTTCGGGCTTGAGCTTGTCGCCGGCCTGGTAGGCGTTCGTCTTGGCCCAAGACTTGGCAATCGCTTCTTGGAACTTGACCATGTCGTTTTTTGTATCGTTTTCATCGACATCGTTCAAAAAGTCGTGAACGGCTTTGGCTGCACGTGAAAGCGGTAGCGAACTCGGGATGGAGCGAATCTGGTAGGTGTCGCCGCCAAACGGCTCGACAAAGAAGCCGAGCTTTCGCAGTTGCTCATCGACATTTCGGAAAATTTCTTTTTCTTGCTTGGACAAATCGATGAGTTCCGGGAATAAAAGTTCCTGGCTGTCTTGCGCGATGTTGTTCTGTAGCGATTCCATCGCCTGTTCAAAGAGCACTCGCGTGTGGGCGGCGTGCTGGTCGATAATCAAAAGGCCGTTGGCGTCTTCGCCCGCGATGTAGGTGTTTGCAATCTGGAAAAACGTTGGCGGTGTCCAAGGCGCTTCTGGTTGCGGTTGGGGCTTGGTGAGGTCGGACTCCAACGAAATAATCTTGCCGTATTCGGGGAGCGAGAACAAGTCCTGAACGTCGTCGCTCACATCGTACTTCGATTTTTTGTCCGAGAGCGTGTTTGCTGTAAATGCGGATTTTGCAAACTGCGGAACAGACTGCGCAGGGCGCTCTGGCGGGTACTGCGGTCTTGCCGGTTGCGCGAAACTGGACTGCGCGGGCTGCTTCGACGGATTGGATTGCGATGCAAAAGTTTGTGGTGCGTAGGGCTTAGTCGGCGCTTCCCACGGCAAATCGTTTTGTGATGATGAAGACTGCGCCGGTTTCCCTGCAAGTTCATCGCTCAAGTCGATAAAGGGCGAGTTCGCTTCCAAGTCCTTGGTAAACGTATCGCGGATGGCGTGAGTCACGACGAGGAACACGAGGTTCCCGTTCGCGAATCTGACTTCGCGTTTTGCCGGGTGAACGTTGATGTCGAACTCCATGTCGGGCATGTCGAGGAACAATACCGTAACGGGTTTGCACTGCGCTCCGTATGGCTCGTAAGCCTGCGATACCGCCTTGCTCACCATCTTGTTCTCGATGGGGCGGTTCCTCATGAAGAGGAACTGGTGGTTGCGCTTGCCGTTTGTCTCCGTGGTGGGGGAGATGAAGCCGGTGACGTGGACGCCCGCTTCGGTATAATCGACGGGCAATAAACTCTTGGCGACTTTGGAACCGATAGCCTCGGCGATGCGGCTGCGGAGTTCTCCAGGTACGCCGGTAAAAACCGCCCTGTCGCCGACTTTATAGTCAAACCGGATTTCCGGGTGCGAAATGGCCGTCTTGATGACGATGTCCAAAATGCGTGAGCATTCGGAGGTTTCGCTGCCAAGGAACGTGCGGCGCACTGGCGTGTTGTAAAAGAGGTCTTCGACGAGGAACGTGGTGCCGCGGCTTGCCTGGATGTCTTCTTTTTCGACGACTTCGCCGCCCTTGATGATGATGCGGCCGCTTTCGCCATCTTGCGTGGCACTTGTGATGGTTAATTTGGATACCGCGGCAATCGAGGCGACGGCTTCACCACGGAAACCGTTTGTCTGGAGGTGGAATAAGTCGTCCGCGGTTGTTAGTTTAGATGTAGTATGGCGAAGGTAGCACATGGCCAAATCGTCGGCACCCATGCCTTTACCGTTGTCTGTAACCTGGATCTTTTTCTTTCCGCCTTGTTCGATTTGGACTTGAATTCGGGTTGCTCCGGCGTCGATAGCGTTCTCAATAAGTTCTTTGACAGCCGATGCTGGACGTTCGATGACTTCTCCAGCGGCAATTTTGTTGATGATTTCGTCGGATAAAAGGTGAATTTCTGCCATTTTTCGCTTTATATGTAGCTGACGGAGCGGATAATTGGTGTAGGATTGCTATATTATAAATATAGCTAATGAATTTTAATGAACAAGTGAGGTGAGTGAAATGGTTTCAAATCTATTCCTTCAGCTAGCACACATTGAATTGCTCATGTCTTATCCGGTCAAGGACATTTTGACCTTGGTAAAACGAGATCCGCGATTCAACGTGAAACTTCTAAATGATTTGTACTTTGAAGATTCATACGTAGATGAAAGCGCTTACCGATTTATAATGGACAACATCGTCGCGTGGCTGTATGAACGCGGTGAAAGCCCTGATGACTTTATTGAACGCATCGTGAAACGTTGTGCCGCATTTGAAGCCGTCCCTGCACGTAGCGTGCTTCGCTCTTACTTGCCGTTTGTTTCATCGTTCTATTCTGCTGAGGACGCTCGCGAACTTTGCTTGGAAATCATCCCGAAACGTTATCCGTTCCTTACGAAGGCAAACATTCTCCGTAATGAAATTGTTGACGGAAACCGCAGGGTGGACTTCACTTTCCAGTTCGAGACTCCGGGTGTACTTGCTGCAAATCCGATGCGTTGGATCCGCAGCATGATCAACATTGGACCGCTTCTCTTGAACACGCCTGCCTACGAACACATTAGCTATCTCGCCTCGCAGACGTCGTTTATCGAAGCTCTTGAAAACAGAGTCCCCGCCGAAATGAAGGAAGACGGTGGTGTTTATGTTAAAGACCAGCTTGTGGGCCGTCATGCCACATTTGCCGATTGCCTCAAGGAACACAACCTCGATTGGAAGAACGATGTGGAAAAGAGCATCGGCTGTGTCCGTGCTATGGTTGACATCCGCGACCCGAAGACCGGCGCATTGCTTATCGAAAAGGACTGCTACTATGGTGCCCCTGTGTATATTCTCGGGTTCAATTTCAAGGCGAACGTGAATGCATCGGAACCGTTCCTCAAGTTGATGAGCTCTGTTGTGAAGCAGGAATTCGCTGCCTGGGCGCCGCTCCAGAAGGCTCATGAACAGCTTCTCGATGCCATGAACGATTCTGTCACGATTGTCTATTACAAGAGCGACGACTCGATTTCTGTGAATAGCAAACACCTTATGCGTAACGTGCCTGCTCGAATCCTTCGCAACTTGCTCCGCGAATATACTGTGACGGGCCGTGAAGAATACGAAAACCGCGAATTCAAGCGCGACCCGGCGATTTGCATGGATCCGCTCCGTCCGAACTTCGAGAGCCGGTTGAACCGCGTTATCGCTCACATTAACGGTTCTGATGATCCGGAACATCCGAGCGAAGGCGTGAAGAAGTTCTTCGAAATCGAACGCCATCGTCGCGGCGGATTCCGCTTTGTTCCGAAGTGTAAGATTATCTTCCGCGAAGAATAAACGTTACTTTGTTCTCACTTCTGTGACGGCGGTTACTTTGCTGCCATAGAAGCGAAAAAGGTAAATTTTATTGAGTGAAGAAATAAGAAAAACGAAAGAACCGAACGGAGTATGAATTGGTATATTTGGAGTGTTGAGAATGGTTGGAAAGGTAAATCCTGAAACGACTTTATCATTGCTCCCCTCCTGATAGGTTCAAGGTTCTGGAAACCGCTCAATATTTTCTCCTTCTTAGGAAAGGGCTCTTCTGAGCCCTTTCTCTTTTTTTATGACTTCGTTGCCTTGCATAGTCGTTCTGAGCGGAACGTCGTGAAGCGAAGAATCCAGTGCTTTTCAAGACTTAACTGGATCCTTCGGCGCCTGGCGTCTCAGGATGACGTGCAAAAAAAAATCCGCGCAATCGCGCGGACTTTCTAATAACTGATGACTAAAGCGACTGGATCCTTCGGCGCTTTGCGCCTCAGGATGACGAATAGCGCGATTAGCGACGGCTTAGGGCCATTTGCTAATGCATTCGCATTAGCGACGGCGGGCAGCCATCTCTTTCTTCAAGATATCCATGACGGCGCCGATTTCGGCGGGGGCCTTGAAGACCGGGTTTGCGAACTTGCTTGCAATGTCTGCGAGCTTTTGTTCGTGATAGCCGACCTTGAATTCCGTGAACTTGAGTCCGTGAGCCGTGCTGATGACGACAACGTTTTCGTCCTTCGCAATCTTGCCTGCGGCACAGAGCTTTTCGAGAGCGCCGAGGGCCACACCCGTATGCGGGCAGCAGTAAAGACCGATGCGGTCGCCGCGGTGGGCTGCGTTGGCGAGTTCTTCTTCCGTGACGCTCACGACCATGCCGTTTGTCTTCTGGATGGCGCGTACAGCCTTCGGATAGCTGACCGGGTTGCCGATCTGGATGGCGCTGGCGAGAGTCTTCTTTGCCTGTACCGGAACGAGCTTGTCGAAGCCGCGTTCGTATGCTTGGAAGAACGGGTTTGCGTTTTCGGCCTGGGCTACGATAATGCGCGGGATGCGGTCGATGAGGCCCATAGCCTTGCAGTCTTCGAAACCCTTGGCGAGAGCGCTCACGTTACCGAGGTTGCCGCCCGGGATAATCACGGTGTCCGGGACCGTCCAGCCGAGTTCCTGGCAGATTTCCGGAGAAATTGTTTTTTGGCCTTCGACGCGGAGGCTGTTCATGGAGTTGGCGAGGTAAATGCGGTTGTCCTTCGTGACTTCTTGTACAATCTTCATGCAGCCGTCAAAGTCAGTGTCGAGGGCGAGCACGATGCTGCCGTTAGAAATCGGCTGGATGAGCTGTGCGGTGCTGGTCTTGCCGGCCGGGAGGAACACGATGGAAGGGATGCCGGCCTTGGCGCAGTAGGCGCTGAGGGCTGCGGAGGTGTCGCCGGTGGAGGCGCAAGCGACGGCGTCAATCGGGTGAATCTTCTTTTTGATGATGTGGTTCACCTGGCTTACGAGAACTGTCATGCCGAGGTCTTTGAAAGAGCCCGTGTGGGAGTTGCCACAGAGTTTGACCTTGAGGCTTCCGATGCCGAGATCTTTTGCCAGCGGGGCTGCGTCAAAGAGCGGGCTCCAGCCTTCGCGCATGGTGACGATGTCTTCGACCGGCATGTCCGGGAGCACCATTTCGCGCTTGCTCCAGATGCCGCTCATGTCTTCGGGCTTAAAGCTCATGCGGCGTTCGGCAAAGAGCTTCTTCCATTCTTCCGGGCTACGACTGGCGAGTGCTGCGCGGTCGTGTTCGACTTCCAAGAGGCTTCCATCGACCTTGCTGCGATAAATGACGTCGGTCAGCGGGTAGGTGTCGTCGCCGTTGATATTTCTGAAATGAGCGTTAAACTGAGACATAATAATCCTTTTGATTTTTACGAGGCAAATATAGCTATTTAGTGTAAAGACGAGAGACGAAAGACGAGAGAATTGTTGTGTGTTTTTATGTGGTTGAGTTAGATACTTCTCTCCCGTCCATCCTTTAATCTCTCTCCTCTTAATTTGCTATATTATGGGCGAAATTTATTTACAAGTAAATACTCGGAGTTCTGAGTGAAAACGAAAAAATTGCTTTTTTTACCGCTTTTGGCGCTTTTTATATCATCCTGCTCGTTCGATATGGATGACGAAGGATTGTCCCGTTGGCTTTCGGATCAGGGGATGCCCAGTAGCTACAAGGTTCAAACTGTAACGGTTAGTAATCTGAAACCGATTTCGGCCGAAGTGTTCAAGGATACGTTGCCCCTTTATGCATACACGCGTGGTGTGCTTGGTGCCTCGGCAGGAATGGCCTTTGATGCCGTTTTTGATTTTGCTATCGACAGCGCTTTTACAGCGAGATTGAAAAAACCGGATTCGGTAAAGTCGAATTTGATTTTGCGCATGGTGGACTCGTATTACAAGTCCTCATATCTGCCCTCGGGTTACCTCCCAATAGAAGAAGATTTGAAGCTCAATGTGAGCTGGATTCTTTCGGATAAAATGAGCCAGAAAGAATGGAATAAATTGGAAGATGTTGACGACTCGGTCTGGATGCATGAACTTGAATCCTGGAAAACCAAGAAAAAGGCCGACACGACGATTTCTGTTTCGGTGGGTCGCAATGATTCCCTAGTCCTTGATTTGCCCAGCGCTCTCATCAGCGACATCCGCAAGAATGCTGGTTATCGCCGCTTGCAGCTGCGCCTATCTGCTCCTGAGGCTTCGAATATTTATCGTTTCTACGGTCCCGGCATTTATTTTCCGCGTTTCCACATCGAAGATCGTGGTGGAAATGGCGACTACGTGACGTATAATGCGTACCGTTCTGCATCGCTTCCCAGGAACCTCGAAACTTGTTCGGATTGCCTTATATTGCATAGTGGCGTTTTCGATTCTCTCGTGGTGGAATTCCCGTCTGAGCCGATTATGAAGGCTCTGTCTGATTTCTATGGCGATGAATTCCCTTATACTTTAGGGGATAGCAACGATGTACGCCAAGCGGTTGTGATGGCTGAGGTGTCGTTCTATAAGGACGATTCCAAGGGAACGCAGGAAATGGATATGCCTATCCAGGTAATTGCCGGTTCGTTCATGGATAGTGCGGATGCTGTTGTTCGCCGTATCGAAAACTACAAGTTGAACAGACCTCGTGTTTTGAAAAGCGGTCACCCGAACGTGGTGTTCTATGATGGAGATACTCTCTCGCTACAGGTGACTGCTGGCCTGCGTGATTTCATTAATAAGGCTAGCGATGGCCGCTCGTTCAAGATGATGATGCGTCTTGGCTATCCAGTCCTTTTGGATAAAGATACCGTTTTCTATGACCGTATCAGTAACGAAAAGGATACGCTCCACCTTTCCAATGGAAATACATTGACTGTGGATCAAGGAGATACGGTTCGCGTGTTGTTCTCGCATTTTGACTATGCCCGTTACGATTTTACCTCTATCAAGAACAAGCCGGCGACGCTCAAGTTGTGGCTTGCTTCTAAGCGCGGTCAGGAAACGGACAAAAAAGAAACCGTGAAAAAAGACTCCACAGCATCTGCAAAGACTGAAGGGAAAAAAGTCGCGACCTCTACTGCACGCGAGGGTAAATAATGAAAAAGTTTATTAGTGCTTTGCTTTGTGTTTCTGGAATTTCTTTTGCGTCGATGATTGGCGTAGATGCCCTTGGTGAAGAACAGATTGCGGGTGGCTCTGCTGCTATGGCGGGTCGTGGCTTTGCCGGTAATGCGAAAACGGGTGATGTCGAAGGCGTGTCTGTGGTGAACCCGGCGCGTCAGGCTTTTGATACAAAGGTCGTGCTGAACTTGAACTTCTTGTTGGGCGTCACGACGGCGAGCCGTTCGAGTTCCAGTTTTACGACGACCAATATTTCCATGCCGTCGATGAACCTCTCCTTCCCGATGGGCGATTTTGGAACGTTTGGCGTTTCGTTGTGGCAGCACTATGCTTCTTCGATTCGTGAAGATATTCATAATGAAAAAGAAAAATGGGATGCCGAAATCGAGTACCAGAGCAGTCTCTATGAACTTGTTCCGACTTATGCTATTAGGCTTCCGTTCCTTCGTATGGTCTCGCTTGGTGCCTCGGCCCATTTTGTGATGGGTAGTTTTACGCGTAACCTAACGCTTGGACCGGACAATAGCGAAATTTCTCAAAAAGATGCATGGGCGACGAATAATTCGACTGTTTCGGATTACGTAAATGGCGATTGGGAAATCAAGAACCATCCGGCATATTACACGTTTGCGGCCCAATATCGCGGACGTATGGCTTCTTACTTCTTCTCTGTTACGACGCCTTATACGTTGCAAAATGACTTGGAATACAACTTTAGATTTAGCGAAACGGATACGCTTGCTCCGACACGTATTATGCGTGAAATCAGAGTGCCGGCGATGCTTGCAACAGGTGTCAATTACCGTTTCAACAAGCGCCATAACGTAATGGTGGATGTTGCTTGGCGTGCCTGGGATCGCGATATCGAGAATGTTGCCGGGAGCTGGAACATGTCGCAAGTGACAAAGACTCAGAACGATTTTAATATTTCGTTGGGCTATCAGCGTGACGGAAGCGATGTATTCTACGATGCCTACTGGGATCGCATGGTTTATAGGGCTGGTTTGTGGTATAAAAACTGGTATGTAGAAGATGTTTCTGAAATTGGCGGATCCATTGGTATCGGCTTGCCGCTTGGCAGAAAGGGTATGATGCTGGATTTGGCTATTCAGGGTGGGGCCCGCCTGACTGATGATGACCGCAATTGGAGTGAATCCTTTTTTGGAATTCGCTTGGGATTGGTCGGTGTCGGAAGTTGGGGAAAGACCCGTGGTCAGTAAGATTTAATTAGAAGGAGATCGAAAATGGCTACTAAGAAAAAAATTGAAGAATCGACGAAGCCTGCTGCAGTAAAGAAGACGGCTTCGACAAAGGCCGCCGCAGTAAAGACTGCTGTTAAAGCGGCTAAAACCGTGAAGGCGAAGGAAGAAAAGTCTGCGGCTGCAACGAAGGAAAAGGTGGCAAAGGAAATGCCCGCAAAGGCCGAAAAGAAAATCGCAGCAAAGAATGTTGTTGCTGAAAAAAAGCCGGCAGCAAAGAAGGTTGTTGCAAAAGTCGCCAAGAAACCGAGCACGACAACGATTGAAAAAGTTTCTGCCAAAGCCGCTCCGGCTAAGAAATCCGTGAAAAAGTCTGCCGCTTCGGCAAGCGCTACGGCTAAGACCGTAAAGGAAAAAACGGAGAAGTCTGTTGCTGCCGCAAAGAAAGTGATTAAGGCTGTAACGAAAGCCAAGAAGGTCGATGTCAAGGTTGTAGAAACTCCGGTTGCAAAGAAGGCGGCCAAGGCCGCACCGGAAGCTTTGCCGCAATCCTTCGATGCCGAATACCTCGTGCTCATGCAGAAAGATCCGAACTGGATGCAAGCTTTCTGGGATGTGTCCGAAGAACGCATCAAGGCTGCCAAGAAAGGCAAGGGCAAACTTGTGCTTCGCTTGTTCGATATCGCAAACGACTTGACGGTCAAGCGCAACAAGAAACTCAAATTCCATGACGTTGTTGTTCCTGAAAATGCCCGCAGTTGGTACATTGAAAACAAGGTAACGCAGAACTGTGCAGCAGCGCTTGGCGTTGTCTCTGGAAGCAAATTTGAATCGCTTGTAGAAACGGGCCCGATGCAGACGTTCACGCTTGAAGGTTCCGACGTGAATACGGAAAACGTGTTTGTCCGTGCTTCCCTCGGCGGTGCTACGCTCGGCGGGTTCGGCAGTTCGGGACTTTCATCGATGTCTGCAAAGACCTGGCTCGAATCGCTTTCGAGTTCTTCGGGTTCTATGTTCTCGGGCGCACTTTCCAGTGCCGCTCTCAAGAGCAACAAGCTTGAACTCCCGAAGGATTCCGTGAACTACGGCAAGGATTTCTTCTTGTGGGTCAAGACCCGCTTGATTGTCTATGGCGGTACGCGTCCGGACGCTCATTTGCAGGTGCGTGGTGAACCGTTCCCGCTGAATCCGGATGGCACCTTCAGCTTCGAAGAAGACCTTCCGGACGTGACGAAGATTATCCCTGTCTTTGCAACCGACAAGGATGGTGACTTCCCGACTACGATTGTTCCGATTGTCGTTAAGCGCACGGAGTAATGTCGAAACCCGGTAGAGTACATCTTTTGCTTCACGCACATCTCCCGTTTGTGCGTGAACCTTCTTATGACCGGTTCTTGGAAGAGAACTGGTTTTTTGAAGCTATGGCGGAGACGTACTTGCCTATTATCCAGATGCTAAAACGTCTGGAAGAAAAGGGTGTGCCGGGCACTCTCAACTTTAGCGTTTCATCAGCGCTTTTGGCGATGCTTACGGATCGCTCGCTTTTGGACAAATTCTCGCGTCATTTGCATAAACAGCTTGAACTTTTGGAACGCGAGAAGGTTCGCTTGCAAAATGATGCTGAGCGGATGGAGGTGGTGAATTTTTATTACCGTCGCCAGGTTGCGCTCATCAATACGTGGGAGCGCGATTGCGGTTGTGAAATCGTGCCTGCGCTCAAGCGCTTGGAACAGATTGGCAAAATCAACTTGCTCACTTGCGTTGGGACGCATCCGTTTTTGCCCGCGTACCAGAGCGATATCGAATCGATTCGGTTGCAGTTGAAAATTACGGTTCGCGCTTTTGAAGAAGCGTTTGGCAGAAAGCCTCGCGGCTTGTGGTTGCCGGAATGTGGTTATTTCGAAGGCTTGGACGCAATCCTTGCCGAATACGGTTTCAAGTATTTCTTCTTGGAAACGCATGGTGTGCTGCTGGCAAAACCTGCACCGAAGTATGGCGTGTTTGCTCCGATTAAGACGCCTGCAGGGCTATATTGCTTTGGGCGCGAACAGAGCAGTTCCATGGAAGTGTGGAGCCGCAAGACGGGCTACCCGGGGCATCCCGAATACCGCGAGTTCTTCAAGGACATTGCGCACGAACGCGAAAGCGATTACTTGGGCGATTACTTCCTTGCTGCGGGAACGCACATCGAAACGGGTCTCAAGTATTACCGCATTACGGGAAGCGAAGACAAAAAAGTGTATCGTCCGTGGAATGCTCTTCGCCTTGTGGAAGACCACGCGCGACTTTTTGTCGCCAATCGCGAAGCGACTGTGTCGAGCTTGCTTCCGAATATGGATGGCAACAAGGTTTCGATACTTTGTCCGTACGATGCTGAACTTTTTGGACACTGGTGGTTTGAAGGTCCGCTGTTCATCGAAAAGATGTTTGAACGCGCGGCAAGCTCGAACGTGGTCGAGATGGCGTCTCTTGAAGATTCCGTACCATCGAAGGCTGCGGGAACTGCCGCAGATTCCGAAGTTCATAAGCCGATTTTCTCGTCGTGGGGCGAGGGAGGCTTTGGCGAAGTCTGGATGAATGACGATGTCGCTTTCCAGTATCCGCTGTTCTTTAGAATGCGGAAGATGATGGACGAATTGAAGTCGCGCATTTCTAAAGTTGCCAAGAAGGCTTCTGGGAATGTAGCCGGGAATGCGCGCGGCTCAAAAAATGCGATTGCAAAACGTTTCCTCGCGCAGATGGCTCGTGAACTCGTGCTATTCCAGGCCTCGGACTGGGCGTTCATGATTCATAACAATTCGGCTGCGGATTACGCCCGCGCTCGTTTAAATGGTCATTATGAAAATGTCTGCGCACTTTATCGCGAAACCGTAAAATCAAATCCCGACACGAAATTGCTCAAAAAGTTAGAACAAAAGAACAATCTTTTCCCGTGGATTGCTGAAGTTCTCTAAAAAGAGATTCCCACCTTCTCCACAAAGTGGATAACAGCAACTAGGCAACAAGTTGCCTAGTTTTGTATAGCGGGAATGACAAGTGTTGGCGGCACCTCTCTGGATGATATAATCTTTCGTCTTTCGTCTATAGCCACGTAGTGGCGTTCTTTCGTCCAATTAATACATCACTATAAAGCTTGTTGTGCGGCCTTTGTTGCCGACGCGGAACCGGTAAAGACCTGGCGCCATCATGGACTTGACTTGGTTTTCTTGCAGGCAGAATGATGTTCCTTCGTATTTTTCCTGTGAAATCAAGTCGCCGCGTCTCGTTCTGATTTCAATAAATTTCTTGCCGAGGGGGAGCGGGGCAAAGCAGAGCGGCCCTTCTTTCCACGGAACGGGATATGCATGCGGGGGTGTATCGTTGTGAACGATTGGAATGCTTTCGGATTCACCGAAGCGGCTGAAAATCCATACAGAAGAATCGCTTGATGATAAAACAGGAGCCATGCTATTGAGTGTATTGTTGTTTTCAATTTTGTAGATAGACGCCTTGCCGTCCTTGTATATGGCAACGGATGCTTTACCGGTAAAGTTTGTGAAATCAACCACGTAGGGGGATGCGTAGTTTTGCGGGATGTTGTAGAACATGAATGCGGGACTTTCGATATTCGGTTTGATGGAATCTGAAACGATTATTTTGGCTGAGGGCCATTCGGATTGATCGTTATGGATCCAGCTTTTTTTGGGAAGGTCCTTGCTGCGTTTCCCGGAAAAAGAAAGTCGAACGGAATAGTCGTGGAAAATGCTATCGGCATCGAGTTTAAGCGGCTTAATTGAGGCAATGAGTTGATCTTCGAACGAGTTGTTTGGGTTCTTGGAAAAGTTTTCCCAAATGGATTTGTCTATATCCTTTGAAACGTTGTTGTATAGATAAATGAGTAATGTCGATGCTCCGTAGTTCCTGAAAGAATCGGAGAGGGGCTGCCCTGTGCGTTCAAAGAATTTTGGTATGTAACTGATGTAGTCGTCAATATCGGGATTGGTGATTTCTTCAAACCCGGCAGCGGAGGCTTCGAACCAGAACGTTGGTGTGGACAGGTCAAGATAACGTAACTGTACGGCGTGATAAAATTCGTGGAATGATGTTAGGCGGATGCCTTTTGCCCATTCATCGGTGTAGGCAAAATTGTGCACGATGTTGCGTAATTCTATTGTTGACTTGGCGTACAAACAAGTGTCTCCATCGACAAAAATGGTGTCTTTGTTTTCGTTTTTTGAAGAGCCATAATAGAAATCGTTCTCCATGAAAATTTGGGAAAATCCGAAATCATCAAGAGGTTCCGTAACTCCAAAGTTTTTGAAGTAATCACCAATCTTGTGGCCTCTAATTTGTTCGAGGTCAACGATTTCGATGGGGTACAGGCCGTCCTTCACTTCTTGCTGGAAGTGTAAGGTTACGCTAGGCCCTTTGGGCTCACGCATCTTGTGCTTGTTGATGTAAAAGTCCCATGCTTCTTCCATGCTGGTGGCGGTTGCCTTGGCGAATGCTTTTGTCGTAGCATGAGGCCCTGTCATGGTGTAGAAAACTTGAATATGCGCGGTTTCAATGGAATAGACCGAATCGTAATACACTTCGGGAGTGCATTTGGTCTCTTTTTTTTCTGATGATTTGGCCAAGGCGTAAAGGGGCTGGTTCTTGCGCTTGATGTAGTTTTCAAAAGCCTTCATCGTTCCGCAATCACCTTCGTAGGCGAATGTCGTGCAGAATGCTATCGCTATGGACAGTGTAACGAACTGGGTGATTCGTGCGAATGAAAAAAAGTGTGAAAAAATCGGGAGCATTTTACAGAACTCCTGCATCTTTGAGAATTTGCTTTGCTTTGGCGGTGATTTCGGCGGGGACGGTTAGCTGCTTTTGGTGATGCGGCTTAATGCGTGCGTCAATAATCATGGGCGCGCTGCATTTCCAATGCTTTTCTTCGACGGTTTCGTCGAGGCCGTAAATGTCTTGCGCGGGGTCGGAACGCGTGAACGTGAGCCAGAGAAAATTGCTTAATATGTTGTTTGTACTTGTTCCGCTGTTTGCGGCAAGCCTCGCGGCGCCTTCGTCGATGATGGAAATCCAAGGGTAGTTTTCGCGGAATTTCCAGTGTGCGAGGGATGCTTTGAGTTCTGCGAACGTCGCAGGCTTTTCGTTGTCGGATTTGTCGGCGGTTTCGTTTGGGGCAAGAGTCGCCGGACCTTCAATCATCAGAATGCCGGGCATCACGATGGCGGCTACTTTAAACCCTTGCGGAAGCGTGAGCGATTCCAAATCGCTTGGGTTGTTGCGGAGCTCGCGGCACTTCACGCCGGCGGCGGCAATGACAACTTTCGAGCCGTGGTTGAGGCTTGTGCCGGTGTAGTCCAGCGTGTCGATGGTTGTCGCCGTTTGAAAATGCAAATCGCGGTCGAAGTGTATGCGTTCTAGAACGTGCGTGAAAAACGCGGGAACGTCATTGACGTCGAGGCCTGCTGCGTCTTCTTTGGCGGCAATCAACAGATACTTTGTTAGGCTTGCCTGGTTGAATCCGAGCAGCGCGTTTGCTGTCTTCAAAAGTTCCATCGGTTCGCGTTCTTCGGCTGTTGCGTAAGGGCGGAACGCTTCTGAACCGAGCGCTAGACAAAGCGGATGAACTCCGGCATCATCGACCGCGTGAATCCCGTAAACCCCTGGGAGCGATGCGGGAACCATCGGCTCTGTAATTTTGTGGATAAACTTGCCAAAGAGCGTATCTTCTTGAGGCGGGCGCCCGACGACCGTGAACGGGAAAATCGCGTTCTTTTTGCAAAGCACTTTTTGGACTCTCATACAAGGAAAATCGTGTTTGCCGGAATAATAGCCGATGTGGTCGCCAAATGGTCCTTCGGGTTTTAAACCGGGTTCGAGTTCTCCTAAAATACAAAAGTCGGCATCGCTAGAGACGATGTAGCCATCATGTTCAAAGTAACGGAATCGGCGGTTGCCGAGCATGCCTGCGAACAACAGTTCCGAGAGATTCTCGGGCATGGGCATCACGGCTGCGAATGTGTGCGATGGCGGGCCGCCAATGAAAATGCTGACCTTGAGCGGTCGCCCTTCTTCGAGTGCCTTTTGATGATGATGTGCAATGTCGCGCTTGATTTGGTAGTGCAGCCCGCATTCTTCGTTCGGGATGTAATCGTTCCCGGAAATCTGGATGCGGTACATGCCTACGTTTGTCTGCAATATGTTCGCATTTTCGCTAGGGCGTGTGGCGACTTGCGGTAATGTGATAAACGCGCCTCCGTCCATCGGCCACGAAACTAACTGCGGCAAATCCTGCAAACAACATTCTTCAAAATCGTTGATGCTACCTGAACGCATGGGCATGGAACTGATGCCCGCTTGTGATGCCTTCCAAAATTTCGCAGGGCTTGGGTGCCTGAAAAATTCCGCTGGATTCGATTTGAACTGGATGGCTGTTTTTGTCTGCTCAAAGCCGTCACGGAACAAAAAATTGAACCGTTCGTCGCTGCCGAAAATATTACATGCGGCACGGAATTTGCTCCCTTTGACATGCTCAAAAAGGAGCGCTGGACCGCCTTGCCTAAAATTTTCCCTTGCAATTTCGGCCATTTCCAAGTGCGGATCGACTTCGGCGTGAATACGTTTGAGCATTCCCGCTTTTTCTAAATCCAGCAGGGCCTGTTCGAGGGACTTGTACATGATGTTATCCGGCGGTTGCGGATTGGTTCAGGGCTTCGAATGCCTGCGTTCTCTTTTTCGCTTCTACAAATGCGATTTGCTCACGAGCCATTTCTCTAGCGGAGATGGCATAGACCATGCTTGCACTTGCCATGACTATCGAGAAGGTGTCTTCGGCAAAATCCTTGCATCCCTGGAAGGTCATGTCGTCGAAGCAGGTCGTGATACCCTTGTACGAATCGAACTTGTGCTTTGCCGTGAAACCACGGAACGGACCGTCTCCAAGGCGTACTGCAATTTCAATGACGTTTTCGGTTTTGCCTGCGTTGACCGCTCCGATGATGCCAGTCCAACTTATTTTTCTGAAACCGGCAACGATGGTGTAGCGGATAAATTCGCCCGGTTCAATGCTTTTTGGCAATGTGTAGTAAATAACGGCGTTCGT
>CAMKTL010000040.1:0-32191 GCA_946415675.1 uncultured Fibrobacter sp.
GAGGCAAATTATGGCTTGACGCGAACGTAGTGAGCGCAAGCCCGAAGGGTCAAAGGCCAGCCGCGTAGCGGGGACTGGACTTTGACAATCCCGTTCCCGCTCGAAAACAAAAAGCCTAGCGTCAAGCTAGGCTCTTTTGTTTTATATACAGAATTGGACGAGGACCCGAGAAAAGGGGCCGACTAAATTCTTTCGTGGGCGAAGCCCGTGGAAAGAATTTAGGACTTTGAGCGCAAGCGAAAAGCCCCTTAGGGTGAGGAGTCAGCCCGTGCCTTAGCACGGGTGACTGACGACGAATCATTCCCGTTCCCGCTCACATCATTCCCTTTTCCCATCTCCCGCCCCCACTCCAAAAAACTCATTATTTTCCCCCTTCCCCTTTACAACATGAAAGTTTATTTCTATATATGGTTCACCCCGCGGGAATAGCTCAGTTGGTAGAGCACGACCTTGCCAAGGTCGGGGTCGAGGGTCCGAGTCCCTTTTCCCGCTCTAAAAAAGAAAAACCACCTACAAAGGTGGTTTTCTTTTTTATTGTCGAACTGGACGAGGACCCGAGAAGAGGGGCCGCATAATTTGACTCGTGGGCGCAAGCCCGTGGAGGCAAATTATGGCTTGACGCGAACGTAGTGAGCGCAAGCCCGAAGGGTCAAAGGCCAGCCGCGAAGCGGGGACTGGACTTTGACACTAAACAACAAGATGCACGAAGTGCGTACGAGTTGTTTAGGAATTATCGCGTAGCGATAAGCCCGTAAGGGTGAGGAGCTAGCCGGACGCAAGGCCGGAGACTAGCGACGAATCATTCCCTTTTCCCGCTCTAAAACAAAGAAGACGTCCTAACGACGTCTTTTTTGTTTTATACTGAAATTGACTGGACACGAGACCCCTCGGGGTCGAGGGTGCGACTAAATTCTTTCGTGGGCGAAGCCCGTGGAAAGAATTTAGGAATTATCGCGTAGCGATAAACCCGTAGGGCGGCGAGCCATCCGCGTAGCGGAATATGGCGAAGACGTCAATCCCTTTTTCCGCCAACGCTCCACAGCGGAAAATTATGCAAGCATAATTTTGCAACACTCGTTTTGCACGCTTTTCCCGCTCGAAAAAAAGATAAACTCCTACAAAAATGTATTATTAGGAAAATGCGTTTATCCTTAATCGTTCTTTTCGCCTTATCAAACCTTTTTTGGGGATGTTGCAGCAACGTTCCCCCAGTTAATGAAGTACCTCAATATGGCTATCCCAAAAAAAGCCTCGAAGAAATAAAGGCAGACTCCATTTTCCAAAAAGAACTTACGACAGCAAAAAAAGCGGACTCAACGCATGAAGCGGTAAACAATTATATTGCAGAGGGATTTTCCCAATTAGACCATCATCATGACTATCAAACCGCAATCAAAAATTTCAACAAAGCTTGGTTGCTGGATTCATTGAATCCGCACATTTATATGGGTTTTGCTCTATGCGAAATGAGTAATGGCAACACCAAAAAAGCAATAGACTTTTACGCCAAGTACCGCGAGCTATACGAAAAGAACCCCATTCCGCGCCCCCACAAAGCAGAACAAGACGGTTCCTCAGAAAGTACCGCAGCGGCAACGGCAAGGCTGAGCGCACTAGTTTACGGAAAGCTCGTAAGCCTAACGAAAGACAACGGATGGGACGGCCATTGGGAAATCAACTGGCCTAGCATCGCCATTTCTGACGACGATATCCGAACACATTACTACCTGGAACATTCGAACACCTTACCAGAAAACGAACGATACATTCTAAATAGCAACCTATACACAAACCCGAATAAGCCATTCTACACAGTAGGAACAATCCAGATTATTCAATTTTTCGACGAGCAATCGGGAAAATGGACGAAACCAACAACGGACTCCGTCTATGAATTTTCATACGTGGAACGCACGGGACTTTTCTTTAGCGAAGAGCTGAAGGGGCTTGTCATGTTGGGAGAGACTTTTGAGCCTAACTCGTCTGCACGCGTATTCCTGCTAAAACCTTATGCATTCTTAAGCGACACACTTGTGTTAAACAGCTACACCGACCCCTTGCCCGAAGGCAAACTACAGGAGATTACACCTAGTACGCTAAAGTTCAAACCATATCAAAAGCAGAAACCAGTTGAGCCAATAAACAAGCCTCCAGTCCGCTCAGGAATCATCCGCGCCCTCCATGAAGGCAAATATGACTCTTTACACTATTTTCTAAACACAGCCCTAAAACTAGAAAAGCTCTACGGAAGTTCACCCATCAATGACGAAGAATTCCTCGGTCTCAACGCATTTGACGACCAAACTTCAGCAAGTTCGGAAATACAGAAAAAAGCATGGAACGAGACCCATGACAGATCCACAAACTACTCAATAAACGACTCCTTACAGCTTCTTATCGCCTTCCGCTCTTACCCATACGTCTTTACCGATAAATTTTATGACAAGATTGACACGCTACCAAAACCTTCACTCCTAAAAGAAACGGCACAAAAGCCGTTTGCAACATCATTAAAGAAAATCCCAGACAGCCGGACAAAAATACGGGCACACCTAGGGCCACAAATAAAAGCTTACAACGGCAGTATGTCAGACTACCTCAAAAGCCCATCCGTAGGAGCAAACTTAGACCTGGACTTTTGCATTTTATATGGATGTGCAAGCATGGGTTTGAACATCTTTGGAGGAAAAGCAACAGGAAGACCTCTATACAACAAAGACCTTGAAATGACGTTTTTAACAGGAAATGGAGTTTCCTTGTTTTGGGAACTTGGCGTAAGGCCTTTTTTTAATGAACATATGGACCTTGAACTACATGGAATTCTGGATCTTTCAAGCTACTCGATTGATAATACCGACTCAAGTAAAACAGGCAACGTGAATTTCGGTATTGGGACATCATTTTCCTACACACTACACTCATTTTCACACTATACGAATAACAACAAGCTAACAACATTCGACATCCGGCTAAAACTGGACTATATCTGGAATAGAGCTCCGAAAAGATTCAAGGAATTTCACGGTAATACACTATCCCTAACACTCCAACTAGGCATTGGCGGTTTTACCCCGTTCCGATATGAGGAAGAACTTCAAAACAGCAAAATACCACCTCTTGATTATATTTTCTTCTAAGCTTAACTCATATTTTCCCATCCTATTTTTAGAACGCCATTTTGATTTTGAAATCCGCCATAATCGGGGTATCCGAAACGTCCATTTCGCTCAAAATAACTTCTTCATCGCCCAAAATAGTCATTGCGGAAGCCTGCACGCTAACATTCGGGGTAATCGCATACCTAAAACCAACATAAGGACGAACTGCGAAATCACCCGTATGACTCACACCAACGTTTTCCCCGTCATAAGTAAACTTTCCAAGCCACATAAACGCATCCGCACCAATAAACGGAGTCAACGGAACGTCCAAATTAAAATCGGCCTCAGCACCAAAATTCAGTTTCAACGGAGGAGATACCTTATCTTCACCGCTAGTATTCACAGTAAGGCCCAATTCCGCACCGAAATTAACGACACCCAAATTTTGAGAATACTGTGTACCAAAATTAAAAGACCATTCACTGCTAGCGCAGGTTTCGTAGTCTGTAGGCACTTGAACATTCAAGAACGCATTCAACATCGGCAAGAACTGGTAACGAGCCATAAACATAGGATTCGCAAGTCCGTTTACGTTATTCTTAGTCAAATTCACAAAATACGGAAGAATCAAGCCCAGTTCAAAATTCGGCATGACCGTATAACGGGAGCCGATATAAGGCGTGAGCCACATGCGATCACCCCGTTTGAAGAATTCCGTACCAACATCAATTTCACCCTTGTGATTCTCAAGGACAGGGAATTTATCCCAAGATGCAAAACTTGCAGTTGCACAAAAAAACGCTACAAGAATTATTTTTTTCGACATATAAATCCTCCTTTTTATTGATTTAATTCTGTATTTTATCAAGGAATATACAAAACAAGCAAATTACAGAAAAAATGATTACCAATGTTTTTAAGTAAATTTTTTTTGCATTCAAATACAAAAAGCCCAGCTTAATTGCTAGACCTTTTAATCAAAAAATTTAGTTTGTTCTATCGTTTTTTACATGAGATTAGCACAATTTGTGCTTTCGTCACATCACGATAGTTTCATATCGCTCAGGCGCGTTTTGTCGACTTGTTCAAACTCATCGATTATTTCTTTGCTCGGAGCTTTGGTGCAAAGGCTCACGACAACGATTGTCACAAAGGAGAGGATAAAGCCCGGCACGAGTTCGTAAATCTGGAAGAT
Source organism: uncultured Fibrobacter sp. (assembly GCA_946415675.1). GTDB lineage: Bacteria > Fibrobacterota > Fibrobacteria > Fibrobacterales > Fibrobacteraceae > Fibrobacter. Next base: position 4,297 of record CAMKTL010000040.1, read on the forward strand.
TTCGGCGGAGAATCCGGAAAGGTAGAATTTCCAGACAAACGTCGTAAGGCCGCCCACGAGCATACCGCTGATAGCGCCTGCGAGAGTCGTGCGTTTCCAGAAGAGAGCGAGTAACATAATCGGGCCAAAGGTCGCACCGAAACCGCCCCAGGCAAAGCTCACGAGACTCATCACCACGTCGAGGAAGCTCTTACCGTGCTTCACGCCGTCGGCACTGGGAGCGCCCTGCATGGCAACAATCACTGCAACAAGCGTAATCAAGACGACCACGCCGCGGCTCACCCACATTACTTCCTTGTTGCTCGCGTTCTTGCGGAACAAGTGCTTGTAAAGGTCGTTACTGAACGCAGATGCAGACACGAGAAGCTGCGAGTCGGAAGTACTCATAATTGCAGCAAGAATGGCTGCCATGAGAATCGCGGCAATCGCCGGATGGCAAAGCGCCTGGCAAAGAATCATGAAAATGCGTTCCGGGTCGTCAACGGCAATACCATGAGCCGTCACGTAATAGCGACCAAGGAGAGCAATCATCACAACTGCAGCAAGGCAGATAATCACCCAAGTCATAGCAATACGGCGGGAATCCTTGATTTCTTCGGCGTTCTTGATGGACATGAAGCGCACGAGAATATGTGGCATGCCAAAGTAGCCAAGTCCCCATGAGAGGCTAGAAATCAGTGCGATAAGCCCAATGGACTTGCCCGTCGTCGCATTCGTGAAAAGGCTCATCAAGTACGGATTCTGGGCGTTCACGGCGTCAATCGTCGAGGCAAAACCGCCCGAGCCGTTCATGATCATCAGCGGAATCACAAGCACCGCAATCAGCATCATTGAAGCTTGAATAAAGTCTGTCCAGCACACGGCAAAGAACCCGCCCATGAACGTGTAACTCACCACCACGACCGCACCAAGGATAAGCCCAGTCGTATAGCTCATGCCAAAGATAGTTCCGAACAACTTAGCGCAGGCGACAAAGCCGGAGACCGTGTAGAACAGGAAAAACGCAAGAATGAAAATCGAGGCAATGACGCGGATGATTCCCTTCTTGTCACGGAAACGGTTCGAGAAAAAGTCCGGGAGCGTAATCGAGTCGCCGCAGAAATGGCTGTACTTGCGCAACCTGCGACCGACGATTTTCCAGTTAAAGTAAGTGCCGATAACAAGGCCGATTCCAATCCAAGCTTCGGAAAATCCGCTCACGAACACCGCGCCCGGGAGGCCCATCAGCATCCAGCCGCTCATGTCGGAGGCCTGGGCGGACATGGCGACCACCCACTTGTTCATGCCGCGGTTGCCGAGGTAATAGGCGTTCAGGCTGTTCGCCTTGCGGGAGAAATACGCCCCAATGCCAAGCATCATTAACAGATAAAGGATAAAGACAACTAACGTCATGTGACCTCCGAATTGTTTTTTATAAAAATTAAAAAATTTCTTCTATAAATAAAGATATTTTCCAAAACAAGACTTGACTGGATTCTTCCGACCCTTGGTCGTCAGAATGACGAGACTTCGGAATAACTATATTTCGCGAAGTTGGCGGTTATAAACAATACGCTTGCCTTTCACACCATCCGTTGCACAAACGTGATCCACAGGCGGTTTGAGAAGATTTGCCACAAGATGCGCGGCGACAGTTTCTGCACGCACCGGACGAAAATGCGCCGGCACCCATTCCGGATGCGCCCCGAAAAGCTTTTGCATCAGCTCTTCGCCAAAGCGCTTGTCCTTGTGCTTCCCCAACAGGAGCGACGGACGCACGAGCGTGAGCGTTTCAAAGCCCATCATCGTAAGCCCTTCTTCAAGCTGCCCCTTCAATCGATTGTAGAAGAACGGCGAATGAGAATTCGCTCCCATGGCGCTGATACAAATAAAATGCTTCACGCCCTGCCGTTTGGCAAGCGCCGCAAGCGTAAGCGGCAATCGCAAGTCGATTTTTTCCTGCGCAGCCTTGCTCCCCGCCTGTTTAAGCGTCGTTCCTAAGCAACAAACTACGGCATCGCAGCCGTCAAGGTTCACGCAAACGCTCGACGCCCGCTGTTCTTCGGGGCGGGCATTCAACAACGCATCAAAATCGACGGTATCAAACTTGAACTTCGAGGCTCCCTGCAAAACACCCATGGCCCCTAAATCAGGGACCGAGCGCACCGGGCAATAAACACTTTCGGCTTCGTCCAACTGGGCAAGCAGCCGGGCGACATTCTTACCGACAAGTCCTGTAGAGCCAAGAAGCGCTATTCTCATTGAGCTACTGATTCATCAACTTCGTCTCTGGGAATCATCCAACCGACCTCATCACCACGAACCGGGAGTGCGGTCACGGCTCCGGCTTCATCGACTATCACGGCAATGCCCGAGAGGTAATTGACCCAACGATATGGATCTTCAAAAACTTTCAAGTTGATTGTCCTGTTCGAGACAAAGGCGACCAACGGTTCAACAAGCATGTCGTGGCTGACGAGGATGCTTACACGTTTCCACTTCGGCATGTTCGGAACAATGACCTCGCTCAAGAACTGTGTACCACGCGGGAAGAAATCATGGAAGTAAGTCGAGAGCGTTGGAGCCAAGGCTGCCGGATAATCAGCACCATAAGAATACATGGCAATAAACTTCGGGTTACCACCTCTCTTGGATACATACGCATCCAACGTATCGCTAGGCACCGTCAAGAAATAGCTACCATTGATGCCATCCCACGTCACGACTTCGATGTTTGTTTCACCACGACCTGCAGCAATGTTCTCGCAAGTCGCACGGGTACGCAAGAAGTTCGTCGAGGAGTAATAGAACGGTTCGTCACCCACAAGCTTAGCACCAAGCGTCTGAGCCATTTGGATACCAATCGGAGTCAGCGAAGATTCCGTACCCAAGTTATTCTTTTCGCGCTTGGAATGGCGAATCACAAAAGCAATCTTGCTCGTCTTCGGAACGGCCTTATACACATCACCCATGTCATAGAAGCCGTCGGCGTCAGGAGCCAAAGCAAGCGTGCCCGGAGTCGTCGCAAAAGTGAACGTTCCGTTGTTGGCAGGCGGAGTTACGGCAGAACTTGCAGGTGTCGCCGCATCGGACGAGCTCGCCGGAGTATCAGGGCCAGGAACCGTTGCGCTCGAAGCAGGAACAGCAGCACTTGAAGTCGCGCTGGGAACACTTACGCTAGACGAAAGCGGATTATCGACAGGCTGATTTTGCTGCACACTCGACGAAGAGGCTACACCCGGATTCGGGGCGACAGGAATAGCACTGGAAGAGTCGTCACCGCACCCGGCAAACGTGCAAAGCCCCACAAATAGGGCACTGACCAAATACTTAGCAGAAAAATTTTTCATTCTAAAATTCCTTAATGACTATCAATTGAAATTTAAATTATTCCCTAAAAATTTCACGTAAAAGTTTCATAAACACCGCTAATAAGCGTCAAAATTCCATGAATCCGCTCATTTCAGCAAACTTCAAGCGGCTTTCCGCAAACGCGTACCTATAAAACAGCAAAAAACAAGGATTTATAGGTACCCATACCTCGTTTAAAGCGGATTTTCCAACGTCAACAGCACGGGGGAACCTATAAAAACCACCTAAAACAGACTTTTATAGGTACTCAACAAAACAAAATCAAGAAAATTTCTATTAGTTTATACAAACATTTCGTAAAACGTACCTATAAAAACCATTTTTAACAAAATTTATAGGTATCCACACCATCTTTTTTGATAAAAAACGTATATTATAGACAATCCCGGCTTCCCCCTGATACATCCAGAATGAGGTCGCCGGGTGATCCCTTGTTGATGTATAGCCTGGGTGGTCTTTTTTTAATGAGGCTGGATGTTATCTAGTAAATATGGGTTCATTGTTTAGCGCCTTGGAAGACGAATGTTTTCAAGGCGGTCTTCCAAGGTGATTGTGCCGATTCACACAAAAATTTTGGAGATAAACAATGAAAAAATACAATATCCGCACGGAACAACCGCGCGACTTTAAAATCGTCGAAAATCTCACCCGAGACGCTTTCTGGAACGTTTACCGTCCCGGCTGCGTGGAGCATTTTGTCCTCCACCATTACAGGAACGACCCAAGCTTTATCCCTGAACACTCGCTCGTCATGGAAGTTGACGGACAAATTATCGGACACGTGATGTACGCGTGGTCGAAAATCGACGCCGACGACGGACGCAAAATCCGCATGATGACCTTCGGGCCCATCAGCATCCATCCGGACTACAAGCGGCAGGGATACGGCAAGGCACTCCTCGAGTATTCCATGGAACTCGCACGGGAGATGGGCGGCGGATGCCTGCTCATCGTCGGGAACATCGGATTCTACGGCAAGAGCGGATTCGTCCCCGCTTACACCAAGGGCATCCGCTACGCCGACGACCCGAACAGCGACGCGCCGTACTTCTTGTGCAAGGAACTCGACGAGGGATTCTTGAACGGAGTGACAGGCTCGTACAAAGACCCCGAGGGCTATTTCGTAACCGAGCGAAAGCCCGAAGAATTCGAGAAGTACGAAGCAAGCTTCCCGCCTAAGGAAAAGCTATTGCTCCCCGGACAACTGTAATCGAGCGCTTTTCCCGCAATAACGAGATGCGCGACGACGAGATGAGCGGCAACACAATTGGAATGCGTCGCGATGTTCCCGGGAATGCACGGAAAATAGCAAAGGCAGCTCGCAAGTGCGGACTGCCTTTTTTTCATTTTCTTTAAATTACGTCATTATTTGTCGCAGTGAAAGTTTAATTTTAGGATATAACAAAAAAAGAGAGTGAATTATGAAAAAGGACTACTTCAAAAACGTTTTAAACGGGTTGAGCAACTCTACCGCAAAAAAACAAACCGGGCTGAATTTCATCACGCTCAAGAGCTACGAATACTGGATTCGCATGTTCAAGCATTCAAAAAAATATCCGGATCCATCCGAAAGCATCGCCATCATTCCTAAGGAGAGCGCTTCTCGCATATTGAAAGACCTGTCACTGCACTTCGAACTTTTAAACAAGGCAGAAGACAAGCGCCCCAAATCCCCCCAAAAAGAGAAACTCTCTCCCAAAGAAGAACTCGTGGCATGTCTGCGCGAACAAGGTGATTTCGACAAATCGGAAGCCTATCAAGATCGTCAAAAAGCGATGATAAAAATCCGCGACGTTCTAAAAAGCAACAGTTCCATCGATGACATCAACCGCGTCGCACGCAATTACCTTGACCACGAAGAAATATTCAACAACCCCGCCCAAAAGGTTTTCTTCGGCGGGATGACAAAAGAACTTCTAGAACTGCTCAAAACAAACCGTTCTTTCGAAGATCCTTACCTCAAACGCATCGACATCGTGCAAAAAGCATTCAACCTCGATCCAACCGAAATGGAAATTCTCTTGTTCGCATGGATTTTCTTCAACAAACACACATGTGAACCGCTTCGCGAAATCGTCAACGCACACAGATGCAGAGACAGCAATTTCAGCGACATCTTTACCACGCTCTTCCCTGAATTGAAAATCGAAGATGCTCTTTCGAACAAATCGACACTCAAACGAATGGGGCTTCTCGACAACGACCTCGACATTTCAAAACGAATCGGGTACTTTTTGGACGGAGCTTCCGGTGACGACTTGGATTCACTCTATTTCAGAGTTTACAAAGGACATTCCGTTCCTTATAAAAAACTGTGCAACAACAATCCGAAAGTCGAAATGGCGTTCAACATGCTCAAATACGCGCAGCCGGGACAAGGGCTCAACATATTCCTTTACGGAGTCGAGGGAACAGGCAAAACGGAACTTGCAAAAGCCATCGCAAAAGAACTCAAGCGTCCGCTAGTTTTGACCAACATCAGCATCGACGGAGTCCATCGAGAAAGCAAAGAGAACTCTACCATATCAGAACGCATGGGGAGCATTCTGTTTGCTGCCACCAAGTACCAGAACAAACGCGCAGTTCTATTAGTCGATGAAGCCGACGTCATCTTGAACTTCTGCGAAAAAGGGGCTCTCAACTTTTTCTTGGAACAAATTAGACTTCCCATCATCTGGATTTCGAATGATATCATGGGCATCGAAAACAGTACACGCCGCAGATTCGACTATTCCATCAAATTCGAAAGGCTTGATTCCGACAAGCGCTTGCAAATTTGGGAATCGGTCATCAGCGAACAAGGCGCAAAGAAAATGCTACCGCCCGAAACCGTGCAGCAATTGGCATCAGAACTTTCGATTACCGCGGGCGGAATCACGCAAGCCATTGCAGGAGCCAAACATTTATTAGAAGTTGGTTGCGACATTTCAGCCGAAAAAGCGGTACGCACCATAGCCGAAGCGCAATTAGATTTACTTTCGTTGTGTCACGAGTACGTCAAGCGCGAAAGCGAATCGCACGCTCCCAATTACACGCTAGAAGCATTGAACATCGACTGCGACATGAACAAAGTCATGAAAGTCATCAACGCCTTTGACAGCAAATGGAAAGACATGCAAGAAAGAGAGCGCCCCGAGTCTTTGAACATTCTGTTCTATGGAGCCCCCGGTACCGGCAAGACAGAACTCGCAAAGCATATCGCAAGGTCGCTCAATCGCAAACTTGTCATAAAACGTGCAAGCGAAATACTGAACTGTTTCGTTGGCGGAACCGAACAAAACATTCGGGAAATGTTCCGTGAAGCCGAAGAAAAGAAAGCCATCCTTTTCTTGGACGAAGCCGACAGCTTTCTCCAGGAACGCAGCGGAGCTGACCACAGCTGGGAAGTGACGCAAGTAAACGAACTCTTGACGCAAATGGAAAACTTCAAGGGAATCTTTATCGCGGCGACAAACTTCAACAATAATCTAGACTCGGCTTCACGCAGACGATTCTCATTGAAGATAAAGTTCAACTACTTGCAGCCCGACGGAATCGCAAAAGTATGGCAAGCATTTTTCCCAAAAATCGAATGCCCCCAAGAAGCCCGCGAACTCAAATCACTCGCACCGGGCGATTTCAACGCTGTCTATGGAACGTTCCGTTATTACGACGAAAGCGAAATCACCGCCGAAAGTATTGTGCAAGCATTGCTCCACGAAATTGAATGCAAGGACACACGCGAAGGACGCAGAATGGGGTTGTAAAAAATATGAGTAACACAACATTGACTTTCGACATGATTAAAACATACCAATACGGTTGCAATTTCACTTACGGTTTCGTCTTTAGCCGGGACCGTCAAAAAATCTTCCTGATAAAAACAGGGCAAGACGGCACTATTAACGGTTACCAGAACAAATACCTGAAACTCGCTTGCGAATTGCGAGACAAGTACGGATTTTCAGTTGTTTGTGCATCCACGCCATCTTCGGACATTGACCAAATGGCACAATTCGCTGAAATCGTCAAATCGGAATTTGAGATTACCGATGCAACCAAGATTTACTTCATGGGGATGTCAAATGGAGCGTCAATCGGATGCTTAGGACACGCATCCTTTCCACAAATTAGCCGTTTTTTACTAATCAATCCTCCGCTCATGATCAACACGACAAAATTATGCCGACGCACTCAAGAATTCACAGGAGAAATGATGAATTTCGTTTTCGGGAGCCTCGACCCTTCTGTGCACTTAGTTGACATTCTCAAACTGCACGAACGAGAAAACGTCCATGTTGCAGTCGTTCCTGGGCAAGACCACTACTTTTCAAAAAATGGATTCAACCTGCTAGAGCTTATAAAATCAACAATTCTATAAAGAGGCGCCATGAAAATATTTATATCTGGTTCAAAATCCATTTCATCGCTGCCGGAATTGGCAAAAATATTCATTGATCAATTCATCGAAAATAACGATGAAATTCTTATCGGCGATTGCTACGGAGTTGATGCCGTTGTACAGAAATACCTTGAGTTCAAGGGATTCAACAATGTAACCATCTATTGCAGCGGGGAAATGCCAAGGAACAATTTTGTCATGGGGGCAAAAGTGTGTTCTTGCGCCGAGGCGGCCAAAGGCCTCACCGGCAGCGACTTTCACTATGTGAAAGACATTCAAATGGCAAACAATTGCGACCAAGCGCTTATGATTTGGGATGGGAAAAGCAAAGGCACCGCCGAAAATCTGAATCGCATAAAGGAAATGGGTAAACCTTTTGTTTTGATAAGAGGGTAATGTTATCTTTTTAATTTATCCATCAACACATGATAAATTTCCGTATTTTCAATCTGCATGATGGTGGTGATTTTATTGCCGGCGTCTTTGCTTGAGGCTCCGCAGTGGAAAAGCTTTTCGCCTTTTAAACCGTAATCCAGAAAAATATAGCGGTCATGAAATTTATTTTTCGTCCGATCCGTGAAGAGTTTTACATCAGGGCGAGCCGCCGAGAAATCATTCTTAATCTGATCTGTCAGTGATTCAAATCCATTTTCATCGCTATAAATTGTCACAGAAACACCCTTGGCAATTCCTCGCAAAAGATCGAGCGTTTTCACACCAACATAATCGTCAATAATGGCGATGGATTTCTTTGCCATACCATAAATTTGCGTATAAGCAACATCCGCTTCCAACTTTTTTCCATTCAGAATCAAGAAATGCTTGTAGGTAGAAGGATCAACGAAATTTTCCATAACCTTCTGAAGGTCAGACTGAATGATTGCAATATCCTTAGTATTCCGCTCCGTTTGTACGGCTATTTGAACAAGACCTTCGTTACTCAACAAATTCCGATTTTCAGCAATGATGTAGTCCTTCATCTGCTTGAAAAGGCGGATAAGCGCCTTGCTTTGCGCCGTAGCCCGTTCGCCCTTGAGAACAGTCATAAGCATGTAAATGCCCTGCTCGGTGAAAGCATAAGGAGCATACTTGACGTTTGAGCCGCGAGAGCCCTTGTTCAAGGTCGAAAATTTCGACCTTGAAGGATCGTTATTTCCGAATTCCATGTTCAAAGCGCAAATTTTGCACCTTGAAAGTTCTTCAATTTCCCCAAAATTCAGCTGAAAACGAAAATCTTCATCAAATTTTTCGATGTTGTTTTTGACTTGTTCATTGAATCTTTTGGTACTATACCCATAGATTTCCGCCAAGTCCGCATCAAGCATGACTTTGACCCCGCGGATAGTATATATCCGCGATTTGAGCATATTTTCGTCTAACAGGGAAAATTCAGATTTGGCAACTGCCGGGATATCATTCGTCATCATTAACTCCTTCCTATCTACAAGCAAAAAAGACAGGATTACACATTTGTTCACCCATAATATAAATTCATAAACAACGATTGTCAAGAGGTTCAATGGATATAGGGAACGGAATTTCATTTAAGAACTTTTCCGTTTGCTCCAGAACATTTTGCAACGCCGGGATTCGCTCAAGATAGTTTTGAATATCAAAAGACATTTGAATGGTATAACCTTTATCGAAAGCGACTTCTAACAAAAAAGAATTTTCTGATTCGAACAATTTCCATTGATGTTTTGTTGAATTCATAATATGCGAAACCGTCGCCCGGATTGTATTCTGGGCGATTTCTTTCAGTTTCTGCTCTTTTTCGATTTCCGTTATGATTCTTGACGATTGCTCGTTGTAGTTCGGAAATTCATCAACGAATTTCACGAAGTTTTCAAGAGTTGCGTCAAGATTGCACCAACAGCGTTCATACGGAACATTAAAATTCCCTGCATCAATATGAGAAAAACGAATGCTCAAATATTTAGCATCACAATCTACCAGGAATTCAATTGAAACAACACCGCCAAAAGACTTGCGCAAGCAAATAATTTGCGATTTGTCGCAATCTCGATAGCCATTTGATTCTTGCTTATAAGAAATTTCACAAAAATATTTGAGCAGAGGCTTAGTCGTAACACCCCGGCATTTTTACGCTAGAACATCTTCAAGTAACAACCAGTTATCATCACTCAGGTCATCGGAATATTGTTCTGTGCAAATGCAAAGTTCATTTTCGTCTTTCTTTTCGCGGACGAATCCTCCCTTAAGATTGTGCTTTTGCAAATAGGCTTTCAACGCTGCAAATTTCTTTGAAGAATATTTGTCGATATTTTCGCTGTTTCCTGATTTGCTTTCGCCACCCTTGGTTTCCAAAATCCATATTCCGTCATTCTTGTCGCAGACAATATAGTCCGGAAAGAAAGATTTTAACTTACCAAAGTTGTCTTCATAAACGATGGAGAAATATTCTTGACCCTTGTCTCCATTTTTATAGTACCACTTGACGAATTTGCTCTTTTCTAAGAATTTTTCGAATTTCTTTTCAGGATCAGAACGCGGTTCGGCGGAAGAAAGATAACCTTCGTAAACATTTTTTGAAACAATCTGTTGCGATTTCGCACTACCGTTGTACGTGAACAATGTTTCTTGTGGAATGTGAAAATCGTACAATCTAATTTTATCGGGATTGGGTAGCTGTTGCTGTCCTAAATTTTCGGACATCAATGTTGCGATATCCAGTTTCAGGCGATTTGCATTATTGATTACAAATGCATAAAGCAGCCTTATTTCGAGGTCAAGAATTCTTTTAGAAAAAGAACTTTCTTTACTAAATAACCTTCTCACAATAAGATTCATTTGGTCGTATGATAATCCAATCTTTAAACCGATATCGGCAAGCTCATGATGGAAATCACGACCATGAATATGTGTGTTTAGGGGCGTTTTGAAAGATGCCTCATTCAGGTTTTCGAAGTCTTTTTGCTGTAAATGAGCGACTTCTCCAGTAACAGTATGCTTTACAATGTCGGAGTCAAAAACATATCCGTAAGCTTGTAACAATTTCTGGTTTTCTTTAGACGACTTGCCTGTATTGTATTTTTTCTTGAAGTATGCTGCGATTGCATCAAGAGCGGCTTGCCCATCACGAGGTGTATATTCCAAATCCGTTTTGTATTCACCTTTTAAAGTGAATGTTTTAAATTCTTTCTTGATGAATAATTTTACTGCATTGAGGGCACCCTTCCCTAGAGACTGCTGAACGCCTTCAGTGAATTTTTCATCAAAAGTGTATAAATAACAGTTGTTCAAAATATCGTTTTTGTTTAAAAGAACACTCTCATAATGCATCGTTTCTGGCATTCTGCGAATTCTTCCGATGGTTTGAATTTCGAAGGTTTCGCTCATGTTGTCGCGAAGTTTTACAAGAATGTGCGCTCTGGGGCAATCCCATCCGGTCGCAATGGCTTGTTTAATGATAACCGCAATGGGCTTGGCGTTTAAATTTTCGATGCCGTCAAGATTATCCTTTTTGTTGCTTAACCATACAGCGAGCGAACCATTCTCATATGTAATTTCTTTGCTTTCAAAGTAGCGTTCAACTCTATCTAATAGGACTTCGTTTTTGTTCGGTAACTGAACAACGATTAACGGGTTGATGAACGCTTTTATCTCTGCAAATGCTGCAGCTATCGCTTGTTGCTTTTCAAGAGCCTTGTCAAGCAGAAACTCTATTTCGTCTTTAACGGTTGTCTTTTGCGGGAAGTCCTCGTTTACTACAAGTAATTTCTTGATGAGACCCTCAGCTATGACATCTTCTTCGTTGACTTCGATTAATTTCGCTGTCGCATTTGAGAAATTTTTAGGAGTTGCTGACGCTCTAATGATTTTGTCTGCATGAAACAGGTCAAGGACTTCTTTTGCCTTGATGCTGTCATTTTGGTGACTTTCATCAACGATAATTACAAAGCGAATACCATTTTCAATAGCGGTTTCCACGTGTTCCTTGAAATTCTTACGCTCACCATCTTTCATGGCGTTATTTGTTTTGTTTGTAAGCATTTCCCAGTTGATAAAACAACAGTCGTTCTCTTCGAACCCTGATGTCATCACATCACTAATAAGTTTTGTGCTAGAATTTGGAAAATACTGATCCATTTTTCGCTTACTTTGCTCTTCAAGATTGCCTTTTCCAGGAGTAAACCAAACGAAAACTGTTCTGGGGAAACTTTTGCAGTAATCATCCATAAAGTAGGTAAGCATCAAGGTCTTGCCGCTACCAGTAGGACTTTTCAGAATGATTTCCTTTTTAGAATTATTCATTGCCTCTTTGATGGCGAGAACTGTATTGAATTGAAAATTCTTGAGTTCCATAAAGTCTCCTATTTGGCGAGTTCCTGATAGTAGTAGTCGGGAATGACGTTAATCTTAATGTTATGCTTTTTCAAGAAAGCGGCTTGAGAGCTTAAAAGAAGAACATTGTGACCACGATAAATTTTCTTGATATCAATTGATTTTTTCTTCTTGTTCTCTTCTACGAATTGTTCCATCTCAGAATCAGTCAAGATAATGGCTATTTCGGTGTTGTTGCTAAAATTGATGCCGTTTTCAAGTTCTACAAGTTCGCGGATATGTAGCAGAAGTTCATCGGCATACTCGTAATAGAGTTTGTCGCTGATAGGAACATAATCTATGCGGAAGTATTTGAGAGAACCAGGACACGCATCATACATTGCGTTTGCTTTTGTTTTTTTAGTGAGTTGTAATCTACAGTCATTAGACAACTTAATTTGCCAGGCATCTTTAGAAAGTTTTTCTTTCTCAATGATAGACAATATTTCTTCATTAAAATCATTAGTTTTTAGGTAATTATTCTTTGTGATTTTTTTGTCGTATAAAACCTTTTCTTCTGAAATTTTAGATTTGTACCCCTTAAGTATGTTTTTTATTCTTGGATATGTAACAAATTTACAGATTCCTAGAGAGTCGTATTCTTTGAAGTTCTTTTTAACAAATTTTTCAAAATCTTCTTTACCATTATCAAATTCTGCGTAGATTTTCTTTTCAATTGCATTTTCTGTTGTTTGCTTATTAGGCTCGTAATCATTAAGCTTCCCATGAGATTGAATAAAACTGAGTTTCTGTCTAGCACTGACTTCATTATTGGTGCATAAAATAAAACTTCTTTTTTTTGAATCTTCTTTGTTTAATTCTAGTACAGCTTGAGCTGTCGTTCCAGAACCGGCAAAAAAATCAAGAATGATGCTTTTGTTTTTAAAGAAAGTCGCTCCCTTAATTATTTCTTTCAAAAGAGAAACCGGCTTAGGATAATCAAAATAATTTTCAAGTCCCATGGTAGCTAGGGTTTCTACGCCATCGGCATTTAAATGCTTTATTACAGAATAAAATTTGGAGTAATCACTATCGACTCGTCTTAATTTTCCAATAATCGTTTTTCCTTTTTCTTTAGGAACAAGAATGTATTCGTTATTTTTGATACCTTCATCAATTTGTTTCTTAAACTCTTTACCCCTTTTTTCAATAATATCTTCATAATAAAGATTGCCGTATTGTCCAAAAGTTTCCCGAATGGCATCTTCTTGAATCCAGTATTCTACATCATTGATTATTATTCGTTTGCCGCGAATATCCTTATCTTTTGCTAAGGGCTTCACTTTCGATATATCTCTAGCATATACAAGTAAAAGGTCGTGTCCTTTTACAAGGTATTTGGCCATTCCTCCACCTTCAGCTTTGATTACAGCGAATATTCCCATGCAATTATTTTCTGTGAATATTTCGTCCATTAGAATTTTTAGTTGATAAGCTTCGTTGTCATCAATGCTTACCATAATTACTCCCTCTTTTGCCAAAACTTTTTTGGCAAGAGAGAGTCTTTCATACATAAAGGACAACCATTTAGAATGACGAAACTCGTCATCTATCCCAACACGAGTGTCATCGTAAGTTAAGCTGTTTTCTGTATTATACGGAGGATCAATGTAGATGACATCAATCTTTCCTTTATGTGTTTTCTCTAAGAGCTTTAGAGCAGCAAGGTTGTCGCCTTCAATTAAGAAATTTTGCTCGCCACCATTATCAATAGCAAGTTTCCTTTCTTCAACTAATACAGGGATGTGCGTATCAAGTTTTTCATCGATGGCTTCGCGGTGTTCCTCGAATACAAGACCGTATTTTTTGCCTTTGATGTCCTTTGTGATTTCATTCAGATATTGCAGGAGATTGCGGGTATTTTTGTCCGCTTTGGAAGTCGCAATAAATTCGCGAATTTTGGAAATCTTTTCTAGCAGCTCGTCGCGGTGCTGTTTCGAAACGTTAGCCATGTCATCTCCTTATCAAAAGTGTCTGTTCGACACTTTTTCAAAAGACCTTGATGACACCAAACAAAAAAAGGCGTGGAGTCGTTTTCAAGTGCTTATCAATCCTGCGGGCTACCACACCCTTGTATCCAATAAGCACAAACGACCCACGCCCCATAGGGACGTGAGCGCTCGACTTATTCTCGGATACATTGAAAGTGGTAGTTTCAGGATAGAGAATAAGAGTCGAAACTCAAAAAATTCCGGTCGCTCCGAACCATTCAGTACGGGGCTATGTCAAAGAAAAATATAAATTATTTTCCTCAAAAAAAAATAGCTTTGCATATTTTTGAAGCATACTGCGCTAGGGACTGTTACCCGAAGGGACGAGACTTGTGTAAGCAAGGCTCGGTGAGCGCGCCGTTAGCGGCGTGCGAGTATGGCCCGACCCGCCAGGGGAACGCCCTTTAAAATCTCAACGTATAGCATACTTCAAATTGTTCCGGTCGGAACCGCACAACATCCTTAAAACTGTACAAACTCGCATCGGTATCGTAGAGCAATGCATCGAGTTCCCAGGTGACGCCGTTTTCGACAAATTTGTCTATAAGCATCATCTGTTTCCAGGCGGGAACGTTGTAAACCTTATGACGTTCGAAGTAGTGTTCGTTCGTACTGCAGCAGACGTTGATGGCCCCCCAATTCGCGTACCAGAAAAGCAGACCGCTGATATACTCGTGTTCGCCAGCAATGTTCCAATCGTTTGCGGGGCAAATTTCGGCTTCGAGTTCGTATTCCTTGTACCACTCGTGATTTTGTGCGACGAGTCCGGCGATGTCCTTTTTCGTGGCGTTGAAGGTGCGACTGATTTCGTTATTGAGTTCACGAATGCGCTGGTCAATCGTGATTAGCTTTTTCATGTTTGCAATTGTCCAGCGGAATTCCTTATTCAGTTTTTCTCGACGGTCGGTCAAGAATTCGATGTGTATTTTAGTTTCGAACAGTTCCTGTTCGAGCCTGCTCTTGGGCATTTCTTTTTGCCATTGTTCAACGCAGCCGCGTTTGCGGCCTTTATCGAAAACGCGATAGAATTTTTCGAGGATGTCCCACCGCGGTGCGCATGATAAAATTCTAGTCATCATGGCTCCAGTTTTGTGTAATCGGGAATCGGGAGGTCAAAGGGCAATATGCGACTATCATCATCGCCTCGGACTTCGTTGTTGAAAGCTCCGATGGAAAGCCGCCAATTATTTGAGGGTTCAGCTTCATGCGGAGAATGTATCCCCGCTTTCAAAAACTTGACGAGCATCTTTTTCTCGTTTTCATCCAAGAACCAAACCGATTTGTTGTACGATGCGCCCAATTCGTATTTAGGCTCCAGAAAAGAAATGCGCGCGCACTTGGTCGCAAGCCCACGTCGCCAATGATTGTACAGGACGAAATACGGCTTTTTAAACGGACCCGTATCAATGATGGTACGAATGTCAATATTCAAATATTTGCTACAAGCACCATTGCAAGAATTCATGTTGAATTCCGAAATTTGCAATTCACCCGCAGGCGAGTAAATATTGATTTGACGTTCGGACTGGTATTCCAAATCATCGTTCACCGGGAGGAACATAATGGAATAACTATAGACGGGGCAATAGAAGTCGCCCTCCATGACATACATGTGCATGATTTTTTCAGCGGCACGAAGCGATGTGAAAATACCAAGATCGTGGACAACCGTATCGTGTCCCAAGCCGCTCGGCAGAATAGTCGCCGCCAATTGATAGATGTAACGTCCTCTCATAAAGCCTCTTTTAAGTTTTCTCGTAAAATTGTTATTCCTTAAAAATATTATTTTACTGCGACAAATAATGACGTAATTTAAATACGGCGAAAAATTTTTGAAAAAGAACTATTGACATTGGCGGCATTTCATGTCACCATTTGTCACGATAAATATTTATATTAATCTGTAGAGGTTTATTATGGCAGAGAAAACTCGCGGGGAACGCACTGTTCAACTTTTTGCACACTTGATTTCGAATCCAGACAAAAGCTATTCCATCAGCAATTTGATGGATGTGTTGCAGATTCCAGAGGGCGAGCGCCGCAACGTGCAGCGCGACATGAGCTTTCTTGTGTCCATGAACAACGGGGCATACATACAGACGCACGGCAAAGGGCGTTCTTTCGCCTATCAGTCCGCCATCAAGACGGCTGACCGCCTGCTGTTCCCGAATTTCGAAAACACAATGTTGCACTTCGTATTCCTGCAACGCATCGCAAACATCTACCCCGCGACAAGCGAACTGATTTTTGCATTGCTTGAGAAAATCAACAAGACTCTGCCAGCAAGCGAACGAAAGGCGCTCCAGCAAGTTTCCGATGCACTGAATACAAAAATTCTCTTTATGGGAACGCCGCCAAATTTCGAAGAAGACACGAGCGACAAACTTAAGACCATTTTGCGAGCCATTCATGACCACCGCAAAATTCTAGTGGAATACGCCACTCCAGAAAGAATGGAAAAGAAAGTGCGCATTCCGCTGATGGTCATCATTTACCAAAACGAGATTTACATCGGCTGCGAATCGCAAAGCAATCCGGGCAAGACTTACGTTCTCAAGTTCCGCCGCATCAAGAGTGTCGAGCTCACCAAAGAAACATTCCAAGAAAATCCTAAAGTTATCGAAACGCTCCGCAAGCGCGTCACGCTCGGTTCCGCCATTTTAGGCACGCAAGACCCGAAAGCCGAAGATGTCGAAATTATTTTCGAACGCTCAGCAAAATTCTTTCTCGACGAAAAGCCGTTCCACCGTTCGATGAAAGTCGAGGAACTGAAAAGCGGTCAACTGCGCGTCACGATGAAAGTCGAAGCAAACGAACTTCTGTACCGCTGGGTTCTTTCATACGCAGATAGCGCCACAGTCCTCAAGCCCTATTCGCTCCGCAAACGCCTGCACGATTTTTCAGGTTTCCTATACAGCACATATTCCCAGAGATAGTTTAATTTTATTCGCTAAAAACGCGATTTTTATCACATACCCCTGCCAAAAGCCATAAAAACATTTATCCAGCCCCAAACCCTCGTAAAATTTTCTAAACTTTCATTGGAGAAATTTTAACATCAGAAGGGTATTTTTATGGCTAAAACTACCAAGAATGCAAGTGACATTACCGTGCTCGGTACCGATGCGGAAGCTTTCCGCAAGGCGTTTACCGACCACATCCACCACACGCTCGCCCGCAGCAACTACACGGTGACGGACCACGAAAAGTTCCTCGCTGTGGCTTACGCCGTGCGTGACCGTCTTGTCGATCGCTGGATCAAGACGCAGAACACTTACTACGAAAAGGACGTCAAGCGCGTCTATTACTTGTCCCTGGAATTCTTGATTGGCCGTACGCTCGGCAACTCCGTGTTGAACCTGGACGTCGAAAGCGCCGTGACGGAAGCCCTCGACGAAATCGGCATGACGCTCGAAGAACTCCGCGAACAGGAAGTCGATGCGGGTCTCGGCAACGGTGGCCTCGGCCGCTTGGCAGCATGTTTCCTCGACTCCATGGCCACGCTCGAACTCCCGGCAACGGGTATGGGCATCCGTTACGAATACGGTATGTTCAGCCAGAAGATTGTGAACGGCGAACAGGAAGAACAGCCGGACAACTGGCTGCGCCTCCCGAACCCGTGGGAAATCGCCCGCCCGGCAAACGCCATCAAGGTGCCGTTCTACGGCTACGTGGTAAGCTGGATGGACGAAAACGGCCGC
The DNA here is from genome assembly GCA_946415675.1 of uncultured Fibrobacter sp. Taxonomy (GTDB): domain Bacteria; phylum Fibrobacterota; class Fibrobacteria; order Fibrobacterales; family Fibrobacteraceae; genus Fibrobacter. Next base: position 22,065 of record CAMKTL010000040.1, read on the forward strand.
CTCCGCAACCGCTGGGAAACGAAGGACTACGTGCTCGCCCTCCCCTACGACACGCCGATTCCGGGTTACAAGAACAATACGGTGAACAACCTCCGCCTCTGGAGCGCCAAGTCCGCCGACGATTTCGGCCTCAGCTATTTCAACAACGGTGACTACATCGCCGCCGTGCAGGACATGGAACTTTCCGAAACGATTTCGAAGGTTCTGTACCCGAACGACTCCTCCATGAACGGTAAGGAACTCCGCCTCAAGCAGCAGTACTTCCTCTGCTCCGCTTCTTTGCAGGATATCATCAAGCGCTTCAAGAAGCTCCACAACAACGACTGGAAGCTTTTCCCGGAAAAGGTCGCTATCCAGCTGAACGATACGCACCCGGCAATTTCTATCGCCGAAATGATGCGCATCCTCCTCGACATCGAAAATCTCGAATGGGACGAAGCTTGGGACATCGTGACGCACACATTCGCCTACACGAACCACACGCTCATGCCGGAAGCTCTTGAAAAGTGGCCGGTCAGTTTGTTCGAAAAGCTTTTGCCGCGTCACCTCCAGATTATTTACGAAATCAACGCTCGTTTCCTCCGCATGGTCTCCATGAAGTGGCCTGGCGACAACAACCGTCTCGCCCGCATGAGCCTTATCGAAGAAGGCGGCTGCAAGATGGTCCGCATGGCTTACCTTTCCATCGTGGGTTCGTTCGCCGTGAACGGCGTGGCTGCGCTCCACTCCGACCTCCTCAAGACGACGCTCTTCAAGGACTTCTACGAACTGTGGCCTGAAAAGTTCAACAACAAGACGAACGGCGTGACGCCGCGTCGTTGGGTCCGCAAGGCTAACCCGGCTATGTCCGAACTCATCTCTTCCAAGATTGGCGAATCCTGGGTCAAGGATCTCGACGATTTGAAGAAGCTCGAAAAGTTCGCCAAGGATGCCGCTTTCCAGAAGGAATTCATGGCGGTCAAGAAGCAGAACAAGGAACGCCTCGCCAAGTACCTCAAGGCAACGCAGAATGTCGATGTCGACACGAACACGTTCTTCGACGTGCAGGTCAAGCGTATTCACGAATACAAGCGCCAGCTCTTGAACATTCTCCATGCCATCCACCTTTACATCCAGGTGAAGGACGGCAAGGAAATCATGCCGCGCACCATCATGATTGGTGGTAAGGCCGCTCCGGGTTACTGGATGGCTAAGCAGATTATCCGTCTTGCAAACGCAGTCGCATCCATCATCGACGCTGACCCGGATTGCAAGGGCAAACTCAAGATGGTGTTCCTCGAGAACTACCGTGTGTCTTTCGCCGAAAAGATTATCCCGGCTGCAGACCTATCCGAACAAATTTCTACCGCCGGTACCGAAGCTTCGGGCACGGGCAACATGAAGTTTGCTTTGAACGGCGCTCTCACGATCGGCACGCTCGACGGCGCCAACGTGGAAATGAAGGAAGAAGTCGGTGACGACAACATCTTCATCTTCGGCCTCACCGTTGAAGAAGTGACGGACCTCTTGGCCAAGGGCTATCGTCCGCGCGACTTCTACGAGAAGGACGACGATCTGCGCCGCGTGATTGACCTCATCAATTCCGGATTCTTCAGCCCCGACCATCCGGAAACGTTCAAGCACATTGCTGAAAAGTTGCTTTCCAATGACCCGTACATGCTCTGCGCTGACTTCCGCAGCTATGTGGATATGCAGAAGAAGGTTGCCGAAGCATACCAGGACAAAAAGCACTGGGCAGAAATGGCAATCCTCAACGTCGCTCGCATGGGCAAGTTCAGCTCCGACCGTACCATCAAGCAGTACGCCGAAGAGATCTGGCACGCCAAACCGTGCAGCATTAAGTTGTAACCAAACTCTTACAACCTTTAAAAAGTTCCGCGATGAAAATCGTGGACTTTTTTTTGTTCTAAAAAATTTTATTCTAAAAAATGTATATATTTTGTAGCAAAAAAGTAGGAGAAACTATGATACCCACCGAAATCAAAAAAACGGAAGATGAATTTATATCAAAACTGACCGCAAACGGAGTCAAGTACACTCTAAAAGAAACGCTTGACATCGGGAACAACATAAAAATCTATTCCATCCGTCCGGACTACGACACTTACTATTACCAAACTAAGACAACGAAGAAGAGCATCTGTCTGCACTTTACGGTCGGCCACATCAAATCCGACATCAGTTCGCTTTCGGCAAAGGGCAATCACGTTTCTGTCTCTTACGTAGTCGATCGTTCCGGGAGAATTTACGAACTCTTCCCCGATACATACTGGAGTTACCACCTTGGCGGCAATGCCGTCGGCAAGAACGAGGTCATGTCGAAACAATCCATCGGTATCGAAATCAGCAACTACGGTCCGTTGACGCTATCTGGCGAAAATCTGTTGGACGCTTACAACAAAGTCTATTGCAAACTTTCGGAAAGCGAATACTATTACAAGCATCCCTACAAGGGACACGACTACTACGCCTCGATGACGGACATCCAGACCGAAGCAGTTGCCGCGCTCGTCAAGTACCTCGGCAGAAAGCACAACATCCCGATGAACTTCATGGAAAACGACGAACCGTTTGCAAGTGGCGAAAAAGCAGTCGCGTTCAAGGGCGTTTTCTACCACACCAATGTGAGAAAGGACAAATTCGACTGGCCGTTCGGCCCAGCACTGAAAGGCATCATTGCGGCATGCAACAACGAACTGCCAGACAAAGTTGAGAGCAAATCCGATGCCACCAAGACGGCCTCCGTCAAGGCAGAACCCAAGCCCGAAACAAAGATTGAAATTCCACCTCAAGAACAACCGGAGCCGCAGCCGGTACAGCCAGAAGCGCAGCCGGAAGCCAAGCCCGTTCAAAAAGCCGAGCCCAAGCCCGCCCCCAAACCCGCATCAACAACAAGCCAGGCCAGCAGCACTACAGGCAAGAAGTCCGTTTTCCAATCGATTATAGACGGCTTCTTGGGTCTATTCCGCAAAAAGAAGTAATCCGTCATTCTGAGTAGCCCCGAAAGGGGCTTACGAAGAATCCAGTTAAATCTGCGGCCGCCGTCGCAGATTTTTTTTACAGGAGTACAGATCTAGAATTGCAAGTCAGCGGCCCGCCATGGCCTTGTATTCATTCGCCTTACTTTTAAACTTTCCGCCGTAAACGACATAGGTGACGCCTAGCCCAATCAGGGGTAGAACGAGTGCCGTTGATACCGTTAATTTTTTTTGGCTAACGGCATAGGCTGTTCCAAGAGTTACAAACAAGCCACCCAAAGAAAATCCCCATAAGGAAGCTTCGCTATAAAGGTCGCCTACGCATTGGTAAAAATCCGAGACGTTTGCTTTTTCGCGGCACTGGGCTTTTTTCTTAAGGCCTCTAAAAATATCATCACTTAAAAGTGCAACGTATGCCGCATTCACAGAACTTGAATCTTGATCATATTGGAACTTGACTTCGTCATAGCGCTCCGTAAAAAAATCCCTTCGCTTTTTATACTCTGCAACTTGTTTTGGCCGTTCGCTTGTAGAAGACAATGAGATCCATCCGGCCATGGTCAAACTCACCCCCCCAAGGATAAGCACAGCAGGAAACACGCCCGCACCAATGGCATAACCTGCACCACCAGATCCCGCAATACTACTCAAAAAATACAGACCAGAAGCAAGGCTGGCGGTGCCAAGGCCTATCCCCAAATAACCCCACGATTTATCCCCAACTGTTGCTTCAGTATCATCAATTAGATTTTGATAATAATCAATACTATCCAAGAGAACGGCCGGGTCAACATCCTGAACGTCTGGCAAAACTTTCGCGGAATCCATCATAGAGGCAGAATCTTTCGTCTGTGCAAAAGTATTCAACGAAAGTAAAAGACAAACCACGAGAAGCAGTTTATTTATACAAGAATTCAGCATATCTTTTCACAAGATAAAAAAATACGGGAGGTTATTTTCACGCAATCTGCGGCGGTCTGCGCCAGCCGCTTGCCCCAATCCGTGCAGGCGCCCGCCAAGAGTTTCAAGAAGAACCGATGTTCGTTCTCGAGGGAATCGGGGATGTGGGCAATTTCTCCATCATCGTTGTACCGAGCGAGGCTCACGGTGTAGTTGGAGCCGGGAGAACCTCCCTGACGGCCATAACTGACGGAAATCGTGCGCACGTCAACGTCACTATCGCGGTTTACGCAGAAATCCGCCTCGACTCCCTTGTACGGACCGCGCATCACCTTCAAGCACATTTTTACGGCATCCATGCCGACAACCGACTTGCCCAAAACATCCACATCCTCAAACTTGAACAAGGTAAAGAACAAGCCGAGATCATGCACCAGCAAATCAAGCGACACGTTCACATCGCGGCAACGTTCCGAATAACGGTGTTCGCGACGGAATTCCAATCGCGCATTAACAGGTTTCGCATCACCTCTGTTTAGCGACCTCAGTTCCGTCAAAAAATGCTTACGGAAATTCAGAAACAGCGGATTGAAGCATTCGGACTGCGCCACAAAAAGAACCGTTCCGTTTCGCTGCGAAAGTTCTACTAGTTCCTGAGCTTCCGATCCTGAAATTGCAAGCGGTTTCTCGACAAACACAGCTACATGGCGTTCCAGGAAATATTTTGCGTAATCGTAATGCGAAGTTGCCGGTGACGCAATCACGGCAAAATCAACATTGTTTTCTACAATGACATCATCTGCATCGACCACCTGTACAAAGCGGACACCACAGGCTTCAAAACGCGCACGATGGCGTTTGCCCATGGTTCCGTTTCCAATCAGTATGGCTTTATATTTTTTCATTGCGCTGTGCCGAAAATATAGAAAATAGGACAAGGACACGCCGCCACTATCCTTCATGCATCATTTAAAGTATATTTAAGGGAAAGGACTATTTTATGGATATCAAGAAAACGAACGCCGCGCGCATTTTAGACAGACAGAAAATTTCATACGAACTAATCCCGTACAAGGTTGACGAAAACGACCTCGGCGCACAGCATGTCGCAGACAGCTTGGGAGAAGACATCAATCAAGTTTTCAAGACAATTCTTGTACATGGTGACAAAATCGGCTACCTCATTTGCGTAGTGCCAGGAAACCTCGAAGTCGATTTGAAAGGTGCCGCCAAGGTAAGCGGCAACAAGAAAATCGACACTGTCCCGCTCAAGGACCTCACCCCACTCACGGGTTACATCCGCGGCGGTTGCAGTCCGCTCGGGCTTAAGAAGAACTTCCCCATTTTCATTCACGAGACCGCGATGCAGTTCCCGTACATTTACGTGAGCGCAGGCGAACGCGGCTTGCAGTTGAAAGTGGCGCCGGCTGACTTGGTCAAGGCAACTCGTGCAACCGTTGGCGTCATCGCGAGAGTCCCGCCCGAAGCCCCGCAGGATTAATAATATTTATGAATTCGTAGTGAACCAGATTACTTCACCGTGACGCTACGGATAGTTCCGCTCTGCTTCACTAGGTAAACACCGGAATGAAATCTTGCCTTGATCGCCGCGGTCAGGGCCCCTTCATTTTCCGTTTCAAAAGAACTGAGGAACCTGCCCTGAGCATCAAATACGAGCAACGTATTGTCAGCATTCGTCGCTGAACGAATTACAGGGATAGCCGAGCTCGCCGAACTGCTGGATTCCGGCACGACAGTAGAACTTGACGATGCAACGGAAGAACTGGACCGCGCTACAGATGAACTGGACGCAGCAACAGAGGAACTGGACGCCCCCTCGATATAGACCTTGGCATAGGGGAAATCGTATTCGCCCCTAGCCTGTGCGCCATTAGAGTTGCCAGCCTCGCCAAGAATCTTGGCCTCGTGCATCTTGCCCATTTTCATGCCAAGTTCTTCCCACTTTTTGAAGTGTGCAGTAATGTCGATGGTACCGCAATCGCGCTTGCTCGTACGGACGCTGAAATATTGCTTGAAATATTTGCCGTCGCCATCAATGGAATAGGATGTTCGGTCTCCCTCGTAAACCGTATAATCGGCTCCATCAATTTTAAACACGCCGTGCTTCTTTTTGGAATTTCCCTGGGCAACCCAGTCACCGGGCATATAGTCACTACCGGTGTTGTCCACGATGTACCATTCCACCAGCGGTTCACGAGTCCAGCCGTAAATGCCGATGTAGGAATACTGGATTCCGGAAAGATTTCTCTTGACCAACTTGAAATCCGCCTTCATGTGTCCAATTTCACCATGAGTCTTATCGCTATTGAAAGAAAGGCCTGCACGGCACAGATAGTCCTTGGCGCCGGTCATTTTGCAGTTGAAGGAGCCGTCGTCATAGAATGTCGCGGAACCGCCATTGCCGCCCTCGTTCCAAAGCTCGTAACCAATACCGTTGTCGAACGAACCCACGGTATTCGTAGTAACTTGCTTGCTTGTTCCGCTATGGGCGGCAGTTTGACAAAAATCCTGAGCAAAAGTATTTGCAGTCAGGGTACAAGCGACGATTAAGCCGAATTTGAAAATCTGTTTCATACAAACATCCCTTTTTGAGATAATTTACTACAATAAGCTGCTTTTGCGAGGAGGCTACACCACGCGCATTATTCCAAGTTGGAGTATTTAGTACCTTAAAGCGAAATTATAGGCTATATTTAGAGAATGTTCAAGAAATTCGCAGCATCCTTTATAATCGTCACGGCAGCAAGTGCGTTTTTTTCCGCATGCTCCGACGATTCGTCTAACGCATTCGCCCCTGTGAGTACCGTAGAATCATCGTCCAGTTCAACCGCAATCGAGAACCTGTCGAGCAGCTTAGATAGCGGAACGAAGCCCGTCATTCCGAGCAATGACAGCCACGATGATTCGGCCAATCCATCAGCCAAATCCAGCAGTGATGCACCAGCAAGCAGTTCCTCCCAAGCCGTCATTCCGAGCAATGACAGCCACGATGATTCGGCCAATCCATCAGCCAAATCCAGCAATGATGCACCAGCAAGCAGTTCCTCCCAAGCCGTCATTCCGAGCAGCGATAGCCGCGAGGAATCCAGAAGCAGTTCCTCTTCACCTTACCTCTGGAGCGACGAATTCGATGGCGACGCAATCGACACAAGCAAATGGAGTTTTGAAATCGGCACGGGCGCAAGCGGCTGGGGCAACAACGAATGGGAATATTATACGGACCGCAAAGAGAACGCCTACATCAAGGACGGAGTTCTGCATATCCGTGCGCAAAAAGAAGATTATAAAGGTTCCAAGTACACCTCTGCGCGCATGATTACCAAGGACAAGTTCAGTTTCACCTACGGCACCGTTGAAGCCCGCATCGCACTCCCAACCGGCAAGGGAATCTGGCCCGCATTCTGGATGCTCGGGCAGAATATAGACAAAGTAAGCTGGCCCGCCTGTGGCGAAATCGACATTATCGAAGCCATCAACGACGAAAACATCGTCTATGGCACACACCACTGGCAATACAACGGCAACCACGCCAGTTACGGTAACAACACCAAGGATTACTACGGCACAAGCAAGGAACTTGACATCACGCAGTTCCACACGTACAAGATGGTCTGGAACGAAAAACTCATCGCAATGTACGTAGATGACTTTAAATACCAGGAAATTGACATCGAAAAAGCGAAAGACGGCCTGGAGGCTTTCCACAAGCCGCAATTCTTTATATTAAACGTCGCCGTCGCGGGAAGCTGGCCCGGCTTTGAAGTCGATGACACCCAATTCCCGAACGAAATGCTTGTGGATTATATTAGAGTAGAAAGTAGGAAGTAGGTATGGGGTTTGGGCACGGGGCTCACGTCCCTTTGGGGTATGAGGTATGGGCGATTGTAATAGGAAACGCTCAAAGTCTCGCAAAGCGAAGCGTGCTCATTGCCGACACCTAGCCCACATTAGCTTCTCTCATAATAAAATGTTTAAATCAACACACCTTATTTCTTGCGGAGCGTTTTCGCCGTTGTTCTTCATGCAATAGGCGTAGCGGTAGCCGTCGTGCAGGTCAATTTCACGGAAATCATATTCCGGGCGGTCGCCATCGTGATAAAGCGATATATTCTCATTTTCATCAACACGCAAAGCAAACTTGTCCGGCATAAGTGACATGCCTCGCCCCGTCACTTTCATATAACATTCTTTAAGCGTCCACAACCGATAAAACGCCTCGGACTGTTTTTCGAGCGTTTCAAAATGCTTAATCCATGCGGATTCTTCGGGTTTGAAGAACCGCTCCGCAAGCCGCCCGCGGTCGCCCTTGATAATCTCCACATCGCACCCCACATCGAATGGAGAAAGCACGCACATCACACGCTCGCCCGAATGGGACAAATTAAAATGCACATCCGGGAAATCCGCCAAATACGGTTTTTCATTTTCGCCGTACGCCACACGTTCATCCGCCCCGACAATGCCCGCATCCTCGCAAGCTTTGTGGAGCAAAAGCCCAACACCAAGCGACTGCATTTTCCCCTTAGGGAACTTGAACGACATCGCCTTTTTTTGCCGATAATCAGGAACTCGCTTCAACAAGTTTTCAAAAACAGAAGAATCCTTCAATACAGAAATATCGGCAATGTAAATTCGGGTTGTTTTGAGCATAAAAAAAATATATAAATCTATTTTTCCCAAATTTATTTATATAGATTAGAAACAGCAAAATTATGCAAGGAGAATTTCTATGGCAAAATACAAATGCGAACCCTGCGGCTACATCTACGACCCCGAAGTTGGAGACCCTGACAACGGAATCGCCCCCGGCACAGCCTTTGAAGATTTACCGGAAGACTGGGTTTGCCCCATCTGCGGAGTCGGCAAAGAAGAATTCGTAAAGGAAGAATAGCGAATTTTAAACAAAATAATTAAACCAAGTGTATAAAAGTCACTCGTTTCATACAAAACCGCAGGCTCAACCGAGTCTGCGATTTTTGAATTTAAAGGCGATGCCGGAACGGAGTCCGGCATGACATGTCACGGAATTAACGGACGACTTTTCTGTCATCTGCGGTCATTTCGAGGAACTGGGCGACGGTCATCTGACCCTTGGGGACTCCTTCGGAGTCCTTCCCGCTCGCCTCGGTCATGCCGGTGTGCAAGCACCCCGTCGCGACACTCGGCTTGGGCAGTAATCGCCTTCCTTTCTCTTGTTGACTGCGATAAGACCTTCAGCCTGTTCCTTTTGGAGTGCTACGCACTCCCAACTGCCGCGGCTCGGCAATGGACAAACAAGTTTGTCCGCTGCGCTCGCCTTATGCAGTTGTCGCCTTATCTCACAACCTTACGGTCTTCTTCCGTCATCTTGAGGAAGTCGGCAACCTTCATGCTGCCCTTGGGGACTCCTGCGGAGTCCCAACCGCAGCGGCTCGGCAATGGACAAACAAGTTTGTCCGCTGCTCTCGCCTTGGGCGATTGTCGCCAACAATAAAAAACGTAGGCTCAAAGGAACCTACGTTTGCAAATGACATTCGGTTATTGACTAACGGATGACTTTTCTGTCATCTGCGGTCATGTCGAGGAAGGCCTGGACAGTCATGTTGCCCTTGTCCCCTTCCTTGCGGCGACGAACAGAGACAACACCATCGGCCACTTCCTTCTCACCGACGATCAGGAGGTAAGGCACCTTCTGGAGTTCGCACTGGCGGATCTTGTAGCCGAGCTTCTCGTTGGATTCGTCAACTTCGACGCGAACGCCGGCGTTCACGAGTTCCTTCTCGACCTGCTTCGCGTAGTCAACGAACTTCTCGGAAATCGGGAGCACGCGGGCCTGAACCGGAGCGAGCCACAGCGGGAAATCGCCCATGAATTCTTCGATAAGAATACCGAGGAAGCGTTCGATGGAACCCACGGCCGCACGGTGCAACATCACCGGAATATGCTTCTGGTTGTCCTTGCCGACATACTCGGCGCCGAGACGCTGCGGGAGGTTGAAGTCCACCTGGATGGTACCGCACTGCCAGTCACGTCCGAGGGAGTCCTTCAGCGTGAATTCGAGCTTCGGACCGTAGAAGGCGCCTTCACCCGGGTTCAGAATGTAGTCGAGGCCAGCGAGCTTCGTTGCTTCGGCGAGGGCGGCCTCAGCCTTGTCCCAGATTTCGTCGGAACCCACGCGCTTTTCGGGGCGGGTAGAGAACTTCACCACGATATCGTCGAAACCGAAGTCGTGGTAGATTTCCTTGACGA
>CAMKTL010000041.1:0-32160 GCA_946415675.1 uncultured Fibrobacter sp.
AAGACACGCCACCAGCGTTCGTTCTGAGCCAGGATCAAACTCTTCATTGATTTTTTAAATAGTCTGTCCTGTTTTCCGTAAATCTTTGACTTCCAAGAAATCTTCTTGGGCCGTCACTAAGCATATCTCCGATTCCTTCAATCTTCCCGGAAGTCTCGCGGGCTTCCGTCCTGTTCGCTTCGGCTTTCGTTTCTTCGTTTCGGCCTCGTCTCTCAGGAACGGCGCCAATTATAGAATTTTCAGGAATCTTTGCAAGGGGTAATCGTGAAAAAAAATCTTTTTTTTTGCTTTCTTTTCAATAAAAACGGATTGTCTGCCAGTTCAACACCGTAATTTCACATTCTGTTCACCATTTTTTGATTCAACGGCGTTTTCAGCACGCTTTTTTATGCCATTTCGAGCTGATTACAAATACATTCTAGCGGATTCGGGCAGGAATCCAAGTCAAAAACGGTCGATTTTACCTGCCAACGGAACCACGTCAGCTGTCTTTTGGCGTAATTACGCGTCTTCCGCTTCACTTCTTCAAGAACCGTTTGTACTTGAGCGCCGTCTTTTGCAGACAAAAGTTCTCTATAGCCAAGACTTTGCCACGCAGGAGCATCCATCGGCACTGTTTTAGCCAGCGTCCTGATTTCGTCAAGCCAGCCATCCGCCATCATCTGCTCTACACGCGCATCGATTCTCGCATAGAGATTTTCTCGGCTGCGATTCAGCCAAAACACTGGCAATGTTCCAATCCCACCAACGCGTTCCTTTTGCCAGTCCGAAAGCTTACGCCCCGTCAGCTGATAAACTTCTAGTATGCGGATAATGCGCTGAACATTGTTCTCTTCGACTTTTTCCATCGCTTCAGGGTCCGTCTGCTTCGCCTTTTCGTACAAACTTGCATTTCCGAATTCAGAGACTTCGCGTTCAAACGATTGGCGTATCGATTCATCCATTTTCGGAATCTGCGGGAGACCGAGCATCAACGATTGTAGATAAAGTCCAGTACCACCGACGAGAATGTAGTTCTGGGCCGGATTATCCGCGAGGAGCTTTTTCACAGCGGAGCAGAAGTCACCGGCGGAATATACCCTCCGCGGGTCAAGAAAATCAACCTGATGGTGTTTCACCCGAGCCATATCCGTAAGAGAAGGTTGGGCAGTCCCTATTGCGAAGCCCTTGTAGATTTGGCGTGAATCCACACCAATGATTTCAGCATCAAAACGTTCCGCCAGTTCTAGTGAAAGGCGAGACTTGCCAACACCAGTAGCTCCGACAAGTGAAAACAGAATAGGCATGGGCTCAATGTAGTTATATTTACAGGCGTAATGATTAAGCTCAAACACATTGTCGCACTTTTTTTAGCGTCGGGGATTTTCGCTGGACTGGCATTTTATTTAAGCCACCAAGGAAAGCCTCCGTTTATTATCGAAGAAGTCGAAGAATCCGTAGGCATTCGCGAACAGCAAGACACCATAGTCGAGCAGGACACGCTACCCTTCGAAATAGGTTTGCAAAAAGAGATGAAAATAATTTCATCGAGCTACTCCAAACGTTCCAAGCGCAGCATCTGGACACTCGCCCGAGGAAAGACCATCGTTGTTTATCTGATGCAGGCTCAAAAATTTATTCAAAAACGCGGCGGTTCAGTTCTTTTGATGGAGGAACTCAATGACAACCCAAATTCGTACCAATCAGCCAAGGTTGACATTCTATCGCCCGACGGCGATTCGCTCCATCTGATACTCCAGGTTTCAGAAAACATATTCATGAAGAACGCCTCGCTCATGTCTATTGTGTTCCAGACAACCAACCTCACTCCAGACCTCATCCAAAAGTTGAACAACCTGAACTTTCCATTCGACCTTCTGATTCCTCCTTTCGGCGTAAACGAGGATTTCTACAAAGAATTGGATAAAATAAAAAACAAGGAAATTGTTCTGTGGCTAGCCATGGAATCAACCAAATTAAATAAAGTTCACAACAAATTGCGTCCCCTCCGCATTCATCATACCGAAGAACAAATAGACGAGACCATCAAGGAAGCCAAGGACATTCTCCCCAGCGCCGCAGGAATCGCCACGCGCTATGGGGAACAGGCCGTCAAGCACAGACAGCTTTTACAAGCCATCATGAAACCGGCAGAAAAAAACAACATGTGGTTTTTGGACTTGTCGATGGAAGAACGCACCGTCGTCCCGCAGACCTGCAAGGACTTTAATATCATTTGCAAATTAGCATTCCCTTACAACCCGGACAACAGTTCTGTTGAAGACTACGTCCATCAAAAACTGAGGGAAGCCCCCAAAAGTGGCACTTCCATAATGATACTCCCACTGACGGAACAAAATTTGTCTAAAATTGAGGACATCGCCACAAAGGCAGCCAAACAAGGCACGACCCTCGTTGACTTATCCACTTTATTCAACTCTAAATAGGAGAGCCTATGTCTATCAAACTCGGTGTAAATGTAGATCACATTGCGACTATCCGTGAAGCACGTAAAGGCAAGGAACCGGACCCGGTCGCTGCAGCCATGATTGCAGAACTCGCCGGATGCAATGGAATTGCAGCCCATCTCCGTGAAGACAAACGTCATATCCAGGACCGAGACATTAGACTCCTCCGTGGAACCGTTACGACAAAGTTGAATCTTGAAATGGCACCGACACAGGCGATGTTGCAGTTCGCCATCAACCGCCAGCCGGACATGGTGACTCTCGTCCCGGAAATCCACACGGAACTATCCACCGAAGACGGACTGAACGTTTCGGCTAAAATCGACGAACTCTCCAAGTATGTCATGACGCTCCGAAACAACGACATCATGGTAAGCGTTTTTATTGACGCAGAGACAGAACAAGTCAAGGCCGCCAAGAAGGTCGGCGCAAATTACGTCGAGTTCAACACTGGCAAGTACGCAACGGCTTTTGAACTCAGTAGCCGCGAAGAAGTCGATCGCGAAATTTCTGCATTGCAAGACATGACCGTTCTCGCCCACAAGTACGGACTGAACGTATTTGCCGGTCGCGGGCTGAACTACAGAAATGTAGAACCGGTCGCACAGATTGACGGTATTGACGAAATCATCATCGGTCACAGCATCGTGAGTCGCGCCGCCCTCGTCGGCATGGAACGCGCCGTGAAAGAAATGATTGACCTACTTCGCCGCTAGCGCCTACGGCGCAGTTACTAGTTAATAGTTACTTCGCCCTCCGGGCTAGTTACTAGAAGTTAGTTACTAGAAATTGCGATAAGAACTTCTCTAGTAACTAGTAACTTCGAACTTTAAACTGTCGCGAAGCGACCTCAGTAACTAGTAACTAAAAACTATTAACTAATAATCCCTATATTCCACGTTTTCCAGCACGAGCCCCTGCGGGGGCGCCCAAGTGCGTTCGCCCTTGAACTGCTTGGCGAAAATTTGATTGACCGTACCCTCAGGATAACGGCCTCGCCCCACATCAAAAAGAGTCCCGACCATCGCCCGTACTTGACGGTGCAGAAAGCGGTTTCCCTTGATGTGGAACATGCAGCTCCAGTCGTTCAAGCGCTCCAGACGGAACTCGCTCAACGTACAAAGTGTCGATTTTCCGTCGTTACGCGGAATGCAAAAATCAATAAAGTCGTGTTCGCCAAGGAAAGACGCCGCTTCGCGCCCCATCGCCTCGATGTCGAGGTTCAACGAGCCGCATTCCCAGCCAAAGTCGCGCATCAACGCCACCGGGCGAGTAAAAATCGTATATTGGTAATAACGTAAAATCGCGTCATAGCGGGCGTTAAAATCAGGCGCACACGGTTCCAAATCGCGAATGCGGATAAGGCGTTTTGTAAGGCCATTAACAGAACGGACAACCTTCATCGGTTCAAGTTCGCCGTCATAATCAAAGTGGACACACTGCCCGCGAGCATGCACCCCAGTATCTGTACGGCCCGACCCCGTCACGCGGATTGGCGAACGCAACGCCACAGACAACGCCTCTTCAAGCGTCGATTGCACTGTTACAAAACGGAGCTTGCCCGCACAATTTTGTTCTTGCCAGCCGTAAAAAGCGCTGCCCAGGTATTCGCAACGGAAGCGGTAACGCATCAGTTACCCGCTTCAACAGCTTCCTTGATAACAGCTTCAACCTTAGCCTGAGGAATCTTCAACTTCGAAGCAATCGCCGAAGCCGGGAACCCTCTGCGGGACATCTGCAATATCTTGCTGTTCACCGACGATTCGCGATCAAAGCGGTTCATCTCCAGAGGATGGGCCCCTGCAGCAGCTGCCGCGACTTCGGGTCTCGGTGGGTTTTGTTCCGTTACATTTTTCACCTTAGTGCGGTCATGATGCAGCACATCCGAAAGCGACTGCATCGCCGATGTGATGCGTTCCCTCGCCGTCGGACGGAGAATCGCCCTGCCATTAAACGGGGATGTCAAAATCTTATTTTCAGGAACGCCATTTTCGTCTTCAAACGCTGCCTTCGGCGCAGCAGGCGCAGCAGCATCCGACGAGGCATTCGCCTCGACCGTCTGGGTTTCGCGACGCTTGGCCGCAAATTCCTGAGCCTCATCAATAATCGACTTCTTCGGCGCATGAATACGCGTAGTCACCATTGTTTCGCTATTGTCAATGGCGGGCATTTCCCCGGTTTCCCTCGATTTAGCCAAGGCCTCCATCATCCGCGTCTCGACAACTCTCTTACGATGAATAAGCACAAGCACGAGAATCACAGAGCAGAGGAGCACAGCAAGCGTGCCGCCGATAATCCACAGCCAGACGCCACCCGAAAAACCGCCAACATTTTCTTCTGGAGCTTCAGAGTCGTCCGGAGAACTCGTCCGCATCGCCGAAAGATCTTCCCAGGCATTGGAGAGTTCCTCGCGAATAGCCACTTGAGCATCGGCCTTGCCCTGGGCATTCCACAACGCCACTTCCAAGGAATCAATCTTGGCGCGCGTCTGCATGTACCGGTTAACGTCGAACGAAGACGACGAACCCGAAAAATCAATTTTGAGATAAACAATTAAGGCACAAGCCAAAACAAAAAGAATAACTGGAGCAGCATATTTCTTCATGCCGGAAAATCTAGAAATTATTCTTGAAGCATTTTCATTTTGAGAGTTCGACACTAAACAAAACCTCATTTTTACATACCTACTGTTAATTGTAGAAAAATTGCAACACCCCATTGAGAAGTTCTCAACACTTTTCAACACGAAATATGCAAAAAAAGACAAATCGCCCCAAACATTAAATACCTTTATGTTCAAGAACTCTTTGTTCTCCTCCTAACCCCAAAAGAAACACCTTAGCCCCAATAGCTAAGGTGTTTTTTTATGTTTATTTATACTTTTTTTCTTTCATTCCTTCAAATTTCGTCAAAATTAGACTTTTTTATAAAAGTTTTTATAATTTCAAGCTATGCAACAGCAAGCACTTAGATTGTCCAAGATTACTATTTCGAATCTCCGCTCCATCCAGCGCGAGACGTTTCCTCTTAGCGACTTTACCGCACTTATTGGTTACAACAACGCCGGCAAGACTAATATTTTGATGGGTATCCGCTGGCTGCTTGCAAATTTTTCGCTGGACATCTCTTATTTTGACGACCCGAACCACGCTGTCGAAGCCGAGGGCATTTTTGAAGGCATCACCGAACAGGTGCTAAACCGCCTTGGCGAAGAAAAAGCGGCAGAACTCATGCCGTTTCTCTGCGGAACGACACTCCGCGTCAAGAAAATCCAGCGCATTCCGGGCGAACTTCCCGGCAATATCGAATTCTGGGCGTTCACCTCCCCCAATTTCCGAAAGAAGAACAGCAAAGACTGGGTACGGGTCAACGACAAATTTATCGCGGCATTCAACCGCATGTTCCCGGAATCGATTGCCATTTGGGACTTCGAAGGGAACCAGGCATACACAAAGCTCCTGCACGAAATCTTTAGACCGCTCGAACGCAAGTTCGGTGGCGAACTGAGCGAAGTCATCGAACAGTTCACCGAGCTAGTCTCTCCGGGAAGCGACCGGCAGGCCGACGAAATCAAATCGTTCGACAAAGAAGTCAACGCCGCGCTCAGACCGCTGTTTCCAAGCGTCAAGGTTGAGCTGGACATTCCCGTACCGACGCTCGAGACGTTCCTCAAAAGCGCAACAATCAACGTCGTCGATGAAGACGACGGATTCGAACGGGACATTTCACGCATGGGTGCGGGCTCTCAACGAGCTATCCAGATGGCTCTCATCCGCTACCTCGCCGAAATCAAGAAGCACCACAACAATCATTACCTGAGCAGGACGCTCCTGCTCATCGATTCCCCGGAACTATTCTTGCACCCGCAAGCCGTAGAACTTGTCCGTGTAGCGCTCAAGAACCTTTCGAACGAAGGTTATCAGATAGTATTTGCGACACATTCTGCACAAATGGTCACAAGCGAAGACGTAAGCACATCGCTCCTCATCCGCAAGAACAAGCAGCGCGGAACATTTATGCGCAAACGAATGGAAGACGCCGTGCGCCAAGTCGTCAAGGACGCACCGAGCCAACTGCAAATGCTGTTTAGCTTGTCCAACAGCAACGAACTGTTATTTGCCGACTACGTGCTGCTCACCGAAGGAAAAACGGAATGGCGAGTGCTCCCCGCCCTTTTCGAACGCATTACCGGGCAATCGTTCGCCCTTATCAAGTGTGCGCTCGTGCGTCAAGGCGGCGTCAGCAACACCCGCAAAAGCATGCAAGTCCTTGCAGCGATGGACATTCCCGTGCGCGCCATCGTCGATCTGGACTACGCATTTACAACAGCCACCCGCGACGGATTTTTAGAAGCCAACGACCCCGACATAAAATTCTGTTCAAACCTGTTCCGCGAACTCGCCTTCCAAAAGCACTTGAGACTCGTCAACGGACGCCCCGTGAACAAGCACAGCAACATTCCCGCAGCAAAAGTATATGCCATGATGGCCTCCATGCCCGAAGCGCAAGAACCCATCAGGAATATTCACGAAAAACTTTGCAAACAAGGGATATGGGTGTGGACCCGTGGCGCCATCGAAGAACACCTGGGCCTCGAAGGCAAAAACGAAATGGTCTGGCGCAATTTCAATGAACGCTGCAAGTCCAAGAATTTTATACAGACGCTCCCCGACTACGAGGGCATTGAAGCCCTGTGCCAGTGGATAATCAACGGAAGCCGAGGATAGACGTAATAGACCGTCACCCCGACCTTAACGCACGACCACACGACATGTCCCCCCGGCTTTATGCCGGGGTCAGCAGATACAGTGTTCTATAAAAGTGTACTGTGTAAGACTATCCCGGATTAAATCCGGGATGACTACTAAATGCAGTCAATAATCTCGTTGAAAGCCTCGACGGGGCGCATCCACTTCTTGAGAAGTTCTGCTTTCGGGATGTAGTAACCACCGATATCGGCGGGCTTGCCCTGTTCGGCAGCGAGTGCAGCGACGATTTCGGCTTCGCGGGCCTTCAATGCGTCGGCGACCGGGGCGAACTTGGCTGCAAGTTCTGCATCGTCCTTCTGGGCGGCAAGAGCCTCGGCCCAGTAGAGAGCGAGGTAAAAATGCGAACCACGGTTGTCAAGCTCGCCAATCTTGCGGGCGGGCGTGCGGTTGAATTCGAGAATCTTGCCGTTCGCTTCGTCGAGCGTGTCGGCCAAGACTTTCGCCTTCTTGTTGCCTTCCTTCAATGCAACTTGTTCAAATGCAGGCACCAGCGCGAAGTATTCGCCGAGAGAATCCCAGCGGAGGTAGTTTTCGGCGAGGAACTGTTGCACCTGCTTGGGGGCAGAGCCACCTGCACCCGTTTCGTAAAGTCCGCCACCTGCCATAAGTGGCACGATGGAGAGCATCTTTGCAGAAGTCCCGACTTCGAGAATCGGGAATAGGTCCGTGAGGTAGTCACGCATCACGTTGCCCGTCACGCCAATCGTATCGAGGCCAGCCTTAGCACGCTTCATCGTTTCGACGATAGCCTTGCGCGGGCTCATAATCTTAATGTCTAGACCCTTGAGGTCATGTTCCGGCAAGTAAGCTTCGACCTTCTTCTGGATTTCGCGGTCGTGAGCGCGTTCCGGATCGAGCCAGAAAATCGCTGGCGTATTGCTGAGGCGTGCACGCGTTACAGCGAGCTTCACCCAGTCGCGCACCGGAGCGTCCTTCGCCTGGCACATGCGGAAAATGTCACCCGCTTCTACATTCTGCTGCAAGAGCACTTCGCCCTTGCCGTTCACGGCACGAATGACGCCCTTGCCCTTTGCGACAAAGGTCTTGTCGTGGCTGCCGTATTCTTCGGCGCCCTGAGCCATGAGGCCCACGTTCGGCACGGTACCCATCGTCTTCGGGTCGAAGGCGCCGTTTTGCTTGCAGAATTCAATCGTCTCGTCGTAAATGCCGGCGTAGCAGCGGTCCGGAATGCAGGCGACAACTTCTTGCAACTTGCCTTCCTTGTTCCACATGCAGCCGGAATTGCGGATCATCGCAGGCATCGAGGCGTCGATAATCACGTCGCTCGGCACATGCAGATTTGTAACGCCCTTGGCAGAATCCACCATGGCGAGATCCGGGCCCGCAGCGAGCGCTGCATCGATAGCGGCCTTGACTTCTGCTTCCTTCGCGTTGCCTTCGAGGCGCTTGTACAAATCACCCAGACCGTTGTTGGCATCGATGCCGAGTTCCTTGAACAGGTCGGCGTACTTCGTAAACACGTCCTTGAAGAACACGCGCACGAACGCACCGAACAGCACCGGGTCAGAGACCTTCATCATCGTAGCCTTGAGGTGCACGGAGAACAGGAGTCCCTTGGCCTTGGCTTCGGCCATGGCGTCGGCAATGAACTTTTCGAGCGATGCCATGCGCATCACGGTAGCGTCGATGATTTCGCCCTTCAAAAGCGGCTTTGCAGCACGGAGTTCCGTGACATTACCAGCTTCGTTGACAAATTCAATTTTGAACGTATCGGCGTCAGGCATGGTGATAGACTTTTCATTGCCGTAGAAGTCGTCGGCTTGCATGCTCGCCACGCGTGTCTTCACGGATTCATTCCAGTTGCCGTTGCTATGCGGATTGTTGCGGGCATAGTTCTTCACGGCATTGGGAGCGCGACGGTCGGAGTTGCCCTGGCGAAGCACCGGATTCACTGCGGAGCCCTTCACCTTGTCGTAGCGAGCGCGAATAGCCTTTTCTTCGTCCGTGGCAGGAGCATCCGGGTAGTCCGGGAGAGCGTAGCCGTTTTTCTGCAGTTCAGCAATGGCGGCCTTGAGCTGCGGCACCGAGGCAGAAATATTCGGGAGCTTGATGATGTTCGCATCCGGTTCAAGCGTGAGCTTGCCGAGGAACGCGAGGTCGTCCGTTACCGGCTTACCGGCAAACGTCGTACCAGCCGGGAGAGTGTCCGCGAAAGCAGCAAGAATGCGGCCCGGCAAGGAGATGTTCTTAGTTTCGACATCGATACCGGCGGTCTTTGCAAAACCGCGAACGATGGGCAATAGGGATTGAGTGGCCAAGAACGGCGACTCGTCCGTAAGGGTGTAATAGATTTTAGTATTCATACACCGTAAAAATAGAAAAAAAGAAGGTCAGCCCCGCTTTTCGCAAGGTTGACCCTCCCCTCCTGATGGTGTCTGTTCTTTTTAGAAGGTGAATTTAGTCAACACCAAACAGCTTTACATATTCGCCATAATCGGTCATCTTAGAAAGAATCCACTCACCGTACGGCTCAATTTTTGCAAGAGTTTCCGGCTTGTCGCAATTCCAGTTATCGCTCACATAAGTCGTTTTCACAATGGGACGACCCAAAACATCCCAATCAGGTGAATTCGCTAACAAAATCATAGAATAGTGAACAGTCGTATCTTCCGGGCAATTTCCGCTTTTCACGATATCGGTCACATGAAATTCGTTTTCATTATAGCCAGTTATTAAATGTCCCTTAGCCCCTACGTCTTTTATGACAAGTATGTAGTAAATTGAATTTTTCGGAGAACGAGCCGTTCTAAACTCATCCAATCTGCCCGGATATTCGGCCAACTTGGGGAAGAACGTTGTCAGCAACGAATCGGGTAGCACATAAATACCTTCATTGCGGTATGCATCTGCAATTGGAGTATCAGGCAATGTATTATAAGCGAAATTAAATCCTCCATATATTTCACGATCTTTTCTTTCTTTATAAGAAACTGAGCCATCCGATTTAACCTTGACCGTACTATCGATTATCGAGAACTGCCATCTATAAGCAGATGTTGAACGCTTTAAAGCATTAGCCCAATCTCTTTCCGCATAGGAGAATCTGTTCAAACTATCCAAATATGTCTGATCCCAAAAAGGATAGATACGAGTGTAATTTTCGTCGTCATATGGGGCGTATTTTATAGAATCTTCATAGCATTGATTTAGATACAATTCAGTATAAGAGTTCAATACTTGATCTGGAGTTTGATTTTCAGGGACGAAAGATGCACAAATTAATTCCAAATCATCCTGGCTACATCCATCGCCAATATCCCAAAATAGCCCATTTGACTTTTCGCAAGACTGTTTAAATTTATTCAAGACCTCGGTGCATGTGGCACCATATCCCCAAAAACCATTCCTCATTTCCAATGAGCCTATGGTATTTATCACGACAGGAATTCCATCTACATCAACAATCTTGGTATTAGTAACAGTTTCATGGGGATGGTTATAGAAATAGTCTTCCTGAGCTTCTGGCGAGGTACATTTGGCTTCCGTAACAGATGAGAAAGAACATAATTGCTCATCATCATACGATGTTGCGAGCAACACGCCCTTTACATCGTTTCCATTTTCCCTCGAATAAGTCACAACATCACAAACTTTACGTTCATCTTTACTTGGATGACGGAACACTTGAGTATTCTTTACGCTCCACGGATACGGGCTAATATAATCATTATACATTTTATTCACATCATAACCAGAAGCGGCATATGCAGAATCAAAAAGATTTTTTAATGAATCACCCATCGTCGGATCCATCAGGGAAAACAGCGACTTTGCCAAGATGGCTTTTTGCTCATCCGTCAAAGCTACCGGCGAAGAGCTCGGTTCGGTGGTCGCGCCAGTGGTGCTCTGTTCACTCGAACAAGATACCAAAATGGTCACCAAACCAGCCAGGATTAATTTATTCATTTTTCTCATCTTAGGCCTCCTTCCCTTTCGTAAGTGGGAAAAGTTGTAAATTTAAACGATAAACTTTATCGTAATCTTTTTCCTTGGCAGCCATGGCAACCACCTGCTGCCTGAGCGTTTCAAGCTTTTGAACAAGCCATTTGTACGTTGCTTCGGACATACCGAGCGTCACACCGGCGGTATGACGTTTTTCTGGCGGAATATCGTCAATGGCATCAGTCGCAAACTTCGACATTTGACGGTTCATGGAACGAAGCGCCAAAGGAATCGCCTCGGAAGATCCCGTCACGACTTTTTCAGTCTGTACGTAGGTATCCTCGCCGATCTTTTTCAAGAAATTCGCATGAACCATAAAGTCCAGGGCTTGGCGAACTTCGGTCGCGCTCACGACTGGGTAGCAGTTACGCGCCAGTTCCAATGGTTTTGCGCCAGGCATAATCGGGGCGAGTTCCCGCATCACCGGGTTCACCCACGATTCGAAATACTTGAACGCTTCGCCATCGACGACCCGCAAGCGATTTTCTTTTGCGATTTTCTGCATTTCGTTGAATGCCTGGATTTTCTTAGAATCGCTCTTGGCATCACCAAAACGCTCCATCGCAAGAAAATATTCGCGGTCGGAACCCGCAAGTTCCATAGCCGTAGCGACCTTTTCGACTCCGGTCTTGCTCAGGCGACTTTTGCCCTCACATACGAGCTGGATGTAGTTTGGCGAAGTGAACCCCGCCAACTTGGAGAATTCGCGCCACGAGAACAAAGAACTGCGTTTGCGTTCTTCGTAGAAGTCGCGCATGTATTCTCGATAGTCTTGATATTCAGTTATTGGTTTCATACCTATAATTTAAACTAATTTTCCGAGCTACGCAACAAAATTTATTATACAAATGCCACTTTTTTAAAGATTTTTGGCAATTTTTGTACTTTTTCAAAAATTTCATAAAAAATATAATACACCCCGTATCATAAACAACCCACGTCATCCTGAGGGCGTACACCCGAAGGATCCAACAAAGAAATATTGCCGCACCTATTGTCTATAGACAACGCTTAAAAGAAATTCATAGCAAAAATCGGTCTATTATAATGTAGATTATAGAAGTAGTGTGGGAAAATCTTCAAAAGGGTTAGAATGAAGAGCATTTGGTTTGGCAATTACATTTTTCTTGTAGCGACAATGTCTGTCGCGACATATTCTGCGGCTGCGAGCTATGTTCCCCCGGCGACGGCGGTCTCGAAAATCAATAGCTATCGCGGCTATTCGGAGCTGACGTCGGCGGCATCAGGCATGGACATTGACCAGTACACCTACAACATGACGACTTGGCAAATCGCAAATGGCGGTTTTTACAAAGCAATGGCCGATAAGTACAAAAGTGCCTATTCCGGCGGGCAAAAATCCGAATGGCAAGCGAAAGGCGGCGGCGACCTCGGCACCATCGATAACAACGCGACCATTCAGGAAATGCGACTCCTCGCCGTGCGTTACAAAGAAACGACGAACAACAATTACAAATCCGCATTCAAGACAAGTTTCAACAAGGCCGTCAACTTCATTTTGACAATGCAGCGCGCCAAAGGTGGTATTCCGCAAGTGTGGCCCAAGCGCGGCAACTATTCCGACCAAATCACGCTGAACGACAACGCCATGATTCGCGCGATGGTCACCATGATGGACATCGCGAACAAGACAAGTCCTTTTGACAGCGACATTATCGACGACGCCACCCGCAGCAAGATGAAAAGCGCATTGGACAAAGCTATCGACTTTTTGCTCAAAGCGCAAATCGTAAACGACGGGAAACCCACCGTCTGGTGCGCCCAGCACGACACAAACAGCATGGCTCCAGTTGGCGCACGCGCTTACGAACTCGCCAGCAAATCCGGCAGCGAATCCGCAGGAGCCGTATGGTTCTTGATGAACTGGCCCGAACAAACCGAAGCCATCCAGAAATCCGTCAAGGGAGCCATCGAATGGTACAAGAAAACCCGCGTCACCGGACTTTACTTCAACAAGAAAGCGGGCACATTCGAAAAACGCGACGGCAATGTTCTGTGGTATCGCTTTTACGAAGTCAACAACGACAACTACTTTTTCTGCGACCGCGACGGCGCTAGCACAAAAACACAAGACTTCACTAGAATCAGCGAAGAACGACGCACCGGCTACCAGTGGGCAGGCGACTACGGCACCGCCCTTCTGAGTACAGAAAAAGCGTACCTTGAGGCGCTCGCCAAGATGGACGACAACTACGTTCCTCCCCCGCCGCCACCGGCAATGTGCGGAAGCGACACCTGCAAAACATACATTGACGGCGTAAACTTCATCGACATCCAAGGCGACAAAGAAGCTACGAACACAGGCTTTGTCGGTGATGGCTACGCCAATGTCGATAACTCCACCGGAAGCTACGTGACCTACGGCGTCACATCAACGAAAGCCGGGAAATATACTTTATACTTAAGCTTTGCAAACGGTGGTGGCAGCGCCCGCGGCTTCAGCGTTACGGCAGGCGACAAGACGCTCCTTGCCAACGGCAGCATGGAATCCACAGCCGCATGGACAACTTGGAAAGTGCAATCCATCGAAGTCGAACTGCCGCAGGGTTACAGCGAACTCAAGTTCACGAGCCTTTCAAAAGACGGCATGGCAAACATCGATTACATCGGCTGGATAAGCAGCGACCTCAAAGCCGGTAAAGTCGATTCCGGCACAACGTCCATTTCTGTTGCCCGCAAGGCACCCCAAAAGTCCACAAGCCGCTACTTTATAGACTTTGGTCGCAACTCGAACGGCGCAGGAGCTTACTTTATGCGAGGAAACGGAAAAATATTTAAAATAAACGGAAGAAACGCAAAATAGGAGACTCAGGAAAAAAATGTATTCAAGAAATAATGGATTCCCTCCGCGTTGCTCCGAGGATGACTAGTGCAGGGTTCAGAATGACAGTTTTCCTCTTTCGTCATCCTGAGTCCCCCGGAACATGTCCGGGGTAAACTCCGACGAAGGATCCAGTCAAGACAAGAATGGTTAAGGAATGATTTATGTTGAATAGTTGGTTTTACAAAATTTTTATTTATTCATCGCTAGCATGCGCAGCGACCGCCTACGCCATCACAAAGCATGGCTTTGACTTTGTGTTAGGTGTCGATGGAGACCTCAAGGCGGCCATCGCAAAGGCATCGTCATCGGGAGCAACCGAGTCCAAGCGATTCATACTTTTTGTGCCGGATGGCGAATACAACATCACCAAGGTCACCGGCGACGAGCATGGAAAATCAACATTCAGCGGCTCGAACATTTCCATCATCGGACAGTCCGTTGACAAAACCATTATTTGGAACACGACCGACACCGAAGGCATCAGCACCACAGCAACAATATACTTCCCTAGCAACAAGAACATGTACATGCAGGACATCACCCTGCAAAACAGAGGCACCTATAACTCTGGCAACGCCGCCCGGCAAGTAGCCTTGCAGCAAAACGCAGGCGATAAGTTTATCTATAAGAACGTGCGCCTCTTGAGCGGACAAGACACTTACTACACCAAGAAAGGTCGCACCTACTGGGAAGGTGGCGAAATCAATGGCACCGTTGACTTTATCTGCGGAGGCGGTGACATTTTCTTCGAAGGCACCAAGCTTGTGATGACGCGAAACGGTGGCTACATTACAGCATCGCAAAATCCGGACAATTGGGGCTACGTTTTCAACAACGCCATCATTGAAGTCAGCAATTCCAGTTTCAACAAGACGTTCTACCTCGGGCGTTCCTGGGGACACGCCAAGACCATATTCCTGAATACCATCATGCGCGCAGAGCCCAGGGCAGAAGGCTGGGGCCCTGACATGAACTCCGCGCCCGCCGTCTTCGGCGAATACAACAGCAAGAACGGAAGCGGCGGCGCCATCAACACGAGCCAGCGCAAGACCCGCTTTGACGGCGGCAAGGATCCATCGACCGCGACAACGCTCAAGACCGTCTGGAACGCAAGCGACGCCGCCAAATACACCCTCAAGAACGTCCTTGGCGGCAGCGACAACTGGGAACCAAACAAACTCACCGTCCAAGTCTCCGCCCCGAAAATTTCGCAAGAAGGCGCGAATATCATCTGGAACGACGATGACAACGCCATCTGCTGGGCCGTCTTTGTCAACGGAAAGTACCACAGCAACACCACATCCAATTCCATCGATGTCGGCAACATCGCTGCTGGCTCCAAAGTCACCGTCCGCGCCGCAAATTCCATGGGCGGTCTCGGGGCATCATCAAACGAAATTACAGTCCTCGAAGCAAACGTCACCTACTACAACTTAACAGTTAATTCATCCATCGGCGGCACCGTCGTGGCCTCCCCCAACCGCGAAAAAATCGCAGAAGGCACTTCTGTCACCATCACCGCAGAACCCGCCACAGGCTGGAAATTCGCCGGCTGGACAGGCAAAAGCGCAAGCGATGCAGGCACCGCAAACACGTGGAAAACCACGATGAGCAAGGACATCGAACTTGGCGTCATCTTCGAAGCCAAAGGCACAACCACCTTCCAAGCCGAAGACGGCATCATCGATAACGCCATCAACGAAAGCACCAACGCAGGATTTGCGGGCACAGGCTACATCAACTTCGGCACCGGGAAATCCAGCGTCCAAATTCCCGTCTATGCGGAATACCCCGGCGAATACACCATGGCCATGACATACGCCAACGGAAGCGGAAAAGCCCGCAGCCTCGCCATCGCGGCCCCCGGCACATGCACCGCCGAAATCGACGGATGCAAAGGCGCCAACATTATTTCGTTCGAAGCAACCGACAACTGGACCACATACCAGACAAAAGAAACAACCATTACGCTCCCCAAAGGCGCAAGCTATATCACCTTCGCCATCGTTGACGGAAACGACGGTCCGAACCTCGACCAAATCAAGCTCACCGAAAAGAACGTCGAAAAACAAGACTCGTCCACGACCATTCTACCAAAAGTTTCACGTTTCAGCACGGCTGCTGGTGAAACCCGCATCTACGACATCAACGGCAAACTCGTGCGACACACCCACGGAAAAGCCAATACTACAGGCCTTGCCCCCGGCATCTACATCGTAAAGACCACAACACAAAGAAATCACAAACAAAAAATGGTCCAAGTCCACTAGAATTTGTTAATTTTATGGTATGCTTGGAATCGAACAGAAAAAAGGAAATGACGAACAGCTTTGCGGCAGAATGATTGCCTACGCAAGAATTTTGCCCTCTCCGGACGCCGAACCCAACGAAACACCGTTTGACGACATGATCAAAAACGGTCTTTTGACATTGGAAGGCGACTTTCGTCAATTTGCCCATACGCCAAGCAAAAGAGAAGTCAACCGCGCCGTCGATGCCAAGTTCAACAACTTCCTCGAAACCATGGAAGAAAATGGCGTGGAACTTCCAGACAACTTAAATGTCGACGCCATGCGCGAACGCCTCCATGAACTTGCAAACATGGAAGTCATTCCCATTCCCGCCCGCATCGGGAACTTCAGCAACGAAGAAGACATTCTCAAAGAAGACGCAGACATTTACTACATCGGTGAATTTATCGGTGCGAACCAGGCGCATTACTGTCTCACGACACTCCCTATCTATTACCAAGCAAAATACCGCGAACAAGCTAAGCGCAGCGAAATGGACATGCTCAACGAAGTGCTCTCGCAATTCGAAGAAGGCGACTTCGTAGGCACCGAAGAAATCCAGAAAGATTCCGAAGAGCTCTTCCCGAAAGGACTCACGCTCAACACATTCATGGGCGACCTTTCGAAGCTCCTCAACGTGCGCGTCATACCGTTCTTGCTCGCCTGCGAATCCGACAATGAATACAACACGCAAATTCAACTTTTCTACACGTTCATGAAGGGATACCCCGACCAGAACGACATCAAGCGCATTGACAAATCATTGCGAGAGCTCCGCAAACAAAGCGACTCCATCACAGCCCGCAACCTGCTCGAACTCAGCTGCAAGCGAATCAACGCCATCTACAACGAAGATTCACAACTCGCTAGCGAACTCGCCAAGCAAATCGAAACAATGGAAAACGTGTAGCATAGATATTGCAAAAATGCATACGAAAAGTCCCGGATCAAATCCGGGATTTTTTAGGTCAACTTATATAGTTCCAACAGTTTTTGAACCTTTTGAGGTACTTTTTCAAATTCTCGTTCATATTTTTTGCGAGTCGCCCATTCCTTCGGGAACATACACAAAGCCTGTAGCCAAGCCTTTGCCAGGGCCCCGCAGATAGCGAACTTCGACAGCTTTTTGCCATCACCGGAAGAACCAGGGACTCCACCCTTGGCCATGTTCACGTAACGTACAAATCCACGGAGAGGCAGTTTCAATATATCGCCCAGCGGCAACAGACGAAATGCCGAGCGCAATCGATTGCGTTCAGAATAAAACAACTTCATCGGTGAGTAACGCACCGTCGTCATGGAGCGTTCATGATAAACTCTCGCCTCCGGGCAAAAGACCGTCTTGAGCCCTGCCAAATTGTGCCTAAAGTACCATTCGGTCTCTTCAAAGAACAAGAAGAAACTCGCATCCATTTTGCCAACCGCTTCTGCCGCCGTTTTGCGGAAACTCATCACGGCACCATAGCAACCGAACACTTCTTTCTCGCGCACATCCGCCTGCGATATATCCAAGCCACTAGCCTCGTTCTTGGCAAACAAATCCGCGCCAAGCAACACACCCACGGCGTTCACCACACCGCTTTTTTCCATCACAAGACTTGCAACGGAACCGCATTCTGGGTGGCGATCAAAGCATTTGAGCAAGTTTTCGGCCCACGTAGAATCAAATTCCAAATCCATATTGCAAAGCACTTGTATCTCGGATTCCATCTGCGAAAGGAGCCCGTTACAGGCGCCTGCATATCCCAAATTTTCGGGACTTTCGACAATTATGCATTCAAGTGCCGAATTTTTCAAAAGTTCAATGGAATTGTCCGTCGAAGCATTATCAAAAACAAAAACCCGAACAGGATTTGTTTGTGCCTTCAAACTTTTGACGCACTTCGTCAGTTCATCACCGCCATTATAGTTAATTATGCCAACATCTATTTCCATAATTATCCAAAGCAAAAGGAACAAAAAAAGGGACCGGCACGGTCCCTTCAAATATAGATTAAATGCAAAGCAAATTACTACAATCCGTAGTAACGGATATAGTCGATTTCGCCGACAAAGAAACGGTTATGCTTTGCCTGCATCATCGCATCGTAACCTATGCCAATGTCATATCCCAAAGCGGACACATCGCCCTTAGCTGCCGCCTTCACTGCCAAATTGTCGTTCTGGAAAACCTTGATGGAATCGGCAGTGCGTTCTACGCGAATCTTAGTCCATTCATCAAGAGCAAGCTTGTCACCTTTATAGAGGTTCCATTCCGTACCATCAACGTCTTCGTCACGGAAGTGAACAGTAAGCACGCCATTGTCGAGGCGAACAATCCAGCCAGTGCCATAGCGTCCAGGAGGTTCAGCCACGATGATGTTCTGCATTTCGCCAAACTTGGTCGGTTTCACGCGAGTTTCAATAGCAAAGGTATTGCGCTTGAAAGTCTTGGAAAGCGGAACCACCAAACCAGACTTGCCATCGAGAACAACCGTCGTATCGACAACTTCTGGTTCACCCACCAAATACTTCGTGGAGTTATTAGCCATGCGATCAAGGCCCACGAACTTCGGTTCGTTGAATTCCCAAGCGACAAGCGGCTGTTCCACCTTTTCGGTCACAGAACCCTCAGTAAAGGAACCGAGCTTGCCAAAGCGGACGTAGTCCATTTCGCCAACGAAATAGCGGTCATGGAAAGCCTGTTGCATGCCATCATAACCAATACTCCAGTCGTAAGCCATCTGTGTCAAATCGCCCGTATAGGCAGCCGCAACAGTAAGTTCACCATCCTGGAACAGCTTAACGCTATCGGCACTGCGTTCCAAACGGATTTCGCTCCATTTGTCAAGAGTCATGGCCTTGCCCGGGAAAGCCTTCCAGTCATCGCCGCTCTTGTCTGCATCACGCAGATGGACCGTCAAAACACCTTCATCAATGCGGAGAATCCAGCCGTCCACACCTCTTCCAGGAGGCTCGGCGACAAGAATATTCTGCATCGTGCTAAATTGAGTCGGCTTTACTCGTGCTTCCACGACAAAATCGTTAATCTTGATTTTAGAATCAAGCTTCACCGAGAAACCGGACTGACCATCAAAAGCAGCGATTCCTTCAACAGCGGAGACCGCACCTTCAGTCACGGTCGCATTGTGCCCGTTGCCTGTCGCATCAAGGCCAACGTTTGCGGAATCATTAAAGTCCCATTCGGCAATCCAAGCCTTATCGAGTTTTAAGGAATCGCCTTTTTCGACTTCAACGTCCCCACAACCTTTCGGCAAAGTCTTGCAAGTCGCGGTGGTATCAACCACAGATTCAACCGTATCCTTGATATCCTTCACGACTTCTACGTCAATCTGGTCGATTTTACCATTTTTGCAATGGCACTTGCCGAATTCTTTCTTATCGAAACCGATTGTAATCTTACCTTTCACCGAGATTTCGGTGCCATTACGGAAAGCCCCCTCGATTTTGCCGTTCACCACGATGACAACAACCGATTCGGCATGTTCCACGCGGATATTGTTAAGTTTGTTCTTATCGCAAACTTTATCCGTTTCAAACTTTTTCCATTTGCCATTCGCCTTGTCGCGCCAAGAATAAACAACCGCCCCATTTTCTACTTGAACAATCCAAGCGGCACCATCGCCATCGACGCCAGCCGAGGCAACTGTATAAGTGGAGTCGTCCTTAACCGTCACATCGGCGTTGACTGCAATATTGCCATTTTCAAGCGTAGAGTCAATCGTAACAGAAGCGTTTTCAAGTTCTTCAGAAGTCGAAGCGTCAAATTGACGAGAATCAACGACGGAACGTCTGTAAAGAGCCATATGGGCCTTAGCGTCCTGTACATTGACTACAGCAATACCTTCAGACGGAACTTGTTTATCACCAGCCGAAACCGGAGATGAAAAATCATCCGAATTCGAGGAACATCCCGCAATTACACCAAACGTTGCCAAAGCAACCGCAGGAATTAAATATTTTTTATTCATGAAACCTCCTTTCACTAAATAAGAAAATAATAATTTCCCACTAAAAAGACAAGAACTTATTTCTTTATTTTGGTCAAAAAACCGTACTGGAACGGGATATAACTGAGGTGACTCAAAATATTCGGCATAAATTTCAACTGTTTGCGTATCCCCACGATACGCTCGACTTCAAGGCCATTTTCCTTGGCAAAGCGGATAAAGCTCTTCTTGGTCCAAAAAGTCTTGTGGTTAATGTCTAGAACACCCAAGGCCTTTTCACCTTGATCCACCTTGACATACCGGAAATCACGCGTGACGATAATCTTGAGAATATTCTCGACACAGATAAAGTTTGGGAGAGACAACAAGATATGTCCCTCCGGAGTCAAGTGATTCTTGCAAAAATTGATTAAATCCACAGGATCATTTACATGTTCCAACACGTCACACATGACAATCAGGTCAAACTTTCGGTCTTCTTTATAGTCTTCGTATAACACATGATGGTATTCGTTGAAACCGCCCGGAAAGTTATCCACAGTCTGGCAGTCCGTTCTTTGTTCTGGTTCAATAGCCACCTTATAGGAATCTTTCGGGTAAATAACACAGTTCTTGCCAGAACCGGCCCCTATTTCCAAAACACTTTTGGCATCTTTAGGAACCAACATCGCGATATCATAACGAATTTTATTCGGATACATAAAAGCCTCTTTTTAATCAAATATAATTTTTTCTGTAGCCAAAATGCTATTTTTAGGACAATGGCAACCGATAACACAAGCAAGAAGCTTTTTATCAAGCGAATTATCCAACTTTTTGTTAGCGTTGGCGGCTTTGCCTATATTTTCCACAAGATTCCTTTCGCAGATGTCATCCAGAACTGGAACGTCAGCATGACCCCCTGGATTATGGCGATGCTAGTCGCAGCAACTCTTATCATGGTCATACAAGCGAACCGCTGGAAAGGGCTTTCGGTGCAAGGTCCGGAAATTCCGTTCAAGACGTACTACGCCTACACCGCTATGGGGTATTTCTTCAACAACCTGCTTCCGACCGGTTTCGGCGGCGATGCGGTAAAGTCGCTCGCGTTCGGCAAAGAATTCCACCAGACAAGCCAATCGGTTTCGGCAGTGTTGCTCGCCCGCATCCAAGGGCTACTCGCCATGTTCCTTTGCTTTTTCATTGCGCTCCCCTTTGCGTTGAACAAAGCGGAAATTCCCCTCGTCTATACGGTTACCATGACGGCAGCCCTTCTTGCCTGCATGGTTTTTATCCTGCTCTGCCTTTTTTCGGACAAGTTCCCGATTCCCCATTTTGTCACGGATAAACTCACCTTCATCCCCAAGTTGCAAGCAAGCCTTTCCATTTACAGGAAGTACAAAAAACAGCTCTTTCTTTCGTCGCTGGACTCCCTGTGGATACAGTTACTGACATTGTTTATAGCCTACGCTTATTTCAAGGCGGTCGGAGTCGATATCGACATCAGCATTCTGGTCGTATTCACGAGCATTACCATAGTCGTGTCGATGCTCCCGATTTCGCTGAACGGCATCGGCGTCCGCGAAGGGATTCAGGTCGCCCTGTTCACCGGAATTCTCGGAATCCCAGCCCCGGTCGTGCTGGCAGCAGGCCTGCTGGGCTATATTCCGTTGCTTTTCCAGGCGGCCCAAGGCGCAATCGTGCTTATCGCCCGCAAAAAATAGTCATCCGCAAGCACCTTATTCATGCCCGCCACCGAGCACATGTCATGCCCGCCACCGAGCGGGCATCTCCTTTTTATACAAAAAAGCCCCGCCGAGGCGGGACTTTCAAACTTCGCTTTTCGAAGAATTATTCTTCGGCGAGGGCTTCCTTGTATTCATCGACTGTCGCGATGTACTCGTCAATCATGTCCTGCTTGGAATCCAAGTGGGCCAAAATCTTTTCGAGGTGTTCCTTGGTGAACACGGTCTTGAGCTGGCGGGACGCGTGGCCCTTGTAGCCCCATTCCTTGAGGATTTCATCCGTGACCACGAAGGAATCGTCCAGCGAGACAAAGCGCATCGGGCCATAGACAGCCCAGTTGTGTTCCATCTGCATGCATTCCGGTTCTTCCATTTCAGGGTTTGCCATGTAGCGCTGCACGTGGCGGGTGCGCACATCCTTGATCTTGTCGATACGCATGTAACCCATGATGAGGTACTTGTTGCGCATTTCGGAATCGCTCAAACCTTCGTAGCGGGTGCCGAACAGAATGTAGCGGCTCTTGCTCTTCACAATCGTGTTGATAGCCTTCACATTATAGCAGCTCATCAAACCATAAGTACTAGTTTCGTAGTTCGGTTCGTAAAGAAAGCCCTTTTCATTTTCGTTCAGCTGGTCGCGGACGGGCATTTCGGACTGGTGGCTAGTTTCCACATAAAGCAGACTCCCCGCCATGTTGCCGCGGTAGTCTTGCCAACCTTCAAGATTGATCTGTGTTTTTGGCATTTTAAAAATCCACTCAATAGTTAAAAGTTCGAAATTAAAAAGAATACAAGCGGACCGAGTACGGTTCGTCAGTAACAAGCATCAAAATACAATTTACAGATTAAAAAGTCAACGACTCCGCCGAAATATCTTCCATTCCAAAGCGAAAAGCGCCTTTTTTGAAGAATTCTGCGGTATCTGTAGTCAAATATTTAACATTTCCGCCCTTCGAAAGCCGTTTTTCCATGTCCACATGCCGACGAAGATAATCGAGAGTCTTGTCGGCAACAATATCGCCCTGGACAATCAGTCGGACATGGGGTGGAAGTGCGGCCCGAATTTCGCCTTCGAGAAGCGGATAATGCGTACAGGCCAACAAAACCGTATCGATTTCGGGGTCAGCCGCAAGGAGCTGTTCGACGTCCTTTTTCACAAAAAAACGCGAACCCTCGGTCCCACGTTCGCCATATTCCACAAGCGGGACCCACATCGGGCAGGCATGCTGGGTCACATGCAGGTTCGGGAAAAAGTGACTGATTTCGAGGACGTAACTGTTCGAGGACACCGTCCCCGCTGTTGCGAAAATGCCGATATGTCCCGTTTTCGAGAACTTGCCGATTTCTTCGGCGGTCGGCCGGACAATGCCAAGCACGCGGCGGTCCGGAAACTCGACCGGGAGCACCTGCTGCTGGATGGTGCGGAGTGCCTTTGCCGAAGCGGTATTACAGGCGAGAATCACCAGCGGGCACCCGCGGCGGAACAGTTCGCGCACCGACTGGAGCGTGTAGCGGTAAATCGTTTCGAAACTGCGGGAGCCATACGGAGCACGAGCGTTATCGCCCAGGTACAGGTAATCGTACTGCGGAAGCGTGTGTCGGAGCTTCTGCAAAATCGTGAGCCCGCCAAAGCCGGAATCAAACACGCCTATCATACACATCTTCCATCTTGCCGCGGACGTACGGGAGCAGTTCATGGCGCGGGTCCATTTCATCGCCACCATGTGTTTTCTTAAACTCGACCGTATCTATCGGTTCAAGAATCTTCATGTTCACAGGATGGTGCTTGGAATCCTTGCGGTGTTCCCAAAGTTGGTCGGAACCCTTTGTAACAATAGGCAAAATGATGGCGTTCGCATCGACGGCCAGCCTAAAGCAACCGCTCTTGAAAGCGACCATGCCATCGCGCTTGCTGCGAGTGCCTTCCGGAAAAATGAAAAGCCTCAGCATCTTGCCCGACTGGATAGCCTTTTGAATAGCCGCAGCTCCACCGCCTTTTTCCCTATCGATAAAGACACAACCCAGCTTATGCATCCAGAAATTCAGAATCGGGATGCGCTGCAACTGAGTCTTGGCGATAAACCCAACAGTACGCTGCAAGGCAAGGAACGCGAGCGGAATATCCAAGTACGAGCGATGATTGCCCATCACGAACACCGGGCGAGTCCAATCGACTTTTGCAAGTTGCGCCTGATCTTCAATAGTCAAATCGACACGCAAGACCTTCATGCAGAACCGGGAAAAGTACTGCACCTTTTCTTCAATCCAAGAATCTAAGTCTTTGCGACGGAACATATAGACAAAGGCAATTTTTACAATATACCTGAGCATAAAGGAAAAGATTCTCGCCGCGGCATATATCCTAAATAAAGTAACAGGCATATTTATATCGACCTTTGAAGTTTCCTTGGGCAGAAAGCGAGACCGTTTGAATTTCGCGAGTCGCCCTTTCCAATACCTATGTTTGCAATATAGTAAAACCAAAAAAGATTCTGCCCGCGTGACCCCGACATAGAACAATCTACGCTCCTCATCCAGCTGTTTTTTGCGCTGTGCGTGGCTACCCGAGCAAGCCCCCGGCGTAAGCCCCTCGGACATTCCCGCGTAATAGACCACCGCATACTGGAGCCCTTTGGACGCATGGACCGTTTCGACGTGGATTCCGTCTTCGAGAACTTCGCCGCCGTTTATGCCACCAACGGTTTCCGCGCCAGCCACTACTGAATCGTCCACCACATCCCCCGCAATCGGGAGGCGGGCATCGCGAAGGGCCTCCTCATAGTATAGGCGTTGCCTATTATAGCGCACGAGAATAGCAAAATTTTTCCATTGCAAGTCGTAGCTTTCTCGGAGCAGCTTGATGGACTCGATAATTTTCTGCATTTCTTCGACAGGGTCCTCGCTCACCCAAATTTCGGGTTCCCGGTTTTCCTTGAAAATCGGCGAACCGCCGGAACCGTTCATATTGCCGGCACGCAAGACTTTCCGCAAGTGGATGGGCTTGTTTTCGAAAATACGGTTCGAAAAATGCAAGATGTTTGCCACCGAGCGGTAATTCCATTCCAGACGGATGAGCGAGCTCTCCTTGAAGTCATCGCGGAAGCGGTTGATATTCCCGATATCGGCGCCACGGAACCCGTATATGGCCTGGTCGTCATCGCCAACGACAAAAAGCGATTTGCGTTCACCGAGCAACGCCTTGACAAGCCGATACTGCGACGGGTTGATGTCCTGGTATTCATCCACGAGAATTTCCGTCCATTGATTCTGGAAATACGCGCGTACTTCATCATGATTTTCGAGCAAATGAATTGCCTGATAAATAAGGTCTTCAAAAACGACTTGTCCAGATTCCAAAACGCGATTACGCAAAGGTTCCAACTTTTTCAGGAGCTTCGCAGGATGCGCATCCGAAAAAAGTTCTTCGCGCGAGAAGCGGAACTTGCGCCCGCCCACTTTTGCTAGTTCCTGCATAAACGACTTGTCCGCCGATTCCGTCGGCACAGGCATTTTCTTGAATCCGACAAGTTCGTATGCATACATTCCATTTGTCACTCCTGCCCTAACGCCATTTGTCACCCCGGCCACTGTGCCGGGGTCGGCTATTTCAAATAAATTCTGGGATCGGCGCTCCATATCAATTTCAACAGAGCAGCGAGAATCCGGCTCACTTCGGCCTTCCTCAGTGAACTTATCCCCTCCGCCAACTTCGCAAGCTCCCTGAGCCTGCCGAAGGGCACCCGGCACTTTCGACTTGAGGATAAACAGCGCAAGCGAATGGAACGTGCATAGCCGCACGCCTGCATCGGGGAACAGTTTTTGCACACGTTCCCGCATTTCGGTAGCCGCTTTCGCCGTAAACGTGAGCGCCAAGATTTTTTCCGGTTCAACGCCAGACATTATCCGGTACTGGATTCGCTTGGTCAAAACAGAAGTTTTTCCCGAGCCCGCCCCCGCTAAAATCAAAAGTTGTCCGTTCTTTTCATGGTCGTGCAGTACAGCAGCACGCTGGTCGGAGTTCAACCCCGCAAGAATATTTTCTACATCCATAAAACCACAGCGCCCCTTAAGCGCAAGTTCATATAGCAAACGGATATAGTAAACGATTTAGAAAATTACCGAGACTTTTTCGGCCCCATCAAGAAGACGACAGCACCGAACAAGCTCAACAACAAACTTACAAAATATGCAAGCAGTTGGATTACAACCGATTCAAGACCGGGCACTCCAGCCCGTGCAAAAAGCGACTGCGCCAAAAATTCACGCGGACCGAACCCGCCAATCGAAATCGGGAGTGCACTTACAATCGCAACAAGCGGAATGTAATAGAAGTACCACGACATCGAGAGGTTCACGCCAACGGCAATCCCGCAGAAAAAGTGGACGAAGATGCGCAACGACTGCGTCACCATCGAAAGACAAATAATATTCACCCAAAGTTTCTTGGAACGGAACTTCTGGAAACGCTCAAACATACGGAGCAATCGCGTCTCGATTTTTTCGGGCAAAATTTTCGCAGCGAGGTCGCAAAAGAACTTGCCGATTCGACGGCTCAGAAGTCCGGCAAACATCACGCAGAAACCGATAAAAATCCAAATGGACGGCCAAATGAACGCACGCTGTTCAGGATCATGTACAAAGAACAACGCGCCTACGGCAAGCGCAAACAACGTAATAAAGAATAGTCCAAACAACCGATCAAACACCGTCGCCGTAAAGCCAGCACCAACGGTGTCCTGGCCACCCTGCATGCGAATGTCATAGACCTTCTTGACGTCACCACCGACATTGCCCGGCATAAAGTTGTTAAAGAACAGTCCCACATAATAAAGCTTAAGGAGTTCGCCATACTTCATGCGGACACCCTGTTTTTCAAGCAGGAGTTTCCACTGGTAGCAGGCGGTAAAATTCGAAACCGCAAGGCAAAGCAACGCCAAGAAAAGCGGAGAAACGCTATTTTTCTGGAACAAGTTGTAGAGGTCGCTCACATCCCATTCCGGGTCGTTCACAATGTTACAATAGACAAAGTAAGCGGGGACAAGCGTCACCACCAGTTTCAAACAAAAAATAATCAGCGACTTATACTTCGGATTCAATGTCATTTTCGTACGCTCCCCTCAACCGTACGTTGCAACAACTCTAACGTTTCTCGAGCAGAATTTTCCCAGCTGAACGATTCGGCATAGCGCTTGGCATTTTGACCGAGCGTTTCGCGGAGTTCCGCATTGCCATAAACTTTTTCCATCGCAGCAGCACAAGCGGCAGCATCTCCCGACGGGAAGAGTATTCCAGTCTCGCCGCCACGGACACTATCGCGCAGACCAGGCACATCAGAGGCTATCGTCGTCCTGCAGAGCTGCGCCGCTTCCATCACGGTAAGGCCCCAGCCTTCCTTGTAGCTCGTCTGCAACAGCGCAAGCGAAGACGAAAGTAGTTCGTACTTGCGAGCCGCCGAAACATACCCTGTCAATTCCACCTTGCCATCCAGGCCGTGCGATTTAATCCACGTCGGGAGCTTTTTCAAAAGCGGACCATCGCCAACGACATAAAGCTTGACTTCCGGATGCAACTTCGAGAATTTTTCAAACGCTTCAAGCGCCGTCCAGATTCCCTTGTAGCGGTGGACGCGAGAAAGCCAGATGAAATAAGGCTCCGGCGCATTTTCTCTACTAGACTGCGCGGCAGTTTCACAACACGAACCTTCGTTGATCAGTGCGTCAATCGCAGGCATTTCCGAGCCGTTGTAAATCACGGAAATCCGGCCTTCATCCACACCAATTTCGGCAAGTTCCTTTTTAGTACTCGGGCTTACGACGACAAACGGCTGCGTGCGGTAAAAAAACGGGATAATCCGCTCAAAGAACCAGACGCCAAACGCCACCGGGAAAACGGCCTCCGCAAAAATCGACTTACGCCACAAGTGGTGCATCTGCACCAAAAGCGGTTTGCGGACGAACCAATGCGCAAAGACCGGCAATTTGTTCAAATCTTCAACGACCACGTCAAAGTTGAATTCGCGGTCGAGCTTTTTCAAGTTCAATGCAACCGTAAGTTGGAACATCAAATCGCCACCCTTGCGGATGACCTGAATTCCATCGACCACCTCGCGCTCCTTGGCCCCCGAAAAAGCCGTCGTAAACAGGACCACTTCGTGCCCCATCTCTACAATCTTCGAGAAAATGCGATGCAAATGCTTTTCGGCTCCGCCTGCAGCCGGATGCATACGATCCCGATAATTTACGACGAGAATTTTCAAGCAATCACCTAAGGTTTACGACCGATAACGCCAATGCAAAGTTGTGTGTAATGCATCACGGGCACAGACTGGAGCGAGTCCAAAATCTTGTCCTTAAACTTTTGATAAGCGGTCCCGTCAAGCGGATACTTCGGGAGTTCAACACCGAACTTGAAGCCGAGTTCGCGAAGGATTCGATAGAAAAGGTTCGGGCGCATCCAGTCGCCATACTGATAAACGCATTCAAAGCCCGCATCATGCATGAGTTGCTTGAGTTGCCCCATCGTAAACTGCTTTTCCCAGCCCGCAAACCACTTGTCCATTGCAATCAAGATATGCTTAATAATCGTATAAGGGTGAACAGTCTGCGGTACGTCGCAAAGGCAGCAACCGCCATGCTTTACGATGCGGAAATTTTCCTGAATCAGCGGGAGCGAATCCTTGAAATGCTCGGCCAAGCCCTGATGGAAAACCAAATCAAAAGTGTTGTCCGGGAACGGCGACTTGAACGCATCGCCACGAACTAGGTGCAAATTCTTGAGATTTTCGCTTTCGCGGAGAGAATTGACAATTTTCAGGCTATTTTCGGCGTAATCGAGAACATAGACATCGGCGCCCAAACGAGCGAGTTCGGCACTGTCGCGACCGGTACCGGCACCGACCTCCAAAACCTTCAAGCCTTCGAGCTTAAAATTCTTCTTGATAGCTTCTATAATAGACGGCGAAGACGGATAGACCTTGTCCATGTCGTTCTTACGCTGCCAAAAACGGTTCCAAACAGATTGATCGGGTTCTTTAATCGACATAACGAAGAAAATATATGAAAAAATGAGAGTAGGAAGTAGGAAGTAGGAAGTTAGAAGTGGGTTATTAGACGAGAGAGGCTAGGAAATTGCGGTTGGTGGTTAGTCATTGGTCAACGGTCATTAGAAACGTCATTCTGAGACCGCAAGGTCGAAGAATCCAGTGCGATTCAAAACTTAACTGGTCCCTTCGACGTGCTGCGCTTGCTCAGGATGACACCCCCCGGCCCCCTAACTTCACATCTCAAAATGAAACACAGGATTACATTCAGCGCCATTTTTCAGAATGGGTGACAACATCTGTAGCATTTTGCGCACTCTGTTCCTGTGTAACCTTGTCACGTTTTGAAAAATTTGTTATATTTTTACGACAGATTTTGCAATTTTTCAACAAAAACCTGAGGTTGAACTTGATTTAAAACACGGAAAAAAGCTATTTAAGGTCCTATTTGTAAAAAATTTGGAAAATTTTACACAATTGGCACGCAACTTGCTTTAAAAAAGCGATATTATAAGGGCAAGGTTTTTAAAATGCATATTGATTCTACCGATACCACTCTCAAAAGATACTTAGAAGACATCCGTCGTACCGCACCCCTCTCCCGCGAAGAAGAACAGATTCTTTTCCAGAAAGCAAAAGAAGGCGACAAAATCGCCCGTAAAAAACTGATTTCTGCAAACATGCGTTTTGTGCTCAAAGTGGCCATCCAGTACCGTGGTTGCCCGATTCCGCTTCCGGACTTGGTCAGCGAAGGCGCTATGGGACTTGTCCGCGCAATCGAATCCTTCGAGCACACCCGTGGTCTCAAATTCATCAGCTATGGCGTCTGGTGGATCAAGGCTTACATTACTCGTGCTATTAACGAACAGGGCAACCTCATCCGCTTGCCGGCAAACCAGCACCTCCGCGTGCGCAAGGCCTTGCACGAGCAGTCCCGCGGAAAGGAAATCAACGAAGAAATCCGCGAACTTATCCAAATCGGCCAGCGCGGCGTTTCGTTCGACAGCCCGCTCAAGGCAGATTCCAAGGCCACTTACGCCGAAGTCCTCCCGGACAGTGGCGCATCGAACCCGGAAGCCGACTCCGAAATCCAGAGCGTCGAAGCTCTCGCTCGCGACCTCATGGAACAGCTCCCGGAACGCGAAGCCAAGGTCATCACCGGTATTTTCGGCATCAACCAGGAAGCTCCGCAGACACTGCGCGAAGTGGGCGAATCCATGAACATTTCCCACGAACGTGTGCGTCAGTTGCGTGACCAGGCTCTCCGCCGCATCCGCAAGTACAATAGCAAGGACTTCTTGCAAGAAAAGAAGGACGCGTTCTTGGCTGCGATCAATAAGTAGCGAGCCGAGAGTCGCGACCATGTTTACATGGTCATAACCGAGGCGAAGCACTTATGTATGCGAAGCATCAACAAATAGTCACCGCCTTACGACGCATGGGGCTCCGCCCCCTGGACCCAGGATTTCGACGACCATTTCATAATGGTCGCCGTTTTTTACGCAGGGGGTTCCACCCCCTGGACCCCTATTCCAAAAGCAAAAAAGATCAATTGCAAGAACGCAACACAAACAATTTGTCATGCCCGCCGGAGCCTGTGCTGAGCGCAGTCGAAGTAAGCGGGCATCTCCTTTTATGCTGAGCCCTTACTGGCACGCGTTCAATACGTCCGTGACGATACTGTCCATGAAAATCCAACCGCGGCCGACGAGTTTCAAGAATCCACCTTCAAGCGTTGCAAATCCTTTTTTGACCCACGGTTCATAGCCATCCGGAGAAATAACGGCACCTTCAGCCGCAAGTTTATTCAAGTCCAGCCCAGAACGTTGCCGCAGTGAAAGCCACACGCGCTCCGTCAAGATGTCGTCCTTGTCTAAATCGTCGTATGTCAGCAATGCGTCTGGCGAGCCCGCATTCACGTAATCGCGCCAGCGCGGATACACCTCCGGCGCACAAAAACGGCGACCGTCAAAATAGCTATGCGCACCTGGCCCAAAGCCAATGTACTCGCCGCGATTCCAGTAGTTCATGTTATGCAAGCTCTCGTCGCCCGGTTGTGCAAAATTCGAAACTTCGTAACGCAGAAAACCTTTTTTCTCCAGAATCTCGACGCCACCGAGATACATCGGCTCGTACAAGCTATCATCAATTTTTTCTTCGCCACGAGATACGCGACCGCCCAAAAGCGTCCTCTCGCCCACGTTCAAGCCGTAAAAACTCAAGTGTCCAAGCGGAAAATCCGACAAACGGTCAACATCGCTCAAGAAAGAATCCACCGACTGCCCCAGCAAATCAAACATTAAATCCGCCGAAACCTTCGCCTGCGGGAGCGACGTTAACAAATGAAGCGCCTCAAAACCGCGCTCCACCGTATGCCTGCGGCCTATGCGGTCCAGCAGCGTTTGCGAAAACGTCTGGAGTCCGAGACTAAAGCGGCGAACCCCGCACGAAAGCGCGGCCTGCACAGATTCTTCGGTACACGATTCCGGATTGAACTCCATCGAAACTTCGTCCAGTTCACGAACGCGCACGCCACACGCTTCGAGTACCGCAAAAATACGTTCAAGGCACGCTTCCGGCAAAATTGAGGGAGTTCCGCCGCCAAGATAAAGCGTCCGCGCTTGCGAGAGCGCCCCCTTATGAACTTCGTCAAAGACATGAATTTCACGTTCCAGCAAGCCCGCATACTCTTCAAACAGCCGAGCATTCGCAGGCATCACACGAAAATCGCAATAATCGCAAATTTTCGCACAAAACGGGACGTGAATATAAATACCGAACATAGACCGTATTTTTCTTTTCTAGCAAAAAATAAAATATTTTTGATTAATTCACCCACATTCCCCTTGACAAGCCTAAAAAATAAAACTATAATTGGTTCACCTCGCGGGAATAGCTCAGTTGGTAGAGCACGACCTTGCCAAGGTCGGGGTCGAGGGTCCGAGTCCCTTTTCCCGCTCTAAAATAAAAGAACCACTTTCAGAGTGGTTCTTTTATTTTTGTGTTGGTAGTGGTCGGATTCTCGACCCCTTGGGGTCGAGGGTGCGGCATAATTTGGCTCATGCACGAAGTGCGAAGAGGCAAATTATGGCTTGACGCGAACGTAGTGAGCGCAAGCCCGAAGGGTCAAAG
>CAMKTL010000042.1:0-32052 GCA_946415675.1 uncultured Fibrobacter sp.
CCCGTAGCAATCCGGAAGTGGCCAAGAAGCTCGCCGACGACCTCCAGAAGGAAGTTGACGCCCGCTATGCCTTCTATGACGCCATGAGCAAGGATACCGAAGGGTTGATCAGCCTGTAAGGTTAGACGAAAGAACGCCGCGTCGCGGCTATAGACGAAAGACGAAAGATTGTCGCAAGACAAGATTTCGTCTTTCCTTTTTTGGGGTGTCATCCTAACCCCGCAGGGGGTGAAGGAACCGGTCCTGGATTCTTCCACCTTCGGTGTCAGAATGACGAATGTGAAAACGCCCCGTCACGATGAATGGCGGGGTGTTTTGTTTTAGATACCATCAATAATGAGTACTATATTACCAACCGTTTATTCAACAATACCCAAAATACCTAAAACACAATATATGATAAAACCTATGTCAAAAACAACATATGCGTAATAAACAACAGGATCTTCTTTTTTCTTACAGCGGACACCATACACCCCGATATCCTGGACGATTAGAAGATACAAGAGAAAAACAATTCCGACAAATAAACCAAAATATGCCATTTTTATCTAATCTCATCACATAAAGAAAGAACTCTTTTTATAACAAATTATAGCATTATCTTCGTCACAAAAAAATCTCTTACTCACAATAAGCATAAGAATATCCTTTACAAAAACGCCCCGTCACGATAAGTGGCGGGGTGTTTTGTTTTTTCAAATCACACTATTTGTTTATGGGGCATTCTTTATCGAGAAGATTATCTTGCGGCATATTTCTTCGTCAACGGAATCCGGATAGTAATGAAATTCCGCAAACCGAGTCGTATCACGTCCAAAATCCCTTGAGTAGTTTCTTGCGGCCAGCACCTTTATTCTCTTTAATCCATGCTCATCTAGCGTATCCAACTCCCCTACCAACTTGTAATCAGACGACAGGAATTCCTTATCCGAAAAAAGATGCGAATGCGGGGTTCGATAGTCATTCTTAAAATAAAGGATTACCCTGCCGCCAACATCCTTAATCAAGGCAAAACGGGACAACCTGTTTTCATGCATTTCGACATGCAGATTATAGGGAATCCACAATTTTTCATATT
This sequence comes from uncultured Fibrobacter sp., assembly GCA_946415675.1. Lineage (GTDB taxonomy): Bacteria > Fibrobacterota > Fibrobacteria > Fibrobacterales > Fibrobacteraceae > Fibrobacter. The sequence continues at coordinate 1,082 of CAMKTL010000042.1, forward strand.
TGTCCTGAAAGACATACCCTTTCTTTACGTCACAAGATGCGATACCAAGCAACGCGAGTCCCAAAGGGAAAAGAACTACGGCCAACGCCCCAACAATTTGAAATATTTTAGCCTTCATACGCCCCAAATCATAGAAAAATTTCAAACACTTGTACCATAAGCTAGTCGGGTCCCTCCCTTTACAGAAACGCCCCGTCACTCAAAAAGTGGCGGGGTGTTTTGCTTTAGAAGCGGGCGTCCACTGCCAAGCGTAGGAGGCTACTCTTAAGTAGCCTTCGTAGCGCGGAGCATTCAACTACCATAAGTTCCTATATGCGATAGTTGAATGCGGAGTCTCATACCGACGCCCGCTACGCATTCTACGATGCCATGTCTAAGGATACCGAAGGGTTGATTAGCCTGTAAGAGGTATGAGGTCGCGACTTCGTCGCTTTGAGCGATGGGGTCGGCCTTACGGCCTTTGAGGTATGGGCTCGCTCGCGATGCTCGCTCTGAGGTATGAGCGCGGCCCTACCGGATACGAAAAATTAAAGACGAGTGAAGATTTTCTTCACCCGTCTTTTTTATTATTATTTGAATTGAAGGAACAGAAATATGGACCGAAAAGACGAAATGATTTTGATTCAAGTGCGGCTTTTACGGCTCGCCACCAAGACCTGGCATAAGGATATGCCGGAGGTTGCAAAGTTATTCCGTCAGTTCAAGGTCTATGATTTTATGCAGGACATGTACGAAGAGTTCCATGTGCAGGGGGATCCGGCAAACCTCAATGAAGTCGAGGCTTACCTTAGAAATCAAGGGGTTCAGCTATGAGTGACAAGATAATCCTTTATCATGGAAGCTTCTGCATTGTTCAAAACCCGGACTTGTCCCGATGTGTGGCAGGAAAGGATTTCGGGCAAGGTTTTTACCTCACAACGAGCAAAATCCAGACACAGAAATTCGTCGCGACTTCAGTCAAGAAAGCCCTTACACAGAAAGTTTTAACGACACAACCGTCAAAGGGCTATGTTAATGCTTTTGAATTCACTCCGTCAGAAAATCTGTCGCTTTACGAATTCAAGAATGCGGATATTCCCTGGCTTCGTTGTGTTGTCGCCCATCGAAAGCAAGGCTGCATTCCTGGCGAATTTGAAAAATGGACAGGCTACGACCTGATTTATGGCAAAATTGCAAACGACCAGACGAATACAGTCATTACGGCATTCTTGGACGGGGTCTATGGACCAATAGATTCCGACAGGGCCGCAGAACTTGCCACCAGTTTTCTGGAACCGGAAAATCTCACCAACCAGTGGTGTTTTCGTACGCCCAAGGCTCTCAATTGCCTAAAATTTCTTTCGGCAGAAGAGGTCTATCTCCATGGAAAATAAGATTGAATTTGCCATGTGCCTGCTTGCGCAGATGTCTATCCGCGAACTGATGGACAAGAAGAATTACGACATGACTACCGCCATTGCGGATTTTATGGAATCAACGACCGCCGTATGCCTTTTTAACAAGGAAACAGGTTTGTGGGAAAACGGCCCCGATTACATTGTGGGCGAATACGAACGCGAAAAAAAACTACATTGACATAAATGGGTAGCTGACACTGGGAGGTCACAAGCTACATATCATCATGATACATCTACAAATGCTTAATGTATCACTAGTGTTTCATATAGAAATGAATTTGTAAAAAATCAAAAAAAAATTACATCTCACACAAACAAATGTTGTATATTACAGGGCGTGAAATAACCTTTTAAAAAATCTCATCCTAAAACCCATATCTGCAAGCCGTTCTGTCAACTGACAGTCCGGCTTTTTACCTATTTGCCTCGCTATGGACTTTATTCAGCAATATAACGCAAAAACGAGGAGCCCACTCATTTTGCCACCCTTTCATACGCGGCACGGAGCGACTCCTTGCCTCTGGCAAGGATGTTGTACGTCTGCTTGATATTCTTTTTTATGACCCGGCTAATCTGTTCGGGCTTCATATTTTCGAAATACAAAAGGAATAACGCTTGTCTATAATCAGAATCAATCATCTTCATCGCTTTATATAGTTGCGTATCCCGTTCATTTTTGAGAAGCTCTGCAACAGGCTGAAAACTGGAATCGGCCTCAACATTATTCAAAAAATCTTTTTCTGGAGAAACAAACTTAATTCTGCGTTTTCTCAAGTAAAGCAACGCCTGATTTTTGGCGATAGCAAAAAGCCATGTCTTAAAAGAAGCTTCGTCCATTTTTTTGTAACACGCCGTACCGGATACAAGGATTGCAAAAGTATCCATCATCAGTTCTTCGGCAACATCGGCATTTTGAACAAAGCCAAAAAGAAATAGAATCAGGCTATCCCTAAATTTATTGAAAAGTACCTCAAGAGCATCTTGGTCTTTCTCTGCCAGAAAGCGGATATACAATATTCCATCATTGTCAGACATACCCCGTATCTCCCATCAAGACAACTTCTCACACTTTAATGTAATATTTTCGTTACAAAACTTTAAAGATTGATAGCAGTTTATCAATCAAACTATAAGTTTTAGCTTTTATATAAAATATTATAAAAAAATATCAGAACAATCTAATAAAATTTTATTTTACACTAATCCAGTGAGTAAAAAAGCACGGACATGCAATTAATAAGAAAAAAGGGTGAAACAATCATACAAACATTATTGTTGACAAACAGAATTTTAAGACGCGTAAAGGACATTATTTGTCCAAATGAATTTCAAACACACCTCTTAAGGCGCTCAGTTTTTGAGCGCCTTTCTTTTTATTTACAACAAGGAATTGAGTAAAATGAAATGTTCAAGATATTAATACATAAATCTTTAAAAAGAATAATTATCGTTAAGGAGGGAAACATGAAATACACGACAGAGAATACTCTAAAAGAAATAAAACGACGAGCAATCTTAATTAGGCAAAAGCGCAATAAACGGATTACAAATTACCTAGCAGCAACAGCAAGCATTACTTTAGTTGTACTTTTTGCAGTAATACGTTTTTTTGGATACTGAAGTTTCAGAAGCACAAAACGCATACGGATTAATTATTTTATCAGTTAAAACCGAAGGATACATACTGACAGCCGTTCTAGGATTTGTATTGGGAACTATAGTCACAGTTATTAATAATCGCCAAACAATTGTTAATTGGTCTTTAACGTAAACATTTTTTACTACAAAATAAAAGAGTAATATCTTACCTCCTTGAAATAAATAAATAGAAGGGCAAAAAAAGCCTTGATTACTATTAAAAATACAAGGAGAAAATAAAATGGAAGATTCAAAAAAATGCGGCGGATGGATATTCCAAGTAAGTTTGGATGCCATGCCTGAAAAAGTCGCCTCGGCTATAATTGAACTAAATGAGATATTAATCGGCGCAAAATACAGGCCAATTGCTTATCTCGGTTCCCAAGTTGTCAACGGGACAAATTATGCCGTTCTCGCCGAACAAATTATCAGCGATGTAGCAAGCACCAAGAACGTTGTTCTCATCGTTTTTAACGTGGCTCCTGGCGCGCTAAAAGCAACGCTCGTCTATATTGAGCCTGTTCTTGACGGATTTTCACCAGCATGTGGTGGAATCACCATCAACGAAAATTTCAAAATTACCGACGAAGCTCAGAAAGCTTTTGAAACGGTTATCGCGAACTTTAGAGGTTCCAAGGTCGAGCCATTCGCATTCCTCGCCACACAAGTAACCAAGGGCGTAAACTATTTCTTCGCCGCCGAAGTCACACCGGTCTATCCCGGAGCTGAACCAAGCATCGAACTAGTTACCATAAATCCCATGTGCGACTCAATCCAGTTCAAAAAAATTCTTTAACGCAAAACAAATAAACGCAAAATAGCCATTTAGCAACACCTTTATAACAAACGTCCAGTTTTATGGGCGTTTTTTTTGTACCAAATTTTCTATTTTCATTTCATGATTACCTCGATTATCCTTACTATCCTTTTTATTCTTGGAGACGCTGGCGTGCTGTTCATGAGTCAAGCGAGTTTTGGGAAGATTCCGCAGGGCAAGCGTCTGGAGCGCATCAAGCAGTCGCCGAATTACGATGTCAAAAAGAAGCAGTTCGTGAACGCAGAAGAAACTGAATTCATGACGGGCAACAAGAGTACGCTCACTGTTTGGCGCGAATTCATGTTCAACAAGAAAAAGAATACCGTTCCGGACACAGCTATTCACGCTATCAAGACGGATGTCAAAGCACTCCCTGCGGACAAGGATTGGATTGTTTGGTTCGGGCATTCCTCTTACCTATTGAACTTGTCCGGGAAAAAGATTCTCGTGGATCCGGTGTTTTACAAGGGTTCTCCGGTAAGTTTTGCGAACAAGATGTTCAAGGGCACGGACATTTACAAGCCTGTCGATATGCCGGATATCGATTACCTTGTCATCACCCACGACCATTGGGACCATCTGGATTACGAGGTCGTCACGGAAATGGAGCCTCGCGTTAAGAAGGTGATTACGGCACTTGGCGTGGGTTCGCATCTGGAGTACTGGCACTATCCCGTCGAAAAACTTCTGGAGATGGACTGGTGGGATTCCACGCAACTGGAAAGCGGTTTCAAGGTCACGGCAACTCCGGCAAGGCATTTTTCGGGTCGCGATTTGCACAAGAACAAGACGCTATGGGCTTCGTTCGTGATTGAAACGCCCAAAAGAACTATATGGATTGGCGGCGACAGCGGTTACGGCAAGCATTTCGCAAAAATCGGGCAAAAATTCCCGAACATCGACTTGGGGATTCTCGAAAACGGGCAGTACAATCCTGACTGGGCGCAGGTCCACACGATGCCGCAATATTTAGGCCAGGAGATGAAAGACCTCGGCGCCGCTCGCTACATCACGGTTCACCATTCCAAGTTCTGCCTGAGCAAGCATCCGTATTATGAGCCGCTCGAAAACGCAAAAAAAGCTGCCAAGGAATCTGGCAAGCCATTGTTCATGCCACTTATCGGCGAAGTCGTTTATTTAGAATAATTTGTAGAGGCGACCATGCCGTCATGTTAGCACAAAATAAGCGGCATACGTTGTAAAAAAAAATTACACTTTTATAAATCAAAGAAAAATAATTTATATATGCACTAATAGTGCGGGGATTAAGCCCCATCTAACCAAGGAGAAAATAATGAAACTTGCTATTGCAATTTCGGGCGGTGGCGCCCTCGGTATTGGCCCCCTTCAGTTCATGCGTCGTCTCGAAGCCGATCTCGGCATGAGTCTCGCTGACGCCGGATTCGCGTTTGCTGGCACGTCAACGGGTTCCATCGTGGCGGCAGGCCTTTGCTCGGGCATGTCAGCAGCCCAGCTCTACGACCTTTACAAGAACAACTTGAAAGCTATTTTTACCAAGGTCAGCGCGGCAAGGATTCTCACCAAGAACTATTACCGCTACGACAATGCAAATCTCAAGAAACTCCTGCAGCAAAATTTCCGCTACAAGATGTACGAATTCAAGAAACCAATCTACATCCCGGCAACGTTCATGAACGGCGATAGCGTCGAAAAGGTCTGGGACCGCGGTGACGGAATGACGGACCAGTGGTTTGCAGTGCTTTCGAGCTGCTCCGCCCCCACGTATTTCGAGCCAGTGAGCCGCACCAAAAACGGTGTCAAGGAAATTTATTGCGATGGCGGCATGTGGTCAAACGACCCCATCATGGTGCTGGAATCCGGTCTGAACAAAGTTCCGGAATACAAGGGCAACTACAAGATTCTCTCGTTCAACACGGGAATGCGCCACCCCAACAAGGCTCCTGATGACATGAGCATCATCGGCTGGGGCAAATACATCCTTGAAGAATGGGTCGCACGCACAGGCCGGTCCGGATTCTTCCAGGCTCAAGCGAACATCGGTGCAGACAACGTTTATCGTGTCGTTCCCGAAGTCGATAAGAAGTACGCCATGGACGACCTCACAATTATCGACAAGGTTTCCGACATTTGGGACAAGCTCTACGATGAAATCGGCGCAGAGGTTCTGGCATTCGTAAGATCGACGATGACCGAAGCAACAGCGACGGCCAAAGTTGCAGCAAAGGTCGCAGCCAACACCGCAGCTACAAAAGCAACCGCGCAAAAGGCGACAACGGATAAGGTCAAGACCTCCAAAGCCAAGACAGCCAAAGTCAAAAAAGCAGCGAAGGCCCCGGCCAAAAAAGCAGCGAACAAATCCGTAAAAAAGTCCGCTAAAAAGCCTGCTAAAAAATCAAAGAAACATAAATAAGCTTTTGCATCAAGCAAAAACGCGCAGCAATTAGCTGCGCGTTTTTTTGAACTTTTCACCGACCGTAGCCGATTCAAAAAGCGTTAGCTCAAGTCCTTGATGACCATGATGCCGCTGCGTTCAATTTTCGGATACTGGCGCATGCCTTCCCCGCCCTTGCCCTTGTCCAAGATGTCAAGCAGGGTGCCGCTGGTCGAGTAGAGATGCAATTCCCACGGACCATTCGGGGCGTTGAAGTAGCCGGAATTCTTTTGCACATTGCGCTGGAACGTCCTATTGAGGCGATCGGCGACACTACGGGCATGGACAAGCGAGACGTCGGCGAGGTTCCAGGAGATAGGCACTCCGCCCATGTCGAAAATGAGCACAGCTTCGACATCGGTCTCTTCTTTCATGGTGAATTTCCAGCTGAAGTTCTGCCAGCTCGTGCTCAAGTCCAGAATACGGCCGTTCGCATAAGGCGTATAGTTTTCGCAATCCTTCTTGATGTTCACGTTGAGCGTGCGCGGCTTGTCGGCCTTGGCACGCATGCTGAACACGTAGGTCACACCCTTATGGAGCGCAAAATGCTGCTTGAACTGGAGATTCCAGGAATCCTTGCCGCATTTTTTTATGTCGAAGTGAACTACGCCATTCTCCACGGTGACGTCGCCCTTTCCGCCCCAGAAATCGATAGTCCAGCCGCTGAGCGGGTCTTCGGCACTGAAATCACCGTTTTCGATGATATTCGTGCTTGTACCCTGGGAACCCGTCGTGAAATCCTTGTTCTGGATAAACATCGGAATGACGCTCGTGTTCTGAATTCCAAGAGGACTGTCGATAGTCACTTCCTTGCCCCAGCCCACTAAGGTATTGTAAGAGCCGTGAACCGTCATATCCATTTCGGGACTGTCAAAGTTACCCGGCCCCCAACTCCAGGCGAGCCAGCCAATCCCCAAGCGTTCACACTCGGACATGATAAACTTGTACGGAATTTCCCTGACGCCGCCGGCGGCCACAGGAGCAAATTCGCCAACGATAAGCGGCACCTTCCGCTTTATGGAATCTTCGAGCACGCCCTTGATACGGTCCTGGACTGTGGCATAGCCGGTCGCAACGGGATTATGACGTTCAGTCGGCCACCACATGTGAATCGAGAAAATCAAGTTGTGTTCCGGATCGGCGCGCAAAAGCTTCGGGCCGACTTTCAAAAGATTCTTTTCGTTCTGTCCCCATTCGTCCGCGTCAATCATGATGGGCACGCGCACGCCAGACGCACGGAGTTTCGTGACGATAATGTTGTATGCGTTGAAGAACTCATCAGCACTCTGGGGTTTGTCACCCGGTTCGTTACCGATGTTCAAAATCAAGTATTCCTGATGATTCGATATCATCTGGAGTGATTCATCGCGAAGCCAAAAATCAAGAGCGTCACTCAGGCGGTCCCAATTACCGGTCGTATCGTGGATTTCGGGAATGGGAATCATGCCATTTGCAATACAAAGCGAAATAATATTATCCAAATCACTGATGCGGCCACGGGTATTCCAAACAATTCGCACACAGTTCGCGCCAGTCTTTGCGATTTCGGGAATAGTCTTGCCTTCACGGTCCGTCCAAATAAACATGTGGTTCACACCACGGAGGACAACCTTCTCGTTGTCCTTGCTATACAGACAAGAATCTTGAACGAAAAATCCCGGTTTTACAGATGAGCCGTTCATATTTTTTCTTTTCTCCATAAATCAATCTATCCGTTATAAATATACAACTAAAAAATTTTGTGAGAACCAATTTTTTTGCCATATATAATAATTCGACATTGGCCTCACGAAATTACAAGCAAATTTTGTGCCAGAAACAGCCCTGCAAGGGCCATTTGAGCCTTAACGGACAAAAAGGGATCTTTCCGGGAGGTGTTTCCAATAACGTACCGGCAGGCAACGCCGCAGGAGTCGCGGATTAAGGCGCTCCTTAATAGCCATGGTATCGTAGTAAGACTTCCACATTCGTGTAAACTGGTCTGGCTGAGCAATCGCAGAGATTAATTTCGGATCGGGAACCGTTACGAAATGGGTTTTATAGTTTTCGTAATACACTCCGTAACCACGCTTGACGTCGATAATCGCCCACGTGCCATTCGGATAACGGCAGCGGAAATGCCCGATAAGCATGTCCAGGATGTCGTATTTCGGTTCAATTTCTGCAACGTACATGCCGTCGGGAGCCTTGTTGAAGCGGACCATTCCAAACATGTTGTCCATTTCGTGGCGGACGGAGCGGGCAATAGTAATGAGCGGTATCATTTCGAGACTGGAAGGGTTCTTGCCGTAATTCGGGTCGAGTCCGACAAAAAGCTTGCGCAAATAAGCGAGAATGTTCATCTCGATGCCAGCCGTTTCGGAACGGAAACAAGTTTCGAGCAACCCGAGAACGTCCTTGCTTGCGGCGTTCACGACGGCGCGTTTAAGGCGGTTTGCGGACTCATCGGACGTTTCGACATGGAACGGTTGTGCAAAAAGGTCGGACGGGGCCTCGTTTTCGACTTCGTAGGAGCGTTCGGCGACAAAACCCGAAACGTCCAGACGCTGGCGGTAAATTTCGAAAACTGCACTTAAAAAGCCATCGAAAGTAGAATCGTAATGAATCGCGAGGGACATGGAGGGAGTAGGAAGTGGTTAGTAGTTGGTGGTTAGTAGGAAGTTGGTAGAACTTAGAGCTTAGAACTTAGAGACGTCATCCTGAAGCCTGTAAGGCTGAAGGATCCAGTGATGTTTAGTTGGGAGAAGCGATAATCTGATTAGGAGTTAGGAATCTGCATTACAAAAAATTACTGGATGTTTCGTGGTTGCACCACTCAACATGACGTTTCGATCGTGAAGTCAGTCATTCTGCCCATTGTCATCCTGAAGGGCGCAGCGCGACTTTCGGCGGCGAGGCGGCCGGAGCGGGGAGCGCAGCGGGCATGCTATCGAACAAATCCAACTGGTCGGACTTGGGCTTCCCAGTCAAAAGTAACGGACGAATCATCTCCGGATATAGCTTGCGCAATTCTCTCGGCACGTTGTTATCGTAAATGAAATATTTGGCGCGTTTCAGTACCACCCCCATTTTCTTTAGATGTTCAAGTCGGATTTTAGAATAACGCCTCCCGCTCACGATAAGTTGCGCCGAGCGGATGCCAATCCCAGGCACGCGTAGAATCATCTCATAATCGGCAGTCTGCAAATCCACCGGGAAACATTCCGGATGACGTAACGCCCACACCACTTTCGGGTCCAAATCCGGGTCCAGAAACGGATTCTTTTCATCCAAAATTTCGTTGTATTCGAACTTGTAAAAACGCATGAGCCAGTCTGCCTGATACAGCCGATGCTCCCGCAAAAGTGGCGGCTTCGTCGTAAGCACGGGCAAGCGCTTGTCCGCATTGATGGGAATGTACCCCGAAAAATAGACACGCTTCATCTGCTGTTGTTTGTAAAACCCAGCAGAAAGCGTCAAAATCTGAAAATCAGTCTCCCCCGACGCCCCGACAATCATCTGCGTGCTCTGCCCCGCAGGCAAGAACTTAGGCGAATACCTGGACTTGTCCGTCTTGTACTCCAACTTGCGTTCCGCCAAGAAGTTCATCGGGCGGTATATCGATGCAAAATTCTTTTCTGGCGCAAGGTATTGCAATTGCTTATCGGAGGGAATCTCGATATTGACGCTGCTGCGATCAGCATAGAGCCCCGCTTCGAACAGGAGCCTAGAGCTTGCTCCAGGAATCGCCTTCAAATGGATATAACCGCCAAAATGATGCACAAGGCGCAATTCCTTCGCCACCTTAATCAAAAGCTCCATCGTATTATCCGGCGAACCGATGACCGCCGAACTCAAAAAGAGCCCCTCGATGTAATTGCGCCGGTAAAATTCCAAAGTCAGGTCAATCAGTTCCTTGGGAGTAAATGTCGCCCGTGGGATATCGTTGCTGCGGCGGTTGACGCAATAAGCGCAATCGTACTTACAGGCATTGCTGAACAGGACCTTCAAAAGAGAAATGCACCGCCCGTCGGCACTCCACGTGTGGCAAATGCCAGAACTGTGCCCGCACCCCATTCCGTTTTTGGGCGAGTTGCGATTGGAACCGCTTGACGAACACGAAACGTCGTATTTGGCGGCATCCCCCAAAATGTTCAATTTATCGCGTAATTCCATTTTTCAACTTATTTTTACGACACATCCGTTTACTTGCCTTTTTGTTCACTAAATATAACAACTACTGCTCATAAAAGCAAGAACTTTTTAGTTTTTTTTATGCAACACCCCAAAAATGTACATGTTCTAGAAATTGAACCGTGTAAGGTGTCCCCGGCACTCTGTGTGGCTCGGAACTTTAGTTCCGTTTACAGTTCTTCTATGATGAATCAGCCACCGATGTAACTTGCACATCCATAGAAATTTTAATTTCGTTATGGATGTAGCTGGGTGCTGAGGCAGGGGCGACAGCATAATGTTCCGAATAAGGCGACCTCGGCACTGGGGCCGGGGTGACTGGCTGGTGACAGCATAAAAAAGAAATTATTATACATTTGGAATAAGAATTTCAAGGATTTTTATGTCAAGCAAGAAGAACCAAAATTTGATCAAGGCCATAATGCTCATCATTACCATGTTCTTGATGATTGGCACAGTGGTTGCTATCAAGTTTGCTTCCATTTACGGCCCATCTGCGTTTCTAGTTTTCGGCGGTATTTTCGTATTCTTCGTGGTTATCGCATCGCACTTGTGGAGCCAATATCGAGAAAACGAAAACTCGCAACAAATTGCCGATTTGATGAAGGAAGTGCTGACCTCTCCAATGGAGAACATGGCCGGTGATTCGGGCTATGCAGTCGCCGTCAAACCAGACGGAACAATAAATCCATACCTCATCAAGTGCATGAAGAAACTCGAGCCGACAGTTTCTGCGATTTCGAAATTTTTCCAAGACTTTATCCACTACGATGGAGTTGCCCCAAAATTGCGTTCCCATTTTTCGCTAGGAGCCACCGGAAACGATACATTCCAGGAACTATCGACCGTATTTCTTTCGGATATAGCCTTCCTTTCAGCGAAGCTTGGACACGAAGTCAGCTTCGATTCCTTTGAATCGTGCGGTTTCGTAACGTTGCTTTTGAAGTTACGTACAAACGCTCCGGAAACCACAGATTGGAACCGACTCGTCTATCAGGCGTTCGTTGACAGGACCATCGACATGAACGCATTGCTCAGCAACCTGGAGAAGAACCACGCCCAAGTTGAGTCCTCGGGGGAAATATTCCTGTTCGCATCGATTTTCGCAGAGTTTTCACCGGACGCCGTCAAAAAGTACATGCGCTTGATGTACGACTTTTCCGCAGCTCTTGCCAATATAGACAGGAAACTGGTTCCGCAAGAAGTGCAGTGGCTACAGCATCTGGAGCGTTTTATCGGCAACTACCGTTCATTTATACGTACTAACGGAACTATAAAATGTTCAGCACGCCCCGTAGGCTACAAGGACGCCATCAGAGATACTGCCGCATGGAACGTCGCCACAGAAAAACCGAAAAATTCAAATGGCGAAGACGCGATAAGAAAGCTGAATGACCTTATCGGACTTGATTCGGTAAAACGTGAAGTCATCACATTCCGCAACTTTATCAAGATTCAGAAAGAGCGCAAGAAAAAAGGACTTTCCGTCCCTCCGACCTCCTGTCACTTGGTATTCTCCGGAAATCCGGGAACTGGCAAAACGACCATTGCACGAATCATGGCAGAAATTTTCAGGGATTTGGGAGTCATCTCCAAAGGACACCTAATCGAAGCGACTCGGGCCGATTTAGTCGCCGGGTACATGGGACAAACGGCTATAAAGACAAACAAAGTCATCGACAGCGCTTTGGACGGAGTGTTATTTATCGACGAAGCCTACACCCTCTCCAGAAACACCGAAGGCGATTATGGTCAAGAAGCTATCGACACGCTCCTCAAGCGCATGGAAGACGACCGCGACAGACTTGTCGTCATCATCGCCGGCTATACAAACGAAATCAGGAATTTTGTCAACTCCAACCCTGGACTTTCATCAAGATTCAACAGGTACATCGACTTTCCCGATTACTCCGAAGATGAACTCGCAGAAATATTCAAGTCGCTTTTGTCGAAATACGACTACGTCATGAATTACGATGCGGAAGCCGCCATGAAGAAATGCATCGCGGCAGCCGTGCGCGAAAAAGACAATCATTTCGGCAACGGGCGCTACGTGCGCAACCTGTTCGAAAAAGTGATTGAGAAGCAGGCAAACCGTCTTGCCGTAAAGCCGAGTCTTGTCAAAGAAGACATCTGCAAGATTCTCCCCTCAGATTTTGAATAGGTCACCTCAAAAAATTTCAAAGTCTGTAAATAAAACTCAATAATTACATTTTCTGTAAATCTTTCATTTAGAAGTCCCAGAGAATCCACACTACGCCAAAGCCCTTGTAAAATAAGGGTTTGCGCTCGATTTCGTATCCTAAAATTTTTTTGGCACGCATTTTGCATTTCGTTGAGCGAACAAGAAAGAACCTCAAAAAAAGGATACCACAATGAAGCTAGTTACAGCTTACATACAACCAGAACGGCTCAACAACGTAAAGCAATCGCTGTATGAGAGGAAGATTTATAAGATGTCTGTCACGAACGTGTTAGGGTGCGGCCAGCAGAAAGGCTACAACCAACGTTTCCGTGGCGTTGTGACTGAAGTGAATTTGCTTAAGAAGATTTGCCTCAAGATTGCCGTAAACGACGAATTCGTGCAGCCATGCATTGACGCCATCATTGAAGGGGCTCGCACAGGAGCTATCGGCGATGGAAAGATTTTCGTCACCTCCCTCGAACAGTGCATCCGCATCCGCACCGGCGAAACTGGCTCGGAGGCAATCGGATAAAAAGCGCCTTCGGCGCAGTTACTAGATACTAGTCAACAGTTACTAGAGATTGCGATATAAACAGCCTAGTAACTAGTAACTCAAAACTAGTAACTATACAAATTTCACAAACAACATTTTAAGGACATTTTCAAATGAACGAAGTAGCAACAGTCGCCACCGTCAACGACGCCATCTTTATGACGGAAAACATCTGGATCATGATTAGCGCCATGCTGGTGTTCATCATGGGTCTTGGATTTGCATGTGTCGAAGCAGGCCTTGTGCGTGCGAAGTGCTCTGCAAACGTAGCCTTCAAAAACATCGCGGTCCCGGCCATCGGCATCACGATGTACGCTCTACTTGGCTTTGGCCTCATGTATCCAGGCACATTCAACGCCATTACCGGCTGGCTCGGATTTTCGGGCTTCGGCATTGGCGACTGGGCCAACCCGGCAAGCTTCACCTCCGCTTACAACGGCCACTTTACTTTATTTGCAGATTGGCTTTTCCAGGCAATGTTCGCAGCAACCGCAGCAACGATTGTTTCCGGTGCTGTTGCTGAACGCGTCAAGCTCCATTCCTTCCTGATTTTCACGCTCATCTATGTCGCTGTCGTCTATCCGATTGTCGGTAGCTGGACATGGGGCGGTGGCTGGCTTTCTACCATTGGCAAGGCCGGTTTCCATGACCTCGCAGGTTCTACCCTCGTTCACTCTGTTGGCGGCTGGGCAGCTCTCGCTGGCGTGATGATTCTCGGACCGCGTATCGGTAAGTACGTGAACGGCAAGGTACACGCCATTCCGGCCCACAATATTCCGCTTGCAACTGTCGGTGTGTTCATGCTGTGGTTCGGTTGGTGGGGATTCAACGCCGGTTCCGCCCTCAACGGAGATCCGAAGGCCACTAGCTGGATTCTCGTGACTACAAACCTCGCTGCAGTCGCAGGCATTATTACCGCAACGCTCACTAGCTGGATTGTCTCCAAGAAGCCGGACGCCACCATGGCCCTCAACGGATGCCTTGCAGGTCTCGTCGCCATCACCGCTGGTGCAGACGTCGTGACCCCGCTTTCGGCCTGGATTATCGGCGCTATCGCTGGTGTGCTCGTAGTCGGTGCAGTGTTCATGTTCGACCGCCTCCACTTGGATGACCCGGTCGGCGCTCTCTCCGTCCACCTCGTAAACGGTGTCTGGGGCACGCTCGCAGTTGGCCTCTTCGATATCAGCGGCAACTACACACTTGGCACTCAAGCTATTGGCGTCCTCGCCTACGCCCTCCCGTGCTTCGCCGCCGCAAGCCTGATATTCTTCGCCATCAAGAAGACGATTGGCCTCCGTGTCACGGAAAAGCAAGAAATGCGCGGTCTCGACCAAAGCGAACACGGTCAAGAAGCCTACAGCGGATTCCAAATCTTCAGCAATATGTAGCTCTAGGTATCAGGCGATAGGTTTTAGGAGTTAGGTTTTAATAATCGCGACAAAGCCGCCCAACTAACCCTATAGCCTACTAGCCTAAAACCTACAACCTAAAAAGTATCTCTGTTGACTAAAATGCCCCGGAACGAAAGTTCCGGGGTTTTCTTATGTTGTACAAAAAAAATTCCTAACAGAAAATTTCGTAAGGACAACGCGTTCTATCGAACAGCGTGTCAAAAGTTTTCAACTTCTTTGAACCAGTCAGCAGAAGATGCATCACTGGGCATTCGCCAATCGGCTCGCGGGGATAACGAAATTGTTCCGACTTTGGGGCCGTCGGGAATGCAGCTGCGTTTGAATTGCTGTGCAAAGAACCTTTTCAAGAAAAGCTTAAGGACGCGAATAAGTTCTATACGCGGATACTTCGTCTCGTGCAACGCATCGCCTCCAAACGCCTTCTCGGCAAGGTAAAGCAACTTCGCAGGTTCTGCACCATATTTTGTAAAATGATACAAGTAGAAATCGTGAATCTCGTACGCTCCGAGAATGCTTTCGGTCTTTTGTGCGATTTGACCGTTGCCGTTTGCGGGCAAAAGTTCCGGCGAAACAGGCGTATCGAGGATGTCACGAAGGACTGCAGCAAGCGCTGCGGCATTTTTTGTTGAAATTGAATCCACCGCAGTATCTGAAGTTATGAAATTCCGGGCATTTTCGGCATACCAAGCGACAACATGACGTACAAGCGTCTTGGGAATATCGCAGTTCACTGCATACATAGACATGTGATCCGCGTTGTAAGTGCTCCAGCCAAGCGCAATCTCAGAAAGGTCGCCTGTACCAACGACAATGCCGCCTTCCTTATTTGCCAAGTCCATCAAGATTTTTGTACGTTCACGCGCTTGCACATTCTCGTAAGTCACATCAAGTTTTGCAGCATCGTGACCGATGTCCTTGAAATGTTGCAAACACGAAGGCTTGATATCAATTGTCCGGAGTTCGACGCCCAAGAGTTCCGCCATGGCGACAGCATTGTTCTTCGTGCGTTTTGTCGTCCCGAATCCCGGCATTGTCACCACGAGAATTTCGCTTAGCGGACGCTTCAACAACTTGAACGTTTCGATAATGACAAGCAATGCAAGCGTCGAATCCAGCCCGCCACTGAGTCCGAGTACAGCGCGTTTGGCATACGACGATTCCAAGCGCTTGGCAAGCCCAGCACATTGGATGTTGAAGATTTCCTGGCAGTTGGCGTCGCGCGTTTCGAGAGAACTCGGCACAAACGGTATTGGCGCAACATAGCGGTACTTGAGACCTTCCGAGGGATTTTTCAAATCATTTGCAACAACGGGAAGCGCTGAAAAATTTGCAGCCTTCGCAAAATATTCCATCGAATCAAAGTCCTGAAAACTCCCTTCGCTCAAGCGTTGCATATTCAGACGTTCCACATCGATATCCGCAAAGATGATTTCGCTTTGACGGCTGTAATTCTTGCGTTCGGCAAGCATCGAACCGTTTTCGGCAATCATCAAGTGCCCGCTAAAAACCATGTCCGTGGTAGATTCATGGACTCCTGCCGATGCATAGACATACGCGGCCATGCAGCGTGCGGACTGGTTCTGCACGAGGTTTCGGCGATAGTCACCCTTCCCCACCAACGCATCGCTTGCCGACAGATTCAGGATAACATTTGCTCCAGCCAAGGCGAGGCAACCACTTGGTGGCACTGGCGTCCAAAGGTCTTCACAGAGTTCAACGCCAAAGCGAACTTCAGAACTTGAACCATTTACTGTAAAAAAGTTCGTCACCGGCACATCGCCAAGCCCTTCAATCGGGCAAACCGTTGATTGTTTCAGCAAGTCGCGTCCGCTGTTGAAATGCCGTTTTTCGTAAAACTCGCGCTGGTTCGGCAAATGAATCTTGGGAGTTACACCGATAATTTTACCACGCTGGAGCAACGCCGCACAGTTGTAAAGCTTGCTCATAATTCTAAGCGGGAGCCCCACTGCCATAACCATGTCGGAATCGTCAAACGCTTTTGCAATTTTCAAAAGCGACGCGACCGACTTTTGCAACAAAAGTTCTTGATGGAACAAGTCGCTACAGGTGTAACCCGTAATGCAAAGTTCCGGAAAAACGGCGACTGCGGCCCCTTCGTTT
Source organism: uncultured Fibrobacter sp. (assembly GCA_946415675.1). Classification (GTDB taxonomy): domain Bacteria; phylum Fibrobacterota; class Fibrobacteria; order Fibrobacterales; family Fibrobacteraceae; genus Fibrobacter. The sequence continues at coordinate 17,791 of CAMKTL010000042.1, forward strand.
TTGGCGAGGTGACCGCAGCGGATAATTTCTTCAGTATTGAAATCCGTATCTGCCACTTTCAAAGCCGGGCAGACGGATGCGATTCTGTAAAAACCGAACATTTTATTTTGTAATCAATCCAAGTTTGTTCATACGGTAATTCATCATTCGCGGAGAAATACCGAGTTCGCGACCCGCCGCAGAAATGTTACCGTCGTTACGCTTGATGGCTTCGGTAATCAGTTCCTTTTCGTAATTACACATCATCACGTCAAGTGGCGCATGATCTGTAATGATTTTCCCAGCACTGGTGCTGAGGCAAGTCTGTAGCGAAGGCGGGAGATTGTAGCTATGAATGCAATTGTCCGTAGCGGTAAGCACAGCGCGTTCAATGCAGTTTTCCAGCTCGCGGACGTTTCCCGGCCAATGATAGCTCATCAACAAGTTAATCGCGGTTGTCGATAAGCGGGCGATTTTTTTATTGTACTTGAGATTCATCTTTTCGATAAAGTGCTCTGCAAGCAAAATAATGTCGCTTTGGCGTTTTGCCAAGTCCGGCATGGAAATCGGGAAAATGTTCAGACGATAGAACAAGTCTTCGCGGAAAAGCTTCTTTTCCATGAGTTCTTCAAGGTTGCGGCTCGTCGCCGCCAAGAAGCGCACATCGGAATGGAGTTCTTCGTTGCTACCAACCCTGCTAAACGTCCGCTCCTGCAAAAAACGCAACAACTTGACCTGCGTTTGCATCGTCAAATCGCCAATTTCATCAAGGAAAAGCGTTCCGCCATCGGCGATTTCGGCACGGCCCTTGCGCATGCTGATAGCACCCGTAAAAGCGCCCTTTTCATGACCAAACAATTCACTTTCGACAAGGCTCTCCGGGAGCGCAGCACAGTTGAGCGTCACAAAAGGCTTATCCTTGCGGTCCGAAAGATTTACGATGGCACGGGCAACCATTTCTTTACCCGTACCGCTACCGCCACGAATAAGAACTGTCGCATCCGAAGTAGCAACCTGACGCACCTGCTCATAGACTAACTGCATTTCACGGCAGTTTCCGATAATGTTCTCGGGCTTGCCGCTTAGCATATCGCGCAATTTCTGGTTTTCGTCAATCAAGGACTGACGTTCCACAAGCATCGTCTGGCATTCGCTGGCCGCATCACCTGTAATATTCGCGATAATTTCCAAAAGAGCAACATCGCGATCCAGGTCTGTCGTTACATCGACTGGACGATCAACAGAAAGCGTTCCGATAATTTGTTCATCATGAACCAGAGGAACACAGATAAACGCCACTTGCGAATCGTAATTGCGGGTTCCCGTGCGGTTCAAAAAACGCGAATCCTTGCGCAAATCCGGAATTACGTGGCTTCGACCCGTTTCAGCCACATGGCCCGTAATGCCTTCGCCCATCTGGTATTGACCCAACTGTTTTCTCTTTTCGTCAAGACCATGCGAAGCTTCAATTTTCAAGGTATTACCGAACAGCAAGGTAAAAGTGCCGTTCAGCATACCCATTTCGGTATCCAAAATCGTAAGCACATTATCCAAAAGTTTCTCTGCGTTTCTTTCGTGGATAATGGCGACGCTAATCTTTTGAATGACCGATATTTCTGGACCTATTGGCTGTTTCATAATTTGCAAATATAGTTACTAGTTAATAATTGCTAAGACAACTCGAAGTTAGGATGCAGGAGCTACAACCTCTCCTTAATGCGCTGGAGAGCAACTTTAGTCTGTTCATGGTCACCGAACGCCGTCAAGCGGAAATAGCCTTCGCCACACGGGCCAAAGCCGCTTCCCGGCGTACCTACGACCTCGCATGTCGCAAGCAACCGATCAAAGAAGTCAAACGATTTTTCGCCATCGGGAATTTTCCACCAGATGTACGGAGCATGTTCTCCGCCAAAGACGGTATAGCCGCACGAAGTCAGTTCCTTGCGGATCACGGCAGCTGTGTCCATGTAACCGCTAACGACAGCCTTTGTCTGTTCCCAACCTTCCGGCGTATAGATGGCTTCGGCGGCGCGCTGAGTCACATAACTCACACCGTTGAACTTGGTGCACTGGCGGCGGTTCCACATCGAGCGGAGCTTGCCGAGTTCATGCGGAACAATTGTGTATGCGCAGCGGACACCCGTAAAGCCAGCGGTCTTGCTGAAGCTACGGAATTCAATGGCGCATGTGCGAGCCCCCGGAATCTCGTAAATGGAATGCGGAAGTTTTTCGTCGCGGATGTAGCAGTTGTAGGCTCCATCGAACAAAATAATTGCGCCCGTTTCGTTTGCGTAATCGACGAACTTCTGGAGCGTTTCGCGGCTGAGCACTGTTCCCGTCGGATTGTTGGGGCTGCAAAGATAAATCAGCTGCACAGGGTTCTTCGGCAAATCCGGCTGGAAATCATTCTCAGCAGTCGAAGAAAGATAGGTTACTTCGGAAAAATGTCCATCGGCCTGCAAAGTACCCGCGCGACCAGCCATCACGTTGCTATCGAGATACACTGGATAAACCGGGTCCGGGATTGCAATTTTTGCATCGTCGGCAAAAATTTCCTGAATGTTACCGACATCGCACTTGGAGCCATCACTGACAAACACATCGTCCGGATCCATTTCAATTCCGCGAGACGTGTATTCACCACGAATAATCGCTTCACGGAGAAAATCGTAACCTTGTTCAGGGCCGTAACCACGGAATGTCCACTTGACGCCCATTTCGTTCACAGCCTTGTGCATCGCCTCGATTACGGCAGGGATTAACGGAGACGTCACATCGCCTATACCCAAGCGAATGATGTCCGCATTTTCGTGGGTGCCTTGGTATTCTTTTATCTTCTTTGCAATCGTAGAAAAAAGGTAACTGCCCGGAAGACGGTCGTAATACGGATTGATAATAGAATTGTTCATAATTAGGTATTAGGTTTTAGGTAATAGTTTTTTGAAACTCTTTCGTCTCTAGTCTTTCGTCTCTCGTCTAATCGATAACGCCTTTAAATACTTCTTTCGCGGGGCCGGTCATAAAGACAGGGCCACCATCTTCGTGTTTGATGTGGAGCGTTCCGCCATCGAGAACGATGTCCGCTTCGACTCCGATTCGGCCTGTACGCTGGGCTGCAACAAGCGTGGCGCAGCTCCCTGTGCCGCAAGCCATTGTCACTCCGCAGCCACGTTCCCAGACGCGCATGCGAATCGTATTTTTGTCAACAACTTGTGCGAACTCAATGTTGCAACGATCCGGGAAAATCTTATCGACTTCGAGAATCGAGCCCCATTTTTCAAGCTGTATTTTTTCGATGTCATCAACAAAGATGACCGTATGCGGATTTCCCATCGAAACGGTCTCGCCGGTGAAATCGAAAGTATCCGCAGTCAACTTGATTGTCCCCAAGAAATCACGCGGGAGCCCCATGTTCACGCATACACGGCCATCAGGCAAAACAGACGGCTTTACAAGGCCGCTTTTCGTATGCAAGAAAAACGTGGATTCATTACTGAGACCACGACTTTGGATAAACTTCGCAACGCAACGTGTCGCATTTCCGCACATGGCCGCTTCAGAGCCATCCGCATTGAAAATACGCATTTCAAATTCGTTGCCTTTTACATTTTCGTTCAACGGGGTCACGACAACAACACCATCGGCACCGATACCAAAACGCCTATCACAAAGTTCAACCACGCGCTGTTCGAGAGATGCTCCGGGAGTCATGTCAAACGATTCACCTGGTTCAACCAACACGAAATCGTTGCCCAATCCGGTCCATTTTGAAAATTTTAACGACATATTTATAATCCTTTTTGCGGTGCAATGCAAAAAACGTGCCATTTTTACAAATTTTGTTAAAACAGCGTTTTTAGACGAAAAAGGGCATTTTTCTAAAAGGAAGCCCTTCCATAAAAAGAATTATTTTACATATTATGTAAAATCAAACCAATGCTTTACATAATATGTAAAAGAAGTTTATTTATAATCCAAAAGATTTAGCAACACGATTTACTGCGTTTTTTCGTTCATCTTCCGCATTTTTACGTTTCTAGACAAACTTTTAAAAATTACAGTCTATGTAAATCAAAAGGTTATCTTTACAATAATTGTAAAGCTCATAGGTTTAAAAACCTTAAATAAGCCTAGATTACGCCAAATTTTATTCTTGGCACAATTTTTGCAAACAGGACCAAGAAATTACAGAAAGTGTATATTAGGACCCCCAATATGTCATTACAGCATCAGTACAACGGAAGGACAAAATTTATCATCGTCACCGGAGGCGTCATCTCCGGACTCGGCAAAGGAGTAGCAGCAGCGTCCATCGGGGCGCTGCTTTCTGCTAGAATGAAGGTCGTTCCCGTCAAATGCGACGGTTACTTGAACACCGACCCAGGCACAATGAACCCGACAGAACACGGCGAAGTTTTTGTTCTGGACGACGGCGGCGAATGCGACATGGACTTCGGCCACTACGAACGCTTTTTGAATGTAACAGCCAAGAAGGATTGGAGCCTCACGATGGGCCGCATTTTCAAGATGATTCTTGAAAAGGAACGCCACGGCGATTACCTCGGACATACGGTGCAGTTCATCCCTCACGTAACCGACCTCATCAAGGAACAGTTTTACAGAATTGCGAACCAAGAGAAGGCCGATGTACTGCTCATCGAAATCGGTGGAACCGTGGGCGACCTCGAAAACCAGTTCTACATCGAGGCGGCTCGACAGTTGAGTCACGAAGTCGGCGACCACAACGCCATTTTTGTGCACCTCACCTACGTTCCGATACCCTCCGGCGTAAACGAACAGAAATCCAAGCCCACACAGATGTCCGTCCGCGATTTGAACAAGCTCGGCATTTACCCCGAAATTATCATCGGCCGCTGCGAAGAATATATCAAGCCGCATCTCAAGGAAAAAATAGGCCTGTTCTGCAACCTGCCTGCAAACCATGTCATTTCAGGCATCGACGTGAAGCACGTCTATGAATGCCCGCTCGTCTATGACGCAGAAGGCATTCCCGAAATTCTTTCCAAAACGCTCAACATTTACGCTCCACCAAAACTGGATCAGTGGAGCAAGCTCGTCGATGCCCTCAAGCGCAATTCCGTCAATCCGCGTAAGACCTTGACAGTCGCCATTTGCGGTAAATACCTAGCCCTCGAAGATTCATACGCCTCCGTCGTCGAAGCCATCTCGCACTCATCGGCGCATTTAGACTTGCATGCGAACATTCGCTGGGTCGATACGGAAAAAATCGAAAACGGCAGTGTTTCTGTTGAAGCTGCGCTCAAGGGAATCGATGCCGTTATTGTTCCGGGCGGGTTCGGAAGCCGTGGCATCGAAGGCAAGATTCAGGTCATCCGCTACGTGCGAGAAAACAAAATTCCGTTCCTCGGTATATGTTACGGCATGCAGCTCGCCGTTGTCGAATTCGCACGCCACGTTTGCGGAATCAAGGGCGCAGGCACTATCGAGATGGAAAGCGAAACGAACCACGTCGAAGTTCCGGTCATCGCATTCCTCCCCGGCCAAGAAAAAATCAAGGATTTGGGAGCAACCATGCGACTGGGCGGCCACGATGTCGTCATAAAAAACGGGAGCCGCGCCGCTGAAGTTTACGGTTCAAAAGCCATTCGTGAACGTTTCCGCCACCGCTACGAAGTGAACCCGAATTATGTCGCTCAAATTGAACAAGGTGACACCACGGGAGCTAACAAGCAGAAACTCATCTTCTCCGGAAAAGCCGCAAACGAAGATATCATGCAGATTATGGAACTCACGGACCACCCCTACTTTTTGGCATGCCAGTTCCACCCTGAATTGAAGTCCTCGTTAATCCATCCGGCACCGCTTTTCTTGGGCCTTTTGAAAGCAGCCGACGAGAAAACGTAAGAGAGCAATTTCTATATTGCTCTCCAAATGGATAAACTTTTAAATTTCGATAACGAGTATCTTTGGCACCCTTACGCAGCGCTGCATAAGGGGCCTTCTCGTTTTTTGGCGAAATCTGCACACGGCACGACCATCGAAACCGCTGATGGTTTAAAACTCATCGACGCCGTATCAAGTTGGTGGTGCATGGCCCACGGTCATAACGCTCCCGAGATAGTCGAGGCAATTCGCAAGCAGAGCGAAAAAATGTGCCACGTAATGTTCGGCGGATTTACGCACGAGCCGGCGATTGAACTGGGTGAACGCCTTGTAAATTTCTTGCCAAAGGGACTCAACAAGATTTTCTTCGCGGATTCGGGAAGCATTGCCGTGGAATGTGCCGCCAAGATGGCAGTGCAGTACCAGCATTCGCTCTCCCGCCCGGAACGCTGTAAGTTGGTCGCCTTGAAGGGCGGCTACCACGGCGATACCGCGGGTGCCATGGCGCTCTCCGACCCCGACGGGATGCACATACTTTTCCGCGGAATTATGCCGCAGCACTACTTTGCGGAACGCCCGAATTGCAGGTTCGACGAGCCGTGGGACGATAGCGATTTTGCTTCGATGGAACGGGTCGTAAGCGCGCATGAAAACGAAATCGCCGCCGTCATCTGCGAACCTGTTTTCCAAGGCGGGAACGGCATGTGGCTCTATAATGCGGGTTATTTGAAAGCGCTCCGTAAGCTTTGCGACCGTTACGGCATCCTGTTGATTTTGGACGAAATCGCTTCGGGATTTTACCGCACTGGCCCGCGATTCGCGATGATGCATACCGCGAGTGGAGAATGCGCAGGCTTTGAGCGCGAAGGTAAATGCGCCGATTTCATCACTCCCGATATCATGTGCATCGGCAAGGCGCTTACGGGCGGAAGCATTACAATGGCGGCTTGTGTCGCATCCGAGAAGGTTGCCGAAACAATTACGAACAGCAAGATTCCTGCATTTATGCACGGACCCACCTACATGGCGAACCCCTTGGCATGCGCCGCGGGCATCGCTTCGCTTTCGCTGTTCAAAAGTCGCGATTATGCAACGAGTGTCGCTCGGATTGAAAAGCGCCTGAAGCAGAACCTGGAACCGCTCAGCAGTCTCGAAAACGCCGCCGATGTCCGTGTTCTCGGCGCCATCGGTGTGCTGGAACTCAAGGCGAAGCCTTCTGCCGACGATATACAGCGCGTGATTCGCGAAACGGGAGTGTGGCTGCGCCCCTTCTGCAATTACGTCTATACCATGCCACCGTTCATCACAAGTGACCAGGAAATCGACCGCATCTGCGAAGCCATCAAACTCATAGGCGAATGCGAGCCCGCCCCGGTTATCGAAGGCGAAGACGAATTCCACGAGTAAATATTAAAACGAGCTTCGCTTTACAGACAAAAGACGAGAGACGAAAGAAACGCAAACAGGCTAAACAAAAAAGAATATACTCAGAAAGACAATGGATTACTACAGTTTGAAAATGCGCGCATCGCAGCAAGTCGGTGAAGGCGAAAATGCACACGAGCAGCACATTTCCGGTGCCGAACGCATCGTCACCCGCGAAAACGTCGAAGCCGTTTGCTCCGCCATGGTAAAGCGCGCCGTGACACATTCCAAGGGCGACCCGGATTTTATCAACGTGAAAATCGAGAAGGTCCACGAAAGCGATATCAGGATTTTGAAAGCATTGCCGGTGACGCGTGTGGATGTGGACACATGGCAGGAAGGGCTCGACAAGGCTTTCGAGCTCATCACCCCACTCATGGGAAGCGGCAGCGACAACCGGCGCAGTTCTCAAGAACTTCGCGAAAAATTGCAAGAACTTTTGAAGGCGACCTTCCCCATGCGAGGAGCCATGCTCTACGACATTGCGACTGGGAAGCGTCTGGAACCCGACCAGGCCCGCGGCGTACGCGCCACCTACATGGACGCTCTCCAGGGCAACGTGGTAGATAGCTGCAAGAACCATTTTAACGAAGCGATTGTCCTTGCGACAAAGGTGGCGAATGCTCCCGGCATGGTGGCGGAATTCTGCATATCCGACGACCCGAATTACGTGACGGGCTATGTCGCAAGCAAGGAACTCGGCTACGTGCGCATCATGAAGATGAAGGAAATGGGCGACGAAAACGGAGGCCGGATTTTCTTGTTCGATTCCCGCAAGGCCAAAGCCGAAGAGTGTATTGAATATTTGCAAAAGAAGAAGGTTTTGGTGGAAGTTGTCAACAGAACTTAAATTGTCATCCTGAGCGGAGAACCGAAGGTTCGAAGTCGAAGGATCCAGGGCAGAATGGAATGAACGAAAGAATCTTAGACTTATTTACGAAAGACGCACTTGAAGCGGCACGGGCGAACAGCACTTATCGTTCAATGCGCTTGATGGAAACACCGGAATCTTCGTGCGTTAAAATCCGCTCTGCAAATGGAGTTTTGCAAGAACAAGTTTTATTGGCTTCCAATTCGTATCTGGATCTCGCGAACATTCCCGTGCTAAAACAGACGATGGCAAACGCGGTACTTGAATGGGGCACCGGAAGCGGCGGGGCACGCCTCACTACCGGCAACAAGACACCGCACCAGGAACTCGAAGAGACCATTGCGCAGTTCAAGGGTACGGAATCCGCCATCACGTTCAATACCGGCTACATGGCAAATGTCGGTACGATTTCAGCGCTTTGCGGCAAGAACGACTTTATCTTTAGCGACGCACTGAACCACGCGAGCATTATCGACGGAATTCGGCTTTCCCGTGCGAACTGCAAGGTTTACAGGCACAACGATATCGCGGATTTGGAACGTGTCATTAAAGAGGCCAAGGCGGAACACGCGACGCAAAGCGCAGCTTCAAGTGACACGCGACCTTTCCGCGGGCTCATTGTGACCGATGCCGTATTCAGCATGGATGGCGACCTGGCCGATTTGCCGGAACTTTTGCGCGTTGCCCGCGAACAAGATGTATTACTTATGATTGACGAAGCGCACGCCACGGGCGTGGTCGGCAGAACCGGCAGGGGTCTCGCCGAGCACTACGGCTGTGCTCACGCCGACGTTACCGTCGGCACGTTGAGCAAAGCCGTCGCCGCCGAAGGCGGCTTCGTGGCGGGTTCGAAGAAACTCATCGAATTCCTCAAGAACAAAGCCCGCAGTTTCATCTTCACGACTGCAATGGCGCCCGCCGTGGCCGCCGCCGCAAACGCGAACCTCAAGTACATCGACGCCCATCCCGAGCGCGTGCAAACGCTCCAGGACAACGTCAAATACTTCCGCGATGCATTGCGCAGCGCCGGCTTCCAGATACAGCCCACCGCATCTGCCATCGTTCCCATTATCATCGGCGACGAAGCCCGCGCCCTTGAAATCTCGGCAACACTCCAGAAGCGCGGAATCCTGATTCCCGCTATCCGCTACCCCACCGTCGCAAAAGGGCAAGCCCGCCTCCGAGCAAGCCTCATGGCCACGCATACGCGGGAACAACTGCAAACCGCCGCTGCTGCAATTACTCAAATCATAAAAAAAATTGATTAAAAATATGCCCCTCAAAAATCATTCGTCTTTCATCTCTCGTCTTTCATCTAAACCTAAAGGTTATTTCGTCACCGCCACTGGCACCGATGTCGGCAAGACCTTTGTCACGGCACTCCTCGTCAAGAAATGGCGCGATTCGGGAATCGACGCTGGCTACTACAAGGCAGCCCTTAGCGGAGCCGAACTACGCGACGGCAATTGGGTCGCCGGCGATGCCGACTACGTCAAGACCATCGCTGGCCTCCCCGACACGCAGGAACAGCTCGTCAGCTACGTTTACAAGGAAGCAGTTTCTCCGCACCTGGCCGCTCGCAAAGAGGGGAACCCGGTAGAACTTTCGAAAGTCCGCAACGATTTTAATGCGGCTCGCGCTCGCCACGAGTTCATTTTCGCCGAAGGAAGCGGCGGCATCATCTGTCCTATCCGCTACGATTCCGGCGCATCTCACGCAACATTAATAGCAGGCGGCACAAATAAATCTTCGCAAAAAATATTCCTCACCGATATCATGAAGGAACTCGGCCTCCCCTTGCTTGTTGTCACCACGGCAGCGCTCGGCTCCATCAACGCTTGCGTGCTCACGGTCGAATATGCCCGCGCAAGGTGTTTGGATGTCCGCGGCATTATTATAAATCGCTACGGAATGAGCCAGAACCTGGAAATGGAAGATGACAATATCGCCATGATGCACGACCTGACCGGGCTTGGAATCCTCGCTAAAATCCCAGAAGGAGCCTCTGATTTGGGCGTTCAACCGTTTTAATTTTACATTTTCTTGCAAACTCCAAAAACACATTACAAAAAGTGTAAAAAATGTCTTAAAAATTTATAAAAAAACGCATTGTCGCAGGTGCATTTTTTTACTATAATTTCGCCCGATGAAAAGCGCGGAACATGAAATCATCGAGCTTGCATTAAAAAAAGCATCTCCGGCTCACCAAAAGGTCGGTTGGGTAAAAATTTTTAATAAAGTTCTTGTTCCCGTTCAAAAAGTTTTCAGTTTTAAGGCAAAGGCATTTAGCTTTTGCCTTTTTTATTGCACACTGCATCGTCATTCTGAGCGAAACGAAGAATCCAATTATATTCAGCCCTGGATCCTTCGTTTTCGTGCTACGCACTTCACTCAGGATGACAGCGTGGAAACAATCGCTTTTTACATTCAAGCAACGAGTAGATCATGAACGAAAAATTCCAATGGAAAGCAAAGCGCGAGCGCAAGGCATTCATCGCCTTGGCTGACGGAACCGTATTCCACGGTTACGCCTTTGGCGATAAGAAGGACACCGTCGGCGAAGCCGTGTTCAACACGGGTATGGCGGGTTACAAACAAATTCTCACCGACCCGTCTTACGCTGGCCAGTTCGTCGTTTTCACCACAGCAGAAGTTGGCGCTTACGCCACGAACTTCGAAAAGTTCGAATCCCGTCAAGTTTTCTTGAACGGCATTGTAGTGAATTCCCTCGACTGGGTTTCCAAGGAACTGAACGAAGAATCGCTCCATGATTTCATGCTTGCGCAGAAGAAGGCGGGCATTGCAGGCGTCGATACTCGCGCGCTTACAATCCACCTCCGCGAAAACGGAGCGCAAAAAGCCTACCTCCATGTCGAAGACACGGAAATGAGCGAAGCCGAAGCTATTGAAAAGGCTAAGGCTTGGGAAGGCCTCGACGGTCAGGACTACGCGAGCAAGGTCAGTGACCCGAACGGCTACGAATTCAATAACGAAGGCAAGTACCACGTAGTCGCCCTCGATTTCGGCATCAAGACGAATATCTTGAGAAACCTCGCCGCTCAGGACATGCGCGTGACCGTCATGCCGATTGGCACGAGCTACGAAAAAATCATGGAACAAAATCCGGATGGAGTGTTCCTCTCCAACGGCCCTGCCGACCCGAACAGCCTTCCGCAGGTTTACAACATGATCAAGCAACTCCTCGGCAAGATTCCTCTCATGGGTATTTGCCTTGGCAACCAGCTTTTGGGCCTTGCTCTCGGTGCTAAAGTTTCCAAGCTCAAGTTCGGCCACCACGGCTGCAATCATCCGGTCAAGAACCTCTTGACGGGCGCTGTCGAAATCACGTCACAGAACCACAACTACGCCATTGACGAAAAGTCTCTCCCCGCCGATGTCGAAGTCACGCACATCAACCTGAACGACAACACGGTCGAAGGCATCCGCTGCAAGAACGTGCCTGCATTCAGCGTGCAGTACCATCCGGAATCTGCTCCGGGACCAAACGATTCCATGTACTTGTTCGAAGAATTTAAGAAGATGATTGAAGCTTTCAAGGGAGGCAAGAATGCCTAAGCGTACCGACATCAAGAAGATTATGCTCATTGGCTCCGGCCCGATTGTGATTGGCCAGGGCTGCGAATTCGACTACTCCGGCGTGCAGGCCTGCAAGGTGCTGCGCCGCGAAGGTTACGAAGTGGTGTTGGTGAACTCCAACCCGGCCACCATCATGACCGACCCCGAAATGGCCGACCGCACCTACATCGAACCGCTGAGCGTTGATATTCTGCACGAAATCATCCGCCGCGAACGCCCAGACGCCTTGCTCCCCACACTCGGTGGCCAGACGGCATTCAACCTCGCGATGGAACTGAACGAGCGCGGCATTTTGGACCGCTACCAGGTGGAACTTATCGGTGCAAAGGCCGAATCCATCCAGCGCGCCGAAGACCGCCACCTGTTCAAGGAAGCCATGCTCAAGATTGGCCTGGACCTCCCGCGCTCCGGTTCGGCGCACTCCATGTCTGAGGCGACCGCAATCGCCCACACCATCGGCAGCTGGCCGCTGATTATCCGTCCGGGCTTTACGCTTGGCGGCACGGGCGGCGGTATCGCCCACAATCCCGAAGAATTCGAAACCATCGTGAACCGCGGTCTCGACGCCTCGCTCAACAACGAAGTGCTTATCGAAGAATCGCTGCTTGGCTGGAAAGAATTCGAAATGGAAGTCATGCGCGACAAGAAGGGCAACGCCGTTATCGTGTGTTCCATCGAAAACCTGGACCCCATGGGCGTGCACACCGGCGACTCCATCACGGTTGCTCCGATCCAGACACTTGACGACCGCGCCTACCAGGCCATGCGTGACGACTCCCTGAAGGTCATGGAAGCTATCGGCGTAGAAACCGGTGGATCCAACGTTCAATGGGCAATTGAGCCCAAGACCGGCCGCCGCATCATTATCGAAATGAACCCGCGTGTGTCCCGTTCTTCTGCGCTTGCTTCTAAGGCAACGGGCTTCCCCATCGCAAAGATTGCAGCGCTCCTTGCCGTGGGCTACACGCTCGACGAACTCCGCAACGACATTACGCAAACGACCCCGAGCTGCTTTGAGCCGGCGCTTGACTACGTGGTGGTGAAGGTTCCGCGCTTCACCTTCGAAAAGTTCCCGAAAGCCGATTCTACGCTCGGCACCCAGATGAAATCTGTGGGCGAAGCGATGGCCATCGGCACCAACTTCAAGCAGGCCATGCAGAAGGCGCTGCGCTCGCTCGAAACAGGTTACGGTGGATTCGGTTCTTGCGCCAAGTGCGAAAAGTTCAAGGAATACGACGACGAAACGCTCGCCAAGGAGGTCGCCCGCCCGAGCGCCGAACGCATCTTCGTGTTGCACGAAGCATTGCGCCGCAAGTGGGGCGTCGAGAAGTTGTACGAAATCACGAAAATTGACCGCTATTTCCTCCGCCACCTCGAAGAACTCGCCCTCTACGAAGACGAAATCCTTTCCGCAGGCTCGTTGGAAGCGCTGGCAAAAGACGTGCCGCTCTTCCGCCAGGCCAAGGAACTCGGCTACAGCGATATCCAGATCGGTTACCTGTTCCACAAGACTCCCGAAGAAGTCATGGCGGTGCGCAAGCAGATCGGCCTTATCCCGAGTTACTACTCCGTGGATACCTGCGCCGGCGAATTCGAAGCCATCACGCCGTATTATTACAGCTGCTGGGCAGAAAATTCCGAACCCGTCCGCGAAATTCCGGGTCACGGCCACAAGAAGAGAATCATGGTGCTGGGCGGCGGCCCGAACAGAATCGGTCAGGGTATCGAATTCGACTACTGCTGCTGCCACGCCGCCTTTACGCTGCGTCGCGAAGGCTACGAAGTCATCATGGTGAACTCGAACCCCGAAACGGTTTCCACCGACTACGACACCTCCGACAAGCTCTACTTTGAACCGCTCACACTCGAAGACGTGATGGGCATTTACGAACGCGAAAAGTGCGCGGGCGTCATCGTGCAATTCGGCGGCCAGACTCCGCTGAACCTCGCCATGCGCCTGAAGAAGGCTGGTGCAAATGTGGTCGGCACAAGCCCCGAAGACATCGACCTCGCCGAAGACCGCGACTTCTTCAAGCAGCTGGTTGACAAGGTCGGCATCAAGCAGGCCGAAAGCGGCATCGCCCACAACGTGGAAGAAGCCCTCGCCATCGTCGAGAAAATCGGCTACCCCGTTTTGGTGCGCCCGAGCTTCGTTCTCGGCGGCCGCGGCATGGTGATTGTCTATAAGGAAAAATACCTCCGCAAGTTCGTGGAAGAAGCCGCCGCCATTGGCGAAGGCAAGCCGATTCTTATCGACCGCTTCCTCGAAGACGCCACCGAACTCGACGTGGACTGCATCAGCGACGGCAAGCACACCGTGGTGGGCGCCATCATGGAACACGTGGAACCCGCAGGCATCCACTCCGGCGACTCCGCAAGCGTGATTCCGCCCATGACTCTCTCCAAGGAAATCCAGGACAAGGTTCGCGCCTACGCCAAGGAATTCGCGAAGGAACTCCACGTTTGCGGACTCATGAACATGCAGCTCGCCGTGAAGGACGGCGAACTCTACATGATCGAAGTGA
>CAMKTL010000043.1:0-31826 GCA_946415675.1 uncultured Fibrobacter sp.
TTACCTCGCCGCCCACATCGTCGCCACCTCCGACCCGGCAGTCCGCGAGAAGCTCGTCGCCTACCGCAAGAGCCTCGGAGATATAGATTAGACGAAAGAAAAATAATGGCGTTTCGCTCAATATAAAGTTCGCTGGCATTTCCGCCAGCGTTTTTTCGTATTAAATAAAATGTATATTGAATCTATTGGAAGAGGGTTGTTTGCGGCCAAATAAAATACGGCTAATTAAAGTCAACAACGAAAAATAATCTTGTTAGGAGGAAAAATGGTGAAAAAACTGTCTTGTGTTATCCCGCTGATGGTGTTGTTGTCGTGCTCGAGCGATTCGAACGAACCGATTATGCCGATTGCTGGCGAATCCAATCTTTCATCAAGTGTTGCCGAGAATTTGCAGGGGACTTCTTCTGGCAACGGCTCCAGCGAAAATCTTTCTAGCGCTAGTTCTGACAAGCCTCTCTCTAATGGAGTTCCTCTCTCCAATGAAGTCCCTATCTCCAATGGAGTTCCTATCTCTAGCGAAATGGCTTTAGTCTCTTCTGCTTCTGTCTCTAGCGGATCTGTGCCCGCGTCTTCCGTGGCTGAGACGGGTGCTGAACTCAAATATCAAGTTTTCGATGTTACCACAAGCGCTTCAAGCCAAAGCTATATTGCTGGCCGTGAGGTTCAATTCATTGGTAAAGAATCTCTTTCTGACGGAAATGTCCCGTTGCCAGCGGATGTCAGCTACATAAATCTCAATGCCAATGGGGAATATGACCGTGTCAGCTTTGTTCGTCCTACGATGAAAAACGGGATTTTGGACACGGTGACTTTAGCCCTTGAGGGGAATTGCACTCTACATGGGCTTTGCTACATCGGCTCTACTCAAATTGTTTGCTATTCGAAAAATGATTGCTCTAGGTGCCCCTCTGCATCGACGTACTACCCTCCAAAGATTACGGAGAAAACGCTATTTATCAATTATGGCCCGAATAAAATAACGGATGCAATGCCTATATATGATATCCCGGCGTTGGATTCTGTGGCCTTCCGTGCAGCTTTTGCTCAGTTGGACTATAAAACGGAAGACTATCTCAGCGGTCAAATTCTTAGCAATTACCAGCTTCAAGCGAAGGGTCTTCCTGAAGGAATGTCTTTCAAAAGTAGCCCCACGATTCCGCAATCATCGTCCAGTTATTATCCGTCTCCCTTCAGTTCGTCACAAACAATTTATGTTATGAATGCTTGTATCGATCAAGTTCACGATCGATATCCTTTTGCTTATGTGGATAAACGGAAAGTAAATTTGTACAATGCCAGTGCTCAAGCTTTGAAAACGGATACGACCATTGCTTGGACGCTGATTTACACCGATCAGTTTGGTAGGCAGGATTCGCTAGCGGTTACGACGAAGTTTATAGCAGCGAAGAAGTAGTGTGATTTTCCTCACCTTGCTTCGTTGTCTTTCCTCTTATCCCACTAATCACTCGTCTTGTCATAATTCTCTCGTCTCTCGTCTCTTGTCTCTCGTCTAACGAATCACGACTTTTGTATATTGTCGTTATCTTAAATTTTAGCCTATGTTGTGCTTATGTTCTATCGCATTTTAAAAAACGTTTTATTGTTCGAGCTCGTGCTGCTCTTGACGGTCTCGTTTGCGAACGAGACGGCTTCTGCTTCATCCGACGTGCCGCAACCGACTGCGCAAACTGTTTTATCTACATCTGTAAATAAAGTGGACGCTCCGCCGTCTTTGAGCGCGCCCGCTCCGTCAGCGTCATCTTCAAGCTCCGTGGCCTCTTCCTCTAGCGCCCCGCTCCCCAAATGGAAGACCCTTCCCGAAGTCCAAAAACCTTGGATGAAGGGCGAACGCCTTGAATTCGAACTTCGCTGGGGGTTCATCACGGCCGGTTACGCCACTCTCGAAGTCAAGCCGCGCAAGGACGGCAAAACGGAATTTTTGACGTTTGCGACCGCCAATAAGACCGTCAACAAGTTCTATCCGGTTTACGATACCGTTTATACGCTTGTCAACAACAAAGGCCTCATGACCGATATTTTCCGCAAGTCCCTCCACGAAGGCAAGTTCCATAACAAGTCGCTCATTAAATTCGACCGCAACGGCAAGAAAGCCGTCCTTTCCGATACGGTTTTCAAGGACCCCGTCAAGCACACGGTCAAGCGCTCCGCCGATACCTCTGTGACCATCGACGGACTCGAACACAGCATCATGTCGGCGTTTTATCTTGTCCGCACCATGCCGCTTAAAGTGGGGGAAACCTCCCGTTTTTCTGCTGTAAGCGGCAAAAAACGCTACGAACTGAAAGTCCTCATCCATGGGCGGGAAACGATTGAGACCGATTTGGGCACGTTCAAGACGGTCAAGGTGGAACCTGTGCTCGACGGCGACGGCATTTTCAACTCCAAGGGACGCATTTTCATCTGGTTTACCGACGACGAAAAGCGAATTCCGGTGCTCATGGAGTGCGAAATTGCGCTCGGGAGCATCAAAGCTAAGTTGATAAAGGCTCAATAGTTATACTAGAATCTTACGAAAATGTAAAATCAAACGAAAACACAAGTTTTACATGAAGTTTTTGATAAAAAACAGGGATAAAAAGTTATATTCCAAGCGTAGTTTTCTATTAGAGGCTTTTGATGCTGAAAAAATTGTTGTTGCTGGTGTGCTTAGCATGTTTGGTTGCTTGGGCTGCCCCTACAAAGTCACGTAGGGCGGCGTTGAAGTCTAAAAAGGCCCGTGTTGCCGCAGAAAAAACGGTTGAAGCTCCGGAGGCTCCTGCCCCAGAAGTTGCCGCTCCTGCTGAGGCGGATGCCAATGACGGTGCTGCTGCAACTCCTGAGAGTGCTCCTGCCGCCACGGCTGTTTCTGCCGACGATGATGACGAAGAGGAAAATGTCGAAGTTTCTACGGCGGGCATGAGTGCCGCCCAGAGGCAGGACTTCCTTACCCGCAAAAAGTTCGAAGAAGACCAGCGCGCTGACGAATACGCAAACTCGGAACGCCGCCGCGACTGGCTGAAAGACCGTCTCATTTTTGAAGTGGGTCTCGGTTCCCGTATGCCGTTCATGGGCGAAACGGGCGTGGGTCTTGGTATCGGTGCAGAATACATCACGCGTTGGCATATCGGTGCCTTTGCCTCTTTCGGTTTCTTGCCGAAGGTCAAGGACAATGAATTTGACTATATGGAACTTGAAGGTGGTACGGGCTATAAAGTCGGCCTCAACTACTACTTCTTCCCGAAGATTCCTATCCACTTGGGCTTGTCCGCTTCTTACGGTACGGTTTACTACGACCATGACATGGAACCGGATGAAAATAATCTCCGTAAGTTGATTTCAGTAAATGGATTCCAGTTTGACATTCTGGTGTCCTATCTCTCGAACGAATGGTACTATTTGCAGTTCTCCTTCGGCATGTACTATGCGCCGGAACTCGGCAAGGCTCCGGAAAAGAACCCGAGCTTCAAGAAGACTGTCGATTCCAGGACCGAAGCCGAAGATACTTACGCATCCCGTGTCGTGAACAAGCCGAACGGTATGGACAAGACCGGTATTGTTTTCGGCGTGACTATCGGTTATGCGTTCCCGGAATTCTTCCCGGACGATACCGAAAAGCGCCGCCGTTTGCGTGAAAAGGAACGCAAGAACGCTAAATAATTGTCTAAGCGTTTAAGCAAAAAAGCCCAGCAGTTCATCGCTGCGGGCTTTTTTTAATACCCATGTCCGGAATCGAACCGGAATACCTTCCTTCGGAGGGAAGGACACTATCCATTGTGATACACGGGCGTGTGCGTTTTCGTGCGGTTAATATAGTAAAAAGGTGATGCCGGAACGGGGGTCCGGCATGACAATGCTTGCGAAAAATGTTTTTTGCTGTCACCCCGGCCTTCGTGCCGGGGTCGCCTATCACTAATCCACAATCTTCACTACAAGTTCATGCGGTTCGGCATCGACTACAAGTGCGTTGTGGAATTCGCCCACGTCGCCGTCGCCTTCGATGACCTTCACGATGTCGTCGTTTTCCATCGAGTTGCCTTCCGTGCGGCCGTAGAAGTGGTATTCGCTTTCTTCGGCGACCTGGTCGATGATGATGCGGACCGTCTTGCCGATCATGTTCTCTGCGTATTCGGCGGCGAGTTCTTCCTGGAAGTCTGTGACCGCTTCGAGCCTTGCGCGGGCGTCGCTTTCATCGACTGCGGGGAGGTCCATCGACATTACCGGAGTCCCTTCTTCGGGGCTGAACACGAACCCGCCCAGATGGTCGAACTGCACGTCTTGCAACAGTTCCATCAGTTCTTCGAAGTCTTCGTGCGTTTCGCCGGGGAACCCGACAAGCACTGTACTGCGGAGCGTCACGCCCGGGATGCGTTCGCGGATCTTGTGTAACAGTTCGACAAGTTCCTTTTTGCGGTAATTGCGCTTCATGAGCTTCAGCATCTTGTCGCTGGCGTGCTGGATGGGCATATCGACGTACTTCACGAGGCGCGGTTCCTTGGCCATCAAGTCCAGCAGTTCGTCATCTACGAACATCGGGTACCAGTAGAGCATGCGAATCCACGGAATGCTCGTGTTGTCGAGGAGTGCGCGCAAAAGCTGTACTAGTGTGCCGCCCTTCTTGCCCTTTTCACGCCCAAAGTAAGTCGTGTCCTGTGCAATCAAAGTAATTTCCTTGACGCCCTGCGCTTCGAGGTCCTTCGCTTCGGCGACGATATCTTCGATGGAGCGCGAGTCCTGCTTGCCGCGAATCAAGGGAATTGCGCAGTAGGCGCAGCGGCGGTTGCAGCCTTCCGCAATTTTCAGATAAGCGTGGTGCGGGAACCCTCCCAGGTTCATGCGGGGGAGGTTCTCGGCGTCGCAACTCTGCGGGGCCACAAAGCCCATCTTCTTCAAAAGTTCGCCCGGCTTGTACGTGCCGACCCAAAAATCTACTTCGGGCAGTTCCTTCATCAGTTCTTCGCCGTAGCGGCCGCTCAGGCAGCCCGAAACAATCAGCTTCTGCTTTGCCTTTTTCGCTTTCGCCTGTGCGAGAATCGCGTTGATGGATTCTTCTTTCGCTGCTTCGATAAAACCGCACGTGTTCACGAGGACGTAGTCCGCTTTGGAGGCTGAATCGCAAGTGACGAACCCGGCGTGGAGCATTTCGCCGACGAGGTTTTCCGCATCGACCTGGTTTTTAGCGCATCCGAGATGCACGACAAATACTTTGGGCTTTTTTGTAGGCATATCCCCAAATATAGAATTTAGGGCAAGTCTATATGAAAAGGAATATCGGGAAACTTGGCGGGTAAGGCTGTTTCTTTTTTTTGCCGGTGCTTTTTTGTTAAATTATTTATATTGTTGTAAAGGTTCTGCTTGGACATGTTTTGTTCTTTGCAGGACTGCTTAGGAGTTTGAAAAGGAGAGACTGTGAATCCGAAATTTTTGTTTTCCATGGTTGCGCTTGCAGTCCCGTTTAGTTTGCTTGCCTTGACTGCTTGTGATTCCGATACTAGTAGCAATCCTTCAAGTGAAGGTACTAAAAGCGGATTCCAGTGCGATGTCAGCCGCTCCGGCAACAGCGTTCACGTGATTGAATCGTATCAGGGCTTAGTTCACGAAGTGACCATCGAAGTGTCATTGGACGATGATGGTCACAAAAAAGCGGACATTACCGAAAAAGTCACATATCCGGATGCTTCCGCCGCTCAAAGAATGTGTGCCGAAGAAAAGGAAGAAGCTTCTTACAATCAGAACCAGTCTGAACGTGTAGATTGCGACGGCAATACTGTTACAAGTTATTTTGTTGAACGCGATGATTTGGAACCGAATGAATATCAAGCATACCGACAGGAACGGTGCGCAAAAATGCGTAAGGCTGCCGAACGTGGCGAACTAGACTAGAGAATGACGAATTTATAATTTATAAGGAAAATAGTATGAAAAAACTTATCCTCGCTTCGATGATTTTATTTGCAATGTCGGCTTGCGACGATGACAGCAGTCCGGCTTCCAGCAACAGTCAATCTACTCCGGCTGGTGGAGATCCGGCTAATGGCTTTGTCCAAAATCCGGAAAATCAAAATATCCCGGTCGTTGATGCGGGCGAGCCGTCTTGCACAGTTACTACGACTGCGAACTCCGTAACGACGGTGCAGACGTTACCCGGTGTGGGGTCCTACACCTCGACCGCCGTCAATAGCGGTTCGCGCTATTCTAGCATCACGTCGGAATACTGGTATGCCGACAACGCGACTGCTGCTGACGAGTGTCAAAAAAATAAAGAGGAGGCTAGCCATTGGCTGGATGGCTCCATGAAGGTGACCTGCTCTGGCAACAAGATTTTTGTTGAAGAAGTAGATGAGGGCGACCTGAGCGAATATGAAGCAGATTTCAGGGAAAACTGTGAAGAATTCAAAGTCTGGGCAAAGAATTATTCGGCATCGTCCAATCCTTCTTCTTCGACCAATCCTTCTTCTTCGACCGATCCTTCATCTACGATTGTCGATATTGGCGGCTATAAGTGCGAAGTGATCCGTTCCGGCAATTCCGTAGCAATCCTCCAGTCTTATAGAGACCTCGCCTTTGAAGAAAAAATTTCGTTTGAAAACGGAAACAGTCAACCTGTAGGCATGAGAACGATGACGTTTACCGATGCCCAAGAAGCTGCCGAGGAATGCAGAGATCAAAAGGACCAAGCTGAAGATTCCAACGATCCATTGTACAAAGTTGTATGTTCCGGCAAGACCGTCGTGGTGACCAAGAGGGCCAAGGATGAGTTTGGTTGGGGCGTTGACGGCTTTGAGGACTATTACAAGTCTTGGTGCGAAGACCAGAAGCGTCGCCTGAAAAACGGCGAAATCGACATGCTCATCTAGTGATGGGAAACATTTGAAAATCAAAAAGACTCCGCGTTTTGCGGAGCCTTTTTCATATACAGTTCGTTGCTTTTGTGAAATTACATGTCTTCGCTTGCGCCAGGCTGACCGATGCGGTCGTTCTTGCGGTTATCGACCCAGCCGGCATAACCCTGCGGGGCAAGCACTTCCTTGCCGAATTGCTGTGCGTTTGCGATTGTGGAGAAGTAGCCCACGCGTACGCGGTAGAACGTACCTTCCAGTTCGCCCGGATTTTCGACTTCGGCGACGTAGGCCTTGATGCCTTGGTCGGAGAGCCTGCTCACGACGCTGTTTGCTGCTCTTCTAGAAGGCTGGATGCTCACCTGGATGACGAACGGCCCCGAAGAGCCTTGTTCGATGCTGGACGATATCGGTGCGGGAGCTGCGGGGGCGGATTTCTCTTCGGTCTCGCTAAGGGACTGGATGGGGACGAGTGCCGGTTCATCCTCTGCAGGTGCAGCCTCGGTTGCTGCCGGCTGTTCTGCGGCGGGAGTGGCTTCTGCTTGCGGTGTCGTTTGTTCTTCTTCCTTGCTACCGCATGCCGAAAGTAGTGAACAGGACAGGGCGATAACCCCGATGAGTGAGACCGTTTGCAGCTTCATGGCTAAACTCCACATTAAAATTTTTTTCTCCGGAAATAAATGGGATTTTCTTACAAAGAATATACATAAGTCTTTGATACTTCGCAAGTTATGAATATTTATTTTTGTGAAAATTAATGAAATTTTACAAAAAAAAGTGTGCGAAATCGTGAAATTTTTGTATTTTTAGTGCTCAAATGTTTATGTGTTCGTGAGGTGTTTCTCTTTTTGCCTGACCGAACGAAATTTTTTTTGAAAAAAATTCGGTAAAATTCTCGGGAGCGTCTCGTTAATGTGCAAATAAGTTTCATATATTTCTACTTGAAAAAGAATTTTTTTTGCTTATAGCGGAAAGAAAAGGTTTTTTGTGAAACTCAATATACATGGTTTGGCGTTCAAACAGTCGATGCTGACGTTGGTGGGGTTCAGCATCGTTTTTGCCGTGTTGTTTGGGGTTCTCAGTACCCGTGTGAAAACTGAATTCTCGACGTTGCTGACGCAAAAGGGCGAAGAAATCAGCCTTGCGAATGTGGCGATTATCGAAAAGCTCTTTGAAAAAGGTAAAAAACTGGGCGATGAGTACGCCGAAGTGCTTGGAAAAGAGATGCTTTCCGGCAAGGAACTCGAGGACTTTTTAAGTCAGGCCGTCTTTGACGCGAAACAGTCGATTCCGCAGGTGATGGCTGTCGTGGTCGCTTACGAACCGGGTATGGCGCCCAAGGCGAAATGGCATCAGGAGGTGATGCTCCTTGCACAGTATTCGGGGAACGATATCAAGCTGATGAAGGGCAAGGACTATCTCAACAAGACTTGGTACACGAGCACGAAGAACTTGCAGGCCGGTATTTGGCAGGAACCGTTTGTCGGTGATTTTATTCAGGAACCGATAGCTATTTACACGGCTCCCATTTACCAAAAAGATGCTTATGGGAATACAGTTTTTGCGGGAGTCCTCTGCATTGACATGTCGATTGCATTCCTCGAAGAGACTGTCGCTTCGATTCCCGTGTCCAATTCGGGGTATGTTGTTATCTTGTCTGCAAACGGTACGGTGATTGCCCATCCCAAGAGCGATATCGTGTTCAAGGAAACTCTTTCGGGCCTCACTCGCGGAATTGAAGGGGCCGCGTCCGATTTCGAAAAGACCGTACGTAGCATGAAAAAGGGACTATTCATGGGGCGTACTCCCAATGAAACGGATGCCGCCATCTATTTCAACGTGATGGAATCGAACGGCTGGACGTTCATGATTGTGTGGCCGGCGCAGAAATATATGGAAAGTCAGCGCTCGGTGGAACAACTGTTCGTATGGTTCTGTGTTGCAGGCTATGTCGTTATGCTGATTTTGATTGTCGTGATTTCGACCAGGGTGTCCCGTCCGCTCAACGAACTTGCCGCTGCGGCGACCAAGTTAGGGAAGGGGGATTTCAACGTGTCGATCCCGCATCTTTCGGGCCGTGACGAGATTGCTCATTTTGCATGGGCGTTCTTGAACATGCGCACTTCGCTCAAGGAATATATTGAAAAGCAGAAGGACATGGACCGCATCGAAAGCGAACTGGACTTTGCAAAAGATATCCAGCTGGGCTTTTTGCCCATGACCGAAGAAGAAGAAAATTCTGGCGACGCTCTCCACGAACTGACTCCGTTCCTTCGTCCGGCAAAGGAAGTCGGTGGCGATTTCTATGACTTCTTCAAGCTTGACGATGGCCGCCTGTGCGTTGTCGTGGGAGATGTCTCGGGAAAGGGCGTGCCTGCGGCCTTGTTCATGATGGTCTCGCGAATCGTGCTCCGTACTATGGCGAAAAACTTGAAGTCCGTTGTTGAGTCCTTCGAAAATACGAACAACGAGTTGGCCATGCGCAACAGGGCGAACATGTTCGTCACTGTGTGGATGGGGTTCATCGACCTGAAAACTGGACATGTCGAGTTCGCATCGGCAGGGCATAATCCGCCTGCGATTCGCCACAAGGATGGTTCGGTCGAGTTCGTGAAGAGCAAGGCGGGGATGGTCATGGCGGCTATGGATAACACGCATTACAAGATGCAGACGCTCGACCTGGTTCCCGGCGATACGCTGTTCCTTTATACCGACGGCGTGACCGAGGCGACGAACGGCCGCGACGAACTGTTCGGAAATGACAGGCTGCTCGAAGCTCTGGCTAAGGGTGGCGGTGGCGGCACTAAGGAAACGTGCCGCTTCGTCAAGCAGCAAATTGACGCATTTGTGGGGAAAGCTTCGCAATTTGACGATATTACGATGTTGGCAATGGACTATAAGGGGTAAAATGTTCCCCTTGACGGATTTTGGAATTTTAAATATATTTGGCTATCCAAAAATTGAATTTTTAACCAAAGGATTATCGTGATCGGCGTTATTGTTAAGTCCAACGAACCTTTCGAACGCGCTCTCAAGCGTTTCACCAAGTCTTGCGAAAAGAACGGCATCATTTCCGATGTCAAGAAGCGCCAGCGCTTCGAAAAGCCCTCCGAAGAAAAGAAGCGTATTGAAACGGCTGCTCGTCGCAAGCGTCTCAAAGAGATTGCTGACCAGAACCGCAAGCGTCTCTACTAATTCCAATCGGATTTTTGTTAAAATTTAATGAGTTGTCGGCGCCTGCCGATGACTCATTAGGTGTTTTTAGTGATTGCAGTCGTGCTGGATTTATTCCGGCATCGGCTTTTCATTAAAAATGAACAAATCTTAAAATGTGGGAAATCTGCAAAGGAAATAATATGGCAAGTGAACTTTTGACAAAAATTCTCGACGACATCAAGACTGCCATGAAGGCTCACGATGCCGGAACTCTCGGAACTCTCCGTACGCTCCATTCTGATATCAAGAACGAAGCCATGAAGGCAGGGGCTGCTCCGGCTCAAATCATGGACACCATTACGGATGCCATGTGCGTTGACGTTCTCGCCAAGAGCGTGAAGCAGAAACAGGAATCTATCGAAATCCTCAAGAAGGGTGGCTTTTTGGACAAGATTCCCGAAGAAGAAGCTTGCATTGCCCTTTACCGCAAATATATGCCTGCCGAAATGAGCGAAGACGAAGTCAAGGCCCTCATCGCCGAAATCAAGGCCGCGACCGGCGCCGCAAGCCCGAAGGACATGGGCAAGATCATGAAGGAACTCTCCCCGAAGGTCAAGGGCCGTTTTGACGCCAAGCGCGCCAGTGCTTTGGTGCAGGAAGCATTGAAGTAACGCGTAGCGTCGTTCTGCTTTGTCGCCCCGGACTCCGTTCCGGGGTCGCCGTTTTAGACCGGCATTGTCACCTCGCACGTGTTTGCGAGGTTCCTTTTAATGTGACAATTTGTGATGTAATTACTGAAATTGTCATATTTTGTCGTTGAATATAATTATATTTGAAATTGCCGTTGTTGGTCGCAATATTTATCGTGTCGGTATTGAGGGGCTTTTTTTGAGAAAGGAATAATGTATTTTTAGACTATGGAACGATATATTGATAGAATCAATGCTTTAATAAAGAAAATCAACCCCGAACTGCTTGATTTAGAAAAAGAACGTGACCATGGTCGTCCTCCATCTCAGGTGTCTTCAGAATTTTTGACAAATAAGGAACAAGGTGACTGGGCTGAAAAAACTTTGTTAGATGCAATAAATTCAAATTCTTCTGAGTATATCGCGATTCAGTATGGTAAATCTGACGATATTATTGCGGGTGATGAACATTTTAAAGAATTTTATGATGCTTACCAAAACGAATTGGATTCGATTGGAAAAAGACCTGATATATTGATTTTTGATAAAAAGGATTTGGTCGGGATAGATATTTCCAGTTTAACGGATGAAGTCGTTTCTAAAGCAAAATGCGGAATTGAGGTCCGTTCAAGTTCCTTTATCAGTCAAAAATATGAAACTGTGATGGAAGAACGATATGCTCATTTGGTTGCGACAGTCTTTGAAAATATTTGTCTGATAAAAAATGAATATGCGGATATTTTAAATCGTAAAGATTCCGACCTGTATAAAACGGTAACTTCGATAACAGAAAAAAATCTTCATTGTGCTTCTTTTACTTGTAGGTCTTGGAAATCCTCAAAGGAATTAGTTGAAGTCTCGAATATATTGAAAAAAATAAAGCAGGCTCTTAAAGAAATTCAAACAAAAAGGTTCCATTTAAGTATTACGCCCAAAGTGGAAGATTTGAAGGTCGTCTATAATTGGGTAAAAAAATATAATGTACCTCACTATTATGTACAGGTCTTTTTTGATAGGGCTTATGGAATATCGTTTGAACGGATTCTTGAACTGATTTCAAATCCAGAAAACGAAGACAAAAAATTTTTTGTTGAAGCTGACGTGAAAAATCAGAACAAGACCGTTATAAAAATTCAGTCAACACTAGAAAAACAATTGCTAGATGAAGTTTCTATTCCGCATCATTTTTCTGCAATGCGAGAATTATCAAGAGGTAACCTTCTTTTCTATGTAAAATTTGATAGAAGTGAAGCAGTGTTGAAAAAAGATTCATTCAATAGTCTTTTTGGAATTGACTTATGAAAAAGACCGTACAAAAACAATTTGGACAGTTTTTTACCGACCCATTGATTGCGAGACTCATGGTTCGTTGGGCATTGAAAAAAAATGCAAAGAATTTTCTCGATCCGGCCGTTGGACCGGGAATATTCCCGCAGATGGCGAATGAATTGGGTGCAAAAGTCAAAAAGACTGTTGTAGAGTATGAACCTTCGATGATTGCAAAATTCAAGGATGGCAATAAATACAACGTAAAATTGGTGTGTTCGGACTACCTGGCGTTTGATTCCGAAACGAAATATGATGCGATTGTTTGCAACCCTCCGTATAATAAATTTCAGGCGATTCCGAATAGGGATCTGTATAGGGAAATTTTTTCAAAAAAGTATGGTGTTTGTTTGAGCGGTTACACAAACCAGTGTATTTATTTTTTGGTTAAAAGCATCAATGAACTTAGTGTTGGTGGTCGGTGCTGTTATATTGTTCCTTATGAATTTTTGAATACGGGTTATGGGGTTGTTGTCAAACAATACCTTTTATGCAAAAGGGTGCTGAGGGGCGTTTTAAAGTTCGATTCTACAACAAATCTTTTTTCTGATGCAATTACAACCTCTTGTATCTTGTTTATCGAGAACAAGAAATTTGATGCGTGTTATTTTATTAATTCATCTTCTATTTCTGATTTGGAGACATTTGATTTTGATGATTTTTCTGCCAAACATTCCGCTTTCTCCCGAAAATACGAGAATTTAGATTGTAACGAAAAATGGATTAAGTATTTTGAACAAAAAAAGCAAAATATAGAATGTGAAAACTTGATTCCCTTGTCTTTGGTTGGAAAGGTAAAAAGAGGTATCGCTACGGGTAGCAATACGTTCTTTTCATTGAATCAAACTAGGATAAAGGAATTTAAATTGAGTTCTAGAACTTGTGTCCCTTGCGTATCGAAATCGCCGGATATAAAGTCCTTGATTTTTGATAAGAAAGAGTTTGAAAAGTTGTATAGCAAGGACAAAAAGGTTTATTTGTTCAATGGTGAAGAGGCTTTGACTGAAAATGATAAATTTTACATAAAGCATGGTGAAGAAATGGAGGCGAACAAAGGGTTTTTGACGAGCCACAGAACGCCATGGTATGCTTTAGAGAATAAACCCCCTGCTCCGATATGGGTTTCGGTATTTAGTCGAGGTCGCATCAAAGTGGTTAGGAATGAGGCAGGAGTAAAAAACTTGACGACATTTCACGGGCTATATACGGATGGATTGAGTGAAAAAGAAATAAATATTCTTTTTTGCTATTTACTTACTCCGACTGCAAATAAAATTTTAATGCAAAACAAGCGAGAATATGGCGATGGCCTTGACAAATTTGAACCGAATGATTTGAATAATTCTAAAATTATTGATATAAAGAATCTTGCCGGTGACATAAAGTTGAAAGTTCTTACCTGCTATGATGAATTGAAAAAATCGAATGGTGACAGTAGTGTGGTGATTCGAAAGTTGGATGACATTTTCAGTAACGTTGTAAAAGCATTTTGAACTAGAATAATATCATCCATAGTCGCGTATGCCAACGATTCTGAAATCGTGCAGCCCGCCATCGAGCGAGCATATCCTTTTTATAACCTTGTCATGCCCGGCTTGCCCGGGCATCTCCTTTTTTGGGGGTCTAAAAAATTATATTGTTTGTATGGTAAAAAAATTCGGTTTATTCATTGTTTTGCTTTTTGTGTCGATGGCGTCGGCTTCTGGTATTTCTTGGAAAACATTTGACATCAAGTTCGGCCCTTCGTTGGGTGGCTGGCACGATGAATCGACTACGATGTTTGGTGGGATGCTTTCCATCGTAAAACCGCTGACTCCATACATTGGGGTTGGCGTCATGGCGGAAATCGCTACAGACGCTTCTGGGTGTGAAGATTGCGTTGATTATGATTTCAATGAGCTTTCCGAGGGAATTTTGGTTAATTTGATTGCGCCCCTGGGTCGTGGTTTCAGCTTGACTGCTAATTTCATGTTCCTTGTGAACTTCCAAGACGGGACTGTTGAAGGCTATGATTTTTACGCACCCAAGCCGATAGAAGCGTACGATGCAGAAGGAAATCGTATCGACGTGTACAGGTACATGCGAGAAACAGGCGATGATGACTGTGGTTGCGAGTCGTCGGGGGACTACTACTTTGAATCGTTCATGTTCCGTTCGAATCTGGGAATTTCATGGCGCATGCAGAGCAATTTCTTTGGGCTGGAATTTTATCCGATCGACTTTGCTGTTGTGAGAGGCGGTGATTCGCGCATGACGTTCTCGTTGAACGCCGTATTCCGTGTGTTCTAAATGAGAAATCTATATTTGATAATGTAGATTATCTTAGGAAAAAAATGACTTCTGGTGAAGAAAGACGAATCCAAGAACTGGAACTGCTCTACAAGATCAGTTCTATTCTGAACCAGAGCCTTGATTTTGAGACCGTCGCACATCCGGTGTTGCAAACGGTCGAATCGGTGATGGGTGTCGAGCATGCGACGTTGACTTTGTATAATCGCCATACCGGCGAAATTTCCATCGAAATTGCGGAGGGCTTGAGCAGCCGTCAGGCGAGCAAGGGCCGTTACAAGGTGGGCGAGGGCATTACGGGACGCGTTGTCGAGACCGGCAAGCCTATTATCATCCCGTCTGTCGCAAAAGACCCGGACTTTTTGGACCGTACGGGGCGCGGCAAGACGGAGGACAAGGCGTTCCTTTGCGTTCCGATTATCATGGAACAGGAAGTTGTTGGCGCCTTGAGTGCCGACGAACACAATCCCGACGAAGCAAACCTCAACGACCAGATTCATTTGCTTGAAATTATCGCACAGATGCTTGCGACAGCTGTGAAACTCCGCCGTCAGGCCCGTGAGGAAAACGAAATTCTCAAGGCCGAAAACGAACGCATGGCGATGGAACTCAAGGCTCGTTTCCAGCCGGACAACATCATCGGCCGTACGCCCGAAATGCAGCAGGTCTATAAGCAAATCGACCAGGTTGCAAAAAGTCCGCTCCCGGCGCTCATTGTGGGCGAGGTGGGAACTGGTAAAGGTCTTGTTGCTGAAGCGATTCATTTCCGTTCTGACCGCAATTTGGGGCCGTTCGTGCGTGTGCATTGCGCGGCCCTCCCGGAGTCCGTTCTGGACCGGGAGCTTTTCGGCAGCGAAAAGGGCGCCTTGGTTGGCGTCGTCAACGAGGCGCCGGGCCGCGTGGAGCAAGCCGAAGGTGGAACGCTATTCCTCGATGAAGTCGCCGAACTCACGCCGAACTTGCAGATAAAGTTGCTTCGCCTTTTGCAGCAGGGCGAAATGGAGCGCGTAGGCGCCCGCTTTCCGAAAAAGGTGAATGTGCGTGTCATTTGCGCGACGACGAAAAACTTGCAGCAGATGGTCTCCGACGGCACCTTCCGCGAAGATTTGTACTACCAACTGCATATTGTGCCGATTTACGTGCCGCCATTACGCAAACGCCGCACGGACATTGTGCTCTTGGCTGATTACTTTGTGGAACATTACTGCCGCATCGTCGGGAAGAACGTACGCCGTCTCGCTCGCGGTACGATTGAAATGCTCATGAGCTACCCGTGGCCGGGCAATGTACGCGAACTTGAAAATGCGATTGAACGTGCGGTGCTTTTGACCGAAGAAGACGTTATTTATCCGCATCATTTCCCGACCACGCTCCAGACAGCCGAAACAAGCGACACTCCTGTTTCCGGAAATTTCAAGCGCATGGTCGAGGCTTACGAACGCGATATCATTTGCGATGCCCTCAAAAGCAGCAAAGGCAAAATCGCTGCGGCCGCCCGCAGTCTATCTACCACGCCTCGCATATTGACATATAAAATAAACCAGCTTGGCATTGACCTCGCTGGTTTCGGAAAGTAAGTCGCAAATTGCGATATTGACTGCTGTTGTCTTGGCGATTCTAGAACTGTGAGTTTTTTCCTGTTTTTTGAGGATTAGTTGAATGTAAACGTTGCTACGGCTGAAATCGAATTGAAAGAGACCTTGCCTTCATAATCGAAAATTTTGCTCTTTGCTGAATAGTGGTTGAACGAAAGTGCGACACCGATACCCAATTCGTTATTTACCCACCATTCTTTACCTGCTGATAAGTTAAAGCTAAAGTTAGGGTCATAATTGGTAACGATTTCGCCCATGACGCATATTTCGGTATAATCGGATATGCCGGCTGATGCGCTGAAGAAAACGTTGGCTGCACCGGGAATATAATATGTAATGCCGGCTCCTAAAAAGATACTTCTGAATGATTTGTTGTTACCGATTGTCAATGTTGATTCGTTGCCGCTCTTGTCGGAAAACCTAATGTCATCAAATATGCCATTTATATCTATAGTTCCGTGCAAAATAAAGTTTTGGATAATGGCTCCGCCAATTTTAAGCCCTGTTTCGATTTGGGTGCCTTTGCTCTCCATTTTGACACCGTTTGCTTGGAATTCGTTCAGGAAACTTCCGTAACCGAATCCGAATGTGCCACTGAGAAAGAATCCGTCGTGGGTCTTGGGGGCCGATGTGGCGAGTGCGCAACTCACAGCCAAGGCTATGAATAAAAGAAATTTCTTCATGATTGGCTCCTCTTGTATAAATTTAATGGGCCGGTAAAAAAAATGCCTCCATGTTTGACACAGAGGCGCTTTTAGAAATTTTATCCAATGATTAGTTGAAAGTCAAGGATGCTACGAGGGCGAATGTGTTGTTGCTTGCTTCAATTTTATAATCACGGGCTTTGCCGTTTGCGGAGTTGTGGGTGTATGAAAATGCTATACCTAGACCAAGTTCGTTGTTCATCCACCATTCTTTTCCAAGCGTGATATTGAAACCCAAACCTGCATCAAGGTCAGTAAAACTGAAATCGTTGCCACCGATGGTGATGCTATAATCGGTCGCTCCAATAGAGGCGCTTGCGTAGAAGTTGTCTTGTGGCAGGAAGTAATAGGTGAAGCCAGCGCCAATCATAATGATGTTGAAACCATCATGTTTTAATGTTGCGCTTTCATACCTACTTGATGCTTTAAGATCAGAGAAAAGAATGTCGATGCCAAATGTTCCGTGCAGAATGAAGTTTTGAACAACGGCTCCGCCGATTTTTAAGTTGGTTTCATAGGCGATTCCTTCGCATGTCAGTTTAGCGTTGGCTCCAGAGACTTCTTCAGTAAACGAAGAGAATCCAAGGCCCATCGTGGCGTTCAAGAAGAAACCGTCATGGGTTCTCGGTGCGGAAATAGCGAATGCGTAACTTGCTGCGATAGCGAAAATTAAAAGAATCTTTTTCATTTGTTTTTCCTGTTTATATAATTGATGGCGAAATATTAACAAAATAATGAATTTTATGGTAGTAAAATAAAATTAACGATATGCTGTTTCTTTTTTTTGCACTGTATTCGCACTTGCTGTTCCCTAAATTTTACGTCCCGTTCCCAAATTACTATCTTTACCTCCGTTATGATTATCCATTCCTTCTACATGGGCTTCCAGTGATTAGCTGTTTATTCTTGCAATAACTTTAATCCCTAACCCCTAATACCTATAACCTATTACCTAATTATGCAATTCCGTCCTGTTAAAGAACAGCTTGAAATTTTGATGCGCGGCGTCGTTGATATCGTGCCGCAAGACGAACTCGAAAAGAAACTCCAGAAGTCCTATGATACGGGCAAGCCGCTCCGTATCAAGATGGGTGTCGATCCGACCGCTCCGGATGTTCACTTCGGCCACACGGTCGTGATGCGCAAACTCCGCCAGTTCCAGGACCTCGGCCATACGGTCGTCCTTATCGTGGGTGACTACACTGCCCAGATTGGTGACCCGAGTGGCCGCAACAAGGCACGTCCGCGCCTCAGCCATGAACAAGTGCTCGAAAACGCGAAGGAATACCAGGAACAGTTCTTTAAGGTCGTCCGCCGCGACCAGGTGGAAATCCACTACAACGGTGAATGGTTTAGTAAGCTCCCGTTCAGCAAGGTGACCGAACTCATGGGTCAGTTCACTGTGGCTCAGATGCTTGAACGCGAAGACTTCCACAACCGCTACACGGCCAACACGCCCATCAGCCTGCACGAGTTCATGTACCCGATGATGCAGGGCTACGATTCCGTTGCTATCCAGAGCGACGTGGAACTGGGTGGCACCGACCAGAAGTTCAACGTGCTCCGCGGTCGCGACTTGCAGCTTTTCGAAGGCATGGAACCGCAGATCGGTCTCTTTATGCCAATTTTGCTCGGTACGGATGGCAAGGTCAAGATGAGTAAGTCCATCGGTAACTACGTGGGCCTCAACGAACCCGCTGACGTGATGTACCACAAGATTTACAGCCTCGCCGACAGCATTGTCGAGAACTGGTTCGAACTTCTGACGAACATTCCGCTTGCAGAAATCAAGCAGATGATGGCAGACATTGCCGCAGGCAAGATGAACCCGAATGACGCAAAGCACCGCTTGGCCATCGACATTGTGACGCAGTACTACGGAGCGGAAGCCGCCGAGGCCGCCGCCGCCAAGGAACGTGAAATCCACAGCGGTAACGCCATCCCGAGCGATGCTGCCGAATGCAGCGTGGCTCCCGGCACCTACGGAGCGCTCGACCTGCTTGTAGAAATCAAGGCCTTCGCCTCTAAGGGCGAAGCCCGCCGCATGGTGCAGAACGGCGGTGTGAAAATTGGCGGCGAAAAGCTTGCCGACCCGCAGTCCCAGATTGAAATCAAGGGTGGCGACAGCCTCGTCGTCCAGGTGGGCAAGCGCAAGTTCTACAAGGTGAATTTCTAAGGCGTCTTATGTCTCGCGAAATCTTAGTTCTCGGTCTCAATCCCGCATGGCAGAGAGTCTTCTTCTTGGACAAGTTTGTTCCGGGAGAAGTCCATCGCATATCCAAAGTCAAGGAATATGCGTCGGGCAAGGGAATCAACTGCTGCCGTGTTTTGCAACTGCTGGGAGGGACTCCTCGTCTGATGCATTTCCTCGGTGCCGGGAACGGCGAGAAAATCTTTGACGAACTTTCGGTCTGCGGCATTCAGCAGGTCCCGGTTTGGATTCGCGAGAATACGCGCATCTGCACGACGATTGCCTGTAATGGAGATACCACGGAACTTGTGGAACCGTCGCCGTCTCTCGCTTCGTCCGAGAACGATGATTTTGCACAAACGTTGATTGACCATTGGGATTCAACGCAGTATGTGGCTCTTTGTGGGACTTTCCCGCATGGTTTTGACGTGAGGATGTTCAATTCGCTTGATTTTAACGGCAAGCACGTTTTTGTGGATGCCATAGATGACATAGACGAACTTCTTGCGAAAGGCGTCGAACTTCTCAAGATAAACATGTCGGAATATTGCAAGTTGCTGGAGCGCATGAGCATTCCGCTTGTAAAGTCTAGCCCGCAGTTCTGGAAGATGACGGCTATGGCTGTCCTTGAACGCCTTCCCATCAAGAACCTCGTGGTGACCGATGAGGATTCTCCTGTCCGTGCGTTCCGCTTGGTCGAAAAGAAGTTCCAAGGTATCCAGTTGCAGCCTGCTGCAATCAATGTAAAAAACGATATTGGCGCTGGAGATTCTTTCTTTGCCGGATGGCTTTATGCTTGCGACCAGGGACTTAGCTTTGAAAGCTGCTTGGCCAAGGCTACCGCTGTCGCTTGTGCCCGTTGTGAAGTCGAACGTCCGTGGAACTTGAGTATGGACCGCGTTGTCGAGCTCGAAAACGAACTGGCGACAAAGGTTGAACGCCTCGAATAAAGGCCTCGCTGATGGATGAACGTTTTGTTCCTTTGTTTGCCTTTGCGTCAAATGTGGAATTTTTCGGAACGTTCCCGGAGTGTAAGTCTTTTGTTCAAAAAAATCTTCGTTTAGGCGAAATCGTTGAATTGGTTGGAGGCCGAGGCTTTGCCGTCGTTCTAGGCGTTGGCTTGCTTGAGTTTGCCACAAACTTATCTCTATTGCTTTCTCGGTTTTCTGCTGAGGGTCCTTTTACGCATGTTGTCCTTGCCGGTATTTGCGGCGCCTACCCTGGCCGTTCCTTGAGCATTGGTGATGTTGTTCGTGTTGACTCCGAGAGAA
The DNA here is from genome assembly GCA_946415675.1 of uncultured Fibrobacter sp. GTDB lineage: Bacteria > Fibrobacterota > Fibrobacteria > Fibrobacterales > Fibrobacteraceae > Fibrobacter. Next base: position 20,058 of record CAMKTL010000043.1, read on the forward strand.
TTGGTGATTTGGGCGTTGCCGAACGGGACGGTTCGTTTACGCCTTGGCATAAAGTTTGCAACGCTGCGAGTTCGCAGGATTTGAACAATCCCGTGCAAGTTTACGAGTCTTCGCCGCTTCGTGGCGTTCCTGCCTGGCTTTCGAATTTAAAGTCCGTTGCCGGGCTTAGCGTTAATTGTTGTACGGGAACGGCCGCCATGGCATCGGAACGTGTCCAGAACTTCGATGTCGATGTGGAATCGATGGAAGGGGCCGCCTGCTTTTCCGTTTGCCATGCATTTGGCATGCCCTGCTTCGAAGTCCGTGCCGTGAGCAATTTGGCTACCACCCGCGACAAGTCCACCTGGCGCATCGCCGATGCTTTAAAAGCACTGAATTCGCTTGTAAACGGTCTTTGAATCGTTGACTTTGCTCCGCAAGCGGTCTCTCTGGAGGCTATGGGCTATGAGCTATGAGTTCGGGGCTAAAGCCCCATTGGGCTCGCTTCTACTCAAAGAGCATGACTCAACTAGAGAACTAAAGTTCTAAGTTTCGTATAGCTTCGGGCTTTTTTGCTAATTTCTAATTGCTTAACCTCAGAGGGCCGTAGGCCCGACCCCATACCACCCACTAACCACTATGAACAGACTGAAAGACGAATTATTGGTGCTGCTGGCGATAGATAACGGGATTATTCAAGTGATAGTCTTGTTTTCTCTCGTCTTTCGTCTTTCGTCTTTCGTCTAAAAACATGCAACTTACACTCGGTATTTCCACTTGCCCTAACGACACTTTCATTTACGAAGCCTTGATTCGCGGGCTTGAAAACTCTCCGTTCGAATGGAGGGTCACGTACGCAGACGTGCAAACTCTTAACGAAATGGTGCTGCGCGGTGAACTGGATGTCGCTAAAATCAGTGCGCAAGTCTATCCGCAAATTGCCGAAGCATATCGCTGCCTCGGTTGCGGAGGCGCTATCGGCTACGGTTGCGGCCCGCTTTTGCTCTCTTCATCAGGGAATGCGTTCGACCCGGCGCTTCCGACGACGCTCCCTGGCGCGAATACGACAGCAGCGCTCCTTTTTAAGTTCTGGTATTCCCGTCAGTTCAAAAATGCTCCAAAACTCCGTTACGCCCTCTTTAACGAGGTTTACGAGGGACTCCTTAACAAGAGCGTCGCCCAAGGCGTTACCATCCACGAACACCGTTTTACGTGGAAACGCGATGGGCTTCACCTGTTGCAGGATTTAGGCGCTTTCTGGGAGCAGGAGACCGGGGCCCCGATTCCGCTTGGTATTGCGGTTGCTCGGAAGGAACTTGGTTTTGCGACTATCGAATCAGTCGAGAATGAAATTCGTCGCAGCCTGCGGGTAGCGCGCCAGAGAAATAATCCGGTGACCCCTTTTATCGTCGAAAAAGCGCAAATCGATGACGAAGAAGTCATCAAGTCTCACATCGCAATGTTCGTGAACGATTTCTCCGAAAATGTCGGAGAGGCGGGTTGGAGGGCTCTTGAGAATCTGTGGCGGTTATCACACTGTTAATAAGTTGTTGACTTGTCCAAAACCTATGTAATAGTTTGTAAACGTAAACGTAATTTTGCAAAACGGCGAATTTTTAGCAAAAACTTTATTTATTTTCCAAAAAGCATCTTTTTTTGGAGTTTGCTTATGAGTTTAGTGAACGATCTTGAACAAGAAATCGAAAATTTCAAGCGTGAATATGAAAAGTTCGAACGCGGTAACAAGTCAGCTGGCACGCGTGCCCGCAAGGTCTTGCAGAGTATCAAAAAAACCTGCCAAGAAATCCGTGTTTCAATTCAAGGTGCAAAGAAGGAGGAGGAGAAGGACGGTCTTCGTAGCGAGGACTGACAGATAAATTTTCCCTAAAAGGCTATACCTGTGTTTTTTTTTACACGAAAAATGGCGTTTTTTGAAGAAAATCATTTGACTAAAGTCATTTTTGAAGGTATATTCCCACATGGGTTTTGTGTTTGCCAAACTGGCAAGCGTATGTTTAACGAATTTAAGTGTTCTATGATTGGAGAAACGTAGCAGTATGACCCTAAAGAAACTGGTCTTAATTACGGCCGGGGCGATGCTTCTTTCTGGAACCGCCATGGCCAGGAATATCAATGTGCCGGGCGATTTCTCGAAGATTGCTGATGCTCTCGGAAATGCGGATGCCGGGGATACAATCCTTGTCAAACGCGGTGTTTACAATGAAAACATCACCCTTATCATGGGTGTTGTCCTCAAGGGCGAGGATCCTTTGACAACCATCATTGATGGTGGTCGTAGAGGTCCAACCGTCATGGGTACTTCGGGCGCAGAAATGTCGCACTTCACTGTGAGGAACGGTCTCGAAGGTATCCTTTGCGAAAACGCAGCTCCCTACATTCATCATTGCTATGTGATCGATAACCACGCAACTGGTATCGGCGCTTTTATTTCTTTGCCCTGGCTCCGCAATAACGTGGTCTATGGCAACCGCTGGTCCGGCATTCTCGCCTGGGGTGCGAAGTCGCTCGATGCTTACGTCGAACAGAACGTCGTGCTCCGCAACGGCTACTCTGGCCTTGCTTTGAAGGGCCCGACCAACATTATCGCCCGTAACAACATCTTCATGGAAAACCACTACTACGGTGTGTTTGCTGACCCGGCTGCCGGTCAGACGAAGGTGGAGTACAACAACATCTACAAGAACTACTACCCGTTCAACCAGTTCATCAAGGTGAACCGCACGAACGTGTCCCTGGACCCGAAGTTCATCAGCCCGTCTCTCGGCAAGCCGAACTTCTTCTGCCAGTCCACCTCGCCGATGATCAAGCGCGGTAAGGGTAAGCTGGATATCGGTCTTACCGCAACGGAAGTTGTGAAGGAAGAAGAGGCCGTTCAGGAAACTCGTAATCCGGATACCGATGGCGATGGCCTTTGCGATCCGTGGGTTTCCGAAGAAGGTCTTGGCGAAAAGTATGCCGGTACCTGCACGGGCTTCGATAACTGCCCTGAAGAAGCCGAAGACTTTGACGGCTATCAGGATGACGATGGTTGCCCGGATGCTGACAACGATCGTGACGGTCTTTGCGATCCGTGGGTCGAAGCCAAGGGTATGCTTTCTACTTTCGCTCACATCTGTAAGGGTGTTGACCTCTGCCCAGAACAGGCTGAATCGCTCAACAGCTACAAGGACGACGATGGTTGCCCGGACGAAGTTCCGCAGCCGCCTAAGAAAGTCTTCGTTCTTGAAGGTGTGAACTTCGAATCCGGTAAGTCCACGATTACTCAGGACTCCTACGTCTCCTTGATGAAGGTTGTCGATATCATGGAAACCTTCCCGGAATCTACGTTTGACATTGTTGGTCATACCGACAACATCGGTAGCAAGGACAAGAATATGACTTTGTCTGCAGACCGTGCAAACGCTGTGAAAAACTTCCTTGTCGAAAAGGGCATTGCCGAAAGCCGTATAACAACGCAGGGCTTGGGCGATACAAAGCCTGTAGCTTCCAACAAAACACCTGAAGGGCGTGCGCAGAATCGTCGTATCGAATTCATCCGCACGGATATTAAGTAAAGGAGTAGGTGATGTTGCATAAGAGTTTCATCAAAACGTCCGCAATTGGACTTGCCGTAGCAAGCACTTCTTTGTTCGCTGAGGCAACCTACACGCCGAATAAGTATCAGCAGAATGATTGGTTTGCAGAATTTGGTGGTAACACTGCCATGTACGTGAACCCCGCTGGTATTTCTGAAACTGATCAGCTTGAATTCAGCGCTGCATTCTTTAGCACCATTAGTGGTGAAGCTAGCCAGGAATATGTCAGCTTGACATATCCGATTGACTACAAGCACACTTGGGGCATCTCCCTTTTCGAAAACGGTGCTTCCATTGAAGGTGGCCAGTCCTATACCGAAATTGCCGCTTTGTTCGGCTATTCCTATAGGCTCATGCACTTCCTCTCTCTCGGTATCGACCTTTCTGTCTTGTACATCAACCAGTTTGATGAACTCAAGCAGCTTACTGTTGGTGCTGATGTGGGCTTGAGCTGGAACCCGCTCGCTTCTTCGAAGTACGGTTACTTGCTCATTGGCGTTGCCGTCCAGAACCTCCTTGCACCGGCCATCAGCGAAGCTGAAGGTGATGGTAGCTTCAAGTTCGTTCTCATGACTGCAAAGGACGCTTACAAGATTCCGACGAACCTCAACCTCTCCCTCTTCTGGCGCGGTTTCAACCGTCTCCTCGAATTGAAGGCAGAACTCTCCTTGATCGACATCATCCACGATGCTGACGAAGGTGGTAAGGGTTCCAATCTTGAAATGAGCTTCACCTTGACCTACTACCTCTCTTCTCACCTCGGCGTTCGCGCTCGTTTCACGAAGGAAGGCTATCCGGTCATCGGTGCAACGGTTAACGTGAAGGATGTGAGCATCTTCCGTTACCTCGCTCTTGATCTTGAAATGTCTCACGATGACCTCTGGGCCAAGAAGAACCGTGGCTTTGTCTGGGCAGTCAAGCTGACCAGCCGCTTCGGTGACACTCGTGAAGAGAAGATTGGTGAAGAACGTTATCGTCGCTTGAAGATCGAACCTGAAAACGACTACCGTGCTGCTATGCGTCTGTACTTGAACCGTCAGTTCCTCGATGCTGCTTACGCCTTCGGTAAGGTTCAGACCAAGTACCCGGCATTCCACTTGGTGGACCAGGCTGCGTTCTACAAGGCAAAGTCTTTCGAAAACCTCCGTATGCACAAGGCTGCTAAGAACGTCTATGAAGACGCTATCAAGCGTTATCCGCAGAGTGACCAGCGCGCCAAGTATCACTTCCAGTTGATGAACATCGACTATAAGGAAGGCAAATATACGGAAGCTATGGCCAAGTATCAGAACATTGCCCAGAAGTTCGGCGAAAGCGACGTGAAGGCTGACGCTGACTACATTGCAGGCCAGATCAAGTTCGAACAGGGCCTCTATCAGGAAGCCGTTGACTTGCTCTCCTCAATCCTTCCGGGTAACGCAAACTACTTCTACGCCCGCTATACCATGGGTATCGCTAACAGCCGTATGGGCAAGTTTGACGAAGCCGAAAACTGCTTCCGCGACATTACGGAACAGCCGGTTTCCAACCAGTCCGAACGCGACTTGCAGGATGCCGCCAAGGTTAAGCTCGGCCACCTCTTCTTCTCTGGTGAAAAGCCGGACATCGCAGCAGCTGCTCAGATGTATGGCCAAGTCCAGAAGGGCTCTCCGGTGTTCGACGAAGCTATGCTCGGTATTGCATGGTCCTTCCTCAAGGTTCACAAACCGGATGACGCTATCAAGCCTGCAAAATGGATCATCAGCAATCTTCCGGAATCCTTCCTCGTGTCTGAAGCTTATCTCGTGGTGGGTTACTGCTACTTCATGAAGAAAGATTACCAGAATGCACTCGATGCTTTGACTGAGGCTGAAAAGCGCACGGAACAGCCGATTGTGTCTGTCGCTTCTCGCGACAGTGCTCGCCAAGCGTATGATGCCATGCAGACCCAGTTCGACTCCGTTCAGGTTCTTGCTTTGGATCTCGCTCGTCAGTTGCCGACTCCGCGTGTGGAAAGCAAGCGTGAAGCTTTGCGTCCGACGTTCGACAAGGCTAACCAGGCTATTGAAGATTACGCATCGTTCATGCAGAGATCTATCCAGAGTGACCGCTTCGAATCTAACCGCAAGCGTATTTTGGATGATGCTGGCTTTACTAAGGCCACCCTCTTGTCCAAGATGGGCGGTGCTGGCGGCGGATCGAAACCTGCGTTGCCGTCTGACGTTGAACAATTGGGAGACCTGTAGAAATACGGGTTTTTCCCTTATTATATGAAATCATAGGTGGATAGAGAACGATGAAAAATCTAATGCTCGTCTCGGCAATTGTTTGCTCCTTGGTCGGAACATCATTTGCTGCATCGGATCCGTGTAAAGAAAAAACGACCGAAGCAAAGAATCTATACGCAAAGTGTAAATCCATTGGAAAGGGCAACTCTGGTTATGAACAGTGCGCCAGTTCCTATAGAGTTCTCAAGAACCAGGCCGAACAAGCCTGCCGCTCAGGTGGCCTTGATGAACAGGGTATGCGCGATGCTATTGCGCAGTGGGAAAAGCAGGTAGAACGCTGTAAAGGTAAAATCAGCAACCGTTGCGCTAGTTCCTTGCAACAGCTCGGTCACTACCAGTTCCAGCTTGAAGAAAAGCAGTTCCTCGACAAGAACGCCCAGTATGAAGAGGATGTCGCATGGTGCGCTGACCGCGATAACAAGCCGCCAAAATGCGCTAACATAAACCAGTTCCCGAAGGCCGATCACCAGAAGTCTTTGGGCTACTTCCTCGAATACATCGACAAGTACCCGAAAGAAGCCAAGGCTCCGACTGTGATTTATCAGGCCGCAGCTGTGCAGGAAGCTAGTGGCGAAGATGACAAGGCTTACAAGCTCCGTATGCAGCTTGTCAAGGACTTCCCGGATCACGGTCTTGTGCCGAAGGCATGGCTCCGTATCGCTGAATACCACTTCATGAACCGCAAGTTCAAGGACGCTATCGCCGCCTATAAGAAGGTGACGGGCTTCGAGAACCTTACGGGTAAGGAAGCGGCTCTTGCCATGTACCACTTGGCGGAATCTTACTACAACACCGCTGAATACGAAATCGCAGCTAAGCAGTACTACGATTACATTGTCGGTGCAGACAAGGGTAAATATCCTGCTGACTTGCGTGGTGAAGCTATGGACTTCATGGCAGCCTCCTTCTCCGACCTCGAAGGTGGTGGTGTTGCCGAAGCTGAAGCTTTCTTGAAGGACAAGAAGGTTCCGTTCAAGGATTCCGTCTATTACCGTATCGGTATGAAGAACAAGGACCATGACCGTAACGAAGAAGCTGTCCAGTCCTTCAAGCGTTTGATGAGTATCAACCCGGACTATATCGACGCTCCGCTCGCCGATATCGCCATGATTGAAATCTTGATTGTCCAGCAGAAGTTCGAAGATGCTCAGGCTCACCGTTACGAAGTCGTGAAGCGTTATGACCGCAACTCCTCTTGGTACAAGAAGAATCAGAAGTATCCGGAATCTGTGAAGAATGCTGAAAAGGCCATCCGTGGCGCTATGCTCGACATTCCGCAGTATCACCATGCTCAGGCTGCCAAGCTCACCAAGGAAGGTGACATCGAAGGCGGCAAGAGACAATATACCAAGGCTATCGAAGCTTACGAAGCATTCTTGAAGCGCTATGCCAAGGAACCGACCTGGGACGAATACAAGGTTCACATCAACCTCGCTCTCGTTTATCAGGAAATGGGCCAGCATGCTAACGCAGCCAAGATGTTCAACTGGATCGTCGAAACGGATACGACTCGTTATGGCCGTCGCGAAATGGGCTCCGGCACTCTCCTCACGAAGGATGAAGCTGGTTACAACGCCGTTCTCATGATGGACCAGGCCCGCGAAAATGCTCGCAAGACCAAGGCTAACGATGACGCTGTCCAGGCTTACAGCTTGCCCGAAACCAAGGCTTACTTCGACCAGGTCGATAAGTACATGGCTAAGTTCGGCAAGAACAAGGAAGCCGCAGAACTTGCATACAACGCTGCTATCGTCCATTACGATGCTAAGCAGTTCAGTGTTGCTGTGAACGTCCTCCGCAAGCTGAAGCAGGACTTCCCGAAACACCAGTACATTTTGCTCATCAGCCGTATGCTTGCCCAGTCTCTCCTGGAATCTGGCCAGCTCGACGAATCTCTCACTGAATTCGAATGGCTCCTCAAGCAGTACAAGTCCAAGGAAACTCGCAATGACTCCATGGCTGCTGAAATTGAAAAGGCTATCGCTTACGTTCTCTTCCAGAAGGCCGAAACCTCTGTGAAGGAAGGCAAGACCGAAGCCGGTGCCAAGGCTTACTTAGACCTCGTCAAGCGTTATCCGACCATCGACATTGCCGACAAGGCAATCTTCGAAGCCGCTGCCGCTTACGAAAGCATGAACCAGTTCAGCAAGGCTGCTGAAACCTTCATGCTCCTCCCGAAGAACTACAAGAGCTCTCCGCTTACGGTCAAGGGTATCTTGCGTGCCGCTAGCAACTACAAGAAGGACAAGAAGCCGGTGGTTGCTGCCCAGACATTCTTGTTCATTACGGACAACTTCCCGCAGGATTCCATGGCCTTCCCGGCAATTGGCTTTGCCGCTCAGACCTATGACTCCATCCCGGATAAGAAGCAGGCCGCTATTACCTTCGAACTTGCGTACAAACGTTATCCGAAGAACGAAGAAACTCCGTCCTTCCTCTATAGCGCTTGCTTGAGCTACGACGAAGCTAAGATGACGAACGAAGCTATCCGCTGCTCCAAGGACCTCGTCCGCGACTATCCGAAGAGCTCCTACGCTGTTGACGCTGCCTTCTCTATCCCGATGGCATATGCTAACGCCAAGAAGTGGGACCTCGCCATTCAGGAATACCGCAACTTCGTGAAGATGTACCCGGATGACAAGGAAAAGCTGATTGCCGCCTATATCGGCATGGCTCGTGCCTATCGCGCTCTCAAGGACGAAGAAAACTCTGTTGATGCTTACGTGAAGACCCTCGAAGCCTACGACAAGTATGGCTTGCAGATCAAGAACGCCGATGCCGCTATCCCGGCCGAAGCTGCTTTCTACATGGGTGAACACGAATACAACAAGATGACTCCGGTTGTCTTGAAGGGCAAGGAAAAGGAAAAGGCCAAGATCGTCAAGAGCTTGGTTGAAATCCTCCAGAAGGCTATGGGTCACTACTCCAAGTCTGCTGCCTACGCATCTGAAAAGTGGACCTTCCGTGCCACGAACAAGATGGGTATGCTCTTCGTGACGATGGCTGCAAAGATTCGTGAACAGCAACTCAATGGTAAGAAGGAAGAAGAAAAGTTTGCCGAACGTATCGGTATCGTGCAACAGCTCCCGGCTTACTACGAACAGGCTCGTCCGATCTTCCAGAAGAACATCGACCTCGCTCGTGACCAGGGCTTCTACAACAAGGACGTGATTGCCGCAGAAATGGGCTACATCGAAATGTACTACCAGGGATGCGCTGTGTTCGTCGAAGTTGCAGATGCATTCGCTAGCTCCCCGATTCCGGATAGTGCTTTGATTGTCCGTGAATACATCGGTCAGGGCATGGTGAAGGATGACGCTATTACGGCTGCTCACGAAGACTTGGAAGCCTACCGTGAAGAATTGAACAACCGTTCTGATGCCGCGAAGCAGCTCGCTATCCCGCAGTGCGCTACGGGTATCAAGGCCTCCGCTCATTACGGCATTGACAACGAATGGACGACCAAGCTCTATGAAACCTTGAGAAAGCTGGACGAAAACAACGAAGATCTCAATACGAAGATCGAAAAGTTCGATCCTTCGACGCTCTTTGCTGACCCGTCTTACTTCAAGCTCAAGGCCCGTATCGAGCAGATCGAAAAGTCTGACGCTATGACCATGGAAGAAAAGGTTACCACATTCCGCAACATCGTCAAGGAAACTAAGGACGAACGTACCAAGCTTGAAGAAGAACTCGCCAAGCTTAAGGAATGGACCGCTAACCCGAGCTTGATCCCTGCCTCCGAAAGAGGCGTGGAAGCTACTTCTGAATCTGTGTCCGACGATTCCGCCGTGGAACAGACTTCTAAGAAGTCCAAGAAGGCCAAAAAGGAAAAGAAGGCCAAGAAAAAAGCCAAAAAAGGTAAGAAAAAATAGCGGTAAAAACTATTTTACGGGGAATCCTAGTTCATGGGATTCCCTTATTCTATTGGGCTTGAGGGCGATTTGTATGCGGTAAAGAAAGTTTTACTACAAATAATCTCCCATAATGGTTCAAAAAAAAATAAATATGAACAAAGATTATCAAAAACAACAAAAAAACAATAACTCAATTAAAGGAGTCTCTAATGTCTAAAATGCTTCAATCCTTCAGCCCTGAATCTGATGGTTACCAGTTCATGTGGATCATCTTGGTCGTGTTCATCATCGGCCTCGGATTCTCTTTGGAACGCTTCTTCTACATCATGGTGAAGAGCTCCAAGGGCCGCGCTAAGTTCATGGCTGATTTCGGTAAGCTCGTCATGCAAAACCAGTTGGAACAGGCTCTCCAGTTCGCTAAGAGCTCGAACCTCCCGATTGCTAAGGTCATGGACGCCATCGTCGGTGCCAAGCTCAACTGCAAGGACGCTGACAAGGCTCGCGACATGATGACTGCTGCTTCTGACGCAGTGTTCCTCACCGAAGCTCCGCGCCTCACCCGTTACATCTCCATCATTTCCGTTATGGCTTCCATCTCCACGTTGCTCGGACTTATGGGTACGATTTACGGTCTGATCTACACATTCGACGCTGTGGCTAACAAACCGGCTTCTGAACGTGCTAAGGCTCTTGCTGACGGTATCGCTATCGCTATGGGTACTACGCTCCTCGGACTTCTTTCTGCAGTTCCTCTCCTCGTCATCGTCGGTCTTCTCAACATGAACTCCGAACGTCTCATCCAGGAAATGGAAGAAAAGGGTCTCAAGATTATCAACTCCCTTTCCTAATTGAGAGTGGTTCATTTTAACTGGAGTTTATAAAACATGGCAAAACAAATCAAGAAACCAGGAAAGGTCGAAGAACCGGATTTGCTTCCGGCGATGGGCTTGTTCACCATCTTGATTCCTATGCTTCTGACCATGACTGCATTCTCCAAGCTTGCCATTGTCGAAGTCAATCTGCCTGAACGCAGCCAGATGATCATGGACAATGACGTGCCGCCTCCACCGGATGAGCAGGCTTTGAACTTGTCACTCGCCATCGCTAGCGAATATCTCGTTATCGGTGCACGTGGTGGTTTCCAACCGAACGTCTATTTCAAGGAAATGTGGACGTTCCGTTGCAAGTCCGATGCCCAGCTTATTACTTATCCGATGGAAGACGTCAAGGCAACAGTCGAGAGTGGACATGGCCCGAAGTGCAAGAATGGCACAGAGATGGACAAAGAGAAGTATCTCTACGAAATCGAAGCTATCGAACTCTGGGCAATTCAGAAGGAATCTGAAGAAGATCCGGGTAAGGTTATCTGGGCTGCTTACAAGAATGACGGCAGTGCAGAAGAACCTCACGCCGACAGTGCATTCGTCGATGGTGCTAACAACTTCTTGTCTCTTCCGGGTGAAGGCGCAGGTGGCCTTCAGAAGCCGGCAGCCCTCAAGGCCCCGACTCCTGGCATGGCACTCGCTACGCTTCAGCCGAACTCAGCCCGTACTCTCAAGCCGGGTGACAAGACTATGATTTACCCGCTTTCTGCATACGATCTCATTGCTAAGGATTTGATCGCAATCCACACTCAGTTCATCGACTTGGACGACGTTGACAATATCATCATCGTTGCTAACGATGACTCTCAGTTCGATAAGATCATCCAGCTCATGGACCGTGCCAAGGAAGCTGGTTTCAGCAAGATCAACCTTGCGAAACTGGGAGGCTAACGTATGAGAAAAACTCGTAAGTATAGCGAAGACGTACCTTTCTCCTTAACGTCCATGATGGACATGATGACCATCATCTTGGTGTTCATGATCAAGAACATGGACGCTGAAGGTCAGCTTTTGACCCAGGCAGAAAACTTGATTCTTCCGATCTCGACCTCCAAGGTCCAGCCGAAGGAAGTGTCTTTGACTGTCGTGGTCGATGCAAACTACGTCTTGGTGGACAATGAACAGGTGGTTCCGACCGCTGACGTGCTCGCTCAGGAAGACCTCCTCGTTACGAAGGTGGACGAAG
>CAMKTL010000044.1:0-31326 GCA_946415675.1 uncultured Fibrobacter sp.
GCACGCTTTCAAGCAAGGTGGAGCGAAACGAGAGCTTTCTCCAGAAGGTCATGGCGAATTTCGTCGACCCGAGCACCTTCAAGCACTTTCTGATTCTGAACGGGCAACGGCTGGAGGCCGATGTCGCCTACACACAGATTTACGGCTTGGCGAAGAAGTCGGTGCTGATTGTAGATGACTACCTGGATGTAAAGACACTCGATTTGCTGCGGTGCGTGGCGAAGGGTGTTTCTGTCAAGATTTTCAGCGAACAGCACGGGCGTACCCGCCTGACCGAGAGCATGCTGGCGGACTTCAGGGCTGCCCGCCCGGATGTGGAACTTGGCGATGTTCGCACCACGGGGAACGTATTTCACGACAGGTACATCTATCTGGATTTCGGGACCGACAGCGAGAAGCTTTTCCATTGCGGGGCTTCATGCATAAAATACGAAGACCGAGAGCAGCGACTATGCTTGCATAGGCATTGCCGAGGTCAAGTATTTTGGCTCGTAGAGCAACGATGCAGGAAACAAGATCACGACCATCATGCAGCTAGAAGATATCGTTGTGTATCGCCCATTGTTCGAGAGGCTGCTGCGAGAGGGGGAATAAGGGCGCGCATCCATACACCCTCAAGGGGGCATTTTCGAATTACGTTTACGCATCCGGTTGTTGGCCGTCGTGCGCTTTCCATGCGCATTCCGTCACCTGCATATCCGTAAATCGAGCCGTGAAGCTGGAATTTTCCGGGCTGCATGCATATATGCCAAACCGAATTTTTCCGGCTCCTTCGAGCATGTGGCAAATCCGCATTTGAGAAAACTGCACCCCGTCTCGAGAACATTCTATGCAGTAGTCATCTTCGCGCCTGCTGAGCCTATACCACATGGATTTTACATCTGCAGGAATCGCGGTCGTCGCCCAGTCTGAATACCCGCGGTTTGTCACGACGGAACCCAGGTGCTGGAATTTTTCATTCTCATATTCGACCGACGCCTTAAGCCAATTTTCCGAATCCAGATACAGCGCCACCCCGCACTGGTCGAAGCGATGACGACTTTCGGAAAAATCGGTTTTGACGACAAAGGAAAAGAACTTTTCTTCTGTTTCCATCTGCAGAACCGGAGCGTTATCGTTTCTGAAATGATAGTAGGTCCTTTGCCAAAGGTCCGTATGCGGGGCGGTCACAATTTCGACGCATTCCTGATTGATGCTGTAGTTCCGGGGTTCCCTGACCCATTTCATTTTAGAAATATCAAACATTTCTGTAGCCTTTGAATTTGTCCCTATCCGAATTTATTCCAACATTTTTCCAAGTTCATACGCCTGCTGCAAGGCATTTTCCCCGACATCGCCTTTGTCCTTTGCGCCACGCACAAGCACACGGCCCATATCTTCTAGCTTGAAGAACTTGAGGCAAAGTTCATACTGCGCAACGATGCTGTCGAACAGTTCCGGGAGCGAGGCAGCACCGACCAAGAGCAAAGCCATTTTGTGGATGTGAAACGTATCGCGAATCGGATTGTGGAATCGGTCGATGACCGCTTTCAGTTGTGCACTCAAGCCGTAGAAATACACCGGCGACGCGATGACGAGCATTTCGGCCTTGGCCATTTTGTCATAGACGATTTGCATGTCGTCTTTCTGGCAGCACGCATGGTCCTCGCGGGCAAAGCATGAATTGCACCCGATGCAAGGATTGATTTTGTAATCGTGAACGGAGATGACTTCGACATTGTGCTTTGGCGAAGCGCCCTTGACGAATGCTTCCACCAGCAAATCCGTATTGCCGCCCTTGCGCGGGCTACCCGAAAGAATCAGAATGTTCATGAGCAATCCATTGTGATATGGTTCGTTGCTACAATCTAATAAACTCTTTGATTGCCACGGGGCTTCGCTCATCGCAATGACGATATAAATATTCAAAATCAATTGGAGGTTGCCATGATTAGAACCGCCGCGAGTGCTTGCAGTACTCTTCGTATTCTTCGCCGAAATCGCGACGGAGGCGTTTTTCTTCGCTGAGCACTTGCACCATCATAATGGCGAAGAAAGCCACGAGCACGACGACGGCTTGCCAAGTCCACAGCCATACGGCAGCACCCGCGAGGTAAATTAACGTACCCGTCAGCATCGGATTGCGGTTTATCTTGTACGGGCCTTCAACCATCAGGTGTTTTGTACGCGGGGCTACTTCGTGGCCAAAAGCATCCATCGGATTCCCCTCGCCGCGACTGCGCATATAAACGATAGTCCACACGCTCAGCACAAGGCCAACAAGCATCACAACAGGCGCCACGACACAGCGCCACGCATCGATTGGCCAAAACGCGGGCATCCCCGACGCAAGCCACATGATTGTCGGAATCAGGCAGACAAAGAGAATGCCGCCCAGAAGATAACCAAAGAAATCGCGCACTCGTTTCATATTTGTTCTCCTTTTTCTTGTATAAAATAAAAAAAATACTTGTTTTCAATTTTTTTGAATTTTCTTATCATTACGAATGATACGAAATGAACTTTTTGTTTTATATTAATGATATCATGTCAGTTCTGAGGAAAATTCTTTTAGGGATTGCTGTTATTTTTTTGATGACGGGTTGTACTATGCGTCCGCCTTCTGCGGGTGCTTTTATGGCGGCGTACCATAACCTCGCTGATTCTTCTAGAACGATGATAGGCGGATCTTTCTCAAAATATGCGGCGTTATCCCCTAAACCTGGAGAGACGGCAAAAGATTCTATCCGGTTTAGCAACTGGAATGATGTTGTTAAACATGAATGGAAAATCGATGGGAGTTTTTCTTTTTTTCATTTTATAAATCATTTTGAAATTGGTTGCGGTTTTCAATTCATGAACCCATATATCACATTAGGTTTTGCTTCGGAGCATTTCGGTGTAATGGGCTGGACCGACTGGGGGCTTTTGGGACTATTTTATAAAGAACCTGAAGCGATTCGGGGCGGAGTGAGCTTGATGGAGCAAATTTCCCCGACGCCAAAAATGCTAATCGGGTTAATCCAGTTCGCATCTCGAACGAGAGCCTATTATTGGGCGGGAGATGATAATTTTCGCGAGCCTTATCCTTACAGTTTTATTGAATATGGTGGCGGAGCTTACTTTATATATAAAATAAAATCCAGATTGCATTTGGGGATGGAATTTAAGTACAGCTATGATATAACTTACTATGCACATCGTCTTGCTTTTAATTTCAATGCACTTTGGGGTTTTAAGACAAAATATGAAGCGTCTTAGTTTATTCAGTGCATTGTTTGTTGCGACAGGGTTCGTCGCTTGTGGCGATGACGGGAGTAGTTTCGACCAAGACGGTGGTGTTCAACGCCAGCACCTTCACGAGCCCCTTCACAATCGGCTACCGTAAATGATAATAGAGTTCATTGAAGCACCGTCCTTTCTGTCCCCGCAATTTAAAAACTAAATTTACGCCCGTTTTCAAGGTACTGCATGGCGGCATCAAAGACGAACATCGATATGCTGAACGGGCCCCTCGGGAGAAAAATCCTGAGGTTTGCCATCCCTATCGCCCTGAGCAGCATTTTCCAGCAGATGTTCAACCTGGCGGACGTCGCCGTGGTGGGGCAGTTCGCAGGCGACAAGGCCCTCGCGGCCGTGGGTGCGAACACGTTCGTCATCAACATGCTCATCAACTTGTTCGTCGGGATTTCCGTGGGCGCGAACGTGGTGGTTGCCAACTCCATCGGCGCGCGCAGCTACCGCTCCGTGACCCGCAGCGTCCACACGTCGGTGATGGTGGCGTTCTTCAGCGGGATATTCCTCTCGTTCGTGGGAATCTTTTTTGCAAGGCCGATTCTCGAACTAATTTCGACGCCGGAAGATGTGTTGGACATGGCGGTGCTTTACCTGCAAATCTACTTTGCCGGGATGCCCTTCGTGATGATTTACAACTTTGTCTCCGCTATCCTGCGCAGCAAGGGCGACACAAAGCGGCCGCTTTACGTGCTCATGGTGGCGGGTGCCGTAAACGTGGTGTTGAACCTGATTCTGGTGGCGGGTTTTGACATGGGCGTATCGGGCGTGGCCATTGCGACGGTCATCGCCAACGTCATCAGCGGAATTACCTTGTTCTACATGCTCTTACATGAAGTGGGCCCCTTCAAGCTGGAATTCTGGAAGTTGCGCGTGACGCCTCTTTTCTTGAGCCGCATATTGCGCGTGGGGCTACCGACGGGGCTCCGCGGCGTTGTATTCTCATTCAGTAACGTCTGTTTGCAATCGGCCATCAACAGCCTCGGTTCCGCTACGGTGGCAGCTTCGTCCATCGCCCTCAATTACGAATTCGTGGTATATTACTGGCTGAATTCGTTTTCGCAGGCTTGCGTGACTTTCGTGGGACAAAACTTCGGCGCAAAGAACATGGAACGTTGCCGCCGCACGGTCCGCTGGACGCTTCTGCTCGGGTGTTCGTCCACCATTATGTTAAGCGCGTTATGCTGTATTTTCGCAAGGCCCATGCTGAGCGTATTCACATCCAATATCGAAATCATTGAAATCGCATCTATCCGCATGTACGTTGTGGTGGGGCTTCTAGTAATTAATGTTTTCTTGGATGTATTTTCGGGCGCACTTTCTGGAATGGGCAAATCCTTGGCACCGGCGCTCACCTGTATGGTAGGAGTCTGCGGCATCCGCATTCTTTGGGTAATTTTCGTGTTCCCCAAATACAACTCGTTCGCCTCGCTGATGGTAGTTTATCCCATAAGCTGGATTCTCACGATTTCGGTCATCATGGGAATCTATTTTTACAATATTAAGCGGCTAAAATAGATCCTTCGCACGCTACGCGTTCAATAACTGCACTGGATCCTTCGACTCCGTGCTACGCACTTCGCTCAGGATGACGCCCAACACGCTACTTCAAGAACAACGAAAGTTTGCCGAAATCGAGTACGGTGATGAACACGAAGAAGCTGATGAAAAATGCGGCTGCGACATTTTGGATAACCGTTTGCGTTTTTAAGCTCAAAGGCTTGCCGCGCACTTTTTCAATCGCAAGGAACATGAGGAGGCCGCCGTCGGTAATCGCGAGCGGCAAGAGGTTCATTACGCCCAAGTTAATGCTGATGAGAGCGAGCAGCATCAAGAAATCCTGGAAACCGCTCATCCACACGTTACCCATGACAGCGACAATGGAAACCGGGCCGGAGAACGCTTCGACTTTGACTTGGCCTTTGAACAAACGCTGGAAGTAGCGGAAAATACTCGTCGTCATTTTCCAGCTGGTTGCGCACGTCTTTTCGAACGCTTCGATCGGGCCACGACGCACAAGATGCGTTTCGCTGAACATCACGTAGCCCATTTGGATTCCGACAATGTAACGGTCGAATTCCTCGCTGTAGGCAGGAGTCATTTTTACGTTAACGCTTTTACCATCACGTTTTAGCGTCACGTTAACTTCGGCACCCTTGGAACCGTCGATAAGGCGTACAACGTCTTCGTAGCGGGAAATATGTTCTCCGTTGATTTCGAAGATGGTATCGCCGCGCATGATTCCCGCTTTTTCGGCCGCGGAGCCTTCTTTTGGCGGCAAACGCACGATGACACGGTTGCGCGGATAAATACCGATATCGCCGATGCCCATCTTGATGGGTTCCGACGTCGAATCCGCTGCAGGAATCACAAGTTCTTGCGGGATAACCTTGATAGCGAGAGGTTCGCCACCGCGATGCACTTCAAGCGTCACGTCCGCACCGAGACTTACGCCAATCTGTTCGCGGAAATCGTCCCAGCCTTGAGTAGCCTTGCCGTTTATCGCTGTAATCGTATCGCCCGGCTGGATCCCCGCAATTTCTGCAGATGAATTCTTTGCAATAAACCCTACAATGAGGTTCTTGCTGTCAGGTTCCTGAACACCGACCATGTAAAGGAAAATCAAGAGGATAAAGGCAAAAGCAATATTCACGAACGGCCCTGCAAATGCAATCGCGGCACGAGCCCCCACAGACTTTCCCAAAAAATCATTTTCGCTTGGAGTTGCGCCTTCTTCGATGCTGTCAGGATTTTCGCCGGCCATAGCCACATAACCGCCAAAGGGAATTGCCGAAATGCAGTATTCCGTTTCCCCTTTCTTAAAGCGAAAAAGTTTCTTGCCAAAGCCGACCGAGAAAGTATTGACCTTAACCTTATTCCATTTGGCGACCAGAAAATGGCCAAGTTCATGAATCGTCACAAGGAAACTCAAGGCCAACAGGCCAAGAACAAACATCAACAAATTGTTCAATACACTCGACATCATACAACTAATTTAGTAAAAAACGGCGCTCCCAATTTCAAAATGGAAACGCCGCTTTGCATTCTATGAATATGAGAAAACTTACTTGATTCTATGGCCTTTCAAATCAAAGCGCTTGCCGTTCTTTTCGATGAAGAGTTTCTGGTCATCGAAGCGCAGACGTGGCTGATTGCTTTGGCCATTGCGATCAATCGGTACTACGCGAATGGCGTCCGAGGCATGCGAACTGGAAGAAACGGCGGTTGCAGAGGAACTCGAAGACACGCCCTGCTTTGCAGACGATGAACTCTGCGGCACGCTCGAAGAAGACAGCACCGTCGCGGAACTCGAAGCTACAGAAGAACTCGACACAACCGACGAGCTGGAGGCCACCGAGGAACTGCTCTTTTGTTCGGAAGAACTAGATGCAGGAGCATCTTTTTTGGCAACGCCGGAAACCGCAAAATCAGGAGCGTGACCCGCATTGAGCGCTTCAATGGCGCCCGCAAGATAAGCGAGAGGTGCGTTCCAGTTGATAGCGACTTCGTTTGTGGCATAACTGCACTGCTGGTCGATGTAGGCAGTTGCCGCCTGCCCCGTTCTGTAGTCATCGCATTTCCATTCCGCCTTGGGGCCAACATCTTCGCCACCCGGCTGCGGACCACCCACAAGCATTCCCGGAATCGGCTCTTCTACGTTATCCGATGTACTCGGGCGATGATGCGGGTGTTTCGCATATTTCGAGCCGTAACCGGTTACAAACGACATATCGAGCGGGTTCTTGCCGAGCAGGTAATCGAGAACCTTGACCGCAGCCTTGTAATATTTCTGTTCACCAGTGAGGTAATAGGCATGCAAAAGCCATACGCCCTGGTTAGATGCGACTGCGTTGGAACCCCATACAAAGTCATCCTTTGCCATGACAACGCCAAAACCTTTTTCTGCACGATTGGCGAACTCATTCGCCGTACCTAAAATTTTCTGTTTGGCTTCGTTCGCATCGCCACCGAACTGCGTCTGGTGCGTTGCCTTTTCGTATGTTGCAAGTCCCATAACGTCGCCCCAGTACGAAATGTATTCCGTCGAGCCCGACTGCTTATACGAAGCATCGCCAGTCGTAATGAACAGTTCCGTACCGGCTAAAACTTTTTCGTCATTCGGTGTCGAATCTTCGTACGAGCCCGTCGAAACGCCGCTAGGATTCGCTGTAAAATTCTGGTTCGGATGCTGTTGTCCCCAAGCAAAAGCCTTCTTGGCTGCATCGAGGCACTTGGTTGCATAAGTTGCATCAAACGGTTTATAGATACGAGACGCCATCGCCATTATTGCAGCAAAGTCAAAAGTGGCCGCCGTACTTTTACCGATAACATAAAGCTTGGAATTATCCTGCGCCGGCATCACATCGCCCGGGAAACCTAGAGAAGTGAGTTTGTGATAAACGCCGCCGTCGTTAGCCTGCATGGTGAGCATCCAATCGAGATTCCACTTGATTTCGGCAAGCAAATCTGGGAGCGAGCCTTCGGCGGGGATGTTCCACTTGAGCGTCTTGAAATACGCCGGGAAATGTTCATACAGCGAAAGGAGCGTGTATGTCGTGATGCCGGAGTTCACGATATAGCGGCCATAGTCGCCCGCATCGTACCAGCCCTTGCTTGAATTGATTGTTCCCGAAGCACCTGTAGAATTGTGAAGTTCAACAGTCGCATTCGTATGGCCCGCAGCACGGCTCCACTTGCCTGCATACTGCTGTTCCAACGCCATAGACGCGCGCTGATAGTAGAACCACTTGATGGCCGCCTTGAAAATTTCTTCGTACGTTTGGGATTTCACCACAAGATCGGAACGGAGAACACTGCCGCCTACCTTGATACTGTACTTGCCCGCTTCGGAGAGTTTCGAGAAATCGACGAGCTGGACATTCTGGCCGCTAGCATCCCAAAAAGAGGCAGCCTTCGGTGTGACGGAGAGCACAACTTGGCCAGCGGAATTCACGAAATCCACATTGCCGTTCGCATCGACAAGAGCAAGTTCCTTGAAATCTCCCGGACGGTATCCGATTTGATTGATGTAGGCGGTCGCCGCAAACGCTTGGGAGACAACGAGCGTGGCTAGCACCACAGGCTTTAAAGCATAATTTTTCACAAACATCCTCGCACTAAAAATGGCTATTACCTAGCGCATATAATATAGAGCCATTTTGATGGTTATCCCACCCGTTGTTGCGTTATTTCGCAGAAAACTGTAGCAAGTGTTTTAGCAAAGGAACCGACCCCGTCACAATGGCCGGAGCAACACGGCTACGGTTCACTCAAGATGAATCAACACTACGGAAAACGGCGTCCCGGGTAGGGCGCCGTTTGCATTCTATGAATATGGATTTTTTTAGGTAGGTGTGATTATTAGTTCTATTTGATGCGGTGACCTTTCAAGTCAAAGCTTTTACCGTTCTTTTCGATGAACACTTTCTGGTCTGCAAAGCGGAGGCGGACGGCCTTGTTTGTGCTTACAGGCGTTCTAGAAGAGAACGGCCTGAGCGCCGAGGTACCACCTTTCGCCACACCGTCGGCAGCAAATGACGGAGCGTAACCGGCATTCAAGGCTTCAAGTGCGCCAGCGAGGTATGCAAGCGGAGCGTTCCAGTTGATAGCCACTTCGTTCGTCGCATAGCTGCAGCGGTCATCGATATAAGAAGTTGCATTTGTCTTACCCGTTCTGTAGTCCTTGCACATCCAGGTATCTTTTCCGATATCTTCGCCACCCGGCTGAGGGCCACCTACGAGCATTCCCGGGACAGGCGGTTCAACGCCATCAGCCGTACTTGGGCGATGGTGCGGCAGCATCGGAGACTTTGTACCAAATCCAGTCACAAAGGACATATCAAGCGGGTTCTTGCCGAGCAAATAATCCAAGACCTTCTTGGCGGCCTCATAATATTTCTGTTCTCCCGTCACGTAATAAGCATGAAGAAGGAACACTCCCTGATTGCCCGCGACAGCGTTCGAGCCCCAAACAAAGTCTTCGCTAGACATCACGACGCCAAAACCTTTTGTGGCGATATACGCATACTCACTGGCAATATCCGTAAGCATAGTCTTTGCAGTTGCGGCCTCCGCACCCGTTTCTGTCGGATGGCTTGCGGCACCATACACAGCCAAGCCATACATTTCCGGCCATGCAGGAATAATACTCGTTTCGTTTGCATTAAGAGTCGGCTTGTAGGACTCATCTCCCGTAGAAATGAAGAGTTCCATACGGGCGAACATCATTTCGTCATCCAATTTACCGTCACTATACGTGCCCGAACCCACATCTCTCGGGTTGTTGAAAATCATATTAGGATTTGCAGCACCCCAAGCGTAAGCCTTCTTGGCTGCTTCAAGACACTTGTTCGCATACGCTTCATCAAATGGCTTATACACACGATAGGCGGCAGCCATTACACCGGCAAAGTCCAGTGTAGCCGCAGAGCCTTTTCCGACAACATAAAGCTTAGCTTTATCATCCGCAGGCATTATGTCACCTGGGAACTGGAGCGTTGTCAACTTATGATAAACCATGCCATCTTCCGCCTGCATGGTGAGCATCCAGTCCAAGTTCCACTTGATTTCAGCGAGCAAATCCGGCAAATTTCCTTCGGCAGGGATGTTCCACTTGAGCGTCTTGAAGTAATCCGGGAAATGTTCGTAGAGCGAAATGAGCGTGTAAGTGGTAATGCCGGAATTCACGATGTAGCGACCAAAGTCACCCGCATCATACCAGCCCTTGCTTGACTGCATCGTTCCCGTTCCCGCGGATTTGTGAAATTCCACAGTCTCGTTCGTGTGTCCAGCCGCTCGTGCCCACTGGCCCGCATACTGTTCTTCCAAAGCCATCGAGGCACGCTGATAGTAGTACCACTTCAAAGCGGCCTTGGCGACATCTTCAAACGGCTTGTCCGCAATTTTCAGGTCGTTACGCAGAACCTGACCGCCCTGCTTGATGCTGTAAGTACCGGGAACAGTCAATCCTGAAAAATCGACTAGCTGAACGGTCTGTCCACTCGGCTTCCATTCGGACGCGGCCTTCGGCGTCACCGTGAGAACGCTCTTTCCGGTTGCATCGACAATCTCGACATCGCCCGAGCCCTCAAACAATGTAAATTCCTTCGGATCCGTCGTGCGGTAGCCGACCTGGTTGATATAGGCCGTCGCCGCAAATGCAGACGAAGCTAGCGAGAACGCCGCAACAGCGATTGAAATATGCTGTTTCAAGCCGAACTTAGACATAAAAGACACTCCTTGTGAAAATCACCAAACATAATCTACCCTAAAAAAAAAAGATTGCCCATTTTTTATTGGACAATCTGGTTACAACTGTACCCAATACGCTATTTTCGAACGAATCGAATGATATTCGTCACACCCGAAGACGATTTCACCTTGATTCCGTACATGCCGACCGGCAAGGCCGACAGGTCAAGTTCCTTGCGGAAAACACCGCTAAACTTGCGGGAACCGTTGACAGAGACAATCGTATAGCGGAATGCTTCTGATTCACCACGAACTAGCAACCGATTTCTATGGATTTCGACCCCAAAAGAACGGCCAGAAAGCAAAGGCAAGGCGAGCGTCGAATCCTTTGCGGTAGAATCTTTTACCGTAGTGTCCTTTTTTGACGTATCAGCAACCACGGTATCCTTTTTCGAGGTATCCGCTACCGCAGTAGAATCCGCAGGCTTCACTGCAGCTTTCTTTGTCTCGCGAGCCTTGTCCAAGAAGGCGACCGCCTTGTTCAAATTCTCCGTCGAGTTCATCTTGTCGCCGCCATGGGAACCACCCGACACCTTAACAAATTCCGTCACCACGTTGTGATGCTTTAGTGAATCGTAAAGTTCCTGGCTCTGTTCAATGTTCACGACATTATCGGACGTACCGTGGAACAGGATTACCGGCGGGTCGTCGTCGCTTGCGTAGTACGGAGAACTCGCGACCATCCACTTGTCCTTGTTTCCTTCGCGTTCTACACCGATAAAGGCACCTTCCATCGTTCCGGAGCCGCCCATGCTGATGGGATTCATTGTGTAAATATCGGTCGGAGGAGACCAGAGCACAGCACCGTCAACGCAGCTGCTGAAAGACGTAAATTCACCGAGGTCGCCGACAAGGTCAACCGTCACCGAGCCGGACTTGCCTTCTTTCAAACCGCAAGTCGTCGCCGTAAGGCTCGAAAGATGACCGCCCGAAGAGAACCCAGACACGGCCACGAAATTCGTGTCAAACTTGTACTTGGCCGCATTGCCGCGGACAAAGCGAACCACGGCCTTGATGTCGTGCAGCTGCGCCGGATACTTGGCATCATTTGCAGCACGGTGGTTCGGAGTCACCACAGCATAGCCCGCCTTGACATAAGCCGCGCAGATGGTGCTCAAATCTGCAGAGCCTTTCATGTTATTGCTGCTCCAGGCGCTACCGTAAGTATGGATGACCACCGGATATGAATCCTTAGCCTGCTTAGGAATGTAGATGTCCAGCGTATGATAGGTTTTTCCGTCACCTACGTAGTTCACGTCGGCCGTTTTGTCGGCATCTGGCACACCGCCACTACCTTGAGGCCCACCGAATCCGCCGCCCCATTGTGCAAACGAAAGAACCGCGGTCATTCCAACCGCTATCATTGTTTTTTTCATAGCCACTCCAATCAACAACGTTCCTGCAATTAGGAACGTTTTACATTAATCTAAGCTCATAATAAATTTCAAATCTTAATGTAAACTAATTTTTATTGTTATGGTTTACAACCGGAGCGCTAGTCCTTTAGGCAACGTACAGAAAAACTAAAAAACACCGGATTCCTGCTAATTTCCACGCCTTTAAAACCATTCTTGTTGGTCAAAAGCATATAATATGCTTTACTTCCATTGAATTCTCCGGTAGAACTCCAAAAAAACGCATTGACCCCCACAAGGTCGTAACCGACGTTACCCCATCTGTACCCTGCAGGAAATGCAGAAAAGCCATAATCATCTGTTCCTATGCATTTTTCAGGCCTACCGCATGAGGACAAAAGTTTTTTCCCTACAATACTGGAATCGCCCACCGTAGTTAAAAGTGTTTCAAATTCTTCCCGCGCCGGCAAATGCCAGCCACTAGGGCAAATTCCTCGTACAGGATATGCCAGAGTACAGTCTCCATCTTGGTCACAATTAATGTTTTTAAATGTATTCGCACTATCAATCGCTGCACTCCAGGTATAAAGGCGCCCCGCCACATCGCATCTAGATACATTTTGTTTGTAGCACGAGCTATTTTCGGTCAAACTGCTATCAAAATAATTCAGGTTTTCCGCCATCCACACCTGGTCTCCAATTTTCACAGTCTTATAAACTTTATTGTCACGTTTATCCACTATGCTGTCATACGCAATATTCGGATTCAAGAAAGACTCCTTCGATTCAAACCAATACCAATATTGTGAGTTATAAACAGAAGTGTCGGTCCATACCAAGTCACCCACCTCGTCTTGAACACAACGAACAGAGAAAACACTTTTTTTGCCCACATTCTCTGTTCCCAAATGGAATCTATAGCATACATCCATATCGCAATCGTTACCACACTCTTTCTCGCATATGCTAAAATCGTAATAACCCAGATACAGAGCAGAAGCCTCTTCACTTTCATAAATGGACTCTGTTGAGCTCCAGAACAATGCTGATAAACCATCTGTACCATATTCCATACTACCGTCATCTGAAATATATCCGGAACCAAAAGGAAATGCCGAAAAGCCATAGGCATCCGAGCCATTAACATCTTTAAACCAGCCACTAGTAGATTTAAGGTCTTCGGGCCTTTTTACAAAACTGAGTAGTTCGTTAAATTCCTCCTCAGTCGGCAAATGCCAGCCACTTGGGCAAATTCCACGCAATGGGTATTTCTTCACGCAGACTTCATCAAATCCACAGCCCTTGCCATTTGCAGAGAAAACTCCTGCACTGTCCATTGCCTCACTCCAAGAATAAAGACGACCATACTTTACGCAGTTATCCGCATTATCTTTGTAGCAATAGCTGTTCGCCGATTCATAATTAAGGTTCTCAGTCATCCATTTCTGAGTTCCGATGATTACGGTCTTGTAAATCTTGCCATCACGATTATCGGTCAAAGTTCCATATTCGCAAGTATCGGTACCGCCATTCTTGCAGCCGTATCCAGAACTGCTTAAGGCTTTTTTCTCACTTGAACTTGAATTAACTTTGCTAGAACTGCTGGTTTTTACTTTATTTGAGCTACTAGATTTTACAGAGCTGCTAGACTTAGCGCTACTACTCGATTTTCCTTTACGGGAACTTGAAGATTTTGACGAGGTAGCTTTTGTACTGCTCGATTGCACAATCACACTAGATGATAAATCATCCTCATCAAAAACGGATACGCCCTCATCATTACCACAAGAGGATAAAACAAAAAGACTCAGCAAAAAAATTGTAGCGAATAATTTCATAACAGACATCTCTTGAAAAAATCTTATTCTATAAACTAAATAAAATCACCTCTACTCAATCAATCGCCCATCTTTATCGCATAATCCAACGAGGATGCTGTTGCCATCGGGATCTACTTTTAGCAAGCCATATTTGGCATTTTCGAACTTTTTTGCAGAACCTTCCTGGAAAAAGTAGTTGTCCGCTCCGATAGTCAACCTTCCCTTATGTCTCGAATAACGGACTATAAGTTCTCCATCGTTCACATCCTTACCGTCCTGAAAGCGTACAAATTCCGCCACCCTGTCGCTGCCCACTTTTACCACGACGTAACCGGATTTAGATTTGTAGTCAATCTGGCGCAAAATTTGATAATTCAACGCCATATAGTCGCCCTGCATAAGTGAACGCGGATCGACGGGCGCAAGGCGCAGCAAAACCTCAGTGCCTTTGCCAATCAGCGTTTCTTTTTGTATCACCGAAAAGGCAAAGAACGCAAGTACCAATATCAGGTTGGCGGCCAATACAATTTTATACTTTTTGCTCATTTGGTCACTCGCTTAATGTAGTAAAACGCCAGCAGGAATAACGCTCCCGAAGCCATCAGCAGATACGACTTGTTTATCAGCAACATCTGTAAATCGTAATAGAAGAACGATATTCCACATATAAACGCTACAGAAAAGATAACCAAGCACACATAGTCGAGAAGCCAAAACGATAAAAGCATTCCCGTAATCGGCAGAGCCATCGCGGGATACGCAGCCGTAGATGCACAACATAGCAGTGCAAGCACATACCCCTCGATCAGCCTTTTGCCCGTAACATATTTACGCAGCAAGATACAGGCAATAACGAAACTGATTATTGCAAAAAATATTGCAAAAGCAGTATTGTCTCTGTGAATAAACCATAAAAGCGCTACTGATACAGCGGCGGTCGCAAACCTGATGGTTTTCAAATAATCTCCAATCGCGGTCGAGGCAAACCAATTATCTTTGATGGTCGCGGCAAATATACCCATATAGGCAACGATAATCGCAAAACAGGACATTTCGATATTGCCATCTTTCATGGCACGACCAGAGAATAAATGGTCAAAATACGAGAAGAAAATGAACGGCAGTACTACCGAAGCATAACAGAGCAGCATCTGCCGGCATAAATGAATCTTGCTCAGCGCAAATGATAAAAGGGCTACCACAAATTGCAGCACCAGAGTCTGCGTCAAGAAATCGATTCCCGCGATATACCCGAATGTAAAGCCGATGATAAACAGCGGATATGATGCCAACAGCGATTTTACTTCTTTGTCCTCTGACTCATCGCTTCGCGAAACCGCAATTGCTAAAATAATCGTAATTACCGAAAACACAACGTACACAATCTTGTTGTCACGCACATTAATCGCCACCATGCCAACCAACAGTGCGGCAATGATTACTCCACCCAAACCCATCACAATCAACAAGGGCCAAGGCAAATGTTTAGATTTATGGCTGTTATTTTCCATTGTCAATTACCGATTGATTTGTTGACGTTTCAGATTTTTCTTTTTTCCACTTTTGGTATTGTACTGCAATAGCAAAAGCGGCTCCTATTGTGGTTGCTGTACTCAGTATCAAGTGAAGCAATAGTCCACCAAATTCATGTGTGAGACATTTGATAAACACGCATTCCAGCACAATCAGCGCACCTACGAACAACATTGAATATAGCCATATATTTTTTTGCCTCAGCGAATACCATATTGTAGCAACTGTTACGACCAAAGCCATCAGAAGATTAAACGCAGTTATTCCGCCATTAAGCATATCCGTTTCACGAAAAATCACAAGGCACACAACAAACACCGCCATACCAAATTCAATCACAAACATATTGCTAATAAACCAAGACGGCGGAGCAGACAAATTCAGCAGATATTTTGGAGCAAAAATAAAGAACGCAATCCAAGCCGCACCATAGAGCATAAGCAGCGTCAGAAACCAATCTTTATCAGGGAAAAGCGGAATTACGCCCATCGACACAAGCACAATAAAAATCGCCCAAAGCGGGTAGAAATCTGCAACATACACCCATGCCAAAATGCAGCATGCCCACGTGAGAAAAAACACGTAAGAGTCAGCATTGGTCTGATACACTTGCCCGA
The DNA here is from genome assembly GCA_946415675.1 of uncultured Fibrobacter sp. Classification (GTDB taxonomy): domain Bacteria; phylum Fibrobacterota; class Fibrobacteria; order Fibrobacterales; family Fibrobacteraceae; genus Fibrobacter. The sequence continues at coordinate 15,850 of CAMKTL010000044.1, forward strand.
ATATAGCCCCAAAAACGCCCACAAGCCCACACAGGACAGACACCGTAATTTTTCGGGTGAAGTCGCTCATTTTCACTTTTATAGCCGCAGTAAAAACGGCAAGAATCAACGCAACGGCGATGCCCATTTTTACAAAACGGTGCATCAGTTCCCAGTTGTAGGCAAAAAAGAAAATTATGCCCGCCAACATCAACCCTGAGCCTAATGACAGCGTAAAAACCTGCAAGAACCGCAGCCAAGCCTTAGCATCGGCGGTTTTGAGGTTATCGCTCCCTGATAATGTAATTGAATCTTCCATATTTGATAGTCTTTTTGAAGTTATTTCTAAAGATATATCTTTTTCGTAGGAAAAAAGCATTTTCATGAAAAAAACAGACCCCGCAAAGTGCGGGGTGACAATGCGTTCGTTGTCATGCCGGCCGGAGCCTGTCCTGAGCGTAGTCGAAGGATGCCGGCATCGGTTGTTCCGTTTAAAAAACTGGCCCCGTCCCCATTCGCGGATCATGACCACGTAAGCGCTGAATAGCATTCAAGGCGAGTGTCGCAAAATCAAGCATACTTGATTTTATGATCGAGCCGAAATTGCTGACGCGAAGCGTCAACCGCAAGTGGTCAAAGACAACAAGTGCAGGGTGACAATCGGGCATCTCCTTTTACTTCAAGAAGCCTTCCGTCATGAGGCGGGCTTCCTTATCAGCTTCGAGCACTTGTTCAAGCGAGAGGTGACCGGTCACGTTCGGGGCCTTGTCCATGACCATTTCCACGTACTTCGGGATGTCCGTGAACTTGAGGTTCCCCTTGAGGAAACGATCCACAAGAACTTCATTTGCGGCGTTCATCATCGCAGGAACGATACCGCCACGGCGGCCTGCGTCAAACGCGAGCGCAAGGCAACGGAACTTATTGAAGTCCGGTTCGAAGAACGTAAGTTTTGCAAGCGTCGGCAAGTCGAGGCGTTTGGTTTCGAGCTTTAGGCGGTCGGGCCATGTGAGCGCCACCTGGATAGGAATGCGCATGTCGGGAGCGCCGAGCTGAGCCATCAAGGAGCCGTCGCGGAACTGTACGAGCGAATGCACCATGGACTGCGGGTGAACCACAACCTTAATCTGATCATACGGAATGTGGAACAAGAAGTGAGCTTCGAGCACTTCAAGGCCCTTGTTCATCATGGACGCAGAGTCAATCGTAATCTTCTTGCCCATGCTCCACACCGGGTGATTCAAAGCGTCGGCCACGGTGATGTTTTCGAACTTTTCAATGGGCCATTCGCGGAACGGGCCGCCCGAAGCCGTAATTTCGAGGAATTCCACTTCGGATTCGCGTTTGCCGCCTTCGAGGCACTGGAAAATGGCACTGTGTTCGGAGTCAATCGGCGTGATGAAAGACTTCGGATTTTCTGCAAGTTTGTCCCAAATGACCGGGCCTGCCATGACCATCGTTTCTTTGTTGGCAAGAGCCACATGCTTGCCATGTTCGATGGCGGTAATCGTCGGGAGGCAGCCCACAGCGCCCATCAAGGCGTTGATGATGATGTCGGCCTTAGGGTCGGCAGCAAGTTCGCAAAGGCCGTCCATGCCAGCAAGAACCTTACGGCCGAGCACGCCTTCGAGTTCCTTGGCGGCAGCTTCGTTGAACATGCAAACGCGTTCAACATTGTACTTGCGGACAATTTCTGCAACCTTTTCTACGCTACTGTTTGCAGCAACAGCATAAAGATTGAAAATGTCGGAATGCTGCTGGATGACATCAACACTAGAGGTGCCAATAGAACCCGTGGCACCAAGAAGGACTACGTTTTTCATTTCGATCCGTTATTCCTGACCTTGATAGAATTCACAATCTCCCAAGACCTTCAGATAGAACTCGTCTCGGTTCACATCGGTGTATGTCGTATCGTCATCTTCCATGTGATAAGATTTTGCGTACAACTCGTACTTGACCGTGGTCTCGTCCACCCACGTATAGATATCAACATATCCCCAAGAGGAATACTTGTACTTCCAAACGTTATCTGACTTTTGGAAGTTGCAACCGGCTTCGACTTCCCCGGGGCCGTCATTAACTTCTTTCGGCGGAGTAATAGGATTTTCAGAATCCTCGTCACCACAAGCCACAAGGCCCATAGTCATCATCAAAGCAAATGCACCTACGATATATTTAATCTTCATATATCCCCCTTCTGGGTTTATGTGATATTTTTTAGGAAATCCATGAACAAATACAGGGCCGGCGCCGCCAATAGGAACGAGTCGCAACGGTCGAGCACGCCACCATGGCCCACGAACAAATTACCTGAATCCTTCGTGCCGCTCCAACGCTTGAGAGCAGACATCAGAAGGTCGCCCACCTGGCCCGCCACCGTAATGAGGAGGCCAATGACAATCGCGGACGTCCAAGTGAATTCAACTTCGAAAGAAGCAAGGGAGGCGCTGCACTTGACCCAGTACGCCACCCAGGCAATCGTCGCAATGGAGCCCGCAACGCTACCTTCCCAAGTTTTCTTGGGGCTAATGCTCGGAGCAAACGGGTGACGCCCGAAAGGTCCCTTGCCAGCCGCAAACTTTCCAAAGAAATAAGCGACCGTATCGCAAAGCCACACCGCCGTCATCACGAGAATGAACGGATAGCAGTGTTCAAGGCCTTGGCCGTTGCCCATCATGAGCACGTTCATGCCGCCCCAAAGTCCAAGGTAAAGCGGAGCGCCAAGCTGCATCACGAGCCACGGGAACAGATGGTCGATTTCGACCTTCGCATAAGCGACGCCAATGTAAATCGCAAACACGGCAACGAACGTCATGCCAACAACGTAAGGCACTGCCGGGAGGCCAAAATAGCCGCCCTTGGAAAGCGCCCACGCGAGTGTCAACGCCAATGACGAAGCAAACGAAAGATAACGGGTATCGGGCCCTTTGTACATTTTACAAGCCATGCCGGCCCATTCCCAAGCACCCACGGCGCTCAAAAAGCACATGAGGCCAATGCGGCTAAAATCGTTGAACCACAACAAAACAAAAACGATTGGAATGGCAATGAAAGCCGTTATCAAGCGCTGAGCCAGATTACTCATGTAGAACCTTCCCAAAGCGGCGTTCACGAGTATTGAAGAACTCCACCGCCTTCATGAACTCTTCCTTGGTAAAGTCAGGCCACAGCGTATCCGTCACATAGAATTCGCTATACGCAGCTTGCCAAAGCAGATAGTTCGAAAGTCTGAATTCGCCTCCAGTGCGGATAACCAAATCCGGATCGGGAGCCCCTTTCAAATAAAGATTTTTTGCAAATAAAGTTTCGTCAATATCATCGACCTTGAGCGTTCCAGCGGCAACCTGAGCCGCAATAGAACGGGTCGCTTCCACAATCTCTTGCCTGCCACCATAAGAAATGGCGAGGTTCAACTGCATACCCGTATTGTTCGCCGTCATGTCGATGGCGGACTGGAGGCTTGCACGCGGCTTTTCGGGCAAACGGTTCATGTTGCCAATCACCGTCAGCTTCACATTTTTAGCCATAAGGTCGGGAATTTCTTTGACCACCATCTCGATGAGAAGGTTCATCAAGTAATCCACTTCTTTAGATGGGCGGCCCCAATTCTCGGAACTGAAAACGTACAATGTCATGTGTTCGAGCTTGAGGTTTACACCCACCTCGACAGCATCGATTGTCGATTCCGTCCCCTTGCGGTGACCCAAGAAACGCTCCAAACCGCGACTACGAGCCCAGCGCCCGTTGCCGTCCATGATGATAGCGACATGTCTAAGTTGATTTGCCACGCAAACCCCGGACTACACCTTGAGGATGTCTGCTTCCTTTTCAGCGAGCAGACGGTCGATTTCGGCAATAGCCTTGTCAGTCGCCTTCTGGATTTCGTCCTGCTGCTTCTTGACTTCGTCTTCGGGCAATTCCTTGTTCTTCTTGATGGCGTCGTTAGCATCGCGACGGATGTTGCGGATAGCCACGCGGCCTTCTTCGGCATGCTTGCGGGCAAGCTTGGCCAGTTCCTGGCGGCGTTCCGTCGTAAGAATCGGGAGCGTCACGCGGATGCAGTTGCCGTCCTTCATCGGAGTAAGGCCGATGTTTGCAGCGAGAATCGCCTTGTCAATCGTATCGACGAGCTGCTTTTCCCACGGCGTCACGAGGAGCATACGCGGTTCGGGCACAGAAATCTTTGCCACCTGAGAAATCGGAGTCGGGGTACCGTAATAGTCGATACGCACACCGTTGAGGATAGCCGGGCTAGCCTGGCCAGCGCGGATCTTGGAAAATTCACGTTCGGTGGCCTCGATGGCCTTGTCCATTTTTTCAGAATATTCAGACATCTTTAGTTCCTAGTTCTTAGTTACTAGTTAATAGTTTTGCAAAGGACATCCAACTACAATGCGTCCACCTCTGCGTCATCCTGAGCGGAGGGTGAAGCCCGGAGTCGAAAGATCCAAGCGCTTGTTATACATTTTGAAATATAGGTAAAAAAATTTGGGAAAATAACAACAAATCGTTCGAGGAACAAATTTTTACACCTTATCCCCCAGGAAAACCTTGACATAAGAAATAATACGCGAGCGACCCCGAAGTGGGGCCACGCGCCGGTTGGGAACCGCACAATTTTCGGCAGTGATCACATGTGGACCACCGAACTGAAAGAGACAGGATTAGCAATGCACGAGCGTGCCGAGGTCGCCTTCGATGGCTGCACGCGTGAGGTTGCCCTTTTCCATCTTGAAAACGAAGATGGGCATGTTATTTTCCATACAAAGCGCAACAGCTGCAGTATCCATGACCTTGAGGCCGCGGGAGATGACTTCCTTGTAGCTGATGTCATCGAAACGGGTGGCCGTCGGATCCTTGACCGGGTCTGCGGTGTAGATGCCATCGACCTTGGTGGCCTTCATGATGACATCGCATTCGCTTTCGATAGCGCGGAGAGCGGCGCAGCTGTCCGTCGTAAAGAACGGATTGCCGGTACCGGCGGAGAAGATGACCACGGAACCCGCAGACAAAAGCTTGAGAGCCTTGCGTCGGTCGAAGAATTCGCAGACCGGTTCCATGCGGATAGCGGACATCACCACGGAATCGATACCCTGCTTGTCGAGAGCGTCCTGCATGGCAAGGCCGTTCATCACGGTGCCGAGCATACCCATAGCATCGCCCTGGGCGCGGTTCATGCCGCCAGCAGAAGCAGAAATGCCGCGAACGAGGTTGCCGCCGCCAATCACGAGCGCAACCTGCACGCCCTGCTTGACGATAGACGCAATTTCGCTTGCCATGTCGGAGAGGATAACATTATCGATACCGTGGCCCTTTTCGCCTGCAAGGGCTTCGCCACTAAGCTTGAGAAGAATACGTTTAAATTTCATAATCTGGTCACTAGTTATTAGTCATTAGTTGGTTGTTTCTCGGGGGAAATGTAATAAAAAATGGATACGTCAAGTTTTTCATTTTCCCAATGATTATAAAAAGAAAAACGCATTTCCGTAAAAAAATATTATAAATTCTTTTAAGAGATGAACGGAGGCGAATGTGAAAATCTTCCAGATAATACTATTCGTAATGATTTGGGCCGTATTCTGCATGGCAGAACCCGCCGATTATGAACCATTCTTTTTAAAACAACCTGATGGCACAACCCTCCTGGCCCGCTTGGTGGGCGACGAGCATTTTAGCGTTCTCGAAACCGCAGATGGCTACATTCTACAAAAAGACGCTCTCGGGTATTACGCATACGCCGACGAAACAGGAAAATCTTCGGGAATCTACGCCCGCGATCCCAACAGCCGCAGCAGCTCGGAATTACATTTTTTAGCAAAACTCAACCCAGATGCAATTTATCAAAAACTTTTGGCAGAATCCCCCGATGACGAAGCACTGGAATACGGGATACCCAAATTTGCGCTCCCAAAAATACAGCGCATGCCCGTTCCGAACAAAAAACTCACTCTAGGCGACATCCGTGGTGTCGTGATCCTAGTCCAGTTTTCCGATGTCAAATTCAAGAATGCAGACCCCAAAAAACAATTTTCTGAAATGCTGAACAAGGAAGGCTATAACGAATTCCACCACCAAGGCAGCGCTAGAGATTACTTTATCAAAAATTCTTCGGGAGCATTCCGCCCGACATTCGATGTTATCGGCCCTGTCACCATCTCCGGAACGCGTGCATATTACGGGGGAACTGAGAGTGACAGAAGATACAACATGGCAAGGACGGCCCTGATTGAAGCATTGGACACTATCTTGAGGTGGAACAGCATTGACTTTTCCCAATACGATAACGACAAGGACGGAAACGTTGACTTTGTCTATATGATTTATGCCGGTGTGGGAAGATCCAGTTCCGGAGTCGTTGAATCCATTTGGCCCCACGCTAGTTCCATCACTAAAAGAATGGGCAACGGTCCAACCGTCAAGCGTTACGCCTGCTCCAACGAAATTGGCGGACGAGCATACAAAGCAAATAGCGCAACAAGCACCCCTAACGGAATCGGGACTTTCGTCCACGAATTCGGCCACGTCCTTGGCCTACCTGACCTATACGATGTTGGCGGCAACAACAAACAAAAGACGCCTCATTCCTGGTCCATTATGGCTCACGGCGGATACAACTGCCCGACGAATTCGGATAACGTACAAGGTTGCGCACCGGCTTTCTACTCCGCTTTCGAAAGGATGTCTGTCGGCTGGATGGCCGCACCCACAGAACTCAATGTCAAAGGACAAGTGCAACTGGACAAAATTGACGACAACATCGCATACAGCGTCACCAATCCCCAAAATCCAAATGAAATGTTCCTGCTCGAATACAGAACCAACAAAAATTGGGACGCCGGGCAACCTAGATCCGGCATGTTGATATGGCATATCGACTATGTAGCCTCCGTATGGTCTAATCGCAAAATCAATGTCGATGGTAGCCACATGTACGTTGATATTGAAGAAGCCGTGACCACAACAGGCACAAGTGCAGCGCCATCAGACCCGTTCCCCGGTTCGAGAAACGTAACCTCATTCAACAAGTTCGTTTTCTGGAACGGCGATGACATGAATATTTCGCTCACCAACATCAAAGAATCTTCAGACAAGGAATACATCACCTTTGACGTCGATATGACCGTCAGGTCCTCATCGTCAATGTCATCCAGTTCATCGACTTGGTCCAGTTCTTCACAATCTTCCAGTTCTTCCGCGATTTCAAGTTCGTCGATTGCAACGCTTTCATCCAGCAGCATTCTGGAGTTCTCAAGTTCAAGCGAGACTTCGTCCAGCAGCGTTTTGGAATCTTCTTCATCCGAAATAGTCCTTTCGAGTTCTGCAATCGAATCCTCCAGTTCTGAACAAAGTTCGTCTTCATCCGAAGCCGTTTTATCCTCTTCGGCTGCGGAATCCTCCAGTTCTGCAATCGTTTCTTCAAGTTCGGAAGTTGAGTCATCCAATTCAACAATAACTTCTTCAAGTTCAGAAGTTGAATCATCGAGTTCCGAACAAAGTTCTTCTTCATCCGAAATGGTCCTATCTTCTTCGGCTACAGAATCCTCCAGTTCCAGCGATTATCCGGTATTCGCTGCGGCAAGCGCTTCACCGTACCGCACCCATGTCGCATCGCAGAACGGAATGATTCACGTAATCACGCCGGCCCAAGGAACGAAGAATATCAGGATATTCTCGCCTAACGGACAACTTTTATTCGAAACAAGAATGGACGGGACGAATTACCAGTTCCCGCTTCCCCGTAAACTTGGAAAACAGAACGTCATACTGTCCGTCACGCAAGGGAAAAAGACGCTGTTTATGGGAATGGTTAAAAACAAGTTTTAAGAATTATTAGTTGCATTTCAAATACAAAAGTTCTCTGCACTCAATAAAAGTGCAGAGCTTTTTATTTTGAGGTAATTACACGACGGATTTAAAGCAATGAGTCGTTAAACCATTCTCCATATACTTTAACAACATCAGGCGAAGCACCATCACCACATTTCCAAATCTCACTCTTAATTTCTTTAGATACAATTGGAATATTTTCTTTTTTTACAAGACCTTCAGTGTCGGCTATCAAAAAGATGGCGATAGGCCCTGTTGTTTCTTGGTAACAATTTTTTCCTAATTCAGGAGAAGGACTCACAACAGAAGTACTAATTGTATCACTTGTAAACTTATCCAAAACAAAAGCTAACGGAGCTACACCCGTATTGAAAGAAACAACATAGAATTTTACATTATCTTTTGACGAAAATTTTTTGTTCAAAAATTCCGTTGTTTTTGGGAAACATTCTGCAATATTTTCATTGGAAATGCTTTTCAAAAGGATTATCTCTTCACTTTCGTCATACGACACCACTTCATCTTCGCATTTGATCGAAAAAAACGTATTGTAAGCCATCACATGGCTGTCGAAATCAAGAGTATTTTCACCTGGAGCAACAAACTGTGCTAAATATTTCGAAAAAGTAGGGAAATCCGCAGATAACGAAGAAGAAGAACTAACGGGATTGTCTGCAGCAGAACTACCCGATTCAGAAGAAACAACCACTGAAGATGAACTGATGTTTTTTTTCGTTTCGGAATACGAAACATCCGAAGAAGAATCCAATACCGAATCTGAAGACGTGTTCAAAGAAGTCGCATTTACAGAAGAATCGCTGTCATCTGAACACGCACAAAACAGCAACAAGGCTGCTAATGAGAACGAGACTGAAATTGAATGGAAGTTGATTCGTTTCATAGAGACCTCCTATAAGTCATTCCAAAAACTATAACCTAAGATAACATCATCATCACCAGAATTCGCAAACCTATAAATTGTAATGGTTAAATCGGCATTTGACGACGTTGTAAAATCAACGACTTCAAAGGGATCGTCAGAACTATTGGAAAAAGCAATAAGTTGGTTATTCTGATAAACAAATAAATCTAAATCTTGAGAAAGACTAGTATCCAAAAAAGTTCTAACTTCGTCAGAAACCACATTTTCAATGCGCAATGGAGGACGGTAATTCGACTTTGCCACAGAAACAGAGAAAAAAGATAATACAACCCCTACTAATATCAGTTTTTTCCCAGGCATAACTAACTCTCCTGATTATACTGTTTATTTTTACTAAATATAATCAAAAAAAGAGGAGATAAAAAAAAATACCAAAACTTTTCATTTTTTTAGAAACATTACAGAGAAGTTCCGCCCTCATTCCTTTTTTTTCATGCGAAATTTCGTTTTCCCTTAAAATAATATACTTTACAATAGGTTTGGTTTCGATAGTTGGTTCTCCATGACAAAGAACGCTTTATCCCTTTGCATTTTATTACTGTTCCCCACGATGCTTTTTGCAGACATCGTGTATCAAGGGAAAAGAGTAGAGTCCTGGCCCGAAGAAGTTCGGCCCAGATTCAACAATTTCAGCATTGACAAGCCCAGTTTTCTTTTATCAAGAACCGACGCGATGCAAACGAAAAGCCACTACGCCGCACCCAAGGGGAAAATCTACAGTCTCACGCTTCTCGTCGATTTCTCGGACAAGCCCGCCCCCGTCACAGTGAACGATGTCGAAGAGTGGCTGAACAAAGAAGGATTCAACAAGGACGGCTGTAACGGTTCCGTTCGCGACTACTACCTTGACGTTTCCAATGGGCAACTCGACCTCACGAACGAAGTTTTCGGTTGGTACCGAGCAAAACATCCAAAGTCTTGGTATGAAAACCTGAAAGATTACACGGGGTCGGACTCGCTCATGAAAGAAGTGTTCAATTACTTCGATCCGTTAGTAGATTTTTCTCGCTACGACAACGATAAGGATGGAACGACCGAGGCCATAAACATAGTGTATGCAGGCGCCGGACAAACATGGGGGCAGGGTCTCTGGCCGCATTCCGGATGGTCCAGCGAAAAGCGTGACGGAGTCCGGCTCACGCATCATCAGATGACGGACATGCCCGGCAAATTCTCCATTTACGTTTTTGTGCACGAAAGCGGACACATGATCTTTGGCTGGCCGGACCTCTATTGGTACGGCGACTACTGCACCATGGGCAACCGCGCAAACGACTTGAACCCGGTCGCCATCAACGATTTTTACCGTGCGGACCAGGGCTGGATTCCGTTCGTAGATGTAACCAGCAACGACGTGAGCCTTGAAACCACAAAGCCAAATGAAGTTTGCTACCGTTACAAAAACGCAGCAAGACCCGACAAGGAAGGGCTCGTATGGTCATACGTGCGCAATACGGGCCGCAACAAGGTGCTCAAAGGCAGCGGGCTCCTGATGCAACATTACGATTTTTCGATAGACGGGAACTCAGCATCAAATAAACTAACTTTAAGGGTAGTACACGCCAATGCCGCTGGCAAATCCAACGATAACGTTGCCGACCAGTGGCCAAATCCAGGTAGCGATGCAAACGCATTCTTCAAAAGCGGAACCTACTCCGAATTCTCTGACGACAAGTACCCAGCCATCCGCTGGTACAACGGTTCCCAAACAGGCCTCAAAATCACCGACATCGGAACGCCGAGCGAAACGCTCACGTTCTGCATTGGCGGGAACTGTTCCGCCGATGCACCGTCGTCAAGTTCATCCAGCGCACCGAAGCAAGAAACTTCTAGCAGTTCCGTCGAAATAACGGTACAAAAAATTGCACTTGAAGCGACGCTCCCGATAAGCGACAACTATGCGCCCGTAACGCTTGACCTGAACGGCAGCGAAGTCGCCAAAATTTTAGGCATCAAACGGACAGAAATCGAAGACAAAGTAGAATTCTACGGAGTGGAGCCCAACGGAACGCTCAACAGCCGCACCACCGGCGAAGGCACCGGACACTGGTTTGACGCCGACGGCAAAATCGTCGCCTGGGATGTGAACGGCTCAAGCATCGTATTCTCAAACGTCGATTTAACGACCATGACCACAAAAATCGGCCACATGCCGAACAAAGTCAAAGCCGGGGACACATTCACCGTGCGACAAGCTGTCGTTTATGGGAGCAAGCAAGTCACCTTCGAAATCAAGGTGACAATCGAAGGCGGTACGACCATCATCCGCAATATTGAGAAAGCGCGCCGCGGCAAGCCCGGGAACATGATTTTCAATGCGCTCGGCAAACCCGTCGGAAAGCGAAACGCGAACGGCACTCTGCCCGACTTGCCTAAAGGAATTTACGTGGAAATGGTGAAGTAGCGACGATCGCATATCAGCCCATCAATATGTTCGCCACACAGCAATGAACATGGAAGAGAGGCAATAGTCGAAATATCTTCCTTTGTGCAAGGAAGTAAAGAAAAATGATTTGCGTCAAGCATCAATTTATTTGGCAGATGACTTATATGTTATCGGACGGTCAACCACCGGGACTTTCATTTCGCCCCTAAGGTATTTCATGACTCTTTCAACCTGTGATGGAGGAACCACGATATGCTTGTTACTTGGATACCATGCCGGTTTGCAACGAATAGCCATAGCCTTATCCTTATTCTAAAGATGAATATATTAACTCTGGAGCTAACACTAAACAGGTGAAAGCCCGGCAACGCTCTAATAAACCGGCGTGTCTATAATATATCAAAAGGATTTTATCGAAACAAGAGGAGTAACTGCTTGTTGCTTATTTTGTCAACAACTGTTAGCAAAACGATGCATTTTTTTACTCAACAACTACGGCTAGGAAAGATTAGGCAAGCAGTGATTGCCTATTCTGAAAAAATCGATATCAACGATGCAAAAATCGCAAAAAAAAACGACAAATACATTTTACGGCATCGTGCCGTAGCGTACCTTTCGGTTTCTCTCATAACACATATTCTCTTATAAAAAAGTCGTGTTTTCTAAATTTTGCGTGAATCGGCAAAAATGATTAAAGGGAACTAAAGCGATTCTTCCCATTTATCTTTGTCATAAAAATATTTACCCAAATCAATCACATTTAATTCCTGTGCCAAATTTTTTAGAATTGCAGGCTTTAATTCTTTGGGAATTACATATTCAGTAACTCGTTTATTTCCAGCTTTTGAAATATCGCAAAAACACATTTTCCATTTTACAATCATACATGTTTTTATCATAGCACCAGCTTGTTTTTGCATCCTATTATTGAAAATTGGAATGTTTTGATTATCCAGAATCTGCATTTCAGAATTATCCAAGCCATCAGACATCCCTGAATAATCATCAAGCATCTCAATAACAAAAATTTTTTCATCTTTATCCATATTTTTCTTTCCCTCTCCACATGCACAAAATAACGGCATGTAAACATCATAGGAAACGTCTAATAAAGGTGTTGGGTTAACATGATTTTGCTGCAATTGTACAAGCAAGCCCAAATGAGGGAAAAATTTTATTGCGTTATTATCTAAAGTTTGTGGGAATGTCGTTTTACGAGGATTTTCGTCCGATTGATTCCAAGTTTTGCCAAACAACTCTTCACACGTTATATATTTTTCCGCTCTATCTCTAAAAAAAGAGCAATCCAAAGCCCAATCTTTATCTGACTGTCCTCGACAAAGTCGATCGTAACTAGGCTGAATGATATCTTTTATTTCTGATATGACAGCTGTATTTATTTCCACCATCTTACACCCATTTTTTAAGCTTCACTTAAACGAATTTTTATAGTCGATGCACTTAATAATTTTTCTTCTTGGTAAATTTTTCTAATCTGTTGTCAATATATTCTATGTTTTTATTAATTGTATAAATAGCTTTATTTAAGGACTGAATGTCTTCTTTAACATTTTTATAGGAATTATAGTTTATATAAAGCATTACAAGCACAGCCAAAAAGATTATTTCTGGAAGAAGCGAATTTTCTTTTTTCGATTTCTCTACACACTGCTTAAGCGAATGTATTTCGTTTTCTAAATTCTTAATCAGCTCTTTCTCTTTGTGGTCACCGTAAAAATCCAAATCATCTTCTAAATTTTGCTTACGTAAATTACTTACGAAATTTCTTTTTTCTTCCTCAATTTTTTCGTATTCTCTTTCTTCTGGAGATCGTTCATCTTTAACAACTCCATATCCTTCACATGTTTGGCAAACAATCTCATTTTCATTATCATCACAGATATAACCATCCCCATCACAGTCTTCGCAATTAATCCAAAGATCATTCTCGTATTGCCAATCATCTAAAATCTCATCTCTGGTACGATGATCCTCTATTTTTCCTTCACCTTTACATACGCTACAAGGTTCATAAACAACTTGTGTACGGCCTTTTTTCTTTTTTGAAGCATATATGAATTTGCCGCCTGTACCTCGACATGCTTTACACGCCGTATACTTGATGTTATTGTCTTTTTCCATATTCATTTTAGACTCCACAAATTCACCATTTTTAAAGATTTCTGTGAATAAGTTCGTTTCTATTTTAACGTTACTTTCTATTTACTATACTTCGTTTTCTGAAATATATATACTTTTCTGTATCATACAACTTTCTACTTTCAAAGTTTTGCAGAAAACCATTAAACCAAGGTTCTTAAGGGCAACCCCCTTAGGCTAGATAGCCAAACATCAAGAGACTGGTCTAATAACGCACCTGAAAAGAAGGAATCAACGAATGGGCTTCTTAGGCTTATGAACACTTCGTTCGGAAAGTAAACTTCTATGAATAAAGAACCATTCTGTAGAAAAAAGAAGTATGGATATAGAAACCACGGAGAAAGTATAATTTGGGAAAGAGTTTATAGATGCGATCAATAAAACAAAAGGAAGCGGAGCTATGAACATACCTAAATTATTTGCAAATCGCGGTAATTTAGGTACCCTTGAATCAAGGAAATTGAACCACCCTTTTACACCAAAAATAAAATAGGTAATATAAAAAAATGCTTCTATCACTTCTGCTACGTTTTGCGGAATTGTAATCATGGTGGAGCCTCCGTAATTCAATCTAAAATTTTTTCTCCGTTTTACAAAATGCGTACTAAACGTAGGTATGCAGAATATTGTCAATCTACATAGCCCTTTCTTCAGACTTGACGCCCCCCCCATCGTGAACAGTCGGGTGTACATCCTCAAGCCCAACACTTCAGCACAGACTTTCAATAGCCACACAAGCCTCGACGCAGGTGACTACATCACGTAGCAATAGCAAATCCGTTGCCCAATTCTTACAATAATTTCCGATCCAGCCTTTCGTTGACGAGAATATCGATTACAAGACGGCTGTGTGCAATCGCGTTCTCCGCCAAAGCGAAAAATTCTTTTTACAAAGAAAGGTGCGTAAAACCGCCCCAAAAAAGCGTGTATAATAAATGATAGGGAAACTCTCTATTTGCCAAACTGCGGGTGGCTTTCCCGCAATTAGCGGAAAAAATATAATGACTAGAGAAGAATTCGCAAGATTTCTCAAAAAACTCAAAGATGTAAAAGAAAAGGGGCAAGATATCGATGCGTTCGTCAAGAAGTACGAACACAGGAATGTGTATTTCTATAACGATGGTTGCATCAAGAAAATTCTTGCCAGCGAAAAGAACCTGACGCTCACCACGGATCTTGTGAATGCGGCGCTTGGCTTGATTGGTTCCGACCGCATCGCGAATCCAAAACTCGTGAACCCATACATTCCCGGGGAACTTGGCTATCGTAGTGTCGAACCGGACATTTTGCTGACGAATGAACGTGGCGAGAAAAATCCGCGCGACCGCATTTCGATTGAAGTCCAACACGAAGACAGTTATTCTTTGTTTAAAGACCGTCTGGTTCTTTATGTGGCTCGCCTCACAAACAACATGGTAAAGCAAGGCGAAATTATACAACTTGAAAACTTACATGTGGTCAGTTTTCAGTTCTTTGACGCTTTTGCAAAATCACCAAATTACCGCCATACAGTGCAACTGAAAAATCAGGAACAGGAAGTTTATTTTGACAAGCAGACCGTGACGCTGGTTGAAGTGGCAAAGTTTATCAAGAACGCAAAGGATTACATCGGTGACAACTGTCGCCTGGCCCAATGGCTACGCGCTATTGACGCCCTTAACCGCGAGGCTGATTTCAGCGAATTCGCGAACGACCCCGTGTTCAAGCTCTTGCAAAACGAGGTGAAATTATGTAATTTCAGTTCGAGGTATCTTATGACTGTAGATATGAGTGATTTCGACCGAGCTGCAGCAAGGTATGGCGAAAAAATAGATATCGCGAAGAAAATGCTTAAACAAGGAAAGCTCTCTGTGTCAGAGATTTCTGCAGTTACAGGGCTTCCTGAAGCAAAAATCCGTGACTTAAAGTAAACCTTTAAAAATTATGGGGCGGCATTGGCCGCCTTTTTTTTAATCCCCGCCCTTCGGCGAGCTTACTTCTTATCATTTTATTACAAATTCATTACATACAATTTACGAATGAAATGGGAAGTTCCAGCTCGGGGGGCGGAATGACGCTCAATAAAAATTCTATTTTATAGCTCGTAAAATTTTGCAGAGTAGCAGGATTTTCAATTAACCGTTAAATTAAAACACTATAGTATTATGAGTCTTAAAATCGTTGTGCTTGCTAAGCAAGT